>NZ_JBWKCE010000050.1:0-1064 GCF_056436685.1 Streptomyces sp. NPDC043680 | reverse complement strand
GCCCGGGGTGGACCATCGAGCCCCGCCGTGACGGCGGGGCTCGTTGTGTTTACGCCATGCACTGCCTGCCGATTTAGCATCCGACAGGCAGTGCATGGCGCTCTCCGCCCGCCTTGATTTCTCTCTCCACGGTGCAGACCGAAATATGTCTGAGACGCAGAGAGGAAATCCGTTGGTAGACAGAACTATTCGAGAGTTCCCAGCGCGGATTTCTCTGCACGCTCTTAACGACATTCAGCCGATGATGTCGAGCGTGATCCTGTGATGCAACGGAGCTGTCGTCACGGTGACGTACAGCGTCTCTCCCTCAGGCGTCCGGGTGATATTTACGACCCGAAACCCGGGGCTCCCTTCCTGCATTCCGAGGGCCTCCGATGCAGCAGGGTCCATGGGCTCCGCTGTGATCTGCGCTTCGGTGCGGCCCACGTTCCACCCGAGCCAGTCAGCCACGCGCGTACCGTGCGGCGGCCGGATTGGAGGCGCGCCGACCGGGGCCAACATCGGCGGGACTCCGTCGTGCCCCTCCGGCCGTGCCGAAGCCACGGCGTACGACAGCACGGTCATTTTGTGCTGAGAAGGGATTCCGCCGATCCGGCGGATGCGGTGGCGCTCCACCACGTCCGCTCCCTCGGTGAACCCCCACTCAGTCATGGCGGCTGGCGCGGTCAGTTGACGGACCAGGTAGGTCTCCTCTGTGGCCTCGCCACCGGAGCCGTTGGGCCGCCACGCTTCGGCGGCCGTGAGGTCCGGCGGAGCATACGTGCCCAGGTGGGCGTCAGCGGACGGGCCGGCGGCAACAGTTGTTCCGCTGCCAGCCGCTGTGCGGGTCAGCCCAAGCGCGGACAGCACGGCGTACGCGGCAGCGGCTGTCTGCTGGGACACCCCGTACTCGTCGGCCAAGTCCCTGACGCTTGGCAGGCGGGCGCCGTAAGCGTGCTCCCCTGCCGCGATGCCCTTCCTTATGTCCGCCACGATGGCGCTCGCGTTCATGGTCAGCTCCTCCCGATCTGATGCCTCATTACAGGCTATCGGTGTCAAGAAGTACGCCCTCGGGGGCGACTCCG
>NZ_JBWKCE010000049.1:0-1323 GCF_056436685.1 Streptomyces sp. NPDC043680 | reverse complement strand
CAGCCGCTGGCCGGCGCCCGCATCACCGGCTCCCTGCACATGACCGTGCAGACCGCCGTCCTCATCGAGACCCTGGTCGCCCTCGGCGCCGAGGTCCGCTGGGCCTCCTGCAACATCTTCTCCACCCAGGACCACGCGGCCGCCGCCATCGCCGTCGGCCCGAACGGCACCCCGGACAACCCGCAGGGCGTACCCGTCTTCGCCTGGAAGGGCGAGACGCTGGAGGAGTACTGGTGGTGCACGGAGCAGGCGCTGACCTGGCCGAACACCCCCACCGGCGGCCCGAACATGATCCTGGACGACGGCGGTGACGCCACCCTCCTCGTCCACAAGGGCGTCGAGTTCGAGAAGGCCGGCTCCGCCCCGGACCCGTCCACGGCGGACTCCGAGGAGTACGGCCACATCCTCACCCTGCTGAACCGCACCCTCGGCGAGACCCCGCAGAAGTGGACGCAGCTCGCGTCCGAGATCCGCGGTGTCACCGAGGAGACCACCACCGGTGTCCACCGCCTCTACGAGATGATGGCCGAGGGCACGCTGCTGTTCCCGGCGATCAACGTGAACGACGCGGTGACGAAGTCGAAGTTCGACAACAAGTACGGCTGCCGGCACTCGCTGATCGACGGCATCAACCGTGCCACCGATGTCCTGATCGGCGGCAAGGTCGCGGTGGTCTGCGGTTACGGCGATGTCGGCAAGGGCTGCGCGGAGTCGCTGCGCGGCCAGGGCGCCCGCGTCATCGTCACCGAGATCGACCCGATCTGTGCGCTGCAGGCGGCGATGGACGGCTACCAGGTCGCGACGCTGGACGACGTGGTGGAGACGGCCGACATCTTCATCACGACCACGGGCAACAAGGACATCATCATGGCCTCGGACATGGCCAAGATGAAGCACCAGGCGATCGTGGGCAACATCGGCCACTTCGACAACGAGATCGACATGGCCGGTCTGGCGAAGATCGAGGGCATCGTCAAGGACGAGGTCAAGCCGCAGGTCCACACGTGGACGTTCCCGGACGGCAAGGTGCTGATCGTGCTGTCCGAGGGTCGTCTGCTGAACCTGGGCAACGCGACCGGCCACCCGTCGTTCGTGATGTCGAACTCGTTCGCGGACCAGACCCTGGCGCAGATCGAGCTGTTCACCAAGCCGGAGGAGTACCCGACCGACGTCTACGTGCTGCCCAAGCACCTGGACGAGAAGGTGGCCCGCCTCCACCTCGACGCCCTCGGCGTCAAGCTGACCACCCTGCGCCCGGAGCAGGCCGAGTACATCGGCGTCAAGGTCGAAGGCCCGTACAAGCCGGACCACTACCGCTACTGA
>NZ_JBWKCE010000048.1:0-1562 GCF_056436685.1 Streptomyces sp. NPDC043680 | reverse complement strand
AGGGCGTCCATGAGGCGGAGGCCTTCGAAGGCGTCGCGGGCGTAGCGGACCTCGCCTTCGTAGATCTCGTGGAGGTCCTGTTCGACGTAGGCGCGGGTCAGGGCGGCGCCGCCGAGGATGACCGGGAAGTCCGCGGCCAGCTTGCGCTGGTTGAGCTCCTCCAGGTTCTCCTTCATGATCACCGTCGACTTCACCAGCAGACCCGACATCCCGATCACGTCCGCCTTGTGCTCCTGCGCGGCCTCCACGATCGCCGACACCGGCTGCTTGATCCCGATGTTGACCACGTTGTAGCCGTTGTTCGTCAAGATGATGTCGACCAGGTTCTTGCCGATGTCATGCACGTCGCCGCGGACGGTGGCCAGCACGATGGTGCCCTTGCCCTCGTCGTCGGTCTTCTCCATGTGCGGCTCCAGATAGGCCACCGCCGACTTCATGACCTCGGCCGACTGCAGGACGAACGGCAACTGCATCTGGCCGGAACCGAACAACTCACCGACGACCTTCATCCCCTCCAGCAGCGTGTCATTGACGATGTCCAGAGCGGGCCGACCCCGCAGCGCCTCGTCGAGATCCGCCTCCAGGCCGTTCTTCTCACCGTCGATGATGCGGCGCCGCAGCCGCTCCTCCAGCGGCAGCGCGAGGAGCTCCTCCGCCCGACCGGCCTTCAGCGACTTGGTGTTGACACCCTCGAAGAGAGCCATCAGCTTCTGCAGCGGGTCATAACCCTCCGAGCGCCGGTCGTAGATCAAATCCAGGGCGGTGGCCACCTGCTCCTCATCGAAGCGGGCGATCGGCAGGATCTTCGAGGCATGCACGATCGCCGAATCCAGACCCGCCTTCACGCACTCGTCCAGGAAGACCGAGTTCAGCAGCACCCGGGCAGCCGGATTCAGACCGAAGGAGATGTTCGACAGACCCAGCGTGGTCTGCACCTCCGGGTGACGGCGCTTGAGCTCACGGATCGCCTCGATCGTCGCGATACCGTCCCCCCGCGACTCCTCCTGACCGGTGCAGATCGTGAACGTCAGAGTGTCGATCAGGATGTCCGACTCACGGATCCCCCAGTTCCCCGTCAAATCCGCGATCAACCGCTCCGCGATCGCGACCTTGTGCTCCGCGGTGCGGGCCTGGCCCTCCTCGTCGATGGTCAGCGCGATCAGCGCCGCCCCGTGCTCCTGCGCCAACCGGGTGACCCTCGCAAACCGCGACTCGGGCCCGTCACCGTCCTCGTAGTTCACCGAGTTGATGACCGCACGCCCGCCCAGCTTCTCCAGACCCGCCCGGATCACCTCGACCTCGGTGGAATCCAACACGATCGGCAGCGTCGAAGCCGTCGCGAAGCGGCCCGCCAACTCCTCCATGTCCGCGACACCATCACGGCCCACGTAGTCCACGCACAGATCCAGCATGTGCGCGCCCTCGCGGATCTGGTCGCGGGCCATCTCCACACAGTCGTCCCAGCGGCCCTCCAGCATCGCCTCACGGAACTTCTTCGACCCGTTAGCGTTCGTCCGCTCACCGATCGCCATGTACGCGGTGTCCTGCCGGAACGGCACCGT
>NZ_JBWKCE010000047.1:0-1580 GCF_056436685.1 Streptomyces sp. NPDC043680 | reverse complement strand
CTAAGGGTTGTCCCGTAAGTGATCTTGCCGTGGGATGATCTAGGCCGTGGCTGGTGTGATCACGGCGTCTGAGCCGTCCTGGATAGCCCCGTTCGCCGGACTGAGCCCGCGTGCCTTCTGCAAGTTGATGAGGCAGCTACGCCGCGAGGGCAGCGACGCGCCGGGCCGTGGTCGGCCGTGGAAGCTGTCCCTGGAGGATCGGGTGCTACTGGTGGCCGCGTACTGGTACACCAACTTGACCCTGCGCCAACTCGCGCCGCTCTTCGGAGTGTCGAAGTCCACCGCCGATCGCGTCATCGACCACCTCGGCCCCAGGCTCGCGCTGGCCCCGCGCAGGCGCTTCGCAAAGGACGCGGTGCTGATCGTGGACGGGACGCTGGTACCCACCCGCGACCACAAGGTCGCCGAGCAGTCGAAGAACTATCGCTACTCGACGAACCACCAGGTGGTCATCGACGCCGACACCCGCCTGGTCGTGGTGGTCGGCCGGCCTCTGCCGGGGAACCGCAACGACTGCCGGGCATGGGCCGAGTCCGGTGCCAAGCAGGCAGTCGGCAACACTACGACGATCGCGGACGGCGGCTACCTGGGCACCGGGCTGATCATGCCGCACCGCCGGCGCAAGGGCGAGGAACTACCCGACTGGAAGCAGGCCCACAACAAGAGCCACAAACGGGTTCGCGCCCGCGTCGAGCACGCCTTCGCCCGTATGAAGACCTGGAAGATCCTGCGCGACTGCCGCCTGAGAGGCGACGGTGTGCGCCACGCGATGCACGGCGTTGCCCGCCTACACAACCTCGCTCTCACGGGATGACTCCCGCCGCATGCGGGACTTGAGAGGTCCACGGGAGACTGGCCTTGGGGAACATCGGGGCAGCCGATATCGGCTGCCCCGATGTTCCCCAAGGCCGGAGATGGCTCCCCACGTCGCAATCTCGGAGGAGAATCAGGCGAGGCAGAACTCGTTGCCCTCAATGTCCTGCATAGTGATGCACGACTCGTTGACGCCATCGGCGCGCTGCGTCAGCACGTGTTTCGCGCCGAGTGCCATCAGTCGTGCGCATTCGGCCTCGAGTGTGGCAAGGCGCTCCTCACCCACAAGCCCGGTGCCGGCCCGCACATCGAGATGCACCCGGTTCTTGACGACCTTGCTCTCGGGAACTCGCTGGAAGAGCAAGCGCGGGGCCACACCCGAGGGATCGGTGCACGCGAAGTAGATCTCATCCTCGGGCGGCAGCGAGAGGTGGTACTCCTCCCACGTGGCGAAGCCCTCCGGGACCGTCGGCACGACGTACCCCAGCACCTCGCACCAGAAAGCGGCGAGGCGCGCAGGCTCCGCGCAGTCGAAGGTCACTTGGAACTGTTTGATCGTTGACATCGGCGCACGATAACAGGGCCCCTGCTCATCTCCCCAGGTCGGGAGGTCCACACGTTGTCGGGAGGAGGCGTCTGCTACCCGCTGTTGTGTCGTGCGGTCGCAGGGGTGAACCGAAGTCAGTGCCTCCCCAAGGGGAACCTGGGATGCGATACCGGCCAGCCACTCTCGTGCTGCCAAAGATCAGTTACGGGACAACCCTTAG
>NZ_JBWKCE010000045.1:0-2162 GCF_056436685.1 Streptomyces sp. NPDC043680 | reverse complement strand
ACCTCGGCGCCGAGGGCGACCAGGGTCTCGATGAGGACGGCGGTCTGCACGGTCATGTGCAGGGAGCCGGTGATGCGGGCGCCGGCCAGCGGCTGTGCCGCGGCGTACTCCTTGCGGATCGACATCAGGCCCGGCATCTCGTGCTCGGCCAGGGTGATCTCCTTGCGGCCGAACTCCGCGAGCGAGAGGTCTGCGACCTTGAAATCGGTGAAGTCAGCGGGCGGCTGCGAGGACACGTGCACTCCTATGGGTCTGGACGCTCTGGACGTTCTGGATGTTCTGGTGGATCTCAAGAGTCGCGGTGGACTTGTTGAGGGTGATGTAGTGCAGGCCGGGAGCGCCCTCGGCGAGCAGGCGCTCGGACATGGCGGTCGCGTAGTCGACGCCGATCCGGTGGCCGTCGGCGGGGTGGTCCCTGGCCGCTTCGAGGCGGCGGGCGAGCGCCTCCGGGAAGCGGGCGTTGCTCAGTTCGGCGAAGCGGCCGACCTGGCGCACGTCCGTGGCCGGCATGATCTCGGGGATGATCGGCGTATCGCAGCCGGCGGCGGCCACCCGGTCGCGCAGGCGCAGGTAGTCGTCCACGTGGAAGAACATCTGCGTGATGGCGTAGTCCGCGCCGGCCCTGCACTTGGCGACGAAGTGGCGGATGTCCTCGTCCCAGGAGCCCGACCGGGGGTGCCGTTCCGGGAAGGCCGCCACACCGACCGTGAAGTCCCCCAACTGCCGGATCAGCGTGACCAGTTCCCGGGCGTGGGTGAGCCCCTGCGGGTGCGCCGTCCACTCCCCCCTGGGATCGCCGGGCGGGTCGCCCCGGAGAGCGAGGACGTCGCGGATGCCCGCGTCGGCGTACTGGCCGATGATGTGGCGGAGTTCGGCGACCGAGTGTCCGACCGCGGTGAGGTGGGCGACCGGGCGCAGTGTCGTCTCGGCGGCAATGCGCTTGGTCACCTGGACGGTCCGGTCACGGGAGGACCCGCCGGCGCCGTACGTCACGGAGACGAAGGACGGGTCGAAGGCCTCGATGCGGCGGATCGCCGCCCAGAGGGCCCGCTCCCCGGCATCGGTCTTGGGCGGAAAGAACTCGAAGGAGTAGGACCGCTCGCCCCGCGCAAGGAGCTCGCGCAGGCCGGGGCGGGACGGGGAAGGGGGCATGGGGGTTCACCTCAGCGTGCGTTGAAGTAGGTGGCCGCGGGGTGGTGGATCACGATCGCGTCGGTGGACTGCTCCGGGTGGAGCTGGAACTCCTCGGAGAGGTGGACGCCGATCCGCTCGGGCCGGAGCAGGTCGGCGATCTTGGCGCGGTCCTCCAGGTCCGGGCAGGCGGGGTACCCCAGCGAATAGCGGCAGCCCTGGTACTCGGTGCGGAACATCCCCTGCATGGAAGCCGGGTCGGACCCCCCGATGCCGAGCTCGGCGCGGACGCGGGCGTGCCAGTACTCGGCCAGGGCCTCGGCGAGCTGGACGGACAGGCCGTGCAGCTCCATGTACGCGCGGTAGGAGTCGGCGGCGAACAGCCGGGCCGTCTCCTCTCCGATCCTCGAACCCACGGTGACGACCTGGAGACCGACCACGTCGGTCTCGCCGGACTCCTCGGGGCGGAAGAAGTCCGCCAGGCACAGGCGCCGGCCGCGGCTCTGGCGCGGGAAGGTGAAGCGGGTCCGCTCGCCGCCGAACTCGTCGAGGACGATCAGGTCGTCGCCCTTGGAGACGCAGGGGAAGTAGCCGTGTACGACGGCTGCCTCCAGCAGGTTGTCGGTGTGCAGCCGGTCGAGCCAACCGCGCAGCCGGGGCCGGCCGTCCGTATCGATGGTCTCCGCATCCTTCAGGCCCCACTGGCCCTTGAACAGGGCGGTCTCGTCGAGCCAGGAGGCGTAGTCCCTGAGCGGGATGCCCTTGACCACGCGGGTGCCCCAGAACGGCGGGGTGGGGACGGGGTTGTCGACGGCCACCTCGGACCGGCCGCCCGGCTCGGGTTCCGCCACCAGGAGGGGCGTGTCGCGGCTGGCGACGCGGCGCTGCTTCAAGGGCGGGAGTTCGACGCCGGGGACACCGCGTTTGACCCCCATGAGGGCGTCCATGAGGCGGAGGCCTTCGAAGGCGTCGCGGGCGTAGCGGACCTCGCCTTCGTAGATCTCGTGGAGGTCCTGTTCGACGTAGGCGCG
>NZ_JBWKCE010000044.1:0-2392 GCF_056436685.1 Streptomyces sp. NPDC043680 | reverse complement strand
GGTTCTGGCACAGATCTTGGGGAGCGATCGCGGAGGGTGACAGCTTCGTTCGATTGTAAGGAGGGGCGGCGACCTGGGGGACCGTCACCGATCACGCATTCTGGTCCACCACCAGCGCGTCGTCGCCCACTCGTTGTAGTTGGGCTCCGGCAAGGTGCGGCGCTCGAATTCCTCATCGATACGCGTGATCAATCGGCCCAAGTCCCGTTTGGCTCCGGGCGGAAGGCACAGCATCGCCCACTCCAGGTCATCACGGGCATCTCCCACCCCGGGCGAATCAAACGCGGAGCCGTCCAGGTAGCGTCCGGGCTCCTTAAAAGCCCACTCGAAACACGAGAGTGCCTTGGCGACCGCGTTGGGCCACATTTCCTGGTCTTCGACCCGGCGGATCGCTGCACGAGTCCGTGCGGAGACACCGGGGACCCTCAGAACCGGATACTGCCATCGTGGCCGCCACCGCTCCGCGCGGACGGCCTTGGGACGCCTACGCGGCATCGCCCTTTCGGATCAACATGAGGCCATCCTGCCACGGCTGGGCACCTGCATGCACTGGCTATACGCCAGCGGCAGCAGGGGTTCCTACCATCCGGTTCTCGCGCAGCTCTTGGGGAACATCGCGAAGTGTTACTGGAGAAGGATCATCTTGCGGAGTAGGTCGAACCCGGCGCGGCCGTAGAGCTGCCGCTTGATCTTCTTGATGCGGTTGACGGCGCCCTCGATGCTGCCGGAGCTCCAGTCGAGAGTGAGCCCTGCCGTCACGGCGTCGAGGTCTCGGAGCAGGTGGAGTGCGAAGCCGGTGAGGCCCGGTAGCTGGCTGGCGTCGACTGCGTTGATCCAAGTGGGGAGTGTGGAGCCAAGGCGGTCGGTGAGGATCTCGCCGAAGTCGCGGACGTGTCCGGCGGCCCGGTCTAGTTCGGGGCAGCGGGCCAGGACCTCCTTCAGGCCGGCCCGGTCCTCCTCGTTCAGGGTCGTGGGGTGTCGGGTGAGCCAGCCGGTCACCTGCCGCACTGTCGGCGGTCGCGGCGGCGCGCCAGCCGGAGCCCCGCGGAGGGCGGCGATGTAGGCACGAACCATCTGGTAGGTGACAGGCGCATTGTCGGCAACCAGTTCACTGTGGAGGTGGGTGACGCTGGTGCATCCCTCGGCGAATCGGCGCTCCAAGTAGGGCTTGTAGGGGTCCAATCTGCTGGGCCGGGGACGGTTCTCGCGGAAGGTGTCCTGCCAGCGTGCGGCGTTCGCGTACCGGAGGACGGTGTTAAGGCCCCAGCCCAGGTGTCGGGCGATCGCCCGGCGTGAGTGGCCTTGGGCCAGGAGCTCGTGAACCAGGGTGTGTGCCGCCTTCTTTCGCTCGGCGCGTCGGCCGACGGGCTCCGAGTCGTCCTGCAGTCGACCGGAAACAAGTCCGGTGGCCTCCGGCAATATGCCGCTGGGCGATGGGTTGCGCAGGCAGTCGCGATGGGCGGCGACGCAGGTCTCCACGGCCCGGCCGAGGCCTTGCCACAGATGGAACCGGTCAGCGACCTGCAGAGCATCAGGGGCACCGCGCCGGGCGCCTTCGGCGTAGGCGCCCGCCCGGTCCCGGCAGATGATCTCCACGCCTGGGCGACGGACCAGCCACGCAGCCAGCGGCCCGGCTTCACGGGTCGGGAGCACGTCGACCACGCGATGGTCTTCGACGCTGGTCAAGACGGTGGAGTAGGTCTGGCCGCGACGGATCGCAAAGTCGTCCACGCCCAGCACGCGTGGAGTACTGAATCGCGGATCGGGCAACGCCATGACCCTGCGTAACAAGGTCATCCGTCCCGCAGCGAAGCCGAGCTGGGCCGCCAGTCGAGCGCCGGCTCGTCCCGCCAAGGCGAGCCCCACCCGCTCCAGGGCGCGGTTCAGCCGCGTGGTGAACCGCGCGTACGGCGCGGCCAGCCGGGAGAACGGCTCGGCGAACGTTCGGCGCGGACAGTCCGCCGACCCGCAGATGAATCGCCGGACCATCAGCCGGATCACAAAGCCCTGCTCAGCGAGGGGAAGGTCCTTCAGCCTGCGCTGGTAACGGTCGTGGACCCGGTCCGCGAAGCGGCCGCAGTCCGGACACGCCGCCCCCGCCATGCGGCCTCTTGCTACCACCTCGACCGTGCCGAACGCGACCGTAACCGCCTCGACCTCCACATCGTCGATCCCGTCGAACACCAGCGAATCCCAGAACGGTGCATCGGTCTGCATGACCAGCACCATCACTGTTCACAGCCAGCCAGAGCAGCGAACGGAACGCACCTGAGGGAGCGTCACTTCCGGCCTTCAGACGCCAAGGCGTGCGCCGTCTCGCACGAGTCAGTCACTCGCAATCGAACACCGAGGTCACGCTCCGCGATGGTTCCCCAAGATCTGTGCCAGAACC
>NZ_JBWKCE010000043.1:0-2797 GCF_056436685.1 Streptomyces sp. NPDC043680 | reverse complement strand
TTCAGAACTAACACAGTGGACGCGAGCAACTGAGGACAAGCCCTCGGCCTATTAGTACCAGTCAGCTCCACCCGTTACCGGGCTTCCACATCTGGCCTATCAACCCAGTCGTCTACTGGGAGCCTTACCCTCTCAAGGAGGTGGGAATACTCATCTTGAAGCAGGCTTCCCGCTTAGATGCTTTCAGCGGTTATCCCTCCCGAACGTAGCCAACCAGCCATGCCCTTGGCAGGACAACTGGCACACCAGAGGTTCGTCCGTCCCGGTCCTCTCGTACTAGGGACAGCCCTTCTCAATATTCCTACGCGCACAGCGGATAGGGACCGAACTGTCTCACGACGTTCTAAACCCAGCTCGCGTACCGCTTTAATGGGCGAACAGCCCAACCCTTGGGACCGACTCCAGCCCCAGGATGCGACGAGCCGACATCGAGGTGCCAAACCATCCCGTCGATATGGACTCTTGGGGAAGATCAGCCTGTTATCCCCGGGGTACCTTTTATCCGTTGAGCGACGGCGCTTCCACAAGCCACCGCCGGATCACTAGTCCCGACTTTCGTCCCTGCTCGACCCGTCGGTCTCACAGTCAAGCTCCCTTGTGCACTTACACTCAACACCTGATTGCCAACCAGGCTGAGGGAACCTTTGGGCGCCTCCGTTACCCTTTGGGAGGCAACCGCCCCAGTTAAACTACCCATCAGACACTGTCCCTGATCCGGATCACGGACCGAGGTTAGACATCCAGCACGACCAGAGTGGTATTTCAACGGCGACTCCACCATGACTGGCGTCATAGCTTCAAAGTCTCCCACCTATCCTACACAAGCCGAACCGAACACCAATATCAAACTGTAGTAAAGGTCCCGGGGTCTTTCCGTCCTGCTGCGCGAAACGAGCATCTTTACTCGTAGTGCAATTTCACCGGGCCTATGGTTGAGACAGTCGAGAAGTCGTTACGCCATTCGTGCAGGTCGGAACTTACCCGACAAGGAATTTCGCTACCTTAGGATGGTTATAGTTACCACCGCCGTTTACTGGCGCTTAAGTTCTCAGCTTCGCAACCCCGAAAGGTCACTAACCGGTCCCCTTAACGTTCCAGCACCGGGCAGGCGTCAGTCCGTATACATCGCCTTACGGCTTCGCACGGACCTGTGTTTTTAGTAAACAGTCGCTTCTCGCTGGTCTCTGCGGCCACCCCCAGCTCACGGAGTAAATCCGATCACCAGTGATGGCCCCCCTTCTCCCGAAGTTACGGGGGCATTTTGCCGAGTTCCTTAACCATAGTTCACCCGAACGCCTCGGTATTCTCTACCTGACCACCTGAGTCGGTTTAGGGTACGGGCCGCCATGAAACTCGCTAGAGGCTTTTCTCGACAGCATAGGATCATCCACTTCACCACAATCGGCTCGGCATCAGGTCTCAGCCTTGTATGAGGGACGGATTTGCCTACCCCTCGGCCTACACCCTTACCCCGGGACAACCACCGCCCGGGCTGGACTACCTTCCTGCGTCACCCCATCGCTTACCTACTACCACCTTGGGTCAGCGGCTCCACCACTTTCCTTTCCCCGAAGGGTCCGGAACGGCTTCACGGCCTTAGCATTAATGGATTCGATATTGGGCGTTTCAAAGCGGGTACCGGAATATCAACCGGTTGTCCATCGACTACGCCTGTCGGCCTCGCCTTAGGTCCCGACTTACCCTGGGCAGATCAGCTTGACCCAGGAACCCTTAGTCAATCGGCGCACACGTTTCTCACGTGTGTATCGCTACTCATGCCTGCATTCTCACTCGTGAACCGTCCACAACTAGCTTCCGCTGCTGCTTCACCCGGCACACGACGCTCCCCTACCCATCACAGCAGGCGTTGGCCCTATTGCTGCAATGACACGACTTCGGCGGTACGCTTGAGCCCCGCTACATTGTCGGCGCGGAATCACTTGACCAGTGAGCTATTACGCACTCTTTCAAGGGTGGCTGCTTCTAAGCCAACCTCCTGGTTGTCTCTGCGACTCCACATCCTTTCCCACTTAGCGTACGCTTAGGGGCCTTAGTCGATGCTCTGGGCTGTTTCCCTCTCGACCATGGAGCTTATCCCCCACAGTCTCACTGCCGTGCTCTCACTTACCGGCATTCGGAGTTTGGCTAAGGTCAGTAACCCGGTAGGGCCCATCGCCTATCCAGTGCTCTACCTCCGGCAAGAAACACACGACGCTGCACCTAAATGCATTTCGGGGAGAACCAGCTATCACGGAGTTTGATTGGCCTTTCACCCCTAACCACAGGTCATCCCCCAGGTTTTCAACCCTGGTGGGTTCGGTCCTCCACGAAGTCTTACCTCCGCTTCAACCTGCCCATGGCTAGATCACTCCGCTTCGGGTCTAGAGCGTGCAACTCAATCGCCCTATTCGGACTCGCTTTCGCTACGGCTTCCCCACACGGGTTAACCTCGCTACACACCGCTAACTCGCAGGCTCATTCTTCAAAAGGCACGCAGTCACGAGACGTGTAAACACGTCCGACGCTCCCACGGCTTGTAGGCACACGGTTTCAGGTACTATTTCACTCCGCTCCCGCGGTACTTTTCACCATTCCCTCACGGTACTATCCGCTATCGGTCACCAGGGAATATTTAGGCTTAGCGGGTGGTCCCGCCAGATTCACACGGGATTTCTCGGGCCCCGTGCTACTTGGGAGATGAGCAAGCAAGCCGCTGATGTTTCGTCTACGGGGGTCTTACCCTCTACGCCGGACCTTTCGCATGTCCTTCGACTACATCAACGGTTTCTGACTCGCC
>NZ_JBWKCE010000042.1:0-3308 GCF_056436685.1 Streptomyces sp. NPDC043680 | reverse complement strand
TCGGCGTCAAGCTGACCACCCTGCGCCCGGAGCAGGCCGAGTACATCGGCGTCAAGGTCGAAGGCCCGTACAAGCCGGACCACTACCGCTACTGATCCCCGACGCGGCAGCGGCAGCACGTCGAAGGCAGGCCCCCGGCAGCACGCCGGGGGCCTGCCCCGTATCCATCCGACACCACCCGAGGACCCAGCTCCCATGCCCCGCGGCCGCTACTCGCTCCACGACCCGCACGACCACGCCCCCCTCGGCGAGGAGCACTTCCACTGCGCCCCCGGCCCCTCCGGCTGGCGCTACGTCTCCCAGCTCACCGGCCTGGACGGCGACCACCGGGGCTCGGTCGACCTGGCGGTCGACGAGCTGGGCCGCCCCATCCGCCTCGAACTGAACGCGGCGAGCTGGCAGGTCCGCGGCGCCGCCATCGACGGTGTCACCTGGGTCCGCAGCGACCCGAGCGGCACCGAGGCCACCGAGGGCAACGTCGCCGCGGGCGGCTTCACCGGCACCTCACCGGCCTTCCTGGTGGCGACGGCCCGCCTGCTCCGCCTGACCCCCGGCGCGCCCGCCACGCGGGTCCGGCTCGTCGCCTTCACCGATCCGGTGCTCGCGCCCCGCACCGTCGACCAGGCGTGGGCGCTGCTCGGGCGCGCGGAGCACCCGACGGACAGCGGACCGCTGGTGGTGGACGAGTACCAGGTCACCGCCCTGGACACCGGTGAGGTCCACACGGTCCACCTGGCCGGGGACGTGGTCCTCGCCGCCCCCGGGATCGAGCTCGAACACCTGGAGACCCCGCCCTCGACCTTCGAGGAGTAACCCTCAGGCGGGCGGCGCGAATCCGGTACGGCGCACGGGCTCGGCGGGCGGCTGGACCGGGGCGGCGGGAGCGGCCGGCCCCGCCGGACCGTATCCGGGCACGGCAGCCGGTACGGGCACGGCAGCCGGTACGGGTGGAGCGCCGTGTGCGGGAGCAGCAGCCGGTACGGGCGCAGCCGCGTGCCCCGGGGTGCCGAAAGCCCGGGCCGCATCCCGCGACTGCCGTTCGTGCACCACCGCCATCAGGTACGCGGCCGCGGGCACGCCGACCGGCGCGGGCGCCCCCGTACGCGCCACCAGGTCGTCCGCCAGCCGGGCCGCCATCCCCGCACCCACCTGCGGATCCAGCTGGTTCATCCGCGTCAGGTACTGCCGTATCGCCAGCCACAGCCCGTCCGGGACCGCCGACAGGTCCAGCCCGGCGAACCGCCCGGCCAGCCAGGGCGGAGGCGGCGGCACCGGCATCACCCGGGCCCCCGGCACCCGCTCCCGGACCACCAGCGTCCCCGCGAACACGTCGCCGAGCCGCCGCCCCCGCGCCGACACCAGGGAGGCGAGGCACGCCACGGTCCCGAAGGTCCCCAGCAGCTCGATGACCCCCATCGCCCCGCGGACCAGGGCGTGCCGGAAACGGATGGGCCCGCCGTCGTCCCGCACCACGCGCAACCCGCACGCGAGCTTCCCGAGCGAACGCCCGTGGCTCAGGGTCTCCACCGCGATCGGCACCCCGACCAGCAGCAGCAGGAAGGACGCCACCGCGACGGCCGCGACGGCGGCCTCGTCCAGCGACGCGGTGGCGAAGCCCAGCCCGATGGAGATCAGGAGGTAGCCGGTGAGGTAGACGACCAGGTCGAGGAGGACCGCCAGCGCCCGGCTCGGAACCCTCGCCGGCCGCAGGCCCAGGACGACCGCGTCCCCCGTCACCAGATCGCTCACCGCTGCACACCTTTCACGTGGCCGGACCCGCCCCTTGGTCATCCAGTCTGCCAAGCTGACCACCGTAGAACTAAGCAGAACCAAGCAGTACCCAGCAGAACCAAGCAGTACCGAGCAGAACCAAGCAGTACCGAGCAGGAGCCAGGTCCTGGGGCAGGGGAGCGGAACCGGATGGATCTCGACGTCTTCGTCACGGCCCACCGGGCGGAATGGGACCGCCTGGAACAGCTCCTGGGCCGCGGACGCCGGCTGACCGGAGCCGAGGCCGACGAGCTCGTCGCCCTCTACCAGCGGGCCTCCACCCACCTCTCCCTGATCCAGTCCAGCGCCCCCGACCCCCTGCTCACCGGCCGCCTGACCCAGCTGGTGGCCCGCGCCCGCGCCACCGTGACGGGCACCCGCCGCGCAGGCTGGCGAGACGCGGCCCACTTCTTCACGGCCGCCTTCCCGGCCGCCGTCCACCGCAGCCGCCGCTGGTGGATACCGACGGCGCTGCTGTCCACCCTGCTCGGCGTGCTCATCGGCTGGTGGATAGCCACCCATCCCGAGGTCCAGGGCGCCATCGCCGCCCCGGAGGAGCTGCAGGCGCTGACGGAGCCGGGCGGCGGGTACGAGACGTACTACTCCAGCCACCCCGCGGCCTCCTTCGCCGCCAAGGTGTGGACGAACAACGCCCAGGCCGCCGCGATGTGTCTGGTCCTGGGAGCGTTCCTCGGGATCCCGGTGCTCTGGATCCTGTTCCTGAACATGGTCAACCTCGGGGTGGGCATCGGCCTGATGGCCTCCGCCGACCGCCTCGACGTCTTCCTCGGCCTGATCCTCCCGCACGGCCTGCTCGAACTGACCGCCGTGTTCGTCGCCGCCGGCACGGGACTGCGCCTCGGCTGGACGGTCATCGACCCGGGCCCCCGCACCCGCCGCGCGGCCCTCGCGGAACAGGGCCGCGCCGCCCTGGGCATGGCCATCGGGCTGGCGGTGGTCCTCTTCGTGTCGGGTCTGATCGAAGGCTTCGTCACCCCGTCCGGCCTCCCCACCTGGGCCCGTATCGCCATCGGCGTCGCCGCCGAGGCCGCGTTCCTGCTGTACGTGTACGTCCTCGGCGGCCGGGCGTCCCGCGCGGGCGAGGTGGGCGACGTCGAAGCCGCCGACCGCACGGCCACGCTCCCGACCGCCGCCTGATGTGCGGGAGGGCCCGCGGAGCTGCTAGTCTCCTCGTCGTCCCGCAAAGGCTGTTGACACGGCTGGATCGGGGAGGTAGATTCGAACGGTTGCCTGGGCTGGACAAGCCCAGCCGTGATGGTTTAAAATCTCTCTCGCCCTGACGGAATTGAATTCCTGTCGGGCGCAGCCGACTCCTCAGTCAGGAAATCGAAGCCGGGAAATCCGGTGGAAAACTTCTGATAGAGTCGGAACCGCCGGAAAGGGAAAACGCGAAAGCGAAGAACCTGGAAAGCGAGCGGGACGGACTCTGATAGAGTCGGAAACGCAAGAACGAAGGGAAGCGCCCGGAGGAAAACCCGCGAGGGTGAGTACGAAGGAAGCGTCCGTTCCTTGAGAAC
>NZ_JBWKCE010000041.1:0-4363 GCF_056436685.1 Streptomyces sp. NPDC043680 | reverse complement strand
GCCCAGAGCGCTGCGCGCTCTGGAAGGGAAGGCGGGCGCTGCGCGCCCTTGGTGACGGAGTGTGAGGCCCCGCGCTTCGCGCGGGGCGGGCCGGCACCCGCTTCGCGGGCTTGGCCTCGGGGTCTTCCGCTGCGCTCCAGACCCCTTGGGGTGGGGCGGGCCCGCTTCGCGGACCCTTGGGATTACTGGGCTGTGGGGCCGGTCCGCTTCGCTCCCCGGCCCTGGGCCCGCTTCGCGGGCGGCTGGCTACGAGGGGGCGTGGTCCGGGTCCGGATCCAAAGTGCGGCTTTGGATTTGATAACGCTCAGTCAGCATCCCAGCGGGGAAAGGGCCCTGTCAACCCCACCAGACCGGATCCCGCACCCGGGGAGGGATGCGGGACCACGGTGACACTCCCCCGGACCAACCACGCGACCCTACCCAGGAACGCCCCTCACGGGCCCTCTACGGGCCCATGAGCTGCCCAGACTCCCCCAGGACCAACCCCGTCAAGAACGGCCCCCACAACAGCCCACACACCCCCGCCCCTTGGGGCCAGAGACCCACCAACCACCAAAACACACTGATCTGACGGGACGTCAGGTAGAGATGAGAAATTCAGAACGTCGCCGAATAAAGCCATCTCGGACATTCATCAGACCGCCTCAATTCCCCGACGAATTCCGCTCCGATGAGCACTCGCGGGAATACCAACCGGGCGTTGTCATCAAGTGAACGCCCAAGCTCCGCAAGCCCCCGTCACCACCACCCGCCGTGACCCTCCCGCCGTCCCGTGGCCCCGGCAGCACGCTGCCGGGGCCACGGCTGACCCCGCCCGCTGGGCCTTGCCGGCGTCCACGTAGACCTGGGCTTCGGCTTCTGTCATTGCCACCCTCTGCCCCGCCGGGAGGTCGGACCGCTCGCACTGCATCCTGCGCCTCGTCCTCACGCCGCAGCGCGTCGTGATCCGCTGCCTCCTGGCGAGTACACGGACCGTCCCTTGCCCGACGTCGCCAGGTCAGGCATTTATGTGGAGCACCAGGGGTGGTCACCAGGGTTCCCCCACAGCCACCGGTACCTACCGGCCGGCTCGTGCGGGACGCCATGTAGGAGGGCGTCCCGCAAGCGAGCAGCCTTGGGCGAGTGCCGGAGATCCTCACTAGCAAGGACCCTCACCACTTCGGAGAGCATCCAAAGCGGGACGACTGGCTCCGAGGGCCGGGGATGGGGCGCAATCGGCGGGGCCGCCTGCTGGTGCCCCTGTACCCGATTCCAGGCCTTGATCCACTCCTTGACCACTCGCTCCGGCTGCCCGCAGGCCTCCACAAAGACCTTGACGAACTCAAGAGAGGGCCACTGGCCGTGGTGCAGGACGCGGCTGACCGTCGACTTGCTCGCCTTGCGGTCGACCCCTGCTTCTAGCAGGGCACGGTGGGAGGTCAGCCCCGACCGTGTGAAGAGCCGTCGGAGCGCGTTGATGAACTGGTGCGGTTGCGTAATGTCCTGCAGGCGGGGGACCCATACCGGGTGCCCCCCATGCTTCGCGGTTGACCTGCCCGCGGCACGCTCCCACTTGATGCGTGTCTCGCGAAAGTCCCGTTTGGTTCCGTCGCAGGCGGTCACGTAGTCCTCCACCTGCTTCCAGGTAGGTACCGTCTTCCCCTTCGTCATACGACACAGCGTGGCGATCGAGTAGCCCGTTCCCAGCCGTTCGGCGAGCTGGGCCAGCGTGACACCCTCACGCTCGCGCAAGATCAACAGACCTTGCGCGAGCTCGTGGAAGGGCGCCTCCGGCGAGGGCGGGCTGGTTCGACGTCCCACTGGCCTACACCGGGGCCGGACCGCTGCCGACCAGACACCCGAGGGTGCGTCCGAGGCGAGCCGCGCCGCGCGCGGCGCGGTTGCGTGTGAGCGCCGCCGCGAAGCCTCCGATCCCGAACACCGCCTGGATGAGGGCCACAGGTACCCCCACCGCCGCCATCCCCGTGGCGGCCGCGGCCGCCACCAAAATCACGACGATCACGATCGTCCCCGGGGCCCACCAAGGCGTATCCCCTCGTATTTCGCGGGGCGTCTCCACGCACTGGTGCTGCTTATGGTCTTCGGCGGACTTATCCTTGTTCTTCTTGATGTGCTTCACGGCGTCTCCTCACAACCGGCGATGCGGGTCGACTCCCCTGACGTGGTGATGTTGGCGCATCTGGTCCACGGAGAGCCGTTCCCTCGAACTGTACGCCGAGAGCTAAATGGTGACCATAGTCTCATCTTCCGCTCCAGTCTTTTATTTCACCGCATCCCAGTGATCATGAAATATAGACTCCCTAACCAAACCTCATCATCGCAGGTCAGGGCATGTGTGGAGCGGAAATATTCCAATCGTTCCAGACGTTTTCCCAATCTCCTCTGTACACTCCTAGCCACGCCCTCTATTGTGCGAATAGGAGCCCGGAGATCCTCACCTCCGAGGCCGATGCATGGCCGAATGACCGTGCGATGCGAATCCCGTACTCCTGTTGGCGCAGGAAACGGCAAAGCCGCGAAGACCGTGAGCTACACGGTCTTCGCGGCAAATTTTTTACCGCGAATCCCATACCGCGGATTGCGCTTCATAGATGAAGAGTTGGGGACTTTCTAGCGCGTCCGTGTGACACCACAACCCGGCCCACACGCCGCCCAACGGCCTGGTCCTGGTCGTACTCCATGCGCTTGCCCACCGCTGCCTCCCTTCGCCGCGCCGCCCGCTCTGGGCGCCGCCGGAAACATGCAGATACGTTGCTAAAACTGTCAAATGTTGATGGTTTAGGGCTAGTCAGTGGGTATGCACCCCCTACTGCGCCCGCGTACGCGAGGACGGATTCACCCGCCCGGGGACGGCTGCGCCGGTCCCGGACGCAGCGAAGCGGGGCCGCTACCGGGTCGGCGGCGGCCCCGCTCAGGGGTGCTCAGGGGTACCCACGGGGTGGTCAGGGGGTGCTCACAACACCCGTCCTGCAGAACGGATTTAGCGCTCTGAGCTGGGGAAATGAGCTGTGAGGCTCACAGGGCACCGGGGTGCTCACAGGGTGCTCACCCCTCACAGGGCCACGTCGATGTAGTCGATGTCCGTGAACTCCACCTGCAACCCGTCCGCGCGGCTCCCGCTGTCGCGGAAGTAGACCTCCCCGAGCCCGTCCGCGGCGATCTGCTGCAACTCGGCCTCGGAGGCCCCTGCGTCCTGGGCGGCCAGCAGCCGGCCTGCGAACTCCGGCGGCAGGTGCTGCGTGATCCGCCGCATCCGCCCGTCGTCCGACGTGCCGGGCGCGGCGGTGAACCCGAACCGGGCCCGGGTCTCGATCACCAGCCCGGTCTGGCGAGCGGCCTTCTCCCGGGCGCGCTTGCGCACCAGGGGCTGCCACCGGCGCCGGACCTCGGCCTCCATCCGCTCCGCGAGCGCGGGCTTGGGCTGCTTGATCTGGTCCTTCACGTACCGCTCCACGGTGCGCTGGCTGATCCCGAGCAACGCCGCGACAGCCGCAGTGGTCTTCTCCTGCGTGACGAGGTAGCGCATCTGCGCGCCCGCCGACTTGGGGATCGGGCGGGTGAACGCGGCCTGCGCGGCACGGTCGAGGCTGTCGCCCATGATGCCCATCGGGCCGTGCTCCTCTCGACGAATCGGCTAGCTTCCCGCGTCCGACTATAGGCATCGAGAAAACGGAATCCGACGCCGGGTACAAACTCGCCGCACGTTCTCACTCAGCCATCCGCGGGATGGCCAAGGCTAGGGCTTCCGAAGGTTCCTGACAGTCACACGAACCGGCTTTATCGACCTCCCCTCCTGCTAACGTCTAAATCACCCCGAGGGACGGGGATCGATTATCACCAGAGGGGAGGTGAGCGATGTCCGGCATGGAAGACTCCGACGAGCAGCCCAAGCCGGGCCGGTCCAAGCGCAAGCGCGCAGCTGAGACGGTCACCCTGGTCACCTGCATCCTGCAGGCCGTGTACTGGGGTCTCAAGCTCACTGGAGTGCTCTAAAAGCGCAGGTGGGCCCAGCTGTTGGCGCAGCCAGACCCACCCAGGCCCAGGCATCCGGGCCCCACGCCCTCCCTCAGCAGCGGGAGCGTGGGGCCCGCTTTCATGTTTGGGCCCTGCGATCACCACATAATTCAATGCGGCAACCACAAAGCAGGATACACTCCACGCCGCATTTCGAGAAGCCTAAGAAATACCCACCCCCCAATTCTCAAAAAATAACACCCGATCTGCACCCACGGGCACGGAATCCCGGAAAACAAAAAGCAGAATAGTGCCTTTTGCTGGTTGGGGGTGAATGGGGGAGGTGAGTTCGGAGTTCATGTGAAGTCGTCCTGGTCATCCCGCCTGTCATTCCACCGGCCGTCGCCCA
>NZ_JBWKCE010000040.1:0-5250 GCF_056436685.1 Streptomyces sp. NPDC043680 | reverse complement strand
ATCCACCGAAGTGGACGGGGTATCAACTTCTGGCGTTGATTTTTGGCACGCTGTTGAGTTCTCAAGGAACGGACGCTTCCTTTGTACTCACCCTCTCGGGCTTTCCTCCGGGCTTTCGTTCTCGTGTCTCCGACTCTATCAGACTCTTTCGTGTCCGATTCCCGGTCGAAGCGGGTTGGCTTGCTTTCCAGGTTCTCGCTTTCGCGTTTCCCTTTCCGGCGGTTCCGACTCTATCAGAAGTTTTCCACCGGATTTCCCGGCTTCGGATTCCTGGATGAGGAGTCGAGTACGCGTCCGCAGAATTCGATTCTGAGGATGCGAGGGTTGTTCTGGATGGTGTCGCCGAGCCGGTGCGGCTCCCAAGCAACCCGTCAACTCTACAACCCTCCCTCGGACCCTGTCAAAGCCGTCCGCCCGGCCGCCCTCCAGCCCGTCGAGGAGGGCCTGGAGGGCGTACTCGAAGGTCCGCTCAGGTGAGGCGTTGTAGTCCGCCGAGGGGGTGTCGAGGCGGGCCCGCAGCCGGGGGTACTGCATGGCGTCCTCGCCGGCCTTCGCCAGGGTGTCCCGGATCAGCTCCTCCGGATCGCCGCCGTCCCGGCGCAGGCGCCGCATCAGCGAGGCGGTGGCCGAGGAACCGAGCGCACTGCCGAGTACGAAGGTGAAGACGGCGGCAGCCGCGCGGTCGGCATCCGCGCCCTCGAAGCCGGCGGCCTCGTAGATCGCGAGGGAGTGGTCGTCGTGGCGCGCCTTGCCCGGACCGTAGAAGAGGTACGACCCGAAGGCCTGCACCAGCCAGGGATGACGGGTGAGCATGGCGTGCAGGCTGTCGGCCATCCGCGTGGCCGCCGTCCGCCAGTCCATCGCGGCGAGGTCGGGCAGCTCGATCTCGTCCCACACGTGGTCCCCGGCGAGCCGGACGAGGTTGTCCTCGTTCTTGACGTGCCAGTAGACCGCGGTCGCGGCCGAGCCGAGCCGCTTGCCCAGGCTGCGCAGTGTTGAGGCCTTCCAGGCCCTCGTCATCCAGCAGCTCCACGGCCGTGCGGTCGATCTGCTCCTTGGTCGACGTGTCGCGAGGCATGGCGACACCCTGGGGCCGGCACGGCGGGCCTCGGCACGGGACCGAGGCTGCCCGCGATTCCCCGCCCCCGTCGCCGGCTCAGCCCCGGGCGACCGGCCGGTAGGTGGCCACGTGCACGCCGGTGGGGCTGACCACCGTGGAGACCAGTTCGAGGCGGCGCCGGGAGCCGTCCTCTGGGAAGATCCTCTTACCCCCGCCCAGGAGCACCGGCATGATCATGAGCCGCAGCTCGTCGACCAGACCCTCGCGGAGGAGCGTACGGACGAGGGTGGGACTGCCCATGACCAGGAGGTCACCACCCTCCGTCCCGTGGAGCTCCCTGATGCGGGCGACCGCCTCGTCGCCCGCGACACGGGTGGTGTTCTCCCACGTCAGTGCAGCGTCGCCCAGCGTCTCGGAGACCACGTACTTGCGGATGGAGTTCATCCGGTCCGCGAACGGGTCCCCCGCCCGCTCCGGCCAGGCCCCGGCCATGGCCTGCCACGTACGCCGTCCGAAGAGCAGCGCCTCGGCCTTGGCGATCGCGTCGGCGAAGGCACCGCCCACCACCTCGGGGTCGAAGAACGGGTGCGTCCACCCGCCGTGGGCGAAGCCGCCGTCGGTGTCCTCCTCGGCGCCGCCGGGCGCCTGCACGACGCCGTCCAGGCTGATGAACTCACTGATCACGATGCGCACGGCGCGGTCTCCTCGTCTCCGGTACCTACAGCAAGGCAGACCCTCGTCCGGCCTGGAAGTCATCGGTATCGGGCGTACGCGTTTCGACGCGTTCTTCCAGCACCGCCCGGATCACGTGGCGGGCGTTGCGGGCCATCGCGGGGTTGGTGCCGCGGTAGTACGGGAGCGCGATCAGCGCCTGGGAAAGCGTGCGGCCGCGGCCGCGGGCCCACGTCGCACCGTCCACACCGAGCTCGTCACGGAAGATCCCCCTCGCCTCGGCCGGCAGCAGGTTCCACGCGGGGAACAGGTCGCAGGCCGGATCACCGATGCCCATGCACCCGAAGTCGATCACCGCCGTCAGCCTCCCCACCCCGTCCACCAACAGATTGCCCGGCATCAGATCGCCGTGCAGCCACACCGGCGGCCCTTCCCAGGCCGGAGCCCGCAGTGCGTCCTCCCATACGGCGGTCACGGCATCGCAGTCGACGCCCTCCTCCGGGATCCCCCGCAGCTCCTCGATGGCCGCCCGGGTCGCCGCGTCGAGCGAAGCCACCAGCCCGCCGCGGTAGGCGCCCGGCGCGTCCGGCAAGGCCAGGCTCCGCATCTGCGCGACGAACCCGGCCAGGTCCCGGGCCAGCTGCACGGGCCGGCTGAGCGCGCCCGCCTCGGGGTGCTCCCCCGCCAGCCACCCGTACACCGCCCACGGCCACGGATACCCCTCGGCCGGCTGCCCGGCGCCGAGCACCTCGGGGATGGCCGTGGCCAGCCGGGGCGCGAGCCGGGGCAGCCACTCCCGCTCCAGCACCACGTCGGGAGCCCCGCCCTGCGTCAGCGGCAGCCGTACGGCCATGCGGTCGCCGAGCCGGTACACGGCATTGACCGTCCCCCCGGACGGCATCCGCGACACCGGCAGCCCCGCCCACTGCGGGAACTGGCCGGCGATCAGCCGCCGTACGAGGTCGTCGTCGACGGGGTGGAGGCCGGGATTCATCTGCTGAGTACTCACGACGCCCCATCCGACCGCCGAGCCGCACAACCGGTCAACCGCTTTTGTCTGCCGCCCTGTTAGGCCGCTCACCGCATCACAGCTGCGGTAGCAACCAGTCCTCACACCGGACCGGCACCTGCAGCTGCCGCTCCATCGCGGCCCGGTCCGTGACCGACGCGGTCGTACGCGCCGGTGCGCCGGCCCCGCCGCACGAGCAGTGACTGGTGGCCGGGCCTGCAGGCGGGCCGTCGATGGCGACCTGGGCCCAGTCGTAGAGGCGGCGGCCTTTGGCTCCGGCTCCTGCTGACAGGCGCTGTCGGTCCCGCTGCGGCAACGCGCCGGCGGCGCCTTCCTCGTGCCGCCGCTTCCACTGGACCAAGACCGCCCACTGCTCTTGCTCCGGCACGGCCACCTTCTTGTCCGCCGGCCATACGAACTACTCGTCAGCCGGATTACCAAGAACTCCTGACCGAATGGGCCGACCCTCCGATCCGCGCGCCAGGGCAAGGCGAGCGCGAAGGGAGATCACTACCCTGTATGAGTGCTCTCATACGACGAATTGACTTCCCCGGAGCGTGAGTTGTGGGATCTGTTCTCCGAGGGACTCCGCGTGGACCTGCGCACGGGTGTGCCCGAGGACGACCGCGTCGCCGAGGGTCGGGAGTGGGGGCCTGCACGGACGGTTCGGGCCGCCGTGATCGTGGCGCTCCTCCAGGGCGGGAACCCCGCGCAGACGGGCGCCGTCGCGTGCCTGCGGCTCGCCGGAGCGCGGATATCCGGGCACCTCAACCTGGCCGGCGCACAGATCGCTCACGCTCTCTGGCTTGAGGACTGCTGGTTCGAGGAGGGCGTGGACCTCTCCGGAGCGTCGGCCCGGTCGATTTCCATCGTGGGGAGCCGAGTGCCGGGCGTGGAAGCCGGTTTGATCCGTATCGAAGGACGCCTCGACCTGCGGCGCTCTCGTCTGGAAGGCGGTTCTGCCTCACCCTTCCACCGAGGGGTCACCGCCTTGTCGCTCATCAACGCCCACGTGAGCGGTGCCGTGAACCTCAGCGGCGCCAAGATCACCGCGCCTGGGGAATGGGCAGTGTCCGCTGGCGGACTGGTCGCGGAGGGCGGCGTCTACTGCCTGGACGGATTCGTCGCGCACGGCGAAATCCGCCTCATGGGGGCACAGCTGCCAGGCGGACTGCACATGCGGGGCGCACTACTGGAACGCCCCGGCCGGCGCGGGGTGGTGCTCGCCCTGGACAACGCCGCTGCCTCTACGCTCGACTTCTCCGACGGGTTCATCGCGAACGGGACGGTACGGCTGCGGGGCGCCCGGATCTCGGACAACCTGACCTTTGAAGGTGCCGTCCTGAACGGCCCGCTCGACGGCCGCGGCCCGTCATTGGTCGCCCTGCTGATGCATGCGGTCGACTTCGACTTCACCCTCGCCCGGCCACCGTCCGCCGCCGTGGACCTGCGGGGCGCGCAGGTGTCCTACCTCCACGACAGCGACCACAGCTGGCCGCACACGGTGGAGCTGGACGGCTTCGTCTACGGCTCCATCAAGCTGGACGAGGAGGGCGAGCGCTGGGAGGCCGTGGGGCGGCGGGACTCCGTGGCCCGCCGCGTGGAGTGGATACGACGCAGCCCGGGGTACAACCCCCAGCCGTACGAGCAGTTGGCGAGCTGGTACCGGAAGGCAGGCCACGACGACGACGCCCGCCGCGTTCTCCTGGCCAAACAGCGCCATCGGCGTCAGACTCTGCCTCCGACCGCGCGTGCGTGGGGGCACCTGCTCGACGTGACCGTCGGCTACGGCTACCGCCCCTGGCTGGCCGGCGTCTGGCTCCTCGCACTGACCTTGCTGGGCACGCTGTCTTTCGGCACTCACTCGCCCAGCCCGGTCAAACGAGACGAAGGCACCCCGTTCCAGCCCCTTGTCTACACACTCGACCTCTTGATCCCCATCGGTGGTCTGGGTCAGCGCACGGCCTGGTACTGGTCGAACGGCAGCCTCCAGTGTCTGGCCTACCTGCTGATCACCTTCGGCTGGGTGCTGACGACCGCCGTCATCGCGGGTGTCACCCGCACCCTGCAGAAGAGCTAGCGGCGAGAGCTGAGGGTCGCCAGCAGATCAATGCGCATCCGAGGGTGCGGAAGGCTGCGTGGATGTCGCCATCGACCGCCGCCCAGGAGAAGAACAGGGCGTTCGCGCTGCGGAGCTCAGCAACGAGGAGCTTGCAGCCGAGGCCACGCAGGCCTTGGTCCATCGACCAGACGGCGCCGGCAGGTCATGCCCGAGCCGAGGCCGAGTGCCTGCGGCAGGTGTTCCCAGGCGATCCCGGTGTCGCAGAACGCACAGGATCCCTGGAACGCCTGCTGGTCAGGGCGCCGCTCGTCGACTTCCGATGGCCTTCTAAAAGGCGTGACGCGATAATCGCCCGTGAACGCAGAAAAGCCCCGCACCGAGCCCGGAAGGGCTGGTGCGGGGCTTCCCGCAATGATTGTTCGGCGGCGTCCTACTCTCCCACAGGGT
>NZ_JBWKCE010000039.1:0-8278 GCF_056436685.1 Streptomyces sp. NPDC043680 | reverse complement strand
GGCAACAACACCGCCACCACCGACTCCGCACCCACCCCCCGCGCCCGAAGCGACCACGCCACCCGATCCGCCCGCCCCGCCAACTCCCGGTAGGACAGGCGCACGGGTCCGTCGACCACGGCGAGTTCGTCGCCGTGGGCGCGGACCCCCTCCTCGAACCACTCGGCCAGGGAGCCCGGTCGTACGGGCGCCGCGGGGCCGGCGGCAGGGGGTTCGACGGTGGCCCGGCGGGCCTCCTCGGGCGTCAGGACGGGCAGGTCCAGGATGCGGGTGGCGGGCGCCTCGGCGATGCCCTCCAGCAGGCTCGCGTACAGCCGGGACAACCGCTGGACGGTGTCGGCGTCGAACAGGGCCGTCGCGTACTCGAAGCATCCGTACAGGCTGCCGTCGGGCATCTCGGAGACGAAGAGCGACAGGTCGAACTTGGCGGTGGTGCTGGGCTGCTCGATGACGGTGAGGTCGAGGCCGGGCAGTCGGAACTCCTGCTGCCCCTGGTAGGAGAACATCACGTCGAACAGCGGCTGGCGGGCCTGGCTGCGGTGGGGCCGCAGGGCGGCGACCAGCCGGTCGAAGGGCAGGTGGCGGTGGTCGTAGGCGTCGACGACGCTTCCGCGCAGCCGGTCGAGAAGCCCGTCGAAGGCCGGGTTTCCCTCCAGGTCCGCCCGGATGACGACGGTGTTGGCGAAATAGCCGGCGAGGCCCGCGGCGTCGGGATGGGCGCGGCCGTCGACGGGGATGCCCACGCACACGTCGTCCTGGCGGCACCAGCGGCCCATCAGGACGTGGAAGCCGGCGAGCAGCACCATGAACGGGGTGGCCGAGCAGCGGACGGCGACCTGGCGCAGGGCTTCGGCGAGCTCGGCGGGCAGGACGAAGCTGACCGAGCTGCCCGCGAAGTCGGTCTGCTCTCCGCGGGGCCGGTCCAGCGGCATGTCCAGGCCGGCGGGGGCCCCGTCGAGGGCTTCGCGCCAGTAGGAGACCTGGGCTTCGAGTTCCTCGCCGCCGAGGTGGCGGCGCTGCCACAGCGCGTAGTCGGCGTACTGGGCGGCGGGCTCGGGCAGCGGGGAGGGCCGGCCGGCGCGGAAGGCCCCGTAGAGCTGCTCAAGCTCGGCGAAGAGCAGGCCGAGGGAGGGGCCGTCGACGATGATGTGCTGGGCGTTGACGGCGAGGACGTGGACCTCGGGGCGCAGCCGCTGGAGCTGGACGACGAAGAGCGGGTCGTGCTCCAGGTCGAAGTGCGTGGCGAAGTGCCGGTCCAGTTCCCGCTGGGATGCCTCGTCGAGGGCCGCTTCGGGCACGTGGGTCAGGTCGACGCGTTCGAGGGTGACCCGCTCGTCGGGGACGGGCCGCTGGACGACCGCGCCGTCCACGGTGTGGAACCGGCTGCGCAGCACCTCGTGGCGGCGGAGGGTCTCGTCGAGCGCGCGGTGCAGCGCGGGCTCGTCGAGCGCGCCTTCCATCCGGACGACCACGCCGACGTTGTAGCTGGCGTCGAGGCCGAGGCGGTCCAGGAACCACAGGCTCTCCTGGCCGTACGACAGCGGCAGCAGCTCGGGGCGCGGCGGGCCGGTGAGCGGTTCGGGCGCCTTCTCCGGCGCCGCGGCCGCGCCGGAGACCGGATCCCGGCCGGCGGTGCCGGGGTCTGCGGGCTGGGCGAGCAGGCGGAGGATCTCCTGCTTGTGGGTGCGCAGGCGGTTCAGGCGCTCGGCGTCGAGGCGGTCTGCGGGGCGGAAGCGAAGCCGCCCGTCCTGCACCCACAGCTGCACCCCGTCGGCGGTGAGTCCGTCCAGGAGTTCACGCGCTGCTGTCATGGTGGCCCATCTCCTCTGTGGCGGTGCGGTCAGTGCGGACGGAAGCTGAGCGGCAGCGAGGTGAGGCCGCCGAGGATGTGCGAGGCGATGCGCTGGGGGCGCCCGGCGATCTCGATCTCCGCGGGCAGCCGCGCCAGTTCGTCGAGCATGACCTTGATGGTCAGCCGGGCCAGGTTCGCGCCGATGCAGAAGTGGCCGCCGCCGCCGAAGGCGACGTGGTGGTTGGGGGTGCGGTCGAGCAGGAAGCGGTCGGGCTCGTCGAAGACGGCCTCGTCGCGGTTGAGGGAGGGCAGCCAGACGGTGACGGCGTCGCCCGCGGCGATGCGGACCCCGTCCAGGACGGTGTCCTGTTGGGCGGTGCGCAGGATGTGCGTGACGGGGGCGGTCCACCGCAGGAACTCCTCGGCAGCGGTCTTCAGCCGTACGTCGCCGGCGCGGAGGGCGGCCCACTGCGCGGGGTTCTCCAGCAGGGCGAGCATGCCGGCACCGACCGCCTGCCGGGTGGTCTCGTTCGCGGCGACGATGACGTTGTCGCAGGTGAGGACGATTTCCTCGTCGGTGATGTCGAGGCCCCGGGCCTGGGCGCCGACGAGCGCGGACACCAGGTCGCGGCCGGGTTCGCGGCGCTTCACCTCGATGATCTCCGAATAGTGCCGGAGGATTTCGAAATGCGCGAGCTGGGCCTCGATCCCGTCGATGTCCGTGGAATTCTCGGCGGCTTCCGTGGTGACCTTGGCCAGCATTTCCACATCGTCCATGGAAAGGCTGAGGAGTTCGGCGGAAACCGCCAGGGGTATCCGCGCGGCGATGTCCTTGACGAAATCGCAGCTGCCCGTTTCCACCACCGTGCGCAGGGCGCCGCGCACGACCTCCCGGGTGCGTTCCTCCATGGCCGCGATGGCGCGGACGGTGAACAGACCCATGATGGCCTTGCGCAGCATGTCGTGCCGGGGCGGGTCGCTCAGGGCCATCATCTTCCCGGCGCCGGGGTAGGGGTCCTTGAAGTTCGGCCGCAGGAAGATGCCCTTGGTGGAGGTGAACCGCCCCCAGTCGGTGAGGACTTCGAGGCCGGCGGCGTGCGTGGTGACGGCCCAGTACCCGCCGTGGTCGCCGTATTCGTGCCAGGAGACCGGACTCTCGCGCCGCAGCCTGCGCCAGACCGCGTGCGGGTCGCCACGGGAATAGAGCAGCGGATCGGTGAGCGAGGTCGTTTCGGTCAGCACGATTTCCCCTTGTATTCGGCGACGGCGTTCCATCTGCCTCCGGACCAGAGAATATCGAGTGTTCGATGGCGCAATCGGTGCAGTCGAACGCGGCGATGGCGGCGGGCGGTGCGCTGTAGATTGTG
This sequence comes from Streptomyces sp. NPDC043680, assembly GCF_056436685.1. Lineage (NCBI taxonomy): Bacteria > Bacillati > Actinomycetota > Actinomycetes > Kitasatosporales > Streptomycetaceae > Streptomyces > Streptomyces sp. NPDC043680. The sequence goes on along the minus strand of NZ_JBWKCE010000039.1, from coordinate 5,119 downwards.
CTGGCCCGGTCGTGGATCGGGCCGCCCGGACGGGGCTCGTTGCCGGAACTCAGCGACTGAAACGGTTACCAGATGGCCACTCAATTATCGGACCGCATACCCGCCCTGCTGCACCAGGTGTCCTTCCGCAGGTACTGGACCGCGCAGACGATCTCGTTCCTCGGCGACCAGGTCAGCACGATCGCGCTGCCGCTGACGGCGGTGCTCGCGCTGAACGCCTCGGCCGCCCAGATGGGCTTCTTGGGGGCGCTGGCCTCGCTGCCCAACCTGCTGTTCTCCCTGCACGCCGGTGGTTTCGTCGACCGGCACGGGAAGTTGAAGCGGCTGATGGTCCTGTGCGACGTGGGCCGGGCGGCGGTGCTGGTCACCGTCCCCGTCGCGTACGCGCTGGACACGCTGACGCTGGCGCACCTGTGGGTGGTGGCGTTCCTGACGGGCACCCTGACCATGCTGTTCAACGTCGCCGGCAACAGCATGTTCGCGGCGCTGGTGGAACGCGAGGACTACGTACAGGGAACCTCGCTGACCCGGGGCAGCTTCTCCTTCTCGTGGGTGGCGGGCCCGGGTCTGGGCGGCATGCTGGTGCAGGCCGTGTCCGCCCCGGTCGCACTGGTCGCCGACGTGTGCTCGTTCCTGGTGTCGGGGCTGCTGCTGCGGTCGCTGTCCCCGCGGGAGCCGGAGGCCCCGAAGCAGAAGGAGCCTTCGCACATCCGGGAGGGGCTGCGCTTCGTGGCCCGGACCCCGGTGCTGCGCGCCAAGTTCCTCGGCGGCGGCGCCCTCAACCTGTTCTACACGGTCTACTTCACCCTGTTCCTGCTGTTCATCGCGCGGGAGCTGAAGCTCACCCCGGGCATGATCGGCCTCGCGCTGGGCCTGGGTGCCGTCGGCGCGCTCGCCGGGTCCTTCGTCACCGGCTGGTTCACCCGGCGGATCGGGCTGGGCCTGACCTTCATCGCCGGCTCCCTGCTCTTCCCGGGTGCGCTGGTGCTGGTGCCCTTTGCCTCCTCGGACCGGTGGGTGGCCTTCGGCCTGGTCGTCGCCGCCGAACTGCTGTCGGGCATGGGGCTGATGCTGTGCGACATCGCGGGCTCCTCGATCCAGCAGGCGCTGACCCCGGACCGGTTCCGGTCGCGCGTGCAGGGCGCGTACCTGGCACTGATCAACGGGGTGCGGACCGCGGGGGCGCTCGTCGCGGGTGCTGCGGGGACCTGGCTGGGGCTGCGGCCCGCCCTGTGGCTGGCGGTGATCGGCGGCGTGGCGAGCGTGCTGCCGCTGCTGCTGGCCCCCGTCGCCCGGATGCGGACGCTGCCCGAGCAGGCCGAATGAGCCGGTGCGCGCCGGGCCGGGCGGGCTCCGCCCGCCCGGCGCCTTCCCGTTTCCGACCCGCCTCCCGCCCGACCTCCGACGTGATGCCGAAGGAGATGCCATGTCCTTTCTCGCCGACCAGTTGATGGGCGAAGCCCGGCGCCGCGGGGTGCGGCTGTGGGTGGATCCCGCCGGGCGGCTCCAGTACGCCGGTCCCGAGCCGGCACTGGACGCCCGGTTCACGACGCTGTTGCGCACCCAGGCCGAGCAGATCGCCGCGCGGATCGGCCGCGAGCCGACGCAGCGCTGGTTCAAGCGGATCGGCCCGGAGGGCGACTGCCTGCTGTACCTGCTGCCGGCGGCCGGTGCCGGGCCCGGCCGTTACCAGTCCTGGGCCGGGGCGGTGCCCGCGGGGCTCCAGGTCGAGGCAGTGCTCACCCCGGGCCGCGAGGAGCGGTTCACGGAGGCGCCGTTCACCGAGGTCGGGGCGCTCGCCGACCGGATCGCCGAGCAGATACTCGGCCATGCGGGCGGGCGTCCGTTCGCCCTGTTCGGGCACAGCACGGGCGGGCTGGTGGCCCGCGAGGTGACCCGGCGGCTGGCCGGGTCGACCCGGTCCCAACTGGCCCTGTTCGTGGCGGGCGCGCTGCCTCCGGACCAGGTGGAGGGGAGGACCGAACCGGAGTCCGACGAGGAGCTGATCGCGGACCTCGCGGCCTGGCAGGGCACCCCCGAGGCGCTGATGGCGGACCGCGGCTTCCTGAAGACCTTCCTGCCGGTCCTGCGCGCGGACATGCGGCTGTTCCACTCCTGCCGCAAGGAGGTCGCGGAGGAGGAGCGGGTCGACGTGCCGGTGACGGCGCTGGGCGGACTCCGGGACGAGACGGCGCCCGAGGGCACCTGCGAGGCCTGGGAGCCGTGGGCGCGCGGGCCGTTCTCCGTCCGCATGGTCGAGGGTGGCCACTTCTTCCCGGTGACGGCGGCGCAGGAGGTCCTGGGCATCGTCGGGGGCACGCTCGCCCTCCGGCCCGCCCCCGCCTGACCTTCCCCCGCCCCGGATGCGGGAGGGCCCCGGCGCGCGGTGCGTGCCGGGGCCCCCGTACGTGCGCCGGCTGTCAGGAAGCCGCCTTGGCCAGGTACGCGACGAGTCCTTCCGCCAGGTCGCGGGCGGTCGCGGCGTCGAAGACGTCCGTCGCGTACTCCAGGACTCCGGTGATGCCGGCGGGGTCGCCCCCGGGGGCGAAGTGCTCCACGACCTTGAAGCACAGGTCGAATTTGGCGACGCCCGTCTCGACGGGCTCGAAGCGGGCGGCGAGCCCGGACGGCCGGGGCGGTTCGACGTCCTGTACCTGGAAGGCCAGCATCACCTGGGCCAGCGGGTGGTACGCCAGCGAGCGGGCCGGGTTGACCAGCTCGACCACGTACTCGAAGGGCAGGTCCGGGTGGGCGAAAGCGGCCAGGTCGGCCTCCCGCACCCGGTCCAGCAGGGCGGCGAAGTCCGGGGCGCCCGCCGTGTCGGTGCGCAGCACCAGCGTGCGGACGAAGAATCCGACGAGGTCCTCCAGGGCGGGCTCCCCCCGGTCGGAGACCACGGCGGCCACCACCACGTCCTCGCCCGCGCCGCGGTCCGACAGCAGGGCCGCGAGCGCCGCGTGGACCACCGTGAAACCGGTGGTGCGGTGGGTCCGGGCCAGGTCCTGCAGCACCCGGTGGGTGGCGGCGTCGACCGCGAAGGGCACGCCGGCGCCGTCTCCGGAGCGGACCGGCGGCCGGGGCCGGTCCAGCGGCAGGGGCATGGCGTCGGGCAGCCCGGCGAGCCGCTCCTCCCAGAACCGGTACTGCCGACGGACCAGGCCGGAGGGTTCGGCGTCGGCCGCGGCGAACAGGTCGCGCTGCCAGACGGCGTAGTCGGCGTACTGCACCGGCAGCGGCGCCCAGTCGGGCGCGCGGGCCGCGGTGCGCGCGTCGTAGGCGGTGGTGAGGTCGCGCAGCAGCGGGTGCAGGGAGACGCCGTCGCAGGCGGCGTGGTGGGTGACGACGAGCAGCAGGTGCTCCTCCTCCCCCAGGACGAAGAGCGTGGCCCGCACCGGCAGGTCGGCTCCGAGGTCGAAGGGGACCCGGGCGGCGGCGCGCACGGCCGCGTCCAGGTCCTCGGCGGCCACGGGCACCTCTTCCAGGGCGGGGACCGCGTCGGCCCCCTCGCGGACCCGCTGGACGATCTGCCCGTCCTCCATGCGCAGTACGGTCCTCAGTACGTGGTGGCGGTCGGCCACGTCGGCGAGGGCCCGGCGCAGGGCGGGCACGTCGAGCGGACCGGTCAGCCGCAGGGCGACGGGCTCGTTGTAGCCGGGGCCGGGACCCTCCAGCTGGTCGAGCACCCACAGGCTCTGCTGAGCAAACGAGGCGGGGGCCGGCCCGCTGCCGGTGCGGGCGGCGAGGGCCGGTCGGGCGGGCTCCACCCGGTCCAGGAGGGTGGCGAGTTCGGCCACGGTGGGGTGGGCCAGGACCTCGCCGAGGGTCAGTTCCACCTGGAACTCCTTGCGGAGCCGGGCGGTCAGGTCGCCGCCGAGCAGGGAGTTCCCGCCGACGTCGTAGAAGCCGTCGTGGATGCCGACGGCGGGCAGCCCGAGGACCTCGGCGAAGATCCGGGCGAGCCGTTCCTCGTTCCCGGTGCGGGGTGCCCCGGCGGGGTCCGTGGTGGCCGGCGCGGGCGCGGGCAGTGCGTGGCGGTCCACCTTGCCGTTGGAGTTGAGCGGGAAGCGGTCCACCACGGTGAAGGTGGCGGGCACCATGGCGGGCGGCAGGGTGCGGCGCAGCGCGGCGCGGACGGCGGCGCCCAGGGTGGCGGGGTCGGCGTCCGGGGCCGGGACCAGGTAGGCGTCGATCCGGCGCTGTCCGGCCTCGCCCGCGGTGACGAGGACGGTGTCGCGCACGCCGGGGGTGGTGCGCAAGGCGGCTTCGATCTCGCCGAGTTCGACGCGCATGCCGCGGATCTTGACCTGGTGGTCGGTGCGGCCGAGGTAGTCGAGGGTGCCGTCGGGGCGGCGGCGCACCAGGTCGCCGGTCCGGTACATGCGGGAGCCGGGCGGCCCGTAGGGGTCGGGCAGGAAGCGGTCGGCGGTCAGGCCGGGGCGTCCGGCGTAGCCGCGGGCCAGGCAGGGCCCGGCCGCGTACAGCTCGCCCGCCACCCCCTCCGGGACCAGGCGCAGCGCCTCGTCGAGGACGTACACGGCGGTGTTGTGAACGGGCCGCCCGATCGGTGCGCCGGCGGGCCAGTCCTCCTCGGCGGCGGGCAGGACGTACGAGGTGACGGCGTGGGTCTCGGTGGGGCCGTAGTGGTTGTGCAGGCGGCGGCCGGGCCGCTGCCGGCAGAACGCACGGACGGCCTCGCTGAGCACCAGGGCCTCTCCCGCCTGCGCGAGGTGCGCCAGCGCGGGCAGGGTACGGCCCTGCTCCACGGCGGCGCGGCACAGCAGCTCGATCACGATGTTGGGGGCGAACAGGTCGGTGACGCCGTGCTCCTCCAGCCAGGGCGCGAAGGCGTGCGGGGTGCGGCGCACGTCCTCGGGGACGATGGCGAGGGCCGCGCCCGACAGGAGGGTGGAGAGCATCTCCTGCAGGGAGATGTCGAAGCTGAGGGAGGTGAACTGGACGGTGGTCCGGCCGGGGCCGCCGGGCAGTTCGTCCAGGTGCCAGGTGAGGAGGTTCATGACGGCGCGGACGGTCATGAGGACGCCCTTCGGGCGGCCGGTCGAGCCCGAGGTGTACAGCAGGTACGCCCCCGACTCACCCGTCACCACCGGCCGCGGACCCA
>NZ_JBWKCE010000038.1:0-14822 GCF_056436685.1 Streptomyces sp. NPDC043680 | reverse complement strand
GCCCCCCCCCGCCTTCCACCTTCTCCCTCATACGCTCGTCGGTGCCCTGCTTGTTCTCCTTCTTGTGCTCGTCGGTACCTTGCTTGTTCTCCTTCTTGTGCTCGTCGGTGCCCTGCTTGTTCTCCTTGCTGTGCTCGTCGGTGCCCTGCTTGTTCTCCTTCTTGTGCTCGTCAGTGCCCTGCTTGTTCTCCTTCTTGTGCTCGTCCTTGTGCTCGTCGGTGCCCTGCTTGTTCTCCCACGGGTGCTGGTTGACGTCCTCGCGGTTGTCCTTGTCCGTGCCCTTGTGGGTGTCCTTGTCGACGCCCTTGTGCGTGTCCTCGGCCGGGGGCCTCTGCACGGATCCCGCAGGAGGCGGCAGGACCGGGTACGGCGAGTCGGCTGTCTGGCCCTTCGGCGGCGAGATCTCGTGGTCGTGCTTGCCCTGCGCGTCTCCGCTCGGGCGCTGGTACCAGCCCTTGCGGTCGTGGTCGAACATCGTGACGGACTTCACCGGCTGCTCGGCGGGCTTGATCGCAACGACGTCGGAGGAGCGGAACGACGACCACTGCCGGCCGCTGTACGTCTGCTTGCTCTTGGCGGCGACGGGCGGGGCCAGCGGGTTGCCGCAGGCGCAGCGGACGCGGGGTACGCCGCGGTCGTCGACCAGGACGGACGTGCCGGCCTGCAGGACGGCCTGGTAGCCGGTGGGCGCGCCGTTCTTGTACCCGTGGTTGGTGACCCGGGTGTCCCAGCCCAGCTGGGCGGGGGTCAGAGACCGCAGGTAGGAGGCGACGTCGGACTGCCGGATGCTCAGGGGGTCGGCGAAGGCCTTGCCCTTGTCGGCGTGTTCCGTGAGGTACTTGATCTGCTTCTCGACGTCGCAGCTCGTGACGTTGCGCGTGCCTCCGTACAGGCCCGGGTAGGCACCGTTGACTTCGAGGGCGCTCGCGCTGCCGCCACCCTTGGACTTGCCGGCGGATGCGGGCGTGACCACGCCGTCCTCGGACTGTGTGTCCGTCGAGGGGGTGAACGGGTCGGGGCCGGCCGCCGAGGCGGCTTGGAGGAAGACCTCTCCACCGGATGCCTCGTGCCCGCCCATGACCGTGAAGGCCAGGACCACGGCGGTCGCCATGGCCACTGCCGTGCCGGCACTCAGCAGGGTCCTGCGCGAACGCCACCCGCCGTGGGCCGACCCGCCTCGACGCGGGCCGGGTTCGCCCGGCTCACCGCTGCCGGCCGGCGGACCGGGGGGCTGCGGCGGGGGCGGGGGCGCTGGTGGCGGGGGAGGGCTGGCCGGCGGGGGAGGCCCCTGCGGCCAGGACTGCTCGTTCGTCGGGCGGTCGGACAGCGGTCCGGACGGGGGGCCGGTGGGGCGCTCGCCCGAAGGAGGTAGGGAAGTCACGACACTCTCCCCCCGACGTAGGGCATCGGGAAAATGGTGGTTATCCGCATCTGCTCGCTCCTTACTGCCATTATGGCCTCCTGTACCGGAGGCGTGAATGATGGAAATTCCACTCCCGCGAAAAAAGGTGAAGAGCGACCGGAGGGGCCCGTCGCTTCACGCGTTGCCGGGGTGGGCCCAGCTTCTGTACGTGAGCCCATGTCTTGAGTAAGCCCTGGGCCCGAGCCGGCGTCATGCCGCGACATTTCGGGGCTTGACAGGCGGGCGGCGGCCCGACCGGGCCGCGGCGCCGCCCCCCGCGCTCGGCAGACGCCGGAGAGGCTGCGGCCTCTCCGGCGTCTGCCGTGCGCGGGGGTGACTCCCCGGGATGCCCCCAGGAAGCTGCGGACTGACCTTCCTCAGTTGGCGAGCTTCGCCTTCAGGTTCTTCAGGAGCTGGTCCTTGATCACCTCCTTGACGTTGTTCACGATGCCGCCGTTGCCCGTGCCGTCGCCGCCCACGGAGGTGGCGTCGCCCTGGTTGATCGCGTCGGCGCTGGCCTTGCCGCCCGTGGCGGCGCCGGTGGTGATGTCACATCCGCCCTCACAGTTGGAGACACCGGAGTTGGCGTTGCCGCCCGTGGCCTTACCGCCGACCGTCGTGTTCTCGGCGTTGGAGTCGCCGCCGGTACCGATGCCGTCGGCGCTGTCCGCGGGGGCGAGGGTGACCACGTGCTGCGGGGCGGCGACCGGCGCGGCCATCGCGGTCGCCGGCAGTGCGATACCGCCGCCAAGCAACGCCACGGAAGCTCCGGCCAGGACGATACGACGGGTCGAGAAACGCTGGAACATGGAAATTCTCCATTCTGTATGAAAAGGGGTCTGCATGCCGTCCCGGAAAGGGTCTGGACGGCTTTTCCTGCCTCGCGTTCTCCGGGAGATCCCCGGTGAGGGCGTACGTCAAATAAACCGCGCTGGAGCGAGTGCGTCATGCCCCTCGAATACGCGTCTTGACGCCGAAATCCGATCTTGGTAAAAGCGGCAGCCGTGCCCGCGTGAGCCGCGCCGCGGGCGCCCGGCGCACCCTTCGGCCGTATGGGCTGCGGCCCGTCCGCGGTCCTGAAAGAACCTCAAGAAGAAGACCTGCAAGGGCACAGAACACGCCGCGCTGTGCCAGATCCTGCTCGCGACATGATCAACGCGATAACGTCACCCCCGAATGAGCCCCAGAGCGTCCCGTGCGTCTGCACACCCCGGACGCATTCGCCCGGCTGCTCAGCGTCCGCCGGCTTGGCCGCAGGCGGAGACTTCACACAAGAATCCCGGAGAATTCCGATGAATGAGCGTTCCTGGACCCGTCGTATCCTGCTGGCCGCGGCTTCCGTGGCACTGGCCGGTGGCGTGGCGCTGCCGACGACCGCGATGGCCGCACCGGCCACCGCGCAGCACGGCTACAGCAGCATCTACAGCGCCGCAGTCAGCAGTGCCCCCGGCGTGTGCGAAGGCTTCTGCACGGGCAGCACCAACACCGCCGCGGGCAACGGCTCCTCCGGCGCGTGCAGAGGTCTTTGCAAGGACAGCACCAACACCGCCGTGGGCGACGGCGCCTCCGGCCTGTGCGAGGGCCTGTGCGGCGGCAGCACCACCACCACCGTGGGGTCCGCCGCGTTCAGCCAGTGCACGGGCCTCTGCGGCACCAGCACCAACACCGCCGTGGGCGTCGGCGCCTACAACGCGTGCAGCGGCGTCTGCTACGACAGCGTCAACACCGCCTGGAGCGCCGACGTGCTGACCATGGGCAGCTCCGAAACGGTGAGGTCGATCGGACGCGGCGCGCGGGGCGACAGTGACACCGGCGGTGGCGCCAGCGCTGTCAGCGGCGATGCCACTGCCACGAACACCACGACCGGCGGTACCGCCACCAGCGGCGCCGCCAACTCCGGTGTCGGTACCTGCATCGGCAGGTGCACGATCACCACGGGTGCCGCGACGAGCGGTGACGCCAGCGCCGACGCCGTCAACACCGGTAACGCAACCGCCGTGAGCGGGGACCCGGCAGCCGCGGGCTCCTAGGTCCCGCCGCCTGAAGGCGGGAACGTCAGAGCACGGCAAAGACGCCGGAGAGGCTGTGGGCCTCTCCGGCGTCTGCCGTACGGGGGTGGTACTGCCGTCACTTGCCGAGCTTGGCCTTCAGGTCCTGCTTGACCTGGTCCTTGATGACCTGGGCCTCGGTCTTGCTCACAATGCCGCCGGTGCCCGTGCCGTCGCCGCCCGTGGAGGTGGCGTCGCCCTGGTTGACGGCGTCGGCGCTGGCGTTGCCGCCGGTGGCGGCACCGGTCTTGATGTCGCATGCCCCCTTGCACTCGGTGACACCGGAGTTGGCATTGCCGCCCGTGGCCTCGCCGCCGACCGTGGTGTTCTCGGCGTTGGAGTCGCCGCCGGTACCGATGCCGTCGGCGCTGTCCGCGGGGAGCAGGGAAACGGCCTGCTGCGGGGCGGCGACCGGCGCGGCCATCGCCGTCGCCGGCAGTGCGATACCGCCGCCCAGCAGCGCCACGGAAGCTCCGGCCAGGACGATACGACGGGTCGAGAAACGCTGGAACATGGAAATTCTCCATTCGATGCAAAAAGGGGGTCTGGATGCTGTCCCGGGGAAAGGGCCGGGGCTTTCTATTCCGCCTCGTTCTCTCCGGCGGTTCCCGGCGAGGGCGTACTTCAAATAAACCCTGCGGCAGGACGTGCGTCACGCCCCTCGAATACGTGGCTTGACGCCGAAAACCGATCTTGGTAAAAGCGCGTGCGCGTTCCCCGAACCGCCTTCTTCCGGCCCGGCGGCGGCCTATCCGCGCCCCGTGGACAGTACGGGCGGGCGCCCGGGGCTCGGGCTGCCCCATCGGCTCCTGTCAAGTAACGAGTAGCCGGGACTACGGCCGCATCCCTCCTCCGGGGACGGTGGATGTCGTCCGTCCTGCGTGTGAGCAGGAGCGAAACGCCATCCCTCCCGGAGTCTTGAATGTCCCGTCGTGCATGGGGGCGATGTATCACTGGTCGCCCCCGACTCGTCCTCTTCGCCGCGCTCGTCTTCCTCCTGCTGTCCGCCGTGTTCGGTGCGGATGCAACCGGCCGTCTGAAGTCGCAGGGGTACGACGATCCGCGATCCGAGTCCAGCCGCGCCGCCCATGTGGCGGCCGAGCGCCTCGGCGCGTCCCCCAACCTGGTCGTCGTCGCGAAGGCCCGCAGCGGTTCCGTCGACGGTCCGGCAGCCCGGGACGCGGGCAAGAGCCTGAGCCGGCGCCTCGCCGCCGAGCCGCACGTGAGCGCCGTGACCTCGTACTGGACCGGCGACGCGGCGGAGCTGCGCAGCCGGGACGGCCGCGCGGCCATGCTGGTCGCACACGTGGACGGCGAGGGGGAGCAGCTCGGAGCGCGCGTCAAGGAGCTGAGCAGGGAGCTGGCGACCCCGGCCGCCACCGGCACGGCGCTGACCGTGCACGTGGGAGGGCCCGCGCTGATCGACGCCGAGCTCCAGGACATCTCGGAGTCCGACCTGAAGCGGGCCGAGGCCGTCGTCCTGCCGGGAACCCTGGTCCTGCTGGTCCTGGTGTTCGGCAGTGTGGTGGCCGCTGCTCTGCCCCTCCTGATCGGGATTCTGGCCATCGCCGGGACGCTGCTGGTCCTGAGCGTGCTCGGCAGCGTCACCGATGTGTCGGTGTTCGCCCTGAACCTCACCACCGCGCTCGGCCTGGGGCTGGGCATCGACTACGGACTGCTGATCGTCTCGCGCTTCCGTGAGGAGCTCGCCAACGGACTCGCTCCGCGTGAGGCCGCCGTGCAGACCGTGCGCACCGCGGGCCACACCATCGTCTTCAGTGCCGCGACGGTCTCCGCCGCGCTCGCGACGTTGCTGGTGTTCCCGCCGTACTTCCTGCGCTCGTTCGCCTATGCGGGCATCGCCGTGGTGGCGATCGCGGCGGTGAGCGCCCTGACCGTACTGCCGGCCCTGCTCACGCTGCTCGGAAAGCGGGTCAACGCCTGGGCCGTGCCGTGGCGGCGCCGGGTCCACAGCGGCTCGGACTCCCGGTTCTGGGCGAAGCTGGCGAGGATCGTCGTACGCCGCCCGCTGCTCGCGGCGCTGCCGGTGATCGGCCTGCTGCTGGTGCTCGCCGCGCCGTTCGCACGTGCCGGTTTCGCCACCCCCGACGACCGGGCGCTGCCGGTGAGCGCGTCCAGCCGTCAGACCGGGGACCTGGTGCGCGACGCGTTCGACATGAAGGGTTCCAGTGCGCTCACGGTCGTCCTCAAGGGCAAGGCGTCCCCGGCGGCGCAGCAGGACTACGCCCGCCGGCTGTCCGCGCTCCCGCAGGTCGCCCAGGTCGTGGGGCCCGAGGGCAGTTTCCGGCACGGAGGGGAGGCCGTGGTCTCCGGCGCAGCCGGCCCCAAGGCCGGGCCCGTCGGCGCCGGCCCGGCCCAGCTCTCCGTGGTGCCGCTCGTCGACCCCGCCTCGCGGGCCGCCCAGCAGCTCGTGCACGACATCCGCACGACTCCCGCCCCGGCGGGCACCGACGCTCTCGTCGGTGGTCAGAGCGCGGTACTGGTCGACGCCAAGGCCACGGTGGCGGACCGGATTCCGCTGGCGCTCTCCCTGATCACGCTCACCACGTTCGTCCTGCTGCTCGGCTTCACGCGCAGCCTGCTGCTGCCGCTGAAGGCCATCGCGCTGAACGCCCTGGGGCTCGCGGCCGTCCTCGGAGCCATGGTGTGGATCTTCCAGATGGGTCATCTCCACCACCTGCTCCACTTCACGCCCGGACCCCTCAGCACGACCATGCCGGTCCTCTTGTTCTGCATCGTCTTCGGGCTCTCGGTGGACTACGAGGTGTTCGTCCTCGCCCGCATCAAGGAGGCGTACGAGGCCGGAGAGGACAACCCCGGCTCGATCGTCACGGGCCTCGCCCGCACGGGCGGCATCGTCACCACGGCCGGCGCCCTGCTCGCCTTCACCCTGTTGAGCTTCGGCACCTCCCAGGTCTCCCTGCTGCAGTTCTTCGGGATCGGCGCGGGCCTCGGCGTCCTCCTCGACGCCACACTCGTCCGGGGCGTCCTCGTACCGGCGCTGATGCGCCTGGCGGGCGGCCTGAACTGGTGGGCCCCGCGGCCGCTGCGGCGCAAGGCGCCGCGCCCGGCGGCCCGACCGCCCGGGCCGCCACCGCCGGATGCCGTCCGGGGGGACCCGCCGGGCCCCCCGGTCCCCGCCGCCCCCCGTCCCCCGTCCCCCCGCGCCGCTGACCACGAGGGCGCCTCCCTGCTCCCCGCCATCCCGGCCGCCGTCCGGCCCGGGCACCACGACAAGGAAGACCTCTCATGACCGACATCGCCATCACCGGACTCGGCTGCCGCTTTCCCGGCGCCCCCGACATCCACGGGTACTGGAAGCTCCTGATGAGCGGGGAACGGCAGTTCTCCGCCGTCCCGCCCGAGCGCTGGAACCACGGGGTCTTCCACGAACCCGGCACCCGATCCGGCCCCCATGCGGCGTACACGGACCAGGTCGCCTTCCTGGAGGACGTGGACCGCTTCGACGCCCTGCACTACGGGGTGCCGCCGTCCCGCGCCGAGGCCATGGACCCGCAGCACCGGCTGATGCTCGACGTCACCCGCGAGGCACTCGACGACGCGGGGCTGGGCCGCGGCGACTTCGACCGGGAGAACACGGGGGTCTTCTTCGGGGTGTCGGTGTCCGACTACAAGGACCTCCTGACGGCCCCCATCCGGGCCATCTCCATGGCCGACCAGGCGCAGGGAGCGGACCAGGGCGACGGCCTGGACGCCCTCAAGGAGCAGACGGCCCGGCTGAGCACCCTCCCCGCCTTCACGCTGCCCGGGAGCCTGCTCAACATGGCGGCGGGTACCGTCAGCCGGCTGTTCGACCTCGGCGGCCCCAGCTTCGCCGTGGACGCCGCCTGCTCCGGCTCGCTGGTCGCCCTCGACCAGGCGATGGCGCAGCTGCGCCAGGGCACCTGCCGGACCGCGCTCGTGGGCGGCGCGTACGTCAACCTCACCCCCGACGCCCTGGTGGGCTTCTCCAGGATCCGCGCGCTGTCCGCCGCCGGCGTGTGCCGCCCGTTCGACGAGGAGGCCGACGGCTTCGTCCTCGGTGAAGGCGCCGGTGCCGTCGTCCTGCGACCGCTGTCCGACGCCCTCGCCGACGGGGACCGCGTCTACGCGGTGATCAAGGGCATCGGCTCGGCAAACGACGGCGCGTCCCCCGGCCCGCTGGCACCCACCCCCGAAGGCCAGCTGCGCGCCATGCACCGGGCCTACGAGGACGCCGGGGTCGCCCCGTCTTCCGTGGGCTTCATGGAGGCCCACGGCACCGGAACCGCCGTCGGCGACCGTGCCGAGGTGGAGGCGTTGCGCCGACTGCGGACCGAGTTCCCCGACGACGACCCCGGCCTGTGCTACCTCGCCTCGGGCAAGGCCCTCATCGGGCACTCCCTGGCCGCGGCGGGCATCGCAGGACTGATCAAGACCGCCCTGGTCGTCCACCACCGCACGATCGTGCCGCAGCCGCAGACCACCCCCCACCCGGACCTGGGCATCTCCGCCGCGGGCCTGCGCTTCGCCGACACCGCACGGCCCTGGCCGAGCGGGCGTACCCCCCGGCGCGCCGCCGTCAGCTCGTTCGGCTTCGGCGGCACCAACGTCCACGTGATCCTGGAAGAGCGGCCCGCCCCGGCCCCCGACCGGGTCCCGGAAGGCGCCGAGGGCGCCGGGCCCCAGCTCGTCCTGCTCTCCGCCGGCAACCCCGAGCTGCTGGACCGGCACATCGGCGAGGTACTCGACGCGATGGACCGCGCACCCCGCCCGCCGATCACGGCAGTGGCCCACACCCTGGGCTCACGGGTGCCGCTGACGGCCCGGCTCGCGATCGTGGCCGCCGACACGGACGCGTTCGTACAGCGGCTGGTTCAGGCCCGTCGGCAGCTCGCCGACGGCGCATCGGGCGACCTCGGCGACGGTGCCTTCGCCGCCGCCGCTCCCCTGCCCGCCGAGGAGCGCCGCGTCGCCTTCCTCTTCCCCGGCCAGGGCAGTCAGCGGCCGGGCATGATGCAGGACCTGTACGAGCGGTTCACCGGCTTCCGGGCCACCTTCGACGCGCTCGGCGCCGTGGCCCGGCAGGACGGCGGACCCGACCTCGCCGACCTGCTGTACGGGGAGGCTGCGACCCCGCGGGGCGACGCCGAGAGGCTCAGGCAGCGGCTCGCCGCCACCGACGTGTGCCAGCCGCTGCTCGGTACCGTCCAGATGGCCGCCACCCGTCTGCTCGCCGACTGCGGCATCACCCCCGACCTCACCCTCGGCCACAGCCTCGGCGAGTTCGCCGCGGCCGCGGCGGCCGGCGCCCTCAGCGACGAGGACACCATCCGGCTGCTGGTGCACCGGGGCGCGGTCCTCCGGCAGGCCGAGGACGGCGGCGGCGGGATGCTCGCCGTGCAGAGCGACGAAGAAACGTGCCGCCGGCTCGTCGACGGCATCGACGACGTGTGGCTCGCCTGTTTCAACCAGCCACGGCAGATCGTGGTCAGCGGCACGCCGGGGGGACTCGCCGCCCTGCAAGAGGTCTGTGCGGCGGCCGGTGTGGTCACGGTGGCACTGGAGGTGTCCAACGCCTTCCACTCGCCGCTGCTGGTCGCGGCCGAACAGGCCGTGCGCGCGGACCTGGCCGACCGCCGCATCAGCAGCCCCGCGCTGCCGTTCGTATCGTCCGTCGACGCTGCGGTCTGCACCGACGCCGAGCGACTGCGGGAGCTGTGGGCCCGTCACGCGTCCGCGCCGGTCCACTTCGGCGATGCCGTCCGCACCGCCTACGACCAGGGTGCCCGCGTCTTCCTCCAGATGACCGGCGGCAACTCGCTCCTCACCTCGGTCCGCCGCAACCTCAGCGGCCACGACGACGTGCTCGTCGTCCCCGCCACCGGGGTGGAGCCGGACGGCGGAGCCGGCTTCGTACGGGCGCTCGCCCGGCTCGCCGTCCTGGGCGTCCCCGTCGACCCGCGCGCCCTGGTCGCCCGGGAAGACCGCCGTCTGCTGGACCTGCCGGTGGCGAAGCTCGCCGCCCAGTCCTACTGGGTGCCGACCAAGCGCCCCGCGAAGAAGAACGGATCCACCGCCCCCCTCCCCACCCAGCCCGCACCGCTCCAGGAGATCCCGATGAACGACCCGATGCACGACCCGCTGAACACCCCGGCGAACGCCCTGCCCGACGCCCCGATGAACGAACTGCTCCAGCTGGTCCGCCAGCAGGTGACGCTGCTCGGCCGCCTCACCGGGGCGCTCCCCGCGCAGGACCCCGCCGCCCGGATCAGCACCCCGTCGACGGGGGAATCCACCCCGGCACCCGCCTCCCTGGCCACTCCCGTCCCGGTAGCCCCGGCGGCCCCGGCCGAGTCGCCCGCTTCCCGCGCACCGGCCGACGAGGAGTCTTCGCCGGCCGCGGGCCTCGACGAGGTCACCGGCACGGTACTCGCGCAGGTCGCCCGGATCAGCGCATATCCGGTGGGTCGACTGCGGGGGGACCAGCTCCTGATCGACGATCTCGGTTTCGACTCGCTGATGCTGACCGACCTCTTCACCTCCCTCAAGCGGGAGTGGCCCCACTGGACGTTCGACGACAGGGCTGCCGACCGGCCGACCGTCGCAAAGATCGCCGCCCTGATCGCGAGCGGCTCCGCGGACGCCGCACCGGCCGCGGTCCCCGGGCAGCGCATCGACCACGCCAAGGAAGCGCCGTCCTCGCCGGCGCCCGCGGCGCTGACCCTGGTCCCCCCGTCCACCGCCCCGCGGGCGGACCGGCCCGAGTCCGCCGACCCGCGTACGGACCGGCCCGCGCCGGAGGCCTCAGCCCCCTCCCCCGCCCCGCTGGCCGAGGAGTACACGCGGATCGAGTGCTTCCCGGAGGTCACCGCCCACGCCGAGCGCGTCGCCGCGCTCGCCCGGGTGGGGCTGCCGAACCCGTACTTCCTCGTCCACGAAGGCGGTATGACGGACACGACCGTCATCGAGGGCCGGGAACTGCTCTCGTTCTCCAGCTACAACTACCTGGGCATGGCGACGCACCCCCGGGTGAACGAGGCGGCCAAGGAGGCGGTCGACCGCTTCGGTACGTCGGTGTCCGCCAGCCGGCTGCTGTCCGGCAGCCGTCCGCTCCACCTGGAACTGGAGGCGGAACTCGCGGGCCTGCTCGGATGCGAGGACGCGATCACGCTGGCCAACGGCCATGCCACCAACGTCACCGTGATCGGGCACCTCGTCGGACCCGGGGACCTCGTCATCCACGACTCCCTCGCCCACGACAGCATCCTGCAGGGCTGCAAGCTCTCCGGCGCGACCCGGCGGCCGTTCCCCCACAACGACGCAGCCGCGCTGGACGCCATCCTCGGGCAGGTCCGCCACCAGTACCGGCGGGTGCTCGTCGTCATCGAGGGCGTGTACAGCATGGACGGCGACATAGCCGACCTGCCCGCCCTCGTCGAGGTCAAGCGCCGGCACGGCGCACTGCTGATGATCGACGAGGCGCACAGCATCGGAACGATCGGTGCGACGGGCCGCGGCATCGGCGAGTACTTCGGCATCGACCGCTCAGCGGTCGACCTGTGGTCGGGCACGCTGTCCAAGGCACTGGCGAGCTGCGGCGGCTACGTCGCCGGAAGCCGCTCGGTCGTCGAGTACCTGCACTACACCGTCCCGGGCTTCGTCTACAGCGCCGGCATGACCCCGGCCGACACCGCCGCGTCCCTGACCGCCCTGCGACTGCTGCGTGCCGAGCCCCAGCGGGTGGCACGTCTTACGGAGAACGCCGCGCTGTTCGCCGGCCTCGCGCGGGAAGCGGGCATCGACACGGGGGACAGTCACGACACGCCGATCGTCCCGTGCATCGTCGGGGACTCGCTGAAGACCCTGCAGCTGGCGGAGGCGCTGTTCCAGCAGGGCATCAGCGTCAACCCCATCCTCCATCCGGCCGTACCCGAGGAACTGGCCCGGCTGCGCTTCTTCATCACGGGTGACCACACGCCCGACCAGATCCGTCGTACCGTGGCCGTGCTGGAGCGGGAACTGCGGCACCTGACCATGGCCACCGCCGCGTGAGCCCCGCCGCCATGCACACCACCTTCCAGTCGATCGCGCCCGGCCGCGTCCACCGATGGGGCGGAGCCGTCCTCACCGTGGCCCGGCGCCCCGACCTCCAGCAGGCACCGCCCCTCTCCCCGGCCGAGCAGCGCGTGGTCCACGCGCTGCCCGCCTGGCGGCAGGCCGAGTGGATGGCCGGCCGTCTCCTCGCCAAGCGCCTGGTCGGCGAAGTCCTCGCCGCGCCGGCGGAGGACGTGGAGATCCTCCCGCATGACGACGGCAGCCCGTACGTGGTCGTCGGAGGCAGTCCGGTGCCGGACCTGAACGTCTCCATCAGCCACACCGCCGGCCATGTCGCGGCAGCGCTGGCAGGGGTGCCGGTCGGAGTGGACCTGTGCGAGACCGCCTCGGCCCCCGCGGTGCGCCGCGTCGCCGACCACGCCCTCTCCCCCGGGGAGCTCTCCCTCGTCGGGGCGGACCGGGCCGATGCCCTGGTCGGCTCCTGGGCGCTGAAGGAGGCCGCGGTCAAGGCCGACCGGAGCGGCATCTTCGGGGCCGCCCCGCGCTGCATCGCGATCCTCGGCCTTCGACCGCCCGTGCTGAGCGGTCGGCGCAGCGCCATGGTGTGGCAGGCCGGAGGTGCGGTCCTCGCCCTCGTGCTCGCCCCACTCCCCTGGCAGCACTGCGTTGGTGCTCCTCGGGTTGCCGGATCATGCTTGTCAGAGGAACCCCTGGCCCAACTAGCGAGGGCGAGATGAGCGGCGATGGAGCAACTTTCCACCTCTCCTGGTGAGCGGCCCGGGGAGCCGAACGCCTCCCAAGGGTCGGCGTACACGGCCACGGCCACCATCAGCGAGCAGGGCATCGTGACCGAGTGGAGCGAGGATGCCCGTCGGCTGCTCGGTTACCTGCCCTCCGAGGTCGTGGGGCTGTCCGCCGCCCAACTGCTCGCCGAGGGCGCCACCGATGTGGCGCGGGGGATCGCGCCCGGTCAGGAGCGGTGGAGCGGCACGGTCGCGCTGAAGCACCGGGACGGCCGTCGGCTGGAACTGGGTCTGCTCGCGCACCGCTGGACGTCCACCGGCGGGAGCACCAAGTGGTTCGTGGTGTCGGCCGTGGCGGGTGGGCGCCCCGCGCCCCGGGACGAACCGCTGGACGAGTGGGCGTTCGCCCAGTCCCCCTGTTTCCTGGCGGTCTTCGACGAGGACCTGCGGCTGGTGCGGGCGAACGCCGGCATGGAGCGCACGCTGTCCCTCTCGGAGGCCGAGGTGCGCGGGCTGCGCCTGCCGGAGATCGCGCCGGATCCGGTGAGCGACGAGGCCGAGCGCCGGATGCGCATGGTGCTGGAGACCGGCGAGCCGCAGCACCTGGATGCGTTCATCCGCCCCACGGGCGCGGGCACCGAGCAAGGCTGGTCGACCTCGCTGGCCCCGCTGCGGGACCCGGACGGCCGGGTGCGCGCCGTGTGCCTGGCCGCGCACGACAGGACCGGGATCGAGGTCGAGCGGCAGCAGCTGCTCGTGCCGAACGCCACCGGCGCCCGCATCGGCACCACCATGGACATCGCCCGCACCGCGCAGGAGTTGGCCGACGCCGTCGTCCCCCGGCTCGCCGACTTCGCTTGCATCGACCTGTTGGACCCTCCCCCGCGCGGCGACGAGACGTCCTCGGGCCCGGTGGCGGGGCCGGTCACCGTACGCCGTACCGCTGCGCGGTCGGTCCTGGAGGGAAGCCCGGAGTCGGGGGTCGCGGTCGGGGATACGGTCGTCTACCCGCCGCTCTCGCCTCCCGTCGAGTCTCTGGCCGCGGGCCGTGGCGCCGCGTACGGGACGGCCGACCCGGCCGTCGCCCGGTGGGTGATCGACGACCCCGGGGCCACCTGGGTCAGCGAGAGCGGCACCCACTCGCTGATGATGGTGCCGCTGCGTACCGGCGATGTCACGCTCGGCTTGGCCGTCTACGGCCGCCACCAGCGCCGGGAGTCCTTCCACCCGGAGGACCTGTGGCAGGCCGAGGAGCTCACGACCCGAGCGGCCGTCAGCATCCACAACGCGCGCCGGTTCACCCGCGAGCACACCACCACCATGACGCTGCAGCGGAGCCTGCTCCCGCAGACGCTGCCCCATCAGACGGCGCTGGAGATCGCCTCCCGCTACCTGCCCGCCGGTACGGAGGCCGGGGTGGGCGGTGACTGGTTCGACGTGATCCCGCTGTCCGGCGCGCGGGTGGCCCTGGTCGTGGGCGATGTCGTCGGCCACGGCATCCGCGCCGCCGCCACCATGGGCCGGCTGCGCACCGCGGTCCGCACGCTGGCCGACGTCGACCTGCCGCCCGACGAGCTGCTGACCCACCTCGACGACCTCATCATCCACCTGACCGCCGACGAGGCCGACCGGGAGGCCGCCGGGGGCATCGGCACCACGTGCCTGTACGTGGTCTACGACCCGGTCACCCGCCGCTGCACGGTCGGCCGGGCCGGTCACCCGCCGCCCGCGGTGGTCTCCCCGGAGGGCTCCGTGTACCTCCTCGACGTCCCGGCCGGTCCGCCGCTGGGTCTGGGCGGGTTGCCCTTCGAGACCGTCGAGGTGGAGCTTCCCGAAGGCAGCATCCTCGCCCTGTACACCGATGGCCTGCTCCAGATCCGCGACCACGACATCGACGACGCCCTGGACGGCATGTTCGCGGCCCTCAGCCGTCCCGCCACCACCCTGGACACGGTGTGCGACCGTGTGCTGACGGCGATGCTGACCCACCCGCCCGAGGACGACGTCGCCCTTCTCGTCGCCCGGACCCAGGCCCTCCACGCCGACCGGGTCGTCGTCTGGGACCTGTCCTCCGACCCGTCCGTCGTCGCGGACGCCCGCCGGTACACCACCGAGCAGCTGACGGCCTGGGGGCTCGAAGAGGCCTCGTTCGTCACCGAGCTCCTGGTGAGCGAGCTGGTCACCAATGCCATCCGCTACGGCCAACCGCCCGTCCAACTGCGCTTGATCCACGAGGACAGCACCCTGATCTGCGAAGTCTCCGACGCGAGCAGTACCGCCCCGCACATGCGGCGCGCCCGGATCTTCGACGAGGGCGGGCGGGGCCTGCTGCTGGTCGCGCAGCTGGCCCAGCGCTGGGGCACCCGGCACGCCACCGTCGGCAAGACCATCTGGGCCGAGCAGTCCCTCGTGGGCTTCTGAAACGTGCCGTGTGACACGCCTGTGACAGTTCGCGGACGGCGTCATGAACTCCCGAGGCCACTCTTTTGAGTAGGGACAAACCAGACATTCCGGTAAATGTCCCCCTGCTTCCGAGGGTGTGAGCAGAGATGACCTGACCGATACGTCGGA
>NZ_JBWKCE010000037.1:0-15301 GCF_056436685.1 Streptomyces sp. NPDC043680 | reverse complement strand
GGACCCGGGCAAGGAGCTCCGCAGCCGCGGTGGGCGCGGGGGCCGGGGGCGGTGCGGGCACGTGCTCGGTGTGGGCGCTCAAGGGCTCCTCCAAATGTGTCTCCCTACCACGGTACCGGGCCTGACAAAGATCCACGGAGGATCCCGTGTTGTCGTTCTCTTCCGCCGAATTGGGGGTGGCGGAGCACCGGACGGGCCCGTCGCGAAAGGAAGCAGAGAAGTCCCGGTCCGCCGCCATTGGCGCGGCGCAGCGACACGGACCGGTTGCCTCGTCGAAGGCCTTGAGAGTGGCCAGGGCGGGCAAGTCGATCCGGCGGTTTGCCAACGGTCGCGCCCACTGCAAATCACACGTCACCCCGTCAGCTGCAGTTACTCGCCCTCGAATACACAGCGTTCGATGGGGATCCCGGCCTTCGCTGCGCGCTCTTCCCACGGCAGAACCTCATCATCTACTGGTCCCGGAGGTGGTGTGCCTGGCCGTAGTGCGTCGAGGTGTCGGCCGGCATGGGGGACGAGACGGGGAAGTCGTCGGCACCGAGGCGGAGGAGGGATGCTGCCCATTCGTGTACGAGGCGGTCGACTGTCGTCTCGCACCCGTGCTCCAGGACCAGTGAGTGCTCGATCCCGACCGCCTCACGGGTGTCGTGCCAGGTCTGCAGCAGTGTGTCCTCGAGCCTCGGGCGATCGGTGAAGGAGGGCGATCCCGCAATGAGAACGACGACAGGCAGGAGCGAGCTGGGTGACCAGCTGACGATGGTGCACTCGGGGGCATCGTCGCCCGCCGGAACCGCACCGAGCTGGTGCTGCGCCGCCTCACGATCTGCTGCAGCTTCAGCAGCACCTTGCCGAGCCCCTTGAGATCGACGTGCTGGAGATGCGCGACCCCTCCCCCGTGCTCGGACTGTCGGAGGAGGGTGTTGCGGGGCCAGCGCCTCGCGCTCCCACAGACCGCGCTCCCTGGAGCGCGCCGCGCACAACCTCCGCACGGTAATGACGTGCCACCAGCGGATGACTTCCGCCTCATCCGTGCGATCTGTGGATCTTCGCGTGCCGGGGCAACCTTTTGGCCTCCGGTGACCACTCAGTGTTGTCCGGCCAGGTGGTCCGGTCAGATGCAACGGCTGAAAGAGAGCACAGACATGTTCCCTCGCCCACCCGCATCATCGGGGGCGTACCGCGATGGCGGCCGCCATGCCGGCGACCACGCCCGCGGTAGTCGCCGGTCGTCCCGCTCAGCAGTCACGGGGAAACGAAAAGCGATGCATCGTGGCCGTCGGTTGTTCGCACGTCGGGGTTTTTGGGCGGCCGTCGTCATGGCCGTCGTGGCCGGCTCCGTTATTGTGGTCGGCACGGCCTCGGCGGGAACCGTGGATCCCAAGACGTGGTATGTGCTGGTCAACCGCAATAGCGGCAAGGTGCTGGATGACCGCGCCTTCGCCACGAACAACGGCGCGGCGGTGGTGCAGTGGGGCCGTCACGGCGGGGCCAACCAGCAGTGGCGGTTCATCGACGCGGGTGACGGGTACTACCGGCTGCAGAACCGGAACTCCGGCAAGGTGCTGGACGACTACAACTGGTCGAAGACCGTCGGCTCCGGCATCGTGCAGTGGAGCGGCCTGAACGGCACCAATCAGCAGTTCCAACTGGCGAAGTCGCCGGGCGGCTACGTACGTTTGATCAATCGCTTCAGTGGCATGGCCGTCGAGGTCCGCAACGGCTCCAAGGCTGACGGGGGCGACGTCGTCCAGAACCGCGACCGGAGCGGTGCCAATCAGCAATGGCAACTCGTCCCGGCCGGGAGCGCCGGCACGCCCACCGCGACGGGCGGCAGTGTTCCCACCAGCCAGGTGCCGAGCGGCACGCGCCCGTCGCCGACGTTGTCTCCCGCCACCGGTGGCGGCAGTTCTACGACACGGTTCATGGGTAGCAGCACGGTACTCATCGGCGGCTCGATGCCTGACGCCTCGGCGACCGCCGCGCCGTTCGATGTGCGATACGCCTATGTGCACAGCCAGCCCGCGCCCTCGTCGGACTACTACTCGGCATCCAAATGCCAGGATGCCTGGAAGAGCTGGTGGGGCTGCTGGTCCGGCGGCACCACGGCGCCTGGCTATTACGTGACCTGGTGGGACGACCATGTGGCCAAGGCGACTTACCAGGGCAGCCCGCGTCCGCAGAAGATGTTCTGGACTTGGTACTCCCTGCGCGACCTCGGGGACCTGGCAGGCCATGGCGACGGTCCGGGCGAGGTAGAGGCCATCAACAGGACTGATCTGCTCACCCGGTATATGAACGACTACCGTTTCTTCCTCCAGAAGATCAGAAGCTCGCAGGACATGATCGACCTTGAGCCTGATTTCTGGGGCTATGTCCGGTCGCTCGGCGATCCGCACAAGGTTGCCGCGAAGGTCTCGGCCGCAAATCCGAGGGATTGCGGATCCCAGGAAAACAGCGCCGCCGGACTCTCCCGCTGCCTGATCGATATGGCGCACAAATATGCGCCGAACACCAAAGTGGGGTTCCACCTCTCCTGCTGGGACTGGCAGAACAACACACAGGGATGCGCCAAGGACTACGCGAACCTCGGGGCACAGAACGCCGACTTCCTGGTCGCCGATGTGTCGGACCGCGATGCAGGCTGGTACGCGCAGCCGGCCCACGGCGGCCATAACAACTTCTGGACCGACCAGAAGGCCGCCGCCTCGCTGGGGTTCTACAAGAAGATGGCCGAGTCCGTGGGCAAGCCAGTGGTCTTGTGGCAGATCCCCGTAGGCAACATGGCACAGAACAACACCCTCAACCATTACAAGGACGACAAGGTGGATTGGTTCTTCGCGCACATGGACCAGGTGGCGAACGCGCACATCGCCGGCCTGCTGTTCGGTGCCGGGCAGCAGGAACAGACATCGGTCGAGACCGACGGCGGAAACCTGATCAACAAGACGATCGCCTACCACAACTCGGGGGGTGCAGCGCTCAAGTAGGCGAGGTGCGCAGCCACCCGGCCCTGTCTTCTATGGAGCCGGGTTCATCCTCTTCGTGGCGCTGAGGACTTCATGCGCCCGGGCCGAGACGGGCCGTAGGCGCGGGCCGCCACCGGCTGGCCCCCGGCCGTGGCACGCACCATGGCCCCGAACCGAGCCGGCGGTCCGAGGTCCTGGTGCGTGGCGGGTCAGAGGGTGATGTCGATCTGCTGGACGTCGGTGAACTCGACGTCCGGGTCCCGGGCGCGGCGGCCGTTGTCGCGGAAGTAGTGGTGGCCCAGGCCCTGCGCGGCGACGTCCAGGAGCTGCTGCTCGGTGGCGCCCTGGTCCCGGGCGTCGAGCAGTCGCTGGGCCACTGCGGCGACAGCGCCTGGTTGATGTGCCGCAGTCGGCCGTCATCCGTGGTGCCCGGGGCGGCGGTGAACCCGAACCGGGTGCGGGTCGTGACGATGATCCCGGTGCTCGTCGCGGCGGCCTTCTTCGCCTGGAGAGCTGCGTCAGCGCCTGCTCGACTCACCTGTGTTCGTGGTGCTTCACCATGTTGTACATCGCCGCGTCCGGCACCGTGCGGAGCCCCGGTGAGGCCTCCGACGAGGAGTTCGCCCGACGGGCACAAGCCTTGTTCACCGCGATGGACACCGCGATGGAGGAGGGCGTCCTGGAGGTGACCGAGCCGGCGTACCTCAAGGCCGTGGCCCAGGCCCAGGTGCCCAGCCGGCAACCGGGCGCTGAGGCCTCGCACGCGGCACCGGTCAAGCTCCGACCCGTAACGCTCTGAACAGGAAGGCAGGGAGCCGACCAGCAACGTCATCCCGAGCGTGTCCGGTGATGACTACACCGGTTTTTGCGCGGCATCTCCAGAGTGGTCCCGACCCCCGTATAGAACTCGACGTTCACGACGTGGATGTTCTTGCAGTCGAACGCGTACGCCCGCCCGGGTCGTACTTGTCGTGCGCCGGCAGCAGACCGGCTGTGACGCCGGGAAGATCGATGAACGTACATGAGAAGCCTCCTGGGCGACGTGGCATGCAGGGCAGGCCCGAGCGGTGCTTTACCGGAGCGCCGAGTTACGGACCATGATGGAAAGCAAGCCTGCGGTGATCGGTCAACGCCTGGCAAGCACTTGACCCCACCGGAACACGCAGCCTGGCCTCAAGGTCGGCTGCGCCGAAGAGACGGTCTGGCGGTACGGACTCGTCGACGACTCCCAACTGCGCCTGCTGGCAAAGCCGCTGCTCCACATCGGGTACGGCCGGTGCCTTTTCGGGCTACTCAAAGAGGGTGAGCGGTGAAAATCCGCGAGTCGACGATCGCCGGCGCGTTCGAGATCGTCCCGCAGGTGCACGGCGACCATCGCGGAATGTTCACCGAGTGGTACCGCTTCGACCGGCTGGCGAAGGCGGTGGGCAGGGCGCTCCCACTCGTCCAGGCCAATCTCTCGGTGTCCGCCAAGGGCGTGGTGCGCGGCATCCACTTCGCCGACGCGCCGCCTGGGCAGGCCAAGTACGTCACCTGCGTTCCCGGTGCGGTGTGGGACGTGGTGGTCGACCTGAGGATCGGCTTGCCCGCCTTCGGCCGTTGGGAGGGCATCCGTCTGGACGACATCGAGTGTCGGCCCGTCTATCTGTGGCCCCAGGCGCGAAGGCAGAGCAGCCCGAATGCAGGCCTGTATGCCAATTGAATGAAGCGCAAGCGAAATTCGCTGTCAACCATCGGCGTGGAATCGGAAGCCTGCAGACTGATGCCGGCATGCCTGTGCAAGTGTGGGCGCTCATTCACGCCGTCCGACGTGTATGGCATGCCCATGCGACCCCTCACCCACCTCTGCGTAAGAACTTTCAGTGCTGTAGGAAGGTACCGTCATGAAGCGTCAGTCTCTTCGCAGATCGTGGGTCCGGGCCGTGACTACGCTCTCGGCGGCGGGGACTCTTGGCTTGCTCGTCAATTTCGGTTCGTCGACGCCGGCTCCAGCCCACGCGGCAGGTGTGTCCGCCGATTACTCCATCGGTGTGCCAGGCCCGAACGGTGCTCTGAGCGCCGATTTCGAGCCCCGTCCACCGTGGACGGACGATGACCACGGTGACGAACCAGGCGGGGACCACGGTGACGAACCAGGCGGGCATGAAACGGGCAACGGCCGCCCTCATGATCCCCCGCGCCCGCACCCCCGCCCATCAGGCCCCCAGGGCAGCCAGGGTCCCCAGGGTCCCCAGGGCAGCCAGGGGTTCCAGGGCACTCAAGGCACTCAGGGCACTCAGGGCACTCAGGGTGCTCAGGGTGCTCAGGGCACCGGGTCCCAGGGCAGCCAGGGGCTCCAGGGCGCTCAGGGCAGCCAGGGGTTGCAGGGCACTCAGGGCAACCAGGGGTCTCAGGGCACTCAGGGCACGGGGTCCCAGGGCAGCCAGGGCGGGGCGGGCCCGCAGGGAAGTCAGGGCAGCCAGGGCAGCATCGGAGCGCAGGGCAACCAGGGTGGTACCGGAGCCCAGGGCAGCCAAGGAAACCAAGGCGGCACCGGAGCCCAGGGCAGTCAGGGCGGTCTCGGGGCGCAGGGCAGTCAGGGGGACGCCGGCCCGCAGGGAAGTCAGGGGGGCGCCGGAGCTCAGGGCAGCCAAGGCAACCAAGGCGGCACCGGAAGCCAGGGCAGTCAGGGCAATACGGGCTCGCAGGGCAGTCAGGGCGACGCGGGGGCGCAGGGAGCCCAGGGCAGTCAGGGCGGTCTCGGGGCGCAGGGCAGTCAGGGGGACGCCGGCCCGCAGGGAAGTCAGGGAGGCGCCGGAGCTCAGGGCAGCCAAGGCAACCAAGGCGGCACCGGAAGCCAGGGCAGTCAGGGCAATACGGGCTCGCAGGGCAGTCAGGGCGGGCTCGGCAGCCAGGGAAATCAGGGCAATCAAGGCGGGCTCGGAACCCAGGGAAGCCAAGGCGGTCAGGGGTTTCAGGGCGACACCGGCACACCGGGATCCCAGGGCGCTCCCGGTACCCAGGGTGGTCCTGGGGTCCAGGGCGGCGCCGGTGTCCAGGGTGCTCAGGGTGGTCTCGGTCCGCAGGGTTTCCAGGGTGCGCAGGGCAGCCCGGGTGGTTCGGGAGATGGGCCGCAGGGCAGTCAGGGCAGCCCCGGCCCCCAGGGCTTCCAGGGCAGCCAAGGCAGCCAGGGAGTCCAGGGCGGCACGGGCGCCCAAGGGGACCAGGGCGGTCAGGGATTCCAGGGCAGCCAGGGGTTCCAAGGCGGCGCCGGAGTCCAGGGAAGCCAAGGCGACGCCGGCCCACAGGGCAGTCAGGGCGGTATCGGTCCGCAGGGCGGCGAAGGCAGCCAGGGTGATGTCGGCAGCCAGGGCAGCCAGGGCGGTCCAGGTGCACAGGGCAGCCAGGGGGACGCCGGCCCGCAGGGAAGTCAGGGCGGCGAGGGCATGACCGGAGCCCAAGGCAGTCAAGGTGGTCCCGGCAGCCAGGGCAGTCAGGGGGACGCGGGAGCGCAGGGAAGTCAGGGCGGCGAGGGCGCGACCGGAGCCCAAGGCAGTCAAGGTGGTCCCGGCAGCCAGGGCAGTCAGGGCGATGCGGGAGCGCAGGGAAGTCAGGGCGGCGAGGGAACGCAGGGCAGTCAGGGATTCCAGGGCGGCCCCGGCAGCCAGGGCAGCCAGGGCGGTCCAGGAGCGCAGGGAAGTCAGGGCACCGAAGGCGGCACCGGAAGTCAGGGAAGTCAGGGCACTCTCGGGGCGCAGGGCAACCAGGGCGGTACCGGAGCCCAGGGCAGCCAGGGCAGCCAGGGTGGTACCGGAGCCCAGGGAAGTCAGGGTGGTTCCGGCAGTCAGGGAAGTCAGGGGACGCAAGGCGACATGGGGACGCCGGGGGCCACGGGCAGCCAGGGTTTCCAGGGTGGTCCCGGTGTCCAGGGCGGCGCCGGTGTCCAGGGTGCTCAGGGTGGTCTCGGTCCGCAGGGTTTCCAGGGTGCGCAGGGCAGCCCGGGTGGTTCGGGAGATGGGCCGCAGGGCAGTCAGGGCAGCCCCGGCCCCCAGGGCTTCCAGGGCAGCCAAGGCAGCCAGGGCGAAACCGGTGTGCAAGGGGACCAGGGCAGTCAGGGGTTCCAGGGCAGCCAGGGCTTCCAAGGCGGCGCCGGAGTCCAGGGAAGCCAGGGCGACGCGGGCCCGCAGGGCAGTCAGGGCGGTCCCGGCAGCCAGGGCAGCCAAGGCAGCCAGGGCGACCCCGGAGTCCAGGGCGGCCAGGGCAATATGGGGACGCAGGGTTTCCAGGGGAGCCAGGGCGACGCCGGGGCGCAGGGCAGCCAGGGCGGTACCGGAGCCCAGGGCAGCCAGGGCAGCCAGGGCGACGCCGGAGCCCAGGGAACCCAAGGCGGTGCTGGGCCGCAGGGCAGCCAAGGCGGTGCTGGAGCCCAGGGCAGCCAGGGCGATATCGGCCTGCAGGGGAGCCAGGGCAGCCAAGGCGGTGCTGGAGTCCAGGGCAGTCAGGGCGGCACCGGCTCGCAGGGCAGCCAGGGCAGCCAAGGCGACGAAGGCGCGCAGGGCAGCCAGGGCGGTACCGGGCCGCAGGGTAGCCAGGGGGGTATCGGAGTCCAGGGCAGCCAGGGCGGCGACGGAGCCCAGGGCAGCCAGGGCAGTCAGGGCGGCGACGGAGCCCAGGGCAGCCAGGGGGACGCCGGCCCGCAGGGCAGCCAGGGCGGCGAAGGCACGCAGGGCAGTCAGGGGTTCCAGGGCGATACCGGTGCGCAAGGAACCCAGGGCAGTCAGGGGTTCCAGGGCGACACCGGTGCGCAAGGAACCCAGGGAAGCGGAACCCAGGGGAGCCAGGGCGAGACCGGCACGCAGGGCAGTCAGGGCGGTATCGGCAGCCAGGGTCTGCAGGGCAACCAGGGTGGTTCCGGCAGTCAGGGAAGTCAGGGGACGCAAGGCGACATGGGGACGCCGGGGGCCACGGGCAGCCAGGGTTTCCAGGGTGGCCCCGGTGTCCAGGGCGGCGCCGGTGTCCAGGGTGCTCAGGGTGGTCTCGGTCCGCAGGGTTTCCAGGGTGCGCAGGGCAGCCCGGGTGGTTCGGGAGATGGGCCGCAGGGCAGTCAGGGCAGCCCCGGCCCCCAGGGCTTCCAGGGCAGCCAAGGCAGCCAGGGCGAAACCGGTGTGCAAGGGGACCAGGGCAGTCAGGGGTTCCAGGGCAGCCAGGGCTTCCAAGGCGGCGCCGGAGTCCAGGGCAGTCAAGGCGATGTCGGCAGCCAGGGCAGTCAGGGCAGTACCGGCGCCCAGGGCGCCCAGGGCAGCCAAGGCGACCCCGGAGTCCAGGGCAGTCAAGGGTTCCAAGGCGACACGGGCACACAAGGCAGCCAAGGCAGTCAGGGGTTCCAGGGCGACACCGGCACACAGGGCAGCCAGGGCACCCAGGGCAGCCAGGGCTTCCAGGGCGGCACCGGAGCGCAGGGCGCCCAGGGCGATACCGGGGCCCAAGGCCCCCAAGGCGGCGCGGGCTCGCAGGGCACGCAGGGCAGTTCCGGCGCGCAGGGCAGTCAGGGCAATCAGGGCGGCCCCGGGGCGCAAGGGGACCAGGGCAGTCAAGGGTTCCAGGGACACCAGGGATTCCAGGGCGGCACCGGAGCGCAGGGCGCCCAGGGCAGCACCGGCACGCAGGGCGCCCAGGGCAGCACCGGCACGCAAGGCAGCCAAGGCAACGTCGGCGCGCAGGGCAATCAGGGCAGCCAGGGGTTCCAGGGCGGCGCCGGAGCCCAGGGCACCCAGGGTTTTCAGGGACAACAGGGATTCCAGGGCGGGACCGGCGCACAGGGCGGCCAAGGTGCTACGGGCGCGCAGGGCGCCCAGGGCAGCACCGGCACGCAAGGCAGCCAGGGCAGCGTCGGCGCTCAGGGCAATCAGGGGTTCCAGGGCGGTGCCGGTACCCAGGGAAGTCAGGGCGGCCCCGGTGCGCAAGGCCCTCAGGGCTTCCAGGGCAGCCAGGGATTCCAGGGGGTCCAGGGCATGAGCCCCGGGGCGCAGAGCTCGGTCGTCACGGCAACCAGCTCCACAGGCAACGCCGTTGTCCTGTGCCCCGCTGGTAGGTTCGCCGTGGGCGGCGGTTACATGACCGATGGGGTGGGCCTTGCCGAGATGGTCATCAGCCGTCCTATCGGGGGTTCTCCGGCTACCGGCTGGCAGGCTGCCGCGGACGACGCACGCACCATCACCGTCTACGCGGTATGCGCGCCGTGAATCCCGGAGCCGTGAAGTCTCTTGCCCGGCAGGCCGGCGGGCGCGGCCGCACTGCGCAATGGCCCCCGGGGCCTCGTCCGTGCAGCCAACGGGGCTTGCCCCTGCCGCCACGACTCAGTCGCCTTACCGGATCGGTGAGGTAGGCCCCTGTGAAAAAGCGGATCGTAGTGTGGACCGGACTCGCCGCGGCAGTCGTGGTCGCCAATGCGGTGACCGGTTGGGTCCAGCTGCTCGCAGGAGACCCCAAGACCACTGCTTCGACTGCGTCGGGGTCCGAATCACCTGCGGCCAAGCGTGCCGCGCGGGCGGAGGCACTGCTCCAAGCGGGCACCAAGCAGGGCGAGAACAAGGATTTCTCCGGGGCGACGCGTAGCTTCCGGCAGGTCCTGGACCTGAACGTGAACCCCGCCAACAAACTCGCCTGGTACAACCTCGGCGTCATCGCCCAGTACGACAACAGGACAGCCGACGCACGCGCGGCCTACGACCACGCCCTCAAGATCGACCCGCATTTCGAGTCGGCCCTCTACAACAAGGCGCTTCTGATCGAGTCGAGCCACACCGATCAGGCGATCGCGATCCTGCGGCACATCGTGGGCGCCAACCCGAAGGCCGCCACGGCCCATCTGCACCTTGGACAGGCCCTGGCGAAGAAGGGTCGGGACGAAGAGGCCGAGGACGCCTTCGGTCTCGCCGTCCGCGCCGACCCGTCGCTTCTACAGTTCGTCCCGGAGGAGTTCCGGGATTCCGCGAGCGCAGCACTGACAGCCACTCAGGTAGGTACCAAAGGATGACTTCTTCCCCGACCCCGAGGTTCTCCGTCTTCACCGCCAGCCACCGACCGCGTTTCCTGGACGACTGCCTCGCGACCCTGCAAGCGCAGACCTGCTCCGACTGGGAGTGGATCGTCCTCCTCAACAACGGCGCGCGATGGCGGCCGGAACGCCCTGACGACCGTGTCCGGCTGGAGGTCGCGGACGACATCCGGGGGGTTGGAGCCGCCAAACGCCGTGCCTGCGAAGTGGCGCGCGGCGAGGTCCTCGTCGAGCTCGACCACGACGACCTGCTGGCGAAGGACTGCCTGGCGGAGCTGGCGAAGGCCTTCGACGAAAACCCCGACGTCGTCTTCGTCTATAGCCACACCGCTCAGATCACCGAGGACGGAAGCCGGGACGACACACGGTTCAACGAGGCGAACGGCTGGCAGTACGAGGAGGTGGACGTCGACGGTCGCCGCCTCCTGCAAGCCATCGCCATGGCACCGACGCCGCACAACGTCTCGTACATCTGGTACGCGCCCAACCATGTGCGGGCGTTCCGCAGGGACACGTACGAGCAGGTCGGCGGGTACGACGCCACGCGCACGGTGCTGGACGACCAGGACTTGATGTGCCGTCTCTTCCAGGCCGGTGACTTCCACCGCATCCCCCGATGCCTGTACATGCAACGCATGCATCCCGACAACACCCAGCGCGACACCGAGATCAACGCGCACATCCAACGCGAGACCGTCGCCCTGTACGACAAATACATCGAGGCCAACGCGCTGGCCTGGACCAAGCGGCGCGGGCTGCTCGCGCTGGACCTCGGCTCCGCACACCGCAAGCCTCCCGGCTACCTGGGAGTGGACCAGTACGCAAGGGACGGCGTCGACATCGTTGCGACGCTGCCCGGGCCCCTGGACCTCCCGGACGACTCGGTCGGTCTGCTCCGGGCGGTGGACTTCCTGGAGCACGTACCCGCGAAGGTTCCGCTGATCAATGAGCTGTACCGCCTGCTGGCACCGGGCGGCATGCTCCTCACCCTCACTCCCAGCTCAGACGGCCGGGGCGCCTACCAGGACCCGACACATGTCGCCTATTACAACGAGAACTCGTTCTGGTACTACACCGACGACCAATACCGCGCCTTCGTACCGGAGATCCAGGCACGATTCCAGAACTCACGGCTGGTCACCTACTTCCCGACCGACTGGCACGCCAGGAACCAGATCTCCTACGTGGTGGCCAACCTGATCGCGATGAAGGACGGCGCCGAACGCTGCGGCGGTCCCCTGCTGGTGTGACGCCCTGGGCGAGGAGGTGCTTGCCGGGAGCGCGGTCACCCTTCGGTTCGTCCGCGTGATCGCTGACGGACCGAAGGGTGACCGCTGGCTCACCTCGGACATTTCCGCGACGCGCCGAGCTTGCTGGATGTGGGTGCTGCGTCTTGTGGAGAGGAGGGCGTACGCGGACAAGACCGGCGGCCCACCTCGTCAACCCGGTCACACCGTCCCGGTGACGGTGGTCAGGGCCGACGCCGGTTCATCAGGAGGCCGTGCTCGCGGTCCTCGCCGATCTGGTCGCACAGCAGCGCGAGGACGTCGGCGGCCTGCTCGGCGGACAGGTAGGCCGGGGCGACTTCGAGCATCAGCTCCCCCATCACGTACGGGCTGGTGACGAGGTCGTCGACGACGGCGCGCATCGCGGTGACGATCGGGTCCGCCGGCGGATCGGTGGGCGGCGGGGGCGGAGCGGTACGGACGTCGCGGACGGCCCCCGGCGGACCACGGCGCGCACCGTGGGCTCATCCAGGGCTTGGAGGCCGCTGTGGGCGAGCGTGACGAGTCGGCGGGTGATCAGCTCCGCAACGTCGCCGCTGCGGCCGGAGGCTGCGATCAGGACCCGCTGGACAGGCCGTAGTCGAGCGCGGCCGCGGCGGCCGGGCCGGTGTCTGGCGTGCGAGACATCTCGGTGCCGGCGGCGACGGCGCCGTGAATCGCGGCCAGGGCGCGGGCGACGTCCAGGAGCCGGTACGCCTGGGCACGGCTGATGCCGAACTCCGCGTCGCAGTACGCCTCCCACGAGCCGTAGCCGAACGGCACCCAGATGCGGGCGGCGTGCGCGTCCCGGACCCGGGCGGCGAGCACCGCCACAGAGCGCCGGACATCGTCCATCACCTCGCGCAGCCCCGCCGTCACCTCACGGGCCTGCGCGGCGCTGAGCGGCGGCTCGGCGGCGGCGTCCTGGTCCTGGTAGTGCTCGCCCATGACTCCATCGTCATCCGCGCCGACGGGCAGGTGCCAGGGCGTACGGAAGCACGGGCGCGAGCTCCCGCCTCACAGGCTCACAGTCGACCCCACCTACCTGCGAAGACGGCGTGCGAGGCTCATAGGTCTGACAGACTGCGGCTGACATGGCACCTGGACTGCCAGTGTCCGCTGTTGCTGACTTCTGCCGCTTGTGGCCTTCATCCAGGTCCCGGTTGCCTGGACTCACGGGGAGGCGAGGCTGGCGCGTGCTGCGGTCATAAAGGCGATCTTGTGTTCTTCAAGGTGCTCGTTGACCTCGACGCCGCCGATCTCGCGCCACACGGCCTGGTTGAGGGCCCGACCGTATGCGTGCACAGGGGCGTGCAGGCCCGCGTCACCGAGCAGCACGAGGTGCCGTTCAGCGATCCAGAGCCGGGTCATGGCAGCCGAAGCGGCACTGTTCCAGTCTTCGTCATCGCCCCATGCCTCGGGACGGCTGTAGGCCGCCCGTTCGGCATCCTGGGCGCAGGCGATGAAGTCCTTGATCGCCTGCATCTGTTCTGCCCGGCGCGCCTCGCTGGCGGCCGCTGTCTGGCGGCGTTCCTCCAGCCGTTCAGCGGAGCGCTGAGTGGCTCGCTGGGAGAGCGCCGTCAGGCCACCGCCGAGAGCGACGCCTGCGAGTGAAAAGAGCGGTCCCCACACTTCCATCGCCACGCGGCGTCCCCCTACGACAAGTCCTTGCCCATCAGCGTGCACATGATCTCGTACCTGCGCAGTGAACCGTACGGCGCCTGCACGTCCCAGGAATCCGGCCGACGGCCATGGATCAGATAGCCCCGTCGCTCGTACAGGGCCCGAGCCCGTGGATTCCTTTCCTCCACGGCGAGCTCGGCACGCCGCAGGCCGCGTGACCTGATGCGGTCCTCCGCGGCCCGGATGAAGACGGTGCCCAGCCCACACGACTGCAGGGCCGGGAACACCGCGAGCTGCCACAGTGTGCCTGCGCCGGGGGTGACCTGGTAATCGACGCCTCCGATCGCGACCGGGACATCGGCCGGGGTGCACACCGCCAGGTAGTCCACTTCCCCCGCTTCCGCGCGCTCCAATTCCCGTCCCACGTGCACCAGATGGACGGTCGAACAGGACCACGTACAGGCCGGCAGATCAGCGGGCGTCAGGTCACGGACGAGGACCGGCACGGCACGACAACCTCGGCCGTCCCGCCACGAAGAAGGCTCACGCGTCTATCTGATCACCCTGATGAACCTACGGACCAGAGGATTTCGTATGCAGGCCCCGGCAACGTGACGATTTCTCGGCTGCCGCAACCCCTCGACTGCCCTCGTCCACGTGGGGCTCAGGGCGAGCGACTCTGGGGCCGGTCCGAGCAGGGGGTGGCCGTTTTCAGGAAGCGCCATCAGCTGATGCCGATCCCGAATTTTCCTCAGCGTTACTCTTCGCCCCAGTTGGTTCACTGCGTGAACCAACTGGGGAATGTGGGGAGCGAGAGTGGGCGTGACCTGGTTGCTCTTCGACCGGTGTCAGAGCTGTGGGGGATGATCGGGCCATGCTGCAAGCGAGAGACGAGCACGGTCGTCAGGTGAAGAATCCGGGCCCCACGGCCTTGAGCCGGATGGTGGCGAACCTCGGCAGGGGCAACGCCTTCGTGATCGTCGAGCGGGACGACGATGAGGTGGCTGGCGATTGGTATGTGCAGGTGTGGCTGAGGGATGACAACACCTATCAGCTGGAGTTCCGTGACGGGACGGCGGCAGAGCACTACCGGACCCGGACGGTCTCCCAGGAAAAGGTGATCGTCGCGCTGAGTGGCTGGGCCAAGGGGCGACCGGATTGGAAGGACGCCTTCATGTGGAACAACATCGGTGCCTCGTTCGAGAACGCCGACTGAGCCGGCCGCCGCCTGGGGCCGACAAGGTCGGTGACGTGCGTTCGCTCAGCTGCGACGCATGGGGGTGACGTCGGGACTTGCTGTCGCCTCCAACGAGTCTTTCGGCGGCTGGACCAAGACGTTCACCGACCCCCGGCCTCTGCGCGGCCATCGTCGACCGCCTCACCTTCGACGGCACCATCATCGAAACCGGAACCGACTCCTACCGCCTCGCCGGCACCCGCGCCCGAGCCGAACATGCCGAGGTGAGTTGATCTTGTCCCAACTGTCTGCCGGCCCGTCGCCGTGGAGGGAGGTCCCGGACGAGAATCGGAGCCCAGACCGCTAACGAAGGGGAGATGGCCGTGAGGCCCACACTGAACTTGTGGCGTCAAGAGCTCGGCGAGGTGCCCGAGTCGGTCTGGAGGCAGACCGAGCTCGATGTGCTGATCCTCGCGGACAACGGACTCACGGCCCTCCCGCCGGACATCGGGCAGCTCCACCGGCTGAAAACCCTGGACCTGGGCCACAACGCGCTGACGTCGGTGCCCGAAGAACTCGGCAAGCTGACAGAGCTCAGCGATTGCCTCTACCTGCATGACAACCAGCTGTCTCGGATCCCCGACTCTCTGGGAAACCTGGCCCGGTTGCGTTACCTCAACGTCGGTGAGAACTCCCTCACCACCCTGCCAGAGACCATCGCTGGGATGAGCGGCCTGATCGAGTTCAGGGCGCAGCACAACCAGCTCACCGCCCTGCCCGATGCCATCGGCCAGCTCCGCTGCCTGCGTGAGCTGTGGCTCCGAGGAAACGCGATCGACCACTTGCCCCCGTCAGCAGCCAAGCTGCACGACCTGCGTCACCTGGACCTACGCGAGAACTCCCTGACCGAGGTGCCGGAGCCACTCGCCGGCCTCCCGCGACTGCGTCAGATCGACCTGCGGAGCAACCACGTCGTCCAGCTGCCCGACTGGCTCGCCCTGATGCCATCGCTGGAGAAGCTGGATCTGCGTTGGAACGGGGTCGATCCCTCCCTACCGCTCCTCAGCGAGCTGGAGCGGCTGGGCTGCGTCGTCTTGACCTGACAGAGACGACCCGCTCGTGCCACAGTGCCGTTATTTCTCGGTTCTGGCACAGATCTTGGGGAACCATCGCGGAGCGTGACCTCGGTGTTCGATTGCGAGTGACTGACTCGTGCGAGACGGCGCACGCCTTGGCG
>NZ_JBWKCE010000036.1:8142-15649 GCF_056436685.1 Streptomyces sp. NPDC043680 | reverse complement strand
CCCCGCGGAGCGGGGCCCAGAGCGCTGCGCGCTCTGGAAGGGAAGGCGGGCGCTGCGCGCCCTTGGTGACGGAGTGTGAGGCCCCGCGCTTCGCGCGGGGCGGGCCGGCGCCCGCTTCGCGGGCTTGGCCTCGGGGTCTTCCGCTGCGCTCCAGACCCCTTGGGGTGGGGAGGGCCCGCTTCGCGGACCCTTGGGATTACTGGGCTGTGGGGCCCGGTCGCTTCGCTCCCCGGCCCTGGGCCCGCTTCGCGGGCGGCTGGCAACGAGGGAGGGTGGCCGGTTTGGTTGGTGACCCGCTCCGCTCTTGATTTAGTAACGCTCAGTCAGCATCCCAGCGGGGAAAGGGCCCTGTCAACCCCACCAGACCGGATCCCGCACCCGAGGAAGGGTGCGGGACCACAATGACGCTCCCCCGGACCAACCCCGGGGCTCTCCCCCGGAATACCCCTCACGGGCCCTCTACAGCCCTGCCAACTGCCTGTACTCCCCCAGAGACCGGCCCGTCAAGAACGCCCCTCACAACAGCGCGCAGGGCTTCGAAGTTGGGAGCCGCACCCCACCAACCACCAAAACACACATAACTGATGGGTCGTCAGTAGCTAGAGCAGAATTTAGAACGTCGCGCTGAGGAATTAGCGAGAGGGGCTGAATAACCCACATATTCGCATCTCAGAGGCCCCACTATTCATCCTGACTTCGCCGCGCGAAGCCTGAATTCAAGCCTGAAAAGTCCGTATTGTGGCATTTCATAAAGTTCACCTAGTCTGATCAAACAGACCCGGCATTGCTTGAACCCCCGAGCAGCCAGTCGAGCGTCAGAACGTCCGGTGGGGCGCACTGGTTTGCAGAGACTCCGAGCCCGGCCCCGCGGTTCAGCCGGGGGGCTTGCGGGGCTAACCCGCGCCTGTCCCACAGTGCTGACCAACGTCACGCAATCAGGCGCGACGAGAGCCACCTCCTCACCTCTGCAACGGACCGCGCAGATGCCGTGTCAAGCGCTCGCGAATCTACGTCCAGCCGCCCCAAAGGGCCTCCGACCAGGCACGGAACGGAAATTCGCGAAAACTCGACCTCGCCGTCCACCCCTCGCACAGTGGCTCCCGCTCCACCCGACAGCCCCGGCACCACGCTGGCCCGACCAAAGGACCACCACGATGAGCAGCACCACCAACACGACCCCGGCTCCTCAGGCCCCCCAGGCCTCGGAGACCGACGCGCAGGAGCTGGCCCGGCTGCGACGCCAACGCAACCTTCTCCTCCTGGCCCTCGGCGCCGTCCTCGTGATCGGCGCGGGCCTCCTGATCAGGTTGGCGCCCTCCTGGGCCGACCCCGCGGACACCTCCCTCGGCACCGGCGCCTTCTACGTGGCCCTGGTCGCCCTGTTCCGGCGGCGCCAGTAGCAACAACAGCCACGCGGGGTCCCGGCCATCGGAGGGGCGGCCGGGACCAGTACCCGCCCCGAACACTTTCACCAGGAACACCCGGGGGCACTGGCCAGATGATCGAGCGCCGGCGCCGTGACGTTTCACCTCTCCGGGCTGTTGGGCCTGGTGATGCACCGAGCCGTCCCTCGGCTCCCTGCGGGCGCCGGCCCCGTCCCTCCCTCGGGTCCCCGCCGCCCCACTTTCTGGGAGGCCCCTTGCCCCGCACCGGCCGCGTACACCAGCTGCACCGCACCGCGCGCTCCAGGCGCCCGCCCGCCCCAGCCTCGAAGCCGGAACCCGCGCCTGCGACTCCTGCTCCGTCGGCCGCCGAAGTGCCTGAGCAACAGGCCCGTTGGGCAACCCTGGACCGCAAGGAAGCGCGCCTGCGCCGGGACCAGCTCCGTTCCCTGGCCGCGCTCCGCCGACAAGTCGTCCGCGCGCGCCAGGAGCGCGACGAGATCATCACCGACAACACCCTGATCCGGGTCGCGGTCGACCTCTTGTTGGTTCACGCCGACAAGCTGAGCGGCGACACCGAGGAACAGCTGCTCAAGTCGGTGGCCACTGCGAGCAGGCCACCCCTCGACGTGACCCACCTTGCCGTCGCCACCGCGCTCACCGCCCTTCAGGAATCGGACGACCCCCAAGCGGTCTTCGCGCTCTGCAACCTCTTGCTCAAGGCCCTGCCCGAGCTCAAGAACGATGCTTCCCAGTCCCCCGCCACCACCTAAGCCGCCGGCACCCAGATGCTCGATAACGGCTTCTCGCCGGGGCCGTCTGTACGCATGCGCAGGCATGGATAAGGGGCCCCAGACCCCCCCTCGCGTACACTTATATGTGTCAACCTAGGTGCGTCAGGCACTGCCCGACGCACGAGAAGGCCCGACCTGGGTGCAACCAGATCAGGCCCTCCCTCGCAGGTGGCGCAGCTACTGGGCCCGGCCGTCTATCACTCGGCCGGGCTCACTGCTGAGCTCCTGCCGTACGTCCGGGTCCACAACGCCGTCAGACGTTCTGCACCCACCACTCCACCAGCTTGACGAGCACCGGCACGACCGCAGACCAGTCGATCAACGCCTGCCGTATCGACAGCCGCCTCTCGTCCCGCTCCTTGTTCTCCAGCGCGTTCGCCATCCGTACCTCCAGGTGCTCCCAAGACGCCCATGAGCTGGGCCTTCACCGCGAATCGGCGAAGCAACAAGGAGGGAGCCCCTGGCAAGTGACCCCATTCTACGAGCAGTCACCCGCCCCGTTGAAAAAGGGACCACAACTTCTGGGCGTGCCACGCGCTTCCAACCACTAAATCTTGGGTTTTTTTGGATGTCGCCGGGAGCGAGTCGTGCTTTGCAGCACGGCACGTCAGCCCGCGCCACCACCCCGCACCACGCGCAGGTCACCCCACCAGCACCGCGCCAGACGACCGCCCCGCAGCGAGTCTTTTCGCTCGAACCTACGTTTGGCGCGACCTTGCGATAAGAACGCTCCCTCCCCCCTTGACCAGCTTGGGATGAGGGGCCGTAAACGGTGCCGAAAGCACCGTCCATGCCCAGGAAGAGAGAACAAGTCCAGGCAGGATCGATGTCGACTCCAAGGAGTCGACGCCACCATCACTGCCGCGACCAATACGTCATCGAGGTCATCCGGCAGACCGCCCAGCAGCGCGGAGCGTCACCTTTCGAAAGCAACGATCGTTGTCCTCGCCGTCGCGCGGACACCTTCCTCACACTCAACCAGCGCTCCCCACCGCCGATCAAGGCACCGATGTCCCCAGTTCAGATTGGGGACATCGCCTTCCGCAGGGGAGAAGCCGAGGCGCCACACTGGCGGGATGATCGAGCGCCGCCCCCTGGGCACCGGCCCCCGCCCCGCTACTCCCCCAGCGCCTCCGGCCGCCCGCCGGGCCCGTCTGGCCGCCGAGCTGGCCGACCCGACCGCCGAGGACCCCGGCGCACCCGCGCGGCCCGCGTCCGCCGCCGGCCGACGCCGTCTGGGCTCCGGCGCCGAGGCGGGCGAACTCTGACCGACGCCTCGTCACCGGCCGTGAACGGCTGACCCCTTGACCAGCGGGGACACACCGGGACGTCAAGGGGGAAACCGGGCGGGGGGCTCACCCCGCTCACCAGGGGTACTCACAGGGTGCTCACCCTAGTTGGTCAATAGGCGCTGACCTGCGGGAACGTCTGCCGGGCGGGGGTGGTCAAGGGGTACTCACCAGGGGTGCTCACCCTGTTCGCTGGGACCTGGGCAAGCCCAGGCTTGCCCAGGTCCGCCCAGGCTTGCCCAGCCTCGGCGGCCGGCTGTTACCCGCCCCGGTTACCCAACCTGTTACCCCGGCCCTGTTACCGGCTCTGACCAGGGCAGACGGCCCTGCTACCCGGCTACCTCACCGGAGGTAACGAGGGCTTGCCCAGGGCCGAAGCAGCAGGGCTTGCCCAACTCCGCCCGGGGCGAGCAGCGAGGCTTGCCCAGGGCGCCCCGGCCTCCGCGACCGGGCTTGCCCTGCAACTTGCTCGTCAACTTGCCGCACAACTTGCCCTCCAACTTGCTCTCCAACTTGCCCCCAGCCTCCTCCGGCGAGCGGTGAAATCGCAGGTCAGGGCCCATGGTCAAGGGGGCGTGTGGGGGCCGACTTCTTCCGTACGGCACCCCCTTGCGCGGTCCCGGCGGTCGCAGCCGGCCCCATCCCCGCCCGGCCGGACGGGGTTGCACCGGAAGGGGGCTGGAGGGTTGCACGTAGAGGTGCACTAGGAGTTACACCGGAGGTGTGACCGGGAGTGGGACCCCCACTTTTTCGATCTTGAGCATCGTGCCTGGTCAAGCCCGGTGGGCAAGCCTGTCAAGCGCGACGACACCTCTTTCTGCGACAGCCAGGAAGAGGTTCAGTGCTCCTCACGGGCGGGGGCAACGGCCGCGGCCAGCCCCTGTCGCGGCCAGGCTGTCGCGCCTGTCGCACACCCGGGGCCCGGACCTTCCCGCCGCAGGTCACCCGGCCCGTGTCGCGCCGACACCGCGGCCCACGCGACACGGCCACGCGACAGCCTCGCGCGGGCGGCACGCACGGCACGCGGCACGTCCGGCACGCGTTGGACGACGCCGGCCGGAACTGGCCCCGTGTACACGAGGATGCAGCACGCGTGCACGCCACGGTCCCGTCCGGCACCCGCCGAACTATCCGCTGAGCGACCGCTGAGCGACCGCTGGAGAGTTCTTCCCGTCTGCTGGCTGACGGGCTCCCAGCGGTGGTTCAGCGGACGCTCAGCGGGCCGTGGGGCGGACGCTGACCGCCGTACCCACCGCCCCGCGGACCGCCAGGGCACCGCCACACAGCCGTCCCAGGGCGGTGCCGTGGCGGTGGGTATGGCGGTCACCATGGCGGTGATGGCTCCCCGGCCCGGCCGCCTGGCCCTCGCGCGCATACGCGCCTGCACTCGCGCCGTGGGTCCCGCCCGGATCGCGGCCCGCGGCGTGGTGATGAACACGATGATGAACGCCCGTGTGACACC
Source organism: Streptomyces sp. NPDC043680 (assembly GCF_056436685.1). NCBI lineage: Bacteria > Bacillati > Actinomycetota > Actinomycetes > Kitasatosporales > Streptomycetaceae > Streptomyces > Streptomyces sp. NPDC043680. Next base: position 10,722 of record NZ_JBWKCE010000036.1, on the reverse strand, counting down.
CGGGCCAGGGGCGGGGGTGCGGGCGCCCGGCCCTGGTCAGCCGTGTGACACCGGCCCTGTGTAACACCAGCCGACGGCCCGTGTGACACCGGTGACGCGTCAGGTGTCAGCCCGGGGCGCCGGCACGGCCGCGGGCGGCTCTAGGCCGAGCTGGACGGCGGCCAGGGCCACCGCCTCGGCCACCGACAACCCGTCTCCGCCGTCCCGGCTGGCCTCGGCCCGCAACCGCTCCGCCCGCGCCGCCAGCAGCTCGGCCAACTCCCGCTGCGGGTCTTTCAGGTTCCGGCAGCCACGCCGCCGGCCCGCGTACTGGTGATCCACCCCGGCACCGTAGGCCCCGGCCCTGCCAAGCACCCCGGGGACACACCTCCCCCGCGGGGCGCCGCGCGCGTTGGCCCCGCCAGATCCACGCGCCGCCCAACCCTGACTGCGCGGTTACCGGTTACCGGTCCTGCGGACGCGGGTTCACACCGATCAGAGCAGGTCAGGCCGACGCCCCTGGCCTGTAACCGGTAACCGGTAACCGGTAACCGGTAACCGTGTCCAGGCCCCCGCCCGGGAGCCGCCGGATCCGCGCGGATGCCCCGTCACCGGAGCACCGTCCGCAACAGGAAGCCGCATACGCCCCGCTGAGCGACTTTCAGGAACCGATGCGACCTGGAGGCCCGGAACGGGCTGTGAGGCGCTCAGCGGGGCGTACAGCGGCTAGAACGGGGAAGGTTGGGTCATCTTCCCGGCCTCGGCGCGCTCAGCTGCGGCGATTGCAGCCGTCCGGGCGGCTTCCCATTCGGCTTCCGCCTGCCGCTTGGCGACCTCGGCCGCCACCCGGCACCGGCCGCACAGGCCGAGGGTGGCCACCGGGCGCCCGCACGGGCCGTCGTGGCCCGGGCAGATGCCGTTTTCGGCGGCCTGGGCGGGGATGCCCGCGTGCTCGGCGGCCTCGGCGCAGTCCGGGCAGATGCCTCCGTGCTCCAAGTGGCGGCCGCAGCCGGTCGTGCAGGCCGGCCAGCCCGCGCACGCCCCGCACAGGTCCATCCCGGGCGCCGGGGGCCGTCCGCACTCGGCGCACTCGTACCGGGCCCGGTGCTCCAAGGCCTCGGCCACGGTGCGGCCCGCCACGGCGGTGCTGGAGTGATCGACCGGACTGTCCGCGGGGCCGCCCTGCGCGGGAACGGCACCCCACGACGCGGTCGGGCTCGGCGCCGGGCCAGACGCGGCCTGCCGCAGCCGCGCCGCGATGATCGCGCCGACCGTGTGCGTCATCGGGACCGGGAGCGGCCGACCGGTGATCACCTGCCGGATGCTCGCAGGTTTCCACCCGGCGGCAAGCATTCCCGTGACCACCAAGCCCTGGTCCGCCAGCGTCTGACCGGTCACCAGGTACTCGGGGTGCCACGCCCCGATCTCGGCCAGCAGCAGCACCCCCGGCGTCTCGGGCACCGCTGGGCACTCCGCCGGACCACCCTCGCCAGAGACGGCCCCCCCTGCTGCTGCGCCGTTGTCGTTCAGCGGCGCAGCGTCAGCCGCCGCTGCTTCCCTGCCCCCCAGCTGCGGCTGCTTCTGGTCTTCGATGACACCGCCGCCGCCGTCCGTCCCTCCGTCCATGTCCTCGCGCATGCCACTACCTACAGACACGGACGGACGGACGGGGGTGGCTGAGCGGGAGGACTTAGCGGAAGGAATGAACGGGGGTTCGCGATCTTGCAGGTCAGGCCCGGAATCCGGGTCAGATTTCTGACCAGGCGGGTCAGATTTTTGACCAGGCGGGTCAGATTTTTGACCCGCGCTACCGTCCGGGCCAGAAATCTGACCCGTGACCTGCGCCTTCTTCGCGGCCCTCCGCGCGGCTTCCTGCGTGGCCTGGTGCTCGCTAACTTTCTGTGCTGCCTCGGCGGCCGGCGCCCTCACCGCGTCCAGGACCGCGAACGCGTTGCGTGGGCCGGTGTAGCCGCGGGGCGGTGCGTCGTTGATCCGCATCCGCAGGGCGCCACCCGACGGCTTGACCCGCGAGGACGTCTTGAGCCGCTTCCCGTCCGGCGTGGTCACCAGCCCCACCGCCGTAAGCGCTCGGAGCAGGATCCGGATCCGCCCGACGCTGGACGGCTTGACCTTCTCCCCCGGCTTCACCGGCTTCGCGGGCAGCAGGTAGCACAGCTCCATGATCGTGAGCTTGCGCACCGGGCCGTGCTTCTCGACCACCAGCGCCCGCAGGATCCAGTACAGGCGGACTGCGGAGTCCCCCAGCTGCGCGCAGAGCGGGATCCAGTCCTTGAGCTGTGAGCTGTAGAGGCCGCCGTCCTCGGGGCCGTACAACTCCACTTCCTGGCTGTCGTCGTCCATCACCGAGTCACCCCCGCTCGGGTGGACCCGCCGCCGTGACCCAGGCCATGTGGTGCCTGGTGTACCACTACACGTACGCTCATCAGTGAGCGCACCTCCCGTTCCTTGCAGTGCGTAGGTGCTTCTCCTCCCGGGCGGTCCAGGCCCGGGGTGGACCATCGAGCCCCGCCGTGACGGCGGGGCTCGTTGTGTTTACGCCATGCACTGCCTGCCGATTTAGCATCCGACAGGCAGTGCATG
>NZ_JBWKCE010000036.1:0-8045 GCF_056436685.1 Streptomyces sp. NPDC043680 | reverse complement strand
CCACGATGGCGCTCGCGTTCATGGTCAGCTCCTCCCGATCTGATGCCTCATTACAGGCTATCGGTGTCAAGAAGTACGCCCTCGGGGGCGACTCCGAGCCATGCAAACCATCTTGACAGTCGTGTCGTCAGTCCCTAACGTCATGTCACATCAGCCAGAACGGCCCCTGGTTGGCGCCAGGGGCCGTCTGTGCCCAGGCGCATCAAGTGCATGGGACACGGTCCGACGTTGGCGCGTCGGACTGGCTGTCGGACCCGACGTGATGGCGAGGGAGTACCGACATGAAGAGGATTTCGCATCGCACCGTGTACCGCCTGCTCGGGGTGGTCGTGAACGACCCGGTGGTTGACGCGGTGGAGGCGGCGCGGCAGGCGGCGCAGGACGCGTTGTTGGCCGCGCAGGAGTCGGCGGCCCGGATGGCGGCCGAGCTGGCCCGGCAGGCGCAGTTGGCGGGGGGCCAGTGATGGGCGGCGCGGCGCGGATGTGGGCGGTTGTGCGGCTGGTGACCGTGTTCCTGCTCGGGATCGAGGTCGGGGCGGCGTTGTCCGCCAACCAGGTGCTGCTGAACGTCTCCACCGCCCTCGTGTTCGGCGTGGTGGCGGTCGGCTGGGTCGTCACGGCGCGTGGAACGGGGCGGCGCTGATGTACGGACAGCTTCGTATCGCGCTGCTGGATCGGGGGATGGCCGCTTTCGAGCGGCTGGCCCGTGTCGGCAGGGTCGCGCTCCAGCTCCTCACCCGGACCCGGATGGGTCCCACCGACGTCTACGCCGCTCTGGCGACCGCCCGGTTCATGGCGGCCCACGAGTTGATCGAGCGGGCGGAGGATGCCTGCGACGACCCCGAGACCGACCTCGTGCAGATCCGTCTGCCGCTCTGGTTCGGCTCCACCACCATCCACGAGGAGAACTGAGATGACGACGTCCACGGGGCCGTACAACTGGGCCGCCGACGAGGGATTCGTGCCGCCGCAGCCGCAGTACGCGCCGCAGTCGGCCCCGCCGCAGCCGCAGTACACGCCGCCGCAGGACCAGGCCGGTCCTGTCGGCGGGACCACGAACTCCCGGTCGCGGAGCAGGAGCACCACGCGGAACCTGAACGTGCATTTCGGCGGCCAGGGCGACGGCGGCCAGGGCAGCGGGGGCGGGAACGGCGGCCAGGGCGGCGCCGGGAACACGTCGGTCGGCGGTAGTTCGTCGGAGCGTCACCAGGGTGACCGCCTGATCTACCAGGTGGAGCGGATCGAGCTGCGCTCCGACAAGGACATCCTGGCGCTGGCCAAGGCGATCAACCACTTGGGCCGGGAGCTGCACCTCATCCTCGGGATGCGGGCCGAGGAGGTGAACGGGGCGCTGGCCACCTACAAGGGGAAGTGGTACACGTTCGGCGCGTCGTCGCGGGTCAAGGCGCGACTGGTCTCGGCGCACTTGAAGGTGTCGGCGGAGGCCGCGAAGGCGCTCGGTGTCGGGGCGCTCAAGATGGCGTACGCGTTCGACCGGCACTTCGTGCGGCCGGAGCGTGAGGCGAAGCAGCGCAGGTCCGGCAAGACGGCTCCCCGTCGGCAGTTCACGATCGGGGACGAGTGATGGCCGGGCGCAGGAAGACGGCCGCAGCCGCGGCCGCGCCGGCGGCGGTGCCGTCGACGGAGGTCGTGCCGGTCGGCCGGGGCGGAGCCGGGATCGCCGCCTATCTGGTGGGCAAGGCCGTGCCGTACGTGTCGCCGTGGGTCAGCGCGGCGCTCTTGCCGCCGGTGGCCGGGTACGCGACGAACGCGATGTGGGGCGACGCGCCGCTGTCGGCCGGTCTTGCGTCCGCCGGTCTCGCGATCGGTGGGGCCGCCATGGCCGGGGTGGTGTGGAAGACCACCCCGGGCGGCTCGAAGTTCGCGAAGTTCCGGCGGGTGCAGGCCACCACGTCGGTGGCGGCCGGGATGGGGTGGCTGACCGCCGCCACGGCGGCAGGTCCGCTCGGCCGGCCGATGCTTGACCTGTGGCTGATGGGCGGCGGCCTGTTCGCCCTCTCCTGGAACCTGCGGCAGATCATGCGCAACGGCGCGGCCGGCGAGGCCGCCGAGGAGAACTCCGGTGGTCTGGCCGCGCTGGCCGAGGCGATCGGCTGGGAGAAGGTGAAGGTCAAGGAGCCGAAGGGGTCAGGCAAGGGCACCGTGGCTGCGCGGGTGGAGGTCGAGCCCGGCAAGACGATCGAGGACGTGCAGGGCACCACCGCGCGGGTGGCGGCCGCCCTCCACGTCCCGCCGTCCGGGGTGATCGTCACCCCCGACCCGGAGAACGCGGCGCGCGGCACGATCTCGATGCGGGTGGCCGATCTCCTCAAGGGCGGTGTCCCGTTCGCGATGCCGTCCGCGCTGGGGCTGCTCCCCACTCACCCGATCCCGGTCGGCCTGTACGCGGACGGGGAGGCGTGGCTGATCGACCCGTTCGGCGCGGACATCCTCCAGCACCTGCTCGTGATGGGCGTGACCGGCGCCGGCAAGTCCGAGTTCGCCCGCAGCGTCCTGGTGCACCTGATGACCCGCGCCCGGATGTCGGTGTTCCTGGTGGACGTCGCCAAGGGCCGCCAGACCGTGGGCCACATCCGGGACGGCCTGGACTGGTTCATCACCGACAGCAAGGAGGCCAAGCGGCTCCTCAAGAGCCTGCCGGCCGCCATCAAGGCCCGCGGCGACCAGCTCGCCACCGAGGGCCTGGACCAGTGGACGCCCGAGTCCTCCCTCAACGCGGTGTGCGTGTGGCTGGAGGAGGCCGCCGACCTCGCCGATTTTGACGAGCTCGACAAGATCGCCCGCGCCGCGCGGTCGGTCGGGATCTGGCTGGTGGTCAGCCTCCAGCGCGCCACCTGGACCAACGTCTCCACCGACGTCCGCGCGAACCTCCAGGCCACCGCGTGTTTCGGGGTGGACGACCCCGGCGACGCGAGTTTCTGTCTGCCGGACCGCGTCACCGCAGCCGGCGCCATCCCCGCCTGGGGCAGCGACCGGCCCGGGTACGCGTTCTCGACCGGCATGGGCATCCCGGAGGGCCGCTGGACGATGGAGGCCCGCTCCGGCCTGACCGAGCGGGACGTGCTGGCCGCCCTGGTGGCCGAGGCGGCCCCCTACCGCGACCCGCTGGACGAGGTCACCGCGACGGCGCTGGGCCAGGCTTACGCCCAGCGCGCCCACCGGGGCACCAACCGCACCACCGCCGGGGTTCCGGCACGACCTGTGGCCGCTCCGGTCCCGGACGCCGCCCACTACGACCCAGAGGTCGAGGACATGAGCGACATCGAGGAGCAGGCCGCCATGGAGTTGCAGGACGCCTACGACGAGGTGATGGGCCAGATCCCCGCCGACCCGGAGCCGGACGCCGACTACGCCGGGCTCGGCCTGGAGGACGAGGTGCCCGAGGCCGACCCCGAGGGCGGCATGGAGTTCGAGGTGCGGGACCGCTGCTCCACCGAGGAGGCCCGCCACATCCTCTACGTCGAGCTGGACGGCTGGGTGCGAGCGAACCGGCTGGAGTTCGAGCCGGCCGACCTCATCCCCGCCACCGTCGCGGCCGGCCGCAAGCGCCCGTGGATGCAGGGCGAACTCAAGCGGCTCGTGGAGACGGGCGTCCTGCGCCACGACGCCCACGGCTCCTACACGATCGTGCAGTCCCCGCTCGTCCCTGCCTAGCCATCACGGAAAGTGACGTCCTGATAGTCACGGGCGGGCCTGACTCTCGACAGTCAGGCCCGCCCGGGGCCTATAGAGAAGTCACGGAAAACCGCTGATGACAGCCCTGACAGTCGCTCTGACTGTCAGAAATCCCTCGCTCTGACATCCCTCTGACAGTTACTTATCGTGAGGAGACGTGTGGTGTCCCACCCCTACGCCCCGCACCCCGCCGCCACCGGTCGGCACCTCCCCGTCCCGGCGGCCCCCACCTATCTGCCCGCCCCCGCCTACCAGCCGGAGGCCGTCGTGTGGGTCCCGGACGGGCACGGCGCGATGACGCCCGTCACCCGCGCTCAGGCCGACGCGCTGCTCGCCCAGGTGCCGGCCACCATGCCCCGGGACCTGACCCCGCAGCCCCTCATCGACTCCCGCGCCCAGCTCGTCCTCGCGGCCGGGGCCGGGACCGGCGCGGCCGCCGCAGGCGTCGGCTACGGCCTGGGCCAGATCCTCGCCCCGCTCGCCGCGATCGGCTCCAGCGGCGTCCTGTGGGCGCTGGCCCTGGTCGCCGTGCTCGGCACCGCCGGGCGCCGCGCGCAGCAGACGACCACGACCACGACGAACAACACGTTCGTCACGCACACGACGGCGAAGTGGTGGGGCAAGGCCCACACCGGCAACCGGGCCTGACACGACGACGGGCCGGGAGAAGGAAGCTCCCGGCCCGCGCCCGCCGAGACCGCAATGCGATCCCGACCACGACCACGGAGGTCCCCGTGACGTACACCGCAACCTACCCGCCCGGCCCCCACCCCGGACCGACCAACGCCGCTCCGGTAGGACCGGCTACCGCTCCGGTTGGGCGGGGCGGTGCTCCGGCTCCGCGTGAGAGGGGGGAGACTGCCGGGATGAGTGACACGCTGACGGACGGCCAGCAGGTAGGCCAGGGGGTGGCCGTGGCCCCGGCCACTCCGGCCACGGCCGGGGCCACTCCGGCCACGTGGCCGGGTGCTCCGGGCGGACCGGAGGGCGCTCCGCCCCCGCCGCGTAAGGGCGGCCGGGGGCGGCCGGGGGAGGGCGGCCAGGGGGTGGCCGTGGCCCCGGCCACCGGCCACCCGGACCCGGCCACGGTGGCCGCCCCTCAGGGTGGGGCCGCAGTGCCCCGTCGGGTCGCGCGGCTGCTCGCGACGGCCGCTCTGATCGGCATGATCCCGGTCACGATCATCGGGTTCGCCGCGTCGTACAGCACCCTGGCCGCGATGGCCGAGGCGGCCGGGTTCGCGCCGTGGCTGGCCCCGTGGATCCCGATCGGCATCGACGGCGCGATCGTCGGGTTCCTGGCGCTGGACCTGTACCTGACGGGCCGCCGTATCCCCTGGCCGCTGCTTAGGTTCGGCGCCCACGCCATGACCGCGGCCACCGTGTTCATCAACGCGGCCGCGGGCACCGTGGTGAAGGCGGCCGCCGAGGGCGCGCAGGTGGCCGGCCCGGTCCGCATCCTGTGGCACGCGTTGATGCCGGTTCTGTTCGTGGTCGGGGTGGAGGGCGCCCGGCGCCTGATCGTGCACGCCGCGCAGCTGGAGGACGGCACGGCGAGCGACCGGGTCCCACTGCACCGGTGGGTGCTGTCCCCGGTCCGTACGGCGCGCCTGTACCGGCGGATGCGGCTGGCCGTGGTGCGCAGTTACCCGGAGATGGTGGAGCGGGAGCAGGCGCTGGAGGGCTATCGGGTGTGGCTGACCCAGGAGCTGGGCGGAGACCTGTCGCGGGCGACCGAGGTGCAGCTGCTGCCGATGACGATGGCGCCCCGCGGCTACACCGTGGAGGAGGCACTGGCGCTCCCGGCGAGGTGGCGCGCCGAGGCGGCGGAGCGGGCCCGCGTCGAGGCGGAACGCGAGCGTGCGGAGGCGGAGCGGCTGCGCCGGCAGGCCAAGGAGGACGCTCTGGCGAAGCTGGCGGACGACACCGACGTCCAGGTGGCCACGCATGAGCAGGCGGCCCGGAAGGACACGGCGGCCGCCGAGGCGGAGGCCGCGAAGGCCAAGGCGGAGGCGGCGGCGGAGGCCGCCCGCGCGACGGCGGAGGCGGAGGCGGCGGCCGCGAAGGCGAAGGCGGCGCACCTCCGCACGGCGGTGGAGCGACAGGCGCAGGTGGAGGCCGAGGCACTGGAGTCGGAGGAGGCGGCGGCCGCGCGCCTGCGGGCGGCCAAGGCCGCCGAGGAGGCGGAGCGGGCCGAGGCGGAGGCCGAGCGCCAGCGCCTCGTGAAGGTGAAGGCGAAGGCGGAGACGGAGCGCCGGCGGGCGGAGGAGGTCAGGGCCAAGGCGGACGCGGAGCGTGCGGAGGCGGACATCAAGGTGGCGGCGAAGGCGGCCGCCGAGGCCGAGAAGGCGGCCGCCGACCTGCGGTACGAGGCGGCGATGGTCGAGGCGCGGGCCCAGCAGGCCGAGGACTACGCCCGCCTGTCCCCGCGTGAGCGCAACGAGAGGCAGGTGGCGCGGATGCTCCTGGCCGCAGGAGTCGACCCGAACAGGGCTGACGAGCAGGTGGGGGCGGTCCCGCTCAGCCACATCATGGGCGTTCTGAACATCGGGCAGACCGCAGCCGGTGACATCCGCAAGGCGGCCGCGGGTCGGCTGCTGGACGGGTATCAGGCGACGTCGTTCGAGTTGATGATGGACGCCCAGTCCTGACCCGGCACATGACGGCGGGCGGCACCCCTTAGGTCGGGGTGCCGCCCGCCGTCGTCTACCGGGTCAGGGCCGCCCGCCCCACCGCCACCGCCGACGCGGTTCCGCTGTGGGGGCCGGCTCGCCTTGGGTCTGGCCGGGGACGGTCGGGCCGCCCGGCGGCGGGGTGAGCGCGGTCCGCTCCGGGGCGGGCATCAGCGCCTCCACCGTCCGCTGGAGGTCGGCGATGTGTGCGGCCCGCGCCGAGAGTTCGCGGCGCAGGTGCTCGGCCTCTGCCTCCGCGAGTTGCCGCCCGTACCGCGCCTCGGCCAGGGCCAGGGCGTGCTCGGCGCGGATGCGGTCCAGCTCCGCGCGCAGGGCGCCCGCGTCCTGGCGGTCGCCGGCGGCCGGGGTGGCGGGTTCGGCCGGGGCCGGGTCGGGCTGGTCCGCCGGGGCGGGGGCGTTGAGTCGGAACCCGGCGGCCAGCAGGGCGTCCACCGGGATCATCCAGCCGCGCTTGGGGTCCTCGTAGGAGCCGGGCAGGTCACCGGCCTCGCGGCGGCGGCGGATGGTGGAGCGGCTGACGCCGCACGCGTCGGCGGCCTCCCGCTGGGTCAGCATCGGGCGGGTCATGGGCCAATCCTCTCCGCAGCGGTGCCGGGCGCGGTGGTCGACCCACCTATCTCGAGCCACGTGGCCTGCGCCACACCCTGCCTAACGATCATGACGATCCCCTCCGGGCCCCTGCAAGGATGCATAGCAAGCTGATGTGCTGGATTCCGCTTACTGGGCTAGCTCCACGGATGTCTAGACCTCCAGGGACTCAACCCCTGTTGGAGCACCTTGCATCATGTGACACACGTCACACTTAAATCGTTGGCACAAACGGGCAAAACGTCAGGTTATGGCGTACGCCACAACTCAAGTAGCTGAGCCCGCACCCTTCTTGTCGACCATGACCGAGGGACCTTGAGGTGACGGCAGCCACGCACAGGAGGGAGCGAGGCACCCCGGGTCCGTGCAGCCGCTCCTCCGGTTCCACCCACCTGGCACAAAATCAGGCACCGGTAACGAGCCCCGATTTGTCGCCAGCAGCAACCCTCCAGAGCTCGACACAGCCGATCAGACCAACTGAATCCGAGGTACGCGCCCCCTGCCGTCTGCACACGTCTCGACCTCCGGCCCCCATATACGGAGAGGTGGCTGCTCCGGCGCAGGCGGCCAATCCGCAGAGCCATCACCCGGTGGTCTTTTGCTGGTTGGGGGTGAATGGGGGAGGTGAGTTCGGAGTTCATGTGAAGTCGTCCTGGTCATCCCGCCTGTCATTCCACCGGCCGTCGCCCATCCCGCCAGGCCATCCCGCCAGGCCATCCCGGGGGTGTGCCGGACGTGGTGTACCCATCCCGGGGGTGTGCCGGACGGGGGTGTGCCGGACGTGGTGTACCCATCCGGGGGTGTGCCGTTTCAACCTGGGGGTGTGCCGGTGTGCCGGTGCAGCCGCGTGCAGTCCCGTTTCAACTCCAGGCGGTGTGCCGGTGCAGCCGCGTGCAGCCGCGTGCAGCCGCGTGCAGCCGCGTGCAGCTGCGTGCAGTCCCGTTTCAACTGGGTGCAGTCCCGTTTCAACTGCGGTGGTGTGCCGGTGCAGCCGCGTGCGGTCCGGGCCGACTGACTGCCTCCGATGGCGGGATCGAGCAGCGTCGGGTCGGGGTCGGGTCGGGTCGGGCC
>NZ_JBWKCE010000035.1:0-20608 GCF_056436685.1 Streptomyces sp. NPDC043680 | reverse complement strand
GAGCTTGAGGTCACCGGAGGTCGGGGTGGGCGTAGGGGTGGGGGTCGGCGTGGGCGTCGGGGTCGGCGTGGGGTCCGTGGACCCGGCGAAGACCTCGGTGATCGGCTGGACGTTCGCCGCGTTCCCCGCGTGCGTCGCCGTGCCGAAGAGGTCCTCCAGGGTGCGCAGCAGGTGGTGGTGGCTGTAGGCCGTGGAGTACGCGCCGGTCTTCACGTTCGCCCCGTGGAACACGGTGGCGATCCGGTTCGACCCGAGGTAGTTGTCCTCGTCCCAGGTGAGCACGAGCAGACTGTTGTGGGTCTTCGCCCACTGCGCGTACGCGTCCAGGTTGGTCTTCGTCCAGGTGTCGCCCGTGCCGACCGCGCAGTCGTGCATGTCGTTGCACAGGTTCGGCACCACGAAGGACAGGTTCGGCAGCGCCGCGAAACTGCCCTGCGGGAACTGCGACCAGGTCTTGCCGGTGTTCAGCGGCACGTTCTTGAAGGCGAACCACGGGTTGTGCTTCTGCGCGTACTTGCCGCTGCTGCACGCCGTCGACCCCTCGGCCGGCAGGTCCTCGTTGTACGTCGCGAAGGTCTTCCCCGCGGCGATCACCTCCTGCCCGAGGTTGGCCGCCGTCATCGACTGCGCGGTGTAGCAGCCGTCGCCGGTGATGCCCTGCGTGGCGCCGGAGAACAGGTTGAAGTAGTTCGGCTGGCTGGGGTGCGTCAACGCCTTCATGCCGGTCAGGCTCGCGCCGCCGTTCGCCAGCTGGTTGATGTACGGGGCGTTCGCGCTGCCGATGATCTCCCCGTACTGCTTGTTCTCGTAGACGGCGACCACCACGTGGTCGTACGTCGGCAGGCCGGCGGCCGCCGACGGCGCCTTCGCGTACGCGGCGCCCGTACTGCCGTCCGCGGCCTGTGAGTTGGCCACGGTGAAGGCGCCCAGCAAGGTGAGCGCGCCGAGCCCGGCCGCGAGCGCGGACCGGCGGGTCCGGCGTCTCGCGACGGCCTTGGGTGAGGGCATGAGCGGTTCCTCCTCGATCTCGGTGGTGCGGGACGGGTGTGGGTCACCCCTCTCGCCGGGCCGCTCCGGCCACGGCGATGTTCAAGAAGCGCGGCACGGGCCGGCCCCGGCCGCGGAAGTCCTCCGCCACCGCGGCCCGGACCGCCGTCAGACGCGTCTCGGGCAGCAGCACCAGCACGCTCCGGCCAGGCCGCGGCCCGGGCGCCCATGCGCTCAGCGCCCCCGCCCGGCGGGCGCAGTCCACCGCCCGGGCCAGCGCCGCCGGCCGGTCGGCCGCAGCCAGGCTCCCGCGCACGGCCAGCAGCACCAGCCGGCTGCCCGAGGCCGCCGGGTCGAAGGCCACGTACCGGGGCGGCTTCTCGCCGTCCCGGTCCACCAGCAGCGCCTCGCCGGGGCGGGCGAACAGGGCCGCCCGGTGCAGGGCCCGGTCACCGCCCGGCAGCGCCTCGGCGAGCAGCCGGGCGAGTCGGGCACGGTCCGGCTCCCCACCCGCCGGACCGCGTGCCCCGCCGCGGCCGTCCCCGTGGACGTCGGCCACCGCGAGCGCCGTCGCGCAGTCGGCGGGCTCCGCCACCGCCAGCCCCGAGGCCGCCGTGAGCGAGCCCTGAACGTGCAGGTCGGTCCCGCCGCGCCCGTAACCGGCGCGGGCGAGCGCCCGCAGCAGGGCGTACGGGCGGGCCGCCCAGGCGGGGACGGCGGACGGCGGCCCGTCCGGAGCCAGCGGCACTTCGCAGCTGTCGGCGGGATGCCCGAGCGAGCTCAGCCGCACCACGCCGTCGGAGCGCGGCGCGGCGGCGGCCGCCACCGGCCAGCCCGCGGCCGCCACCCGCCCCGGCGAGCCCAGGTGGAAGGCGTGCGGGGCGCTCCACACGGCGGCCGGGGCCCGGCCGTGCGCGGACTCCAGGGCGTAGGCGACGAGCCGGAACAGCGGGTCGGCGGTGGCCCGGCGGGCGAGGTCGGGACCCTTGCCGCCCACCGGCGGGCTGACCGGGGCGCCGGTCACGGCCCCACCTTGCGGGCCAGCATCCGGTAGGCGTTGCCGCCGTCCGACCGCCGGGCCGCGGCCGTGCGCACCGCGTCGAGCACCGCCGCACCGGCGAAGCAGGGCAGCGCCGCAGCCCGTACGGCCGCGGCGGCAGCTCGGCGGCGCGGTGTCGCCGGCGGGCCCCAGGGCCGGTCCGGATCAGGAGCCAGGCGCGTCGCGGTCAGGGCCACCGCGCCGAAGAAGTCGTTGCCCTGGTGGGCGGGGCCGTGCTCCTCGGCGAGCACGGTGAACCCGCGGTCGGCCAGCGCCTCCCGCAGGTTGGGGGCCGGGATCAGGTGCTGGTGCTGCGGCTGGAACCAGGGCAGCCAGGCGGATCCCAGCAGCCGGGCCATCCGCGACTGCGGATCCGGCAGCTCGATGGCCACCAGCCCGCCCGGAGCCAGCACCTCGGCCGCCGCGTCGAGTTCGGCGAGCGGATCGCGGGTGTGCTCCAGGTAGTGGTACATGCTGACCACCTCGTACCGGCCGGCCAGTTTCTCGGCGAACTCCGGGAACTGGCCCTGGAACCCGCTCTCCACCCAGCCGCGCCGCTCGGCCTCGCGCACGCCCTCGCCCATGTCGAGCCCGTCGAAGCGGGTCTGCGGCCACACGGCCCGTGCGGCGTTGCAGAAGTGTCCGTGCCCCGTGCCGACGTCCAGCCAGGAGGCCGGGGCGCCGCCGTACGGGCGGAGCATCTCGGCGCGGGCCCGGTAGGAGGCACCGAGCCGCCCGAAGACCGTGCCCGCGCCCTCGCCGCCGCGGCCGTCGTAGAAGTCGCGGTAGTAGAACTCCAGGCCCTCGGGGGTCAGCCGGGGGTTCTGGAAGACGTGCGCGCAGGCCCCGCACTGCTCCAGGGTGAACCGGCCGGGCTTGCCTTGGAGCAGGTCCGGCACCCGCACCCGGACCGTGAGCCGCCGGGAGCCGCACCACGGGCAGTCCGGGCGGCGCGGCTCCAGGAACCGGTCGGTGCCGCCGGCCAGATCGGCCCGGTACGCGGCCACCCGCGCCCGGTCGGCCGCGGTGGGCGTCCGCGGTCGTGCGGCGTGTGCGGCCGTACGGAGAGCCGCGCCGAGGGAGCGTACCGGCCGGGCGGCGGTCGCCCGGGCCAGGTCCGCAGGCCGCAGCGGGCTCCCGGGGCCGCCGAGGGCGAGGTACGGCTGCAGCCAGTACAGCCCGGCCGCGGCCGCGCCCCACCGGCCCTGGCGCCCGGCCACCGTGGCGAGCAGGGCCAGGCCCGCGAGCTGCGCGGCGGCCAGCGCCCCCGGCGGCAGCCCCTGGGCGCGCAGCTCGGCCACCCGCACCGGGCCGGTGTCCGCGTCGGGGGCCGGCCGCCCGCCGGACAGGGCCGGGGCCACGGCCAGGCCGGTGGCGTCGGCCGCGTACTCCTTCAAGCGGCGCATCAGCGAGAGGAGTTCGGCGCGGTCCGGGCCGGGTGAACCGGTGCCCGCACCCACCTCGCCGTCGATCCCGGCCCGGGCGAGCACCTCCTCCGAGACGAGCACGGCGCACCCCGCCCCGCGCCCCTCGCCCAGGCGGTCGTCGCGGTAGCGGGCCGGATCGACCAGCCGCAGCAGGCCCAGCACCCGCTCGGCGGCGAGGTCCCCCGGCAGCAGGTCCAGCACCCGCAGCCCCTCCCGGTCGGCGTACGCGCAGGCGGCCAGGAACGTCGCCGGGTCGGCCTCCACCCCCCGCGCGGTCAGCAGCCGCCACCCGGCGGCGCGCGGCACCCCGGCCGAGCAGGCCGGGATCGGGGGCAGGGCGGGCAGCGCCCGCAGGCGCCGCCGGGCGCGCACGGTGCCCGCGCCGAGCGCGACCAGCAGGGCCGCGGAGGTCCACCGGACCCCGGCCGCCACCGACGGCCTCCCGGAGAACACGGAGGTCACGGGGCTCGCAGCGTGGACAGGGTTCACAGCAGTTTCTCCAACCGGTCGGCCGCGGCGGCGGCTCCGCCCGCCGCGGCGAAGGAGGCCTGGATCCGCCGGGCGGCGCGGCGCGGGCCGGGCTCGTCCAGCACGGCCGTCATGGCGTCCCGCAGTTCCTCGGCCCGGGGCCGGCCGAACCGCACCCGGACCCCGGCGCCCGCCTCGACGACCTGCCGGGCCACGATCGGCTGGTCGTCCCGGATCGGCGCCAGCACCAGCGGCAGCCCGTGCGCGAGCGCCTCGCAGACGGTGTTGTGGCCGCCGTGGCAGACCACGGCGTCCAGATGGGGCAGCAGCTCCAGCTGCGGCACCCGGTCCTGCACCAACACGTTCGAGGGTGCCGACCCGGCCAGTCGGGCGGGCCCCGCCAGGACCAGCTGGACCTCGCCGGCCAGCCGCCGCGCGGCCGCCAGCACGGCGTCGTAGAACCGGCCGCCGGCCTCCTGGTTGAGGGTCCCCAGCGACACCAGCACCCGGCGCCGCTCCGGATCCAGCCGCTGCCACGGGAAGCCGGGCGCGGGCGGCCGGGCCCCGAAGGCGGGGCCGACGAAGGCGTGGTGCGGCGGGGAGCCGGCCCCGGTGCCCACCAGTTCGGGGGTGGAGAAGACCAGCACGAGCCGCTCGGAGAACCGCGGGTCCCAGCCGGTGTCCTCCTCCCCGCACGAGGCGAGGAAGCCGGAGATCTGCCCCGCGACCCATTCGCCGACCTTCGGGAAGTCCGCGAACGGCCGGGTGAGTTCGGCGGAGGTGCTCGCGGAGGTGGCCCAGGGGATCCCGAGCCGCCGCGCCACCACCGGACCGGCGAGCGCCTGCTGGTCGGCGACGAGCAGGTCGGGGCCGAAGGCGCGGACCGCCTCCGTCACCCCCGGCACCATCGCCCGGGCCAGCGGCACCAGCGCCTCCTCCCAGAGGAAGCGCAGGGCTCCGACCCCGCGCAGATCGCGCCAGCGCTCGTGCAGGGCCGCGTAGCCGCCGTTGTCCTCCCCGGCCGGCAGGATCCGTACGTACGGGGGCAGCAGGCGGGACAGCGGACCGCTCGGCCCAGTCCAGGCCACCTCGTGACCCCGGGCGGCGAGTTCGGCGCCGACGGCCACCGTCGGGTTGACGTGCCCCGCCAGCGGCGGGACCGTGAACAGCACCTTCACCGGACCAGCACTCCCCCCGGGGTGGCGTGCGCGGCAGCCGCCGTCGCGTCCAGATGGGCCAGGACGGCCTTGCGCAGGGAGCCGCTGCTCTCCTTCAGCACGTCGTGCCCGAGACCGGGCAGGATTTCGACGGCCGTGCTGTCCCGCGGGGCGTGCTCGGCCAGCTCCAATGCGCCCGGCACCAGTTCGGAATGCTCACCGCACACGATCAGGAGCGGGCAGCGCAGCCGGGCGTAGTCGGCGGTGGTGAAGGTGCGGCTGGCCGCGATGTCGTCGACGAGGCTGGTCCGGTTGAGCAGGTCGTCGGCGATCGCCGTCAGATGGGCGGCCTTGCGCAGCCTGAGGCCGAGCAGCTCGGCGGGGACCGCACTGCCCTCCAGGCTGAGCGCGGCGGCGGACAGGGTGTCCACCATGTTCTCCACCCAGGCGCCGCTGAGCGGGGGTTCGAGCAGCGTCAGCCCGGCGACCAGCTCGGGCCGGGCGAGCGCGGCGTGCAGGGCGAGCGTGCCGCCGTAGCTGTTGCCGACCAGGTGCAGTCGGCGCCGCCCGAGGCCGAGCGCGCCGAGCAGCGCGAACAGGTCCCGTACGGCCGTACGGCTGTCGTAGCCGGCGGCCGGGCGCTCGGTACGGCCGTGCCCCCGCAGGTCGTAGAGGACGACCTCGTGGCCGGCGCGGGCCGCGGGCACGGCGAGGGGGCAGTAGAAGGAGGAGAGGTTGTCGACGACGAGCCCGTGCAGGAAGACCACGACCGGCCGGTCGGGGGCATCGGCGGCCGCCGGGAGCCGCTGGACGTGGAAGCGCAGGGCGTTGGCGGTGGTGAAGGCCATGGCGGGCTCAGCCGGCGGACGCTGCGGGGGCGGCCGGGCGGGCCGTCGTGGCGCGGGCGAGGGAGGCCTGGGCGAGGGAGGCGTGGGTGACCCGCCCGATGTGGGTGACCAGCTCACCGACGGACATGGCGAGGATGGCGTCCATGTCCTTCTCGGCGAGGAAGCCCATCAGATCGACCTCGGCGCCATAGCGCTGGTGCAGCAGCTCGGCGAGAGCGACGAACTCGATGCTCTCCAGGGCGAGGTCCTCGTTGAACGTCGTCTTCATCGTGACCTCTTCCGCGAGGAGGAACTCGTCGCCGACGATCTCCACGAGCATGCCGGTGATCTCGGCGAGGATGTCAGTGGCCATGACTGGTCTCCGTGAGGGTGAGGGGAACGGGGGAGGACCCCGCGGGGTGGGCGGTCCAGGCGACGACGTGGTCCTCGGGCAGCAGACTCGTCCGTACGGGGTACGGCTGCCCCTCGGGCGACAGCACCCGCAGCGCCGCGGTGGCCGGGTCGTCGGTCACCCGCCATTCGCGCGGACGGCCGCCGAGCCCGGTGCCGGCCGCCTTGGCGGCGGCCTCCTTGGCACACCAGAGGGCGGTGAGCGCGGCGGGCAGGCCGGTGCCTTCGCGGTCGGCGAGCTGCTCGGCGAGGCGGACCTCCCCGGGGGAGCAGGCGACCCGCAGCAGGGCGCCGGGATCGCCGGTCACCGGCTCCACGTCGATGCCGACCGGCCGGGAGGCGTGCGCGAGGGCCACCGCGATCCGGTCCTTGTGGGAGATCGACAGGTGCAGGCCGCGGGTGAGCGGGCCCTCGGGCACGGGGCGCCCGGCCGGATCGTTGCCGACGGGCACCTCCACGGGGAACACCGGACCGGCGCCGCCGTCCCACAGCAGCTGCCGCAGGGCGTCCTTGGCGGCGATCCGGCCCAGCAGCCAAGGGCCGCGGGCGCGGAGCGCGAGCCGTTCGTACGCGGCGCGTTCGGCGGCGCCGAGGTAGCGGCGCATCACCAGCTCCTGCGAGGCGGGGTCGGCCCACCGGCGCCGGGCCAGACACCAGCCGGCGGGCTGCGGCTCGCCGATGCCGCACACCTCGGGGGTGAACTTCATCGGCCACACCCGCTCGTCGGCGCCGAACCGGCGGTACGTCCAGCCGTCGATCCGGGCCCACACCCGGCCGCTGCGGTCCTGGAGTTCGAGATCACCGCGCACGGTCACGTCACGGACCTCCCGGATGCGGGCGGTGGCGGTCAGCAGGGCCTGCGGGGCGGGCGGGGGCCCGTAGAACCGGATCCGGTCGACGGTGGCGGGGAACACCAGGCGGTCGACGGGCAGTTCGAGCTGCATCCAGTGCCCGAAGAGCTGCCCGGCGGCATCGAGCAGAGCGCCGGGGGCGGGGAGCGCGCGCAGCTCCCCGCGGATGCCGTCGGCGGCGACGGTGTGGACCGCGTGCACTCCGGCGAAGCGGGGGCCGTGGAACATCCACCGGTCCCGGTAGAGGGCGTCGGCGCTGACGGGGGCGGGCCGGGGATCGCGCAGGGGTGTCGGGTCGGGGCCCGGCGGTGTCCCGTGGCTCCGGCCGAGCACGACGACCACGGAGGCGTACGGGCCGAGCGTGACCCGGATCCGGCCGTCGCCCTCGTCCCGGGTCCGGACGTCGACGTCGACGGCGGGTGCGACGGGGAGCCAGCGCAGGGCCCGTACGTCCTCGTAGCCGAGGACGGCGGCCGCGCCCTCGGCGGCGTGCCGCAGGGCCGCGTCGGCGGCGAGCTCCAGCATGGTCGTCATGGGCACGACGGGAAACCGGTCGGAGTCCTCGGCCCAGCCGTCGGGTTGCAGGTACACGCAGTGGTCGCGGACGCAGGGCAGCGTGTCCAGCCCGAGCCGCAGCACGCGCGCCGTCTCCGTCCCGCCCCCGCCGCCCCGGACCGGGTGCGCCCCGCCCGCCGGGCTGCTGTCCGGGGCGGTCGCCCGTGCGGCCTCCGCGGCGGCGGGTGGTTCCCCGGCGGCCTGTCGCGGGCCCGTCGGGGCCGCGGGAGGGGATGTCGGGGACAGGGCCCAGGCCTCGGCCACCGTCCGGGCGGCGGCGTCGGCTTCGGCGAGGACGGCGTCCAGCGCGGACAGCAGGACCGGCCGGAATGCCGCCGGATCGCCCACCGCGCCGGGCGCCCCGCCGTTGGGAGAGAGCGGCGGGAGAGCCGGCGAGGCCGGGGACGGGGCCGGCCCGGGGTGTGAGAAGGCCGCACGGGCCGCGGGCGGGAGGTGGACCAGGGGGGAGCCGAGGTCGAGCTGCACGGTGGGACGGCGCGCGGCAGGGGGGTCTGAGGCCGGGCGGGCCGCCGCGCCGTCAGGCGCCTGCGCAGCGCCGTCCGAGGGGCGGCGCGGCGCCGTCAGGCGGTCCCAGCGCGGGGCGTGGCCCTCGGCCCAGAGCGCGGCGCAGGCCCGCCGCAGGGCGGCCAGGCCCGACAGGCGCGGCGCCGAGACCGCCACCGCGAGGTGCCCGCGGTCCCGGAGGGTGTCCTCCACGAAGCCCGGCAGGCTGCCCGGCCCCAGCGCCACGAAGCTCCGCACGCCCGCGTCCTCGTACAGCCGCAGGGTCAGCTCGCGGAACCGGACCGGCTCCAGGAGGTGGCGTACCACCAGCTCCCGCACCGCCTCCGGCTCGGCCGGGAAGGGTGCGAGCGTCGTCGCCGACCACACCGGCACCGAGCCCGCCCGCAGCGGCAGTTGCTCGAAGGCGGCCCGCACCTGCCCGAGGTACGGCTCCCACATCGGCGTGTGGAACCCCGAGCGGAAGGGCAGTTCCTGGCCCAGGACCCCGTCCGCGCGCAGCCGTTCCAGGACCTGCGCCACCCCGGCCGGGTCCCCGCACACCACCGACTGGTGCGGGCAGTTGTCGTGGCTGACCACCACCCCCGGCACCCCGTGCAGCGCCGCCTCCGCCCGGGCCGACCCACAGCCCAGGGCCGCGTACACCAGGTCGGGCACCTTCAGCGAGCCCGGCCGCAGCGAGTCCAGGAAGGCGTCGGCCGCCTCCTGCGGGTACATGCCCGCGGCCACCATCGCGGCCCACTCGCCCAGGCTGTGGCCGGCCAGCACGTCGGGCACGATGCCGAGTTCGGGCAGGACCCGGGCCAGGAACCGGCCGGTGGCGAGCGCGTCGAGGGCCCGCTCCACCAGGTCCGCGCCCCGGCTCAGCGCGGGGGCGGCCAGCCGGAACCGGTCCGCCACATCGTCCAGCACCGGCGCGAACTCCGGCTCCAGACCCGGGAACAGGAACGCCAGCCGCCCGCCCAGCGGCTCCGGCGTGAACCACACGTCGCCGCGCCCCCGCCAGGCCCGCCCCCGCGCCACCGCCTTCGCGGCCAGCGCGAGCCGCTGCGGCGTGGGCCCGACCACCGCCAGCCGGCACGGGCCGTCCCCCGTCGAGCGGGAGCCCGCCGCCAGCAGCCGCGCCAACTCCGCCGGGGTGTCCGCAGCGAGCCGGAGCACCTCGTCCCGCCCGCCCGCGCCGCCCGGCGGAGCCTGCGCCGCCCCGAGCGGCAGGAAGCGGCGTACGGGAGCGGGAGCGGCCCGGCGGCCCGGGGCCGCGGCGGCGGCCGTCCCCGGCGCCTGCTCCAGCACCACGTGGGCGTTGATCCCGCCGAAGCCGAACGCGTTGACCCCCGCCCGGCGCGGCCCCGCCGTACGCTCCCACGGCTGCGCCACGGTGACCGGCCGCATCCGGGTCCGCGCCAGGTCCGGGTGCGGCTCCGCCAGGTGCAGGGTCGGCGGGAGCACCCCTTCGTACACGGCCAGGGCCGCCTTGATCAGCCCGGCCATGCCGGAGGCCTGCATCGTGTGCCCGAGCATCGACTTCACGGAGCCGAAGCCGATCCCGGACCCGGCTCCGGTCCCAGGACCGGAGCCGGAGCGGGCGTCGTCCGGGGGGCCGAAGACCTGGGCCAGGGTTTCCAGTTCGGCCGTGTCCCCGACCGGGGTGCCGGTGCCGTGCGCCTCCAGCAGGCCCAGCGCGTCGGCGGCCCGCGGGTCCAGGCCGGCGTCCTGCCAGGCCCGCTCCAGCGCCCGTACCTGACCGGCGACCAGCGGGCTCATCAGGCTCGCCGCCCGGCCGTCACCCGCCACACCCGTACCGCGGATCACCGCGTAGATCCGGTCGCCGTCGCGCTCCGCGTCCGCGAGGCGCTTCAGGAGCACCACGCCCGTCCCCTCGGACAGCAGCGTCCCGTCGGCCCGCCGGTCGAAGGGCCGGATCCGCTCGCTCGGGCTGAGCGCCCGCAGCTGGGTGAAGACGCTCCACAGGGTGGCGATGTGGCAGTGGTGGACGGCCCCCGCGACCACCGCGTCGCAGCGTCCGCCCGCCAGCAGCCCCACCGCCTGGTCCACCGCCAGCAGGGAGGAGGCGCAGGCCGCGTCGAGGGTGTAGGCGGGTCCGCGGAAGTCCAGCCGGTTCGCCGTCCGGGCGGCGGTGAAGCTCGGCACCAACCCGATCGAGGCATCGGGCCGCTCCGGTCCCAGCGCGTCCTGGAAGGCGGTACGCACCGCCGCGATCCGCCGTTCGTCCAGCTCGGGCGCGAGCTCCCGCAGGGTCTGCGCCAACTGGTGCGCCGTCCGCACGCGTTGGTCGAGCCGCGCGGTGGCCACCCCCATGAACCCGCCCCGGCCGAGCACCACCCCGATCCGCGAGCGGTCCGCCGGCAGCCGGTCCTCGCCGCCGGCGTCCGAGATCGCCTCGGCCGTCGCGTGCAGGGCCAGCATCTGGTCGGGCTCGGCGCCCTCCACGGCGGCCGGCATGATCCCGAACCGGGTCGGGTCGAAGGCGGCCAGGCCGTCGACGAAGCCGCCGCGGCGGCAGTAGAACCGGTCCCCGGCCGCGGGGCCGCTCGCGCCGTCCGGGTCGTAGTACACCTCCGGGTCCCATCGCCCCGGCGGCACCTCGGTGATGACGTCCGCGCCCGCCAGGAGGTTGCGTCGGTACGCGGCCAGGTCGGCGGCCCCCGGGAAGACCGCGCCCATCCCGACGATCGCCGCGTCGGTGGGCCGCGGACCGAGCCGCCCGCGTCCCCGCTCACTCATCGCCGCCGCCTTCCTGCGCCATCAGGACCACCTGTACGTCGCTGCCGTGGGCGAGTTCGTCGAGGAACGCGGCGGTCCCGGCCTCGGCGTCGATCAGCGCGATGCCCCGGCGGGCGTACGCGCGTTCCAGCTCGGGCGTGACCATGCCGCCCGCCTCCGCCACCCAGGGGCCCCAGTCGACGGACAGGACCCGGCCGGGGAGGTACGCGGACCAGGCGTGCGCCAGGCTGTCGAGGGCGTCGTTCGCGGCGGCGTAGTCGCTCTGGCCGCGGTTGCCGTAGACCCCGGCGACACTGCCGAACAGCGCGAGGAAGCGCAGGGCGGGCCCCGACCCGTGTTCGGCGGCCGCCGCCGCGAGGTTTCGGGCGCCGGTCACCTTCGTGGTGAACACCTCGGCGAAGGCGGCCGGCTGCTTGTCGGCCAGCAGGCCGTCGCGCAGGGTCCCGGCGCCGTGGACGATGCCGTCCAGCCGGCCGTGGCGCTCCCGTACGGCGGCCACGACGGACCGGACGGCCTGCTCGTCGGTGACGTCGGCGCAGTGGTAGCGGACGGAGGCCGCCAGCGGGCCGAGAGCGGCCAGGGTGGCCCGTACCTCGCGCTCCGCGAGGACCCGGGAGGCCGCGCTCTCGATCTCGGCGGGCGTCCGCAGACCGGCGCCGATCAGCGCGGCGCGCAGCGCCACCCGGTCGGTGGCGTGGGCGAAGCGGTCCGGCTCGGCCGGGGGCTCGGGCGTACGGCCGAGCAGCTCGACGTGGCAGCCGGTACGGCGGGCCAGCGCGAGGGCGGTCCGGGCGGTGATCCCGCGGGCCCCGCCGGTGAGCAGGACCACGGACCGGGCGTCGAGCGGCAGCGGGCCGGCCGCGGCGGTGTCCGGCAGCGGGGCGGGGACGGGGCGGCGGGTGACCCGGGTCCCGTCGGCGGTGTACCCCACGGAGGAGGGTGCGCCGCCCGGGTCGGCGAGCTCGGAGAGGAGCTGCGCGGCCACCTGCTCGGGGTCCTCCTTGGGGCTGACCTCCACGGCCCGGACCAGGGCGGTGGGGAATTCGAGGGCGGCGCTGCGGGCGAATCCGTGCAGGCCGGTGCCGGCGGCGGGGGCGGGGGTGGTGGCGAGGACGAGTCGGCGGACGCCACCGGTCAGGGCGCGCCGGAGCCCGGGGAAGGCGTCAGGCAGGGCGGGCTCGGCGCCGGCCCGGAGCCCGGACAGGTCGACGAGCGCGTCGAAGCCGGAGGCGGCTTCGGCGATACGGTGCACCCCGGCCGCGCCGTGCCGGTGCAGCAGGGCTTCGAGCGCACCGGCCACGGCCTCCTGCCCCTCGCCGGCCACCGCGATCCGAAGCCCCCTCAGGGCTTCGGGATCCGCGTCCCGGGCGGGCAGGGGCACGGGGTCCACCCGCAGCCGGCGGACCGGGGCGGCCGGCGGCCTCGCGCGGGGCGGCGCGCTCCGCGGCGGTGTTTCGGGTGCGCCGCCCGGCGGGGCGGCCGCGGGGGCGGCGGTGTGGGAGACGACCCAGTCGACGATGCCGCGCAGGGTCTTGATCCGGGCCAGCTCCTCGACGACGGACTCGGCCGCACCGACGGACCCGGCGGCGCCTTGCGGCAGGCCGATCCGGTCGGCCAGGGCACCGATGATCTCGACGCGCTTGATGGAGTCGATGGACAGGTCGGCCTCCAGGTCGAGCTGGGGGTCGAGCATGTCGCGGGGGTACCCGGTACGGACGTGCACGATCTCCAGCACGACGTCCATCACCGCCTCGGCGCCGCCCGGAACGGTGCCTCCCGGGACGCCGCCTCCCAGGCCGGGGGCGCTCCCCGCCGCACCTGCGGCCCCGCCGTCCGGCCAGGCGCCGTTCGACGTGCCCGGGCCGGCGGCGCCGCTGCCGTTGGCCTGGAGGCCCGGCCAGGTGCCGGGGGCCAGGGGTGCGCCCACCGCAGCCGAGCCTGGCCGGGCCGGGGTGCCGCCCGTGTCGTTCGGCCGGCCGCCGCCCGGCGGGACCGGGCCCGTCGGGGCGGGAGACGCCGGGCCCGCGGCTCCCGGCCGTGCGCCGTTCAGCGGGGCCGTGACCGGGCCGGTGGCGGCGCTGCCGTTGGCTTGGGCGTCCGGCCAGGTGCCGGGGGGCAGGGGCGTGCTCGTCGGGCCCGAGTGCGTGGGGGAACCGGTGGAAGCGGACAAGTAGCCCAGCAGGACGCTGCGTTGGGCCTCGATCAGGGCGCGGGAGCCCTCCAGGTACTGGAGGACCGCCTCCTCGCGGTGCCGGGGGGCGGCGGGTGGCGGTGCCACGCGGTGGGGCGGCTGGAGGCCGCCCGCCAGGGGGGTGCCGTCCGCCGTGCGGACCAGGTGGCCGTCGACCAGCCAGCCCGGGCGGCGCGGCGCCCGGTCCGGGAGCGGGGCCGTCCGGCCCCGGAAGAGCGCCTCCGGCGCCACCGGCACGCCCGCCGCCGCCAATTCCGCCAGCGCCGTGACCAGCCGGGCCAGCCCGTGTTCGCCCGGCACGTCCAGCGGGACCACGGTGTGCGGCCGGCCGTGCAGGATCCGGCCCACCAGCCCCGAGAGCACCCGGCCGGGCCCCGCCTCCACGAAGGTGCGGACCCCCGCCGCGTACATGGCCTCCACCTGCTCCTCGAACCGGACCGGCTCCGCCACCTGACGGGCCAGCAGCTCCCGTACGGCACCGGCCTCCGCCGGGTACGGCTGCGCCGTGGTGTTCGACCAGACCGGGACGGCGGCGTCGGCCACCGCCGTCCCGGCCAGCTCCGCGGCCAGCGAACCGGCCGCCCCCGCGACCACCTCGCTGTGGAAGGCGCAGGCCACCGGCAGGAGCTCCGCCGACAGGCCCGCCGCCCGGATCCCCTCCACCGCGGCCCGGACGGCGGCCGTCGGACCGGAGACCACGCACTGGCGCGGGGCGTTGTGGTTCGCGACCGCGCAACCGGCCCGCGCCACGAGCTCCCGGACCTCGCCGGGCGCTGCCGCAACCGCCGCCATGGCACCCGGATCCGCCCCGGCCGCCGCCAGGATGGCCTCGGCCCGGCGGGTGCTCAGCCGCAGCAGGCTCTCCCCGTCGTACACCCCGGCCGCCCACAGCGCGGTGAGCTCCCCGTACGAGTGCCCGGCCACGCAGTCGGGCCGTACGCCCAGTTCCCCGAGCAGGACGTGCGCAGCCGCTCCCGCCAGCCCGAGGGCGGGCTGTGCGACCCGGGTGTCGGTCACCGCCGCCCGCTGCGCCGCCCGCTCCTGCGAGCTGAAGGCGCCCGGTGGGAACATCGCCGACACCACCTGCCCCGGCGCGTCGTCCAGCAGCTGCCGCAGCGCCGGGAAGGCGGTGAACAGCTCCCCGAGCATGCCCACCCGCTGGCTGCCCTGACCGGGGAACAGGAACGCCACCCGCCCCGGATCCGCCGCGTCCTCCTGTACGTGGACCCCCTCGCCCGCGGTGAAGGTACGGGCCCGCTCCAGCCGGGCCGCCACCTCGTCCAGGCTCCCGGCCACGACCGCGACCCGCACCGGCCCGGAGCCCGTCGCCGCGGTCTCCGCCGCGAGGTCCCGCAGCGCCCACGGGCGCCCGGCGGTGTCGTTCTGCTCCAGCCGGGCCGCGAGCCGCGCCATGGCCCGGGCGGCCGCCCGCCGGTCCTCGCCGCGGAAGCAGAACAGCTCGGCGGGCCAGTCCTCCACCCCGTGCGCCGGTTCCTCCGCTCCGCCGTAACCGGCCAACACGGCGTGGTAGTTGGTGCCGCCGAAGCCGAAGGCACTCACCCCGGCGATCCGGCGCTCCACGGGGACCGCCCACGGCCGGGCCTCGGTGTCGAAGGCGAAGGGGCTCGTCCCGCTCTGCCAGGCCGGGTTGGGCGCGGTGATGTGCAGGGTCGGCGGCCGGACCCCCGTGTGCACCGCGCGGGCCGCCTTGATGAGCCCCGCCAGTCCGGCCGCGCACTTGGTGTGCCCGAGCTGCGACTTCACCGAGCCCAGTGCGCAGGATCCCGGCGCGGCCCCGGCCTCGGTGAACAGCTTCTCCAGGACGGCCAGTTCGGTGCTGTCCCCGACCACCGTCCCGGTGCCGTGCGCCTCGACCAGCCCGACCTCGCGGGGGCTGATGCCTGCCCGGGCGTAGGCCCGTTCCAGGGCCCGCCGCTGCCCTTCCGGGCGGGGCGCGGTCAGGCCGAGGGAGCGGCCGTCGCTGGCCGCCCCGATGGCCTTGACCACGGCGTACACCCGGTCTCCGTCCCGCTCGGCGTCGGCGAGCCGCTTGAGCACCAGCACGCCCACGCCCTCGCCGAGCGCGATCCCGTCGGCCGCGGCGTCGAAGGGCCGGCAGCGGCCGGTCGGCGACAGCGCCCGCACCGAGGAGAAGAGCAGGTAGTCGTTGATCCCGTTGTGCACGTCGGCCCCGCCGCACAGCACCATGTCCGCGTCCCCGTCGCCGAGGTGCCGGCAGGCCAGGTCCAGGGCGGCCAGCGACGAGGCGCAGGCGGCGTCGACCGTGCAATTGGCCCCACCCAGGTCGAGGCGGTTGGCCACCCGGCCGGCGATCACATTGGCGAGGATGCCCGGGAAGGAGTCCTCGGTGAGCCGGGGCAGCTGCTCGTCGAGCCCTGGCGGGAGCTCTCCGAGGTAGGCGGGGTGCAGGGCGCGCAGCCCGTACGCACCGGCCAGTTCGGTGCCCGCCTCCGCGCCGAAGACCACCGCGGTCCGCGAGCGGTCGAACTCCCGGCCCGTGCCGTACCCCGCGTCCGCGAGGGCCCGCGCCGACATTTCCAGGGCCAGCAGCTGGACCGGCTCGATACCGGCCAGCGAGGCGGGCGGGATGCCGTGCGCGAGGGCGTCGAAGGGCACCGGGCCGAGGAAGCCGCCCCAGCGCGAGAGGCTGCGCTCCCCGGCCCGCGCCGGGTCGGCGTCGTAGTAGAGCGCCGGATCCCAGCGCTCGGGCGGGACCTCCGTCACCGCGTCGGCCCCGGCGAGGACCCGGGCCCAGTAGGCGCCGAGATCGGGCGCGCCCGGGTAGGCGCAGGCCATGCCCACGATGGCGATGTCCAGCGGGTCGCCGCCCGGCGGCGGGCCAGCCGGCCGGACCTGCTCGGCGGCCCGCCGCTCCAGCCACCGGGTCGCCCCCTCGGTGACCTCGGCGTGCAGCGCGGCGATCGTGGTGGTCCCGGTGCGCAGGGTGGCGGCTTGGCCGAGCATGAACAGGCCCTCGCGCTGCTGCTCCTGCCCGTTCACCGGGTCCAGGCCGCCCGAAGGGCCGCGGCGCAGCCCCTTGCTGGCGATCCGCAGCCGTCCCAGGTTCAGCCGCTCCAGCTCCTCCCACATCTCGCGCGGCTCGGTCCCACCGTCCGCGAGGCGCCGCCGGGTCTCCTCGAAGGTCTCGGCGTACGGGGTCGCCGCGCAGCGCGTCGCGTGCCCGGGTGCCGTGTGCAGCAGCACCGTCCGCGAGCAGTCCACCGCCGCCCGCTGGAAGCCCGGCAGTACCGCGCCGGCCGCCACCGCCTCCTCGGTGAACAGGTACGCGGTGCCCATCAGCACACCGACCCGCGCGCCCCGCTCGGCCAGCGGCGCGGCCGCCGCCACCGCCATCGCGGCGGAGCGCGCATCGTGGATGCCGCCCGCGAACAGCACGTCCAGCGCGGCCGGTTCGGGACAGCCGAGGAGCAGCTCGATCTGCTCCTCCCACAGCGCGAACGAGGCGCGCGGCCCGACGTGCCCCCCGCACTCCAGCCCCTCGAACACGAACCGCCGGGCGCCGCCAGAGAGATGGCGCTCCAGCAGCCCCGGTGAGGGGACGTGCAGGTGGGTCGCGGTCCCGGCGGCCTCCAGCGGCGCCGCCTGGGCCGGGGTCCCGCCCGCGATGATCGCGTACGGCGGCCGCACCTCGGCCACGGCCGCCAGCTGCTCCCGGCGCAGCTCGGGCGGGACGAAGCCGAGCAGGCCCACCCCCCAGGGGCGGTCCCCGAGCCGCTGCGCGGTCTCGGTGAGCAGTCGGCGTACGTCCGGCCCCTCCATCACCGCGAGCGCCAGGTACGGGACGCCGTCCCCGGCCGCGACCGCCTCGGCGAAGGCCGCCTGGTCGCTGACCCGGGTCATCGGCCCCTGTGCGACGGACCGCGGCCGCAGCAGGGGCCGGGCCCGCGCGGCCGCGTCCAAGTGGGCCGTGACGGCCGACCGCACGGCCTGGAGCACACCGCCGGTGGTGCGGTGGCGGGCGGCCAGCCGGGCCGCCGCGGCCCCGTCCTGGCCGACGGGCAGCAGCTGGGCCCGCAGATCCCGGGCCCCGAGCAGCAGGGCGGTCGGCCCCTCCGGAGGGCTCAGGTCCGGCCGGGAGTAGACCCGGTGGCCGTCGTGGATCCGGGTCTCGGAGCCGTCCATGGCCCGGAGCGCGGCCGCCACTTCGGCGGGCAGGGTCTGCGCCCCCTCGGTGGTCAGGGCCAGCTGTACGTCGAGCAGCACCCCGGCGGCCCCGCCCGTGACCGCCGCGGCCGCCGTGTGCGGCCCGATCCCCCCGAAGGCGAGCACGGGCACCCCGGCTCCGGGCCCGGCGAGCAATTGCTGGAGCAGGACGAAGGTGGTGGCCTCACCCACCCGGCCGCCGGCCTCGTGCCCCTTGGCCACCAGCGCCTGCGCCCCGGCGGCCACGGCGGCCCGGGCCTGTGCCCGGCCGGTGGCCTCGGCCCAGACCCGGCGCCTCCCGTGCGCCGCCCAGTCGGCCACCCGCCGGGGCGTGTGCTCCGCCGGGTCGGCGAGCAGCACCGTGTCCACCGCGTCCGGCAGCTCCTCCGGCCCGAGCGGGCAGTGCGCGGGCACCCGTACCCCGTACGGCCGTCCGGCGAGCCGGCGGTCGAGCTCGGCGAAGGCCCGCCGGGCGGCCCCCGGGTCCCGGCCGAGGTCGAGCAGCCCGAGGGACCCGGCCCGCTCGGCGGCGGTGACGAGCCGCGGGTGCGGCTCCTCGAACGGGCTGACCGCGACGACCAGGTCGCGGGCGCTGACGGGCTGCGGGGGCTGGGGGGTCACGGGCGCTCCTCTGATCGGTGCGGGCCGGATCGGTGCGGGTTCGGCGGTTCGGTGCGGGGTGGTGCGGTGCCGGGCGGTGCGGACGGGTGCGGGCCCGATCGGTGCGGGGGCCGTCGGTCCAGGCGGTGCGGATCAGTGCTGTGTGACGTCTCGGCGGGCGGGGTGGCACATCCCGGCATGCCGAAGGCCGTACGCGCACGGCAGGGACACCTCCGGCGGGGTCCGCCGAGGGCCGACGCGGTGCCCGGCCACCCGGGCCGCCCGCCACCGCAGGAGCCGGGGCGGGCTTGAACGGTGGTCAACCTCCCCGATGCCGCGATGCATCGTGCGGGGACACCCCTGCACTGTCAACGGTCATGCGGAGCGCTCCCTTTCGCCCCGGCGCCGCCGCCGGGGCCACCGGTCCGCACCTCTCCCGGACCCGGGCCGCGGCCCGCCCGGGCCGGTGGCCTGCACGGACGTCCCCCGGTCGGGCGGTACCCGGCGCACCGGCGGCCCGCACGATCCGACCCGGCCCATGCCGCACCGGCATACCTCGGCGACCACCGGGCATGAACATCCCTGCGCCGCGGAACACTTGTTCACCCGCCTGCCCCTTACAGGTAAGGCAGCACGCGGTTACCGTCCGGTCATGACCCCCACACTCGCGCAGCTTCGTTACCTCGTCGCCGTCGCGGACTGCCGTTCCATCACCGGTGCGGCCGCCTCGGTCTTCGTCGCCCAGTCCGCCCTGTCGCGGGCCGTCCAGGCCATGGAGCGGGACCTCGGAGTCGAACTCCTGGCCCGCCGGGGCAGGGGAGTGGACCTCACGCCCGAAGGAGCCCGCGTCGTGAGGCTGGCCCGTACGGTGCTCAACGCGGTCGAGGCCATCGACGACATCGGAGCCGCCCACGGCAAGGACGCCCGGGTCACCCTCACGCTCGCCACCACCCCCACCCTGGCCCTGGACCTGGCCGCCGAGCTCGTACCGGACTTCACCCGGCGGCATCCCGGCATCGACGTACGGCTCCAGCAGCACGACGGCCGGGAGGCGCTGGTACAGGAGCTGGGGGAGGGGCGCTGCGAACTGGCCCTGGTCGACCTGCCGGTCGACAAGGAGCTGTCCACGCACCACCTCCAGGAGCGCGAGGTGGTGCTGATCTCGCCGCCGGGCTCCCACCTGCCCGATCCGGTGCCCTTCCGGATGCTCGACGGGCTCCCCATGGTGCTGCCCACCCCCGGCACCGGCCGGCGCACCGAGATGGAAGCCCTGTTCAGCTGCCTGGGCGTGCGCCCCGTGCCCACCCTGGAGGTCGACGAACGGCTCGCCTGGGTGACCGGGGTGACCGACGGCCGGGGCTCGCTCATCTGGTACCGCGACGTGGTCTTACGCGCCTTCGGCAGCCGCGCCGAGGTCCGCTCCTTCACCCCGCCCCTGCTGCGCCCGGTGGGCCTCGCGCACGCCCGGCGACCGCTGAGCCGGGCGGCCCGCGCCTTCATCGCGCACGCCCGCCGCAATGCGCCCGTCCGCGAGCCGGTGCGCTGACCGGAACGCGCCACCCGGGCGCCCTGACATGCCGCCCCGGCATTCAACCATGCTCAAAACGGGGGTGGTTGGCCCTGGCGCCCACGGCACGCTTCCCCTCCCATGGGCGCATGTCCCCACTCCTCACCCCACCACGGGCCGCCGCCCTCGCGACCGCGGCCCTCGCCGTCCTCCTGCCGGCGCTCGCCTGGACCGGCGGCGCCACCGCCACCGCGTCCCCCGCTGCCCCCGCCGCCCCCGGCCCGGCCACCGCCGCGGCACCGGAGAAGAAGTGCACGCTCCCCGGGGGGCTGGCCGAGCTCAGCGGCCTCGCCATGAGCCGCAAGCACTCGGGCGTCTTCTACGCCGTCAACGACAGCGGCAACACCAACCAGGTCTTCGCCGTCGACTGCACGACGGCGACGGGCCGGCTGCGGGCCACGTACACCCTCGCGGGCGTCGGCAACACCGACTGGGAGGGCCTCGCCCTCGGCAAGGACTCCGCGGGCCGGCCGGCGATCCTCGTCGGCGACATCGGCGACAACTTCTCCGGTCGCGCGGAGATCACCGTGCACAGCGTCACCGAGCCGGACCAGCTCGCCGACGCCACACTGACCCCGGTCACCTACCGGTTCTCCTACGCGGACGGCAGGCACGACGCCGAGTCCCTGCTGGCCGACCCCGGCACCGGGCAGCTCTACATCGCGAGCAAACTCATCGGAGCCGCCGGCCAGGTGTACAAGGCCCCGCTGCCTCCGCTCACCGGCCAGGTGAACACGCTCACCGCGGTCCGCCCCGGTCCGGTCTTCGCCACCGACGGCGCGTTCTCGCCCTCCGGTGCCTCTTACGCCCTGCGCAGCGGCGGACCGTTCGGTGCCAACACGGCCACCGTCTACGACAGCGCCGGGACCCGGCTCGCGGACGTGGCGCTGCCCGCCCAGTCCCAGGGGGAGACCGTGACCTACGCGGACTGCACCAGCCTGCTCGTCGGGTCGGAGAACGACACGCAGATCTGGCGGGTCCCGCTGCCCCCGGAGACCACCCCGGGCTGCGGCACCCCGACGCCCACGCCCACCCCCACGCCCACCCCCACCCCGACCTCCGGTGACCTCAAGCTT
>NZ_JBWKCE010000034.1:0-25610 GCF_056436685.1 Streptomyces sp. NPDC043680 | reverse complement strand
CGCCAAGGCGTGCGCCGTCTCGCACGAGTCAGTCACTCGCAATCGAACACCGAGGTCACGCTCCGCGATGGTTCCCCAAGATCTGTGCCAGAACCCGAAACTCGTGAACAAAGCCAGTGCCGAGCGCGCCGGACGGCTGGTGCGGCCGTCGCTGTCTTGGGTCAGGCCAAGTAAGTCCTCCTGTCGTCCGCGTACGGCGGTGCGAACAGGGTGATCGGCTGCGAGGCCAGCGGGTGTGGTGGCACGCTGAGTTAGGACGAAAGGTGGGGGGTTCGTGCGGGGTGACAGGCGGCAGATTCAGACGGCGGTTCTGGGCGGTGCGGACTCGGAGGAGCCGCTGATGCTTCCGCTGGAGGCGATCGAGCTGGATGCCTTCCGCCGGCAGCACGACCAGGACACGTTCTGGTGCGGGCTGCTGCTCGGGGGATGCGGTCTGCAGCTGACCACCAAGCTGTACACCGACCGCGTCTGCCACTTCGCGCACTACCCCGGCCCCGACGGGCACCCTCACCTGTGCGGACGCCGCGCCCGTGGCGTGGCGAGCGCCGACCACCTGTACGTGAAAGCCGCAGCCGATGCCTGGCTACGCGGGCGCGGTACGCAGGCCGGCTTCGACTTCATCCAGCCGGACGGGGTGCCGATCGGCTCGGTCGTCGACATCCAGCTGCCGCAAAGGAAGCTCCGAGTGCACCTGGACCGGGAGGTGGAACCGGACTGGGACGCGGAGCACGAGCCAGTGCTCGGGGTGTCAGTGCCGGTGGACTCAGATACCTTGATCCGCCGTTGGTACGTGCACCGCATCCGCCTGGACAGCGAAGGCACCACCCGCCGGGTCCGGATCGGCACCGAGGCATTCGCCCGGCCCACCGAGTGGTTCGCCCTGAACGAATGCGAGATCACCGACCGGGGCCTTTCCACCCCGGCGGTCGAGCGGATCGTCCAGGCCCGGAGCGCACCCCCTTCCACCCTGTGGACTCCGGGCAAGAAGCAGGACGAACCAGCGCAGGACGTGCAGGCGCACGAGCTGATGCGTCGGCTGCTCTACGCCCGCCGGACCGAGTCCACCGACCTGGCGGAAGAGGTGTGCCGCGAGATCACCGAGCTGGCCGGGGTGAGCCCGCAGCTCCAGCGCCAGCTGGACGCCGCCCGCCGCAACGCCCTGGCCTGGGTGAAGAAGGAGACAGAGGCCCGTCGGGAGCTCTTCGCCCGCCTGAACAAGGCCGTGGCCGGTCAGAAGACCAGGAGCATCAAGACGCTCCTGACGGAAATCAAGACGGCCACCCGGGACGGCCGAACCAAGGAGGAAGACCACACGCTCCACGAGGCTGCCGCCTGCTTGGCCGCCCTCGAAGCGGCCAAGCTCGCATGCCTGGACACCCTCCTGGAGAACATCAGCTGCCTCCCGGCGAACGAGGACCCGTGGCGTCTGAGGGCCAAGGTCGAGCAGCTGCTCCAGGCAGCCACCGAGGCCAGCAAGGTCGGAAAGCACCGGCGGGCTCAGCTCAGCCTATGGAGGACACGCCTGCGCTACCTGCCCTTCCCGCCCCGGCCGGCCACGCCGCCAAGGCCGCAAGAACGTGTGCCGCTGCACCAGCAGGTCGGCCGCGCGTACTGGACCACGAGGCCGTGCCCCCAATGCGGAGCAGACGTTGGCCAGCACTGCGTGGTCGACAGCGGGCCACGTGCCGGCCGCGTACGGCAAGTACCGCACACCGATCGGCTGCGGCCTGTCATCGACGAACTCCAAGAGCAGCAGAAGAAGCACGGGGCGGTCCGGATCGTATGGCGGGCGTACGACGTGCCCTGCCCCGACTGCGGCCAGGAAGCCGGAGCCTGGTGCCTCACGTCTGGCGCACCACACTCCGCCCGCTCCAAAGAGGCCAGGAAACTCACCGAACAGCACGAGCCCCGTCCCTGACAACCGACGGGGACCCGGGGCACGGCCGCCGCGATGGCGGCCGTCTACGACCGGCTACCGCCTACCTACCGGACCAGCCTGGTGCACTCCCGCGCTCAACTGCTCCACCAGCAGCTGGACGGCGCCCCGCGCCGACTGCTCGGCGATGCCCTCGCCTGAAGGTGGCGTAGCGAACGGCGCGGCCGCCGTTTCCACTGGAAACGGCGGCCGGTGAGTGGGCTTTGATCGCCGGGCGCCGACCTCGCGGATCAGGCGAAGGCCAACCGATTCAGGTCGGTGACGGTCTGGCTGCGGCGGTCGCTGTGAGTGCGGCCCCACTTGAGGTTGGAGTAGTACACGAACTGGCCCGTGGTGGGTTCGAGGAAGTCGATGGTGCAGCCCATGCCGGAGTGGGTGTGGTCGCACAGGCAGGTGCAGCTCTTGTGATCGACTCCCCACCCCATCCCGGTGGGGCCGTCCCCGAGGAGCCGGATGAGTTCGGGGCACGGCGGGCCGTCGGTGGTCTCCAGCCGGAAGCAGCCGCCGACCGAGTGCCAGGCATCGGTGCCGTTGAACGGGCCGGTGCCGGCTGTCGCCCGGATACGCCGCAGCAGGGGAGAGAAGAGCGACGGCGGTTCGAAGGGGGACCTCACGGCTGCGGTGTACGCGGCTCGTTCCGTGGGTGTCCAGTCCGGTTCGGACTGCAGGAGGCCGTAGTCGGTGGTGAGCCGGTCGGCGATCCGCTCCCACCAGCGCGGGTTGAAGCCGGTGATCAGGATGCGGGTCGGCATGCCTGGGCGGTGGAGGCTGATGCCGCCGCTCTCGCGGCGGTAGCGGAGGCCGGCCACCCCCAAGACGCGGTCCTGTGGGTGGTCGCTCTCCTCGCCAGTCAGGCGGGGGAGGAGAAACTCGGTGGCGTTGTCCGTGCCCCCTGCCGAGCGGGCGGCGGCCGCGGCCAGGGCTCATGCCGCCGGGGGAACCTGGTGGTCGTCGCGCAGCCATCCCCGATGCGCACGACGGCGAAAGCACAGCGATCGGCTATGTAGCCGATACCGCGGTGGCACGATGAGTTGGGACGAAAGGGGGGGCCGTGCGGGGTGACAGGCGGCAGATTCAAACGGCGGTTCTGGGTGGTGCGGATTCGGAGGAGCCGCTAATGCTGCCACTGGAGGCGATCGAGCTCGACGCCTTCCGTCGACGGCACGAGCACGACACTTTCTGGTGCGGGCGGCTTCTGGGCGGCTGCGGCGTCCAGCTGACGACGAAGCTCTACACCGACCGCGTCTGCCACTTCGCTCACCTTCCAGGTCCGGACGGAATGCCGCATTGCGGGCGCAGCGCGCGGGGTGTGGCCAGCGCCGATCACCTGTATGTGAAGTCGGCGACCGCTGAGTGGCTTCGCGGCCGCGGGGTGCAGGCCGACTTCGGTTTCGGGCGGCCGATCGGGTCGGTGCTCGACATCCAGTTCAAGTCCAGGGGGTTGCGTGTACACCTGGATGGGGCGGTGGCGCCTGTGTGGGATGAGGAGGGCCGGGAGCCGGTGCTGGGGGTGTCGGTGCCGGTGGATCAGGACACGCTGATCAGCCGCTGGTACGTCCATCGGATCCGTCTGGACAGCGATGGCACAAGCCGGCGGGTTCGTATCGGAACCGAGGCGTTCGCGCGGGACATCGAGTGGTTTGGTCTGGACGAGTGCGAGATGACCGAGCGGGGGCTGTCGACGCCGGCGGTGGAGCGGATCGTCCGCTCCCGCGGTACTCGCCCCAGCTCGACGTGGTCGGTGGGGAAGGGTGACCGGAAGGTCCCGGATGCGCAGGCACGTGCGCAGTTACTGCTTCGCAAGCTGGCCGACGCCCGCAGGGTTGAGTCCGTGGTCCTGGTCACCCAGATGTGCCGTGAGATTTCGGCGACGACCGGCACTGGGGGAGAGCTCCGGAGTCAGCTCGCGGCTGCCGTCACGGATGCCGAGCGCTGGCTTGCAGGGCAGACCGAGGTGCGGCGGGAGTTGTTCGCCCGTCTGGAGGCAGCCGTTGCCGCACGCAACCCGGAGGAGGCCAGCCAGTTCCTGGTGCGCGTCAACTCCGTGGCGGGTCATGAGCGCACTGCGGCGGAGAACGCAGTTGCGGAAGCGGCGGCCGCGTACCTGGCCGCCCTTGCCCAGCAGCGGCAGGCCGACGTGGCAGCCGTGCGGGCTGAGCAGGAGAGCCTTCGGGCTCAGCAGGCCGCTGACCGGGTCCGGAAACTGCTGGGCGACCTGCAGCGGAACGAGGCCAACCAGTCGCGGCAGACCAGGCGAAGGCTGGTGAACGAGCTCATGTACGCGGCAACACTGGCCGGTGATCGGATTGACGCCGCCCAGCAATGGAAGATCGACTACTGGAAGGCGAAGGCGGATGCTGGCAAGCCGCCGGTTCAGACCGCCCGGGTGGCGCAGGTGCCAGCTCCGCGAACACCCCGGCCGAAGCCCAATGTGCCGCTACATGAGCAGCTGGGCCGTGGGCTGTGGCTCAGCAGGCCCTGCCCGGTCTGCGACGCCGCCAGGGGCATGAAGTGCGTCGACGATGGCGCGGTCCGGCACTGGGGGCCGTGGCAGGTTCCCCATGACGAGCGGCTTCGGCTCATCGTCAGCGAACGGAACTCCCGAGCTGCAGAGAAGAAGCGCACCGAGCAGCCGGAGAGGCGTTTACGGCGATCGAAGACGGATTCGCCGTCCCCGCATGTCACGGACATCGCTTGCCCTACCTGCAGTGCCCAGCCCGGCTCACGTTGCACGACACTGGACGGACGGCCGCACCATCCGCGCGTGGCGCAGTTCCGGCGCCGGTCCTCCTCCCTCTGATCTGCGGCTGGGTGCACGGGG
Source organism: Streptomyces sp. NPDC043680 (assembly GCF_056436685.1). Classification (NCBI taxonomy): domain Bacteria; kingdom Bacillati; phylum Actinomycetota; class Actinomycetes; order Kitasatosporales; family Streptomycetaceae; genus Streptomyces; species Streptomyces sp. NPDC043680. The sequence continues at coordinate 20,853 of NZ_JBWKCE010000034.1, read as the reverse complement.
GCCCGGGCAGCGAAGGCACGACCGCCGCTTCCAACGGAAACAGCCGCGTGCAGTACCGCGCCCCGGATCTGTGCGTTGGTTCCGGGGGCGCGGTGCACGCGGTCGTGCTACGCAGCAGCAGCGCGCTCAGCCAGGGGGTGAGCAGCCCCGTCGTCTCACACAGCACGTGTACCGACCTGGCCAGGGGACATGTTGGACCCGTCGAGGCAGGTGCGGATCGCCCGACCGCCCATGTCGAGCTCGATTCTCCCGGAGGACGAGAAACGGTGAGCGACATGTCCAGAGCCAGCCGGCCGCCTAATGACACTGCCTCGCGGCCTGCTCCGGGATAGGGCACACGAGCGGGCACATCTCCCGAACGAAAGCGAACGCCCCCGCGTTTGGTCCGGCTATTCCGGTGACGCTCTTGCCGCTCACACCTCCTCCGCACCGCTGCTGCGCTTGGGAAGGAACTTCGCGGACTTCTGGCGAAGAACGTGGGCCAGGAATGCGGGTGCCTCATCACCAAGCATCCGATGCAGCGCGACCAGGCTGGTGATCGCGGTGTCGGCCACTTCCTCCTGGACGTGGTGCCACGTGTGGCTCTGCCCCCTTCGGGGGTTGGTGCCCCACGCCCCAACCACGGCCTGCGCAGACTCGCCGACCTCCTCGGCGAGTTTGAGTACCTGTAGCGTCCACTGCTGCTCCATGGTCATGCCGCGCTTGGTGTCCAGATCGGTGAACAGTTCGCCGAGCTTGCCGATCGTGTCCCACCCGGCCGGGTACGGTGGGTGTGCCGTGAGGGCGTCCTGCATGGGGCCGGCCGTGGGCCTGGTGTCGAGGCGGGTGTACCACTCCGTGGCCAGGATCCGGCGCCGTACTTCGACCGGGACGCGGGACAGGAGAGCCGGCAGGGCATGCCGGCCTTCGACTTGGCTTCGGTGCGCGCAGATGGCCGCCCACTTCGTTGCTGCCACGGCGGCCACGTCGACGCTTGCGGTGATTTGGTCGTCGGGAGCGCTGCGGACGGTCTTGCCGGCGCGCGCGAGGAGCGGGCCGAGTTCGCCGACGCCGGAGTGCGGGTGTGTCGCCAGGTAGAGGGTGGCGGGCGTCCAGGGTTCGCCCGCGTCGGGGTAGAGGTGGGGGAGTCCGGCGGCGTGCACGGCGAGCTGGGTCGCGCGGTGGGTGTAGAGGTGGTCGGGGTGGCCTGTCAGCTGACCGTATTGGTCGTGGGTGATCACGATGTCGGGCTGCAGCTCGCGGATGTGGCCGACGAGCAGCTCGACGACCTCATCGAGGGGTGCGTCGCACAGGCGGGGTCGGCCGGGAGCGGATTGTGGGACGTGGGCGTCGGCGTAGCGGAGCATCCTGGGCTTTCCGGCCCCCAGGATGGCGAGGGCGTCGGCGAGCTCGGCGGCGCGGTGGGTGTCGGGGGCCCAGGTGGCGGTGACCACGGCGGTCGCCGCGCCGGTGGCGGCGTGCTGCGCGAGGACGCCTCCAGCGAGGAGTGCTTCGTCGTCGGGGTGTGCGAAAACTGCCAGAAGGGAGGTCATGGGTGCATCGGACCGGGTCACGGTGATCGTGCCTTTCTGTCTGGGGGGGGGTGGTGGGGTGGCTGCTGGACTACGCGCGGCCAGGGACGCTGTAGGGCTGGAACTGGGCCGGGGGGTGGTCGAGCGGCAGGGTCGGGTCCCATGCGGTCAGGCATTGGGCGCTCGGTACGAACAGCGGCTGGGGCAACGCGTCGGCAGGCCAGAACTTCTCCGAGGGCTTCCTCGCGCTGGTGGGGAGTGCCGGTCCAGCGGGTGACGAGGACGGGGACCGTGATCCGAACGACATCGCCCACTTGGTCCAGGAGCGTGCCCAGCACGTGCACGGCATCGGGGGCGGCCACGATGCCGGCCTCCTCGTACAACTCGCGGATTGCGGCCTCGGCGAGGCTCTCGCCCGGTTCTACGGTCCCGCCGGCGAGTTCCCAGGCCCCGCGGCGGTCCAGCCCGAGCAGGAGTCCCCGTGGGCCGTGCACGATCACGCCGACTCCCAGCGCGGCGCTCGGTGCGGGCGGAGCGCTACTGCGTGGTCGGCTCGGTACCCGCTGCGGGGCGGGCCGAGTACAGCCGGTAGGAGACTGCGTTGTCAGGCTTGGGGGAGTCGATCGTGGTGACCGACTCCATGACGAGGCCGCGCTCGCCGAGGAGGTCCTCCCACAGCTGCGGAGTCAAGGTCCACATGTTCACGGGGTGGTCCTCGCTCGTGCCGGGCAGCCGCAGGATTTCGGGCCGCGAGGTCACCTCGGTGGCGGGTCCGACTCCGTGGGAGTTCGTGTGCAGTGCGGAGAAGAGCAGGCGGCCGCCGGGGCGGAGGCCGTTGGCGAGGGCGGGCAGGAGCCGGGCCGGGTCCAGGTACGGCACCGAACCGACGGAGTAGATCAGATCGTATGGATCGGCGTCCTGCAGGTGGTCTACGGCGTCCGCGCACACCTGATGCAGGCCGGGAGTGTCGGGGTAGCGGGCGAGGGCGCGCTCGTGCTGTGTGCGAGAGGCGTCCACGGCGGTGACGTCGGCGCCTGCGGCGGCCAGCCGCGCGGCGTGCCGGCCGAGACCGCTGCCGAGGTCGAGAACCCGCAGCCCGGCCACGTCGCCGAGGACTTCGATGCCGGGTCCGGTGTCTGCGATTCCCCAGTTCCACCGCTGGAGTTCGGGCAGTTCGATGCCACGGGCCAGTTGGTGTGCTCCGTAGGTGTTCCAAACGGCGGCAGTGTCGTCCTCGGCGGTCACCATGTTCTCCATCCAGGGTCGTGGGGCGTGGTCAGGGGCGCAGTGCGTAGCAGCGCAGCACGTCGAGGTCGGCGGTACGGGCGACGGACCAGCCGCTTGTGAGGAGCTCGGCCTCCGCCGGGGTGATCCCGAGCCGTTGGAGGTCTGGGGCGGTGCTCGCCCGACGGCCCTCGATCTCTGTGACCACCCAGAACACGCCTCCGGGTACGAGGAGCCGGCGGACGCGGTGGAGGAGGGCGGCCTTGTCGTCCAACCACCGGTAGACCAGGCGGCAGGCAATGAGTGCGTAGGCAGGGTCCGGCAGGGTGGCGATGTCGTCGGTGGCGATGTCCAGGCATCGCCATACCGGGCCCGGGCCAGGCGCTGGGTTCAGGGTGGCGGCGAGGGAGAGCGCGCTGGGGGAGCAGTCGACGCCGGTCGTGCGGTAGCCGAGCTCGTGGTGGAGGTGGCGGGCCAGGGTGCCGTCGCCGGTCCCGATGTCGAGCGCCGGACGGCCTCGGCCGGGGCCGAGGTGCTCGGCCATCAGTTGCTTCTCGGCGTCGTCGGGCTTTCGGTAGCGGCGGCCGCCCGCCCAGAGCGGTTCCCAGTAGGCGGTACTGGCGGTGGGTGCGGTGACACTCACGGCCTGCTCTCCCTCATGAGCCGGTCCAGGGTCCGCCGGCCCCGCGCAGTGACAAGCTGGTGGTTGTTGTCCGGGCTCCATGACAGGCAGTTGAGCGCGTCCAGCGTGGTCAGGCAGCGCTGCGCCTGTCGCTCGGGGTCGGTGAGGGTGGGCCCGTAGGACTGGAGGAAGGCTGTCTCACGGTCTGGATGGTTGGCCCATTGGGTGGCCGCGGGGAGGACGAAATCCTGGACCCGGGCGGCCGGCGGTGTCCGCTTGAAGTCGATGAGCGCGAGCCCGGCCGACGAGCACAGCCAGTTCCTCGGTTGGTTGTCGCCGTGGATGTAGCCGATGGGCACGGGGCCGACGCGGCGAAGCTGGGCAGCGTGGTCCCGGATGAGCTGCTGCTCGTCCCGGGTGAGCCGGTCCCTGGCGCGAGCGAGGTACTTCTCCGCTTCGTCAGCGGCGGCGCCCAGTGATGCTTCGGCCTCCCCGCGATCGGCGCGTTCAAGTTCCCCGGCCTCCTGGAGCCGGGTGCACGGCGCGCCCGGCTGCTGGTGCACGGCTCGCCACTCGCCGGGGTGTGGGCCCAGTGCCTTGGCAGGGGTGCCGGGGACCGCAGTGAGCTCCAGGACCAGCTCCAGGGCGCGGCTGTCGATGAGGTGGGGTGCCCGGGTGGTGTGCCCCAGGGCGGGGACGGTGTGACGGTAGGCCCGGCTCTCACGGGTGGAAGCGCTGTTTTCCGACCGTCGAGGCGTCCAGTTCGTATGTGAGCTGCGTTGGGGTGTCGCGTGGGTGTCCGGGACGTTGTCGGGTGCCACCCTGTTGTCAGACCCTCGCCTTATGTTGTCCCGGTGATTCACGATGCGCTTGATCAACGGGTGGCAGAGGCCGCAGCCGCCGACGTCCGGCTGGCAAGGGTGGAGTTTGACGGCGCTGGCGAGTGGTTGGCCGCCGCCCGCCAGGGGCCTTCGGAGCCGCTTGCCGCGGAGGTGTGGGTCTTCGATGAGGATCTCGCTCGTGTGCTGCTGGTTCATCACCGGTGGCGGGGCTTGGTCCCGCCGGGAGGACGCGTTGAGCCGGGGGAAACGCCCCGAGAGGGAGCGCGTCGTGAGCTCTTCGAGGAGACGGGCGTCAAGGCCGAGTTGCTGCCGGAACCTGCCGCGGCCACGGTGCGCTCCTATCGCCCGGACTGGCCGGCGACTCTTGGGCTGTCGTTCGTCGCGATCACGAGTGCGGCAACGCCTTTGGTCACAGAGAGTGGACAGCCGGCGGCCTGGACGTCCCTGAACGAGGACTGGGCCAGCTACTTCCCCGAGGACGCATCGCGCGTCCGTCAGCATGCGCGATGGCTGCGTGAGGTCTGCGGCCGCTGATACGAAGCGCCCGTCACTCGGTGGTCCTGGGTACGGGCTGGGCGTGGTGCTGGAGCTCGACAAGTTGGGCCTCCGGGTCGGGGATGCGTTTCTCGGCGAAGCGGTTGTTTGAACGGGCTCCCTCAAGGTGCTCCTGGAGTGTTCGGTGTGCTTGGGCTAGCTGGCGGACGCGGTGTTTGAGCGAGGGTTCTCGGTGACGAGTCTCTGGACGGGCTCGCCTGGGACCATCTGCTCGAAGTCGCCTAGCTGCCTATGAGTTCAGGCGGTCCTGGGACAGCGCGAGGAGTTCGGCGAAGGTTCCGCCGCCGTGGGCAAGGCCGTCGTAGTGGCCTTGCTCGCAGATCCGGCCGTCTTCCATGACGATGATGTGGTCCGCGATCTTTGTGTTCTCCAGGCGGTGGGTGACCATGATCGTGATGCGGTCCGCGGCGATGGCCTTGATCCGCTCGAAGATCTGGTGCTCACCGCGTGGGTCCATTTGCGAAGTCGGCTCGTCCAGGATCAGCAGCTCGGGCTTGCGGTACAGGGCCCTGGCGCACGCCTCGCGCTGCCACTGTCCGCCCGAGAACTCGACGCCACCCCAGATGTCGCGGGCTTGGAGGCTGTCCAGTCCGTTGGGGAGGTCCTCGACGGCTTCACGCAGGCCGACCGCGTCGATGGCCTCCCACACGGGTGCGTCGTCGTAGGTGCGGGGCTGGCCGAGCGTGATGTTCTCGCGCACCCGCAGTGGCCACTTGGCGAAGTCCTGCGGAACCAGCCCGGTGAGGCGCCAGACGGTGGCCGGGTCGGTCTCGGCGAGATCGCATCCGTTCCAAGTGACCTTGCCCTTGTCGGGGAGGTAGATCCCGGTCAGCAGCCGGGTCAGGGTGGACTTCCCCGAGCCGTTCGCTCCGACGATCGCGAGGATCTGGCCTCGTTCCAGGGTGAGGGAGATGCCGTCCACTGCAGGCTTGTCCTTGCCGGGGTACTGGTAGACGACCTCGTCGAGCCGGATCTGCTCGACCGGGCCGGTGACCTCGCGCGGGCCGCGGCGGGGAGCACGGGCGGTGGCCTCGTCGAGGAAGGACTGCATGTCGCTCAGGTACAGGCTGGTGTGGAAAACGGCGGCGCCGTTGATGACGACCTGGGAGAGGGCGGCGAGCGCGGTTTGGACGGCGATGACGGCGGTGGCGGCGATGGCGGGTTCGATCCGGCCGGTCACCGCCAGCCAGGCAAGCGCCCCCCAGGTCGCGAGGAGGAAGACGCCGCCGGCCAGCGCGGAGAGCAAGGAGATCCGCAGGGTCCGCGGTGCGGCTGCCAGGTTCCGCCGGTCACACCGGTCGGACAGGGCCCGGTACCAGTACACGAGGTAGTCGGTCATCGAGTTGGCGCGGACTTCGTCGCCGTACTGGGAGGCGGTGGCCCACCAGCGCATCATGCCGCGCACGTTGCGGTCGGAGACGTTGGCGTAGTGGATCTCGTAGTCGACCCTGGCGGTGAGGACGGCGCCGACCCCGGCCGGTAGTACGGCCAGGAGCAGCAGGGGCAGCATCATCATGTTGAGCAGGGACAGGACGCTGCCGGCGGTGATCAGGCGGATCAGCGAGGACATGAACCGCTGTGCGTCGGTGACCATCACGTGGGTGCGGACCACCCCCATCTCGGCCGCCTCCTGGCGGTCGGAGAAGCCGTCTCCCGCGTAGGCGGCGGCCTCGACCCGGCAGACCGCCTCGACCAGGGTGCTGTCGGTCTCGGAGGTCAGCAGTGGGGTGATCCGCCGCTCGGCGTAGGTGGCCACGGCTCCCGCGAGGCGGTTCATCGCGGCGGTGAGCGCGACCACGAGCAGCGCGGGCAGTGCTCCGTGCAGGCGCTCGCTGGCGCTTCCGGCGCCGAGTAGGGGCCTCATCGCGTGGGTGGTGGCGGCCAGCAGCACCGCCGCGGATAGGCCCGTGACGAGCTGGCACCCGATGAGGAGCCGAACCGCCTGCCGGTCGGTCTGCCACGACAGGCGGCCGATCCGGGCCAGGACCGATGGAAGCGTGGCGCACATCTTCTGGAAGGAGACTTCGGCAAGCGGATTGACGGCGTACTGCCCGCTGTAGGTGATCTCCGCTGGCGGCGGCGGAGGCGGAGCTCCGGTCTGTGTGCTGTGGACGTCTGATGTGGCCATCGGGGCCCCCTGGATCGCCGTTCGGACACTGTCGTGAGGTCAACGACAGCTGCCGATTTTTCGAACACACGTTTTTCGGTCGGTCCTGATTTCCCGGGATAGAGGGTGCGGCGGACCGTGGAAGCTACACCGACCCGTGCACCGCAACGGCGGCTGCCACAAAAGGGGGTTGGCCGAAACGCCGCGGTTCTCAAGCGGTGCACGGCCACGGGCGCGATGGTGCGGGTCAGGGCGGGTCGGCTTGTAGAGTGCGAGGCTTTCTCGTGGCGAAACCCCTCCTCGGTCAGAGGGAACGTGACGACCCGGGGCGATCACTGATTCCGACATCGTGGAGGTGCTCACCGCTTACCTTGAGCGCTACCCGCAGGAAGCCGGACAGCTGGCTGAGCCACTGCGGCTCCTGACCGAGGCCAAGGATTTGCCTCGCTGCGGAACCCGGTCGGCTGGCTGATTGGCCGGGCCCTGCCTCAGCCCCAGCAGTACAGCGACGTGCGGTGCGACGACCGGGTGCTGCTCATCCGGCCAGGGCTGCCCGCGCTGCGAAGACTGGCAAGTCGACCGCCGTGCCCAACGCCACGCGGTCGCGGTCGCCGTGGATGCCACGATGCCGGGCGCTTCCGAGACGGAGCGCTGGGCGGCCATCGCCCAGCAGCTGCACCAGGCGGCGGGCGGCCTGATTCCGCAGAGGCTTCCGCCGAGGCCGCACCTTGAGGTGTAGGTGTTGCCGTACGTGGATCCTGCTCCGGAGCTCGCCGCGGGGTCGCCCGAACCGCTGCCGGGGACGTCGTCGCCGGGCAGGGGCTCGTGGCCTGGGGTGGAGTTGCGGCAGGGGGGGCAGGGGCGCGTCGGGCAGTCGAGTTCCGCACACATGCCGCTGGGGTCAGACGTGGTGACCGGGCTGTTGCCGGCATAATCGTAGGCCGCTCGTGCCATCGCCATCCAGATCGCGAACGCCACCTTCGCCGCCCGCAGCACCGACCTGTGGGGCCAGGGCTCGACCGCGGTCGCCTCCGACTCCACGCACGTGCGGGCCTACGACCAGAACCTGTGCACCGAGTGGCACTCGCGCTACGGCGGCCGCGGGGTACTCATCTACTGGCACGTGGAGAAGAAGTCCCTGGCCATCCGCTCCCAGCTGATCAACTGCACCGCCTCCGAGGTCGCCGCGATGGTCGAGGACGCCATGCGACACGGCACCACGGTCGGTGTCTCCGGGCCGCTGAGGCCGGCGGCGGTGTCGTAGGTGAATGGTTCCCGGCCCCGGGTGCGGATGACGTCGGAGCACCATGTCGGGTCGTCGGCGAAGACGCCGAGGGCGGCGCGGGCGAGGGCCCGGCCGTCGGGCAGCGTAGGAGCCTTGATGCGATTCCTGCTCACGGACGACTACGCAACCGTCCTTGCCACCGTCGAAGCGCCCACGTGCCCGAGGCGTTGAAGATGGAGCCCCGGCCCTTGGAGGCTTCAGGCAGGTCCCATGAGACCGTCGCCCAGTGCCGGATGGTGGCGCCGGATTCCGTTACACACGCTTTGACGCTGAACTCCCAGTTGTCAGGCCAGGGTCCGCTGTAGGCGGGGTTGTCGATGGTCTTGGAGGACACCTTGCACCGCTCCACCGCGTATGCGGGGCTGACCCCCGCTGCACCCGCGATGACGGAGGCTGCCACCAGTACCGCCGAGAGCCGCCGGGTGGGGATGTCCTGAGCATGGGGTGCGCCTCCAATGGTCGAGTGACCAGGTCAACGAGACGGCATTGAGAAGGAAGCGCACCCCCGCCAGCGTGCACGCGTAGCCCGGCTACTGTGCCTCTTACGATCGCCGGCGCCGCAAACGAGCCCAGAGGTCACGCACCTGGTTCTGGGTCAGGCGGGAACGGCGTCCCGGTCCAGCGCGGTGGCGTCCAGGACGCTGTTGACGGCCTCGATGAACGAGGCGAAGTCGCCGTCGCCGAGGCACAGCCGGATACTTTCCAGCAACTGCACGGCCCACCGCCATCCGGAGTCGGCCACGGCCTGGCGGTCGCGGGACGGGCCGGCCTCCTGTTCCAGCTCTGCGAAGACGAGTGTGCGGAAGCCGAGCATCCTGTGAGCGCTGTGGTTGCTCTGGTAGGAGCGGTGCACTCGCAGCCCTGCCCGCATCAGCCGGGACGCATGCTTCGCGCCCGCGGTGCGGCTGATCACCTCCAGCAGGAGGTAGGCAGGGTAAAACTGCAAGGGCATCCCTCCGGTTGCGCGCGGTGTATCGCTGGGCTCAAGCGCCGACAGCCGCTCGGCCAGCTGGCGATAGAAAACGTTGCGTTCGACAATCTCGGTCAGATCCACGCTCGATGACACCGCAGTGGCCCTGGCGGAGGCCAGCTCCCCCCCCTTTTTGCCGCTCGTGCCTCACTCCTTCGGCTGTACCGAACAGTGGCGATCCTCTCCGCTTGGCTACCCCTGCCTACTGCATGGATGCGAGGACGGGTGAGGTGATTGCTCCGGAGTGGGGTGTGGAGTATGTGGCTGCGCCTCGTCTGAGGGTGTGGTTCGGGGCTCTGAGGTGTGGGCGGTGTTGCCCGCGCCCCAGAGCGTCACCGGTCTGCCGGGGGGGCCGCTGGTTAGCGGTGCCGGAAGTGGGGTGGTGGTGGGTGTTTTGACGGTGTGATAGCCATGAAGGGGAGGCCCGAAGGGCCTCATTGATCAGGAACGGGGCATCTTGCCGCTTTGGTCGGCCTAGGCTTCCGGTATGGACGATGACGTACTTCTTCGCGACTCGATCACCGTACCGATTGACAGGTCGATCTTCGGGATCGATGAGCAACGCAGCGCCGAGGAGCCGGAGCGCCCGTACTGGGTTGATCTCCCTATGGATGCCGAACCGGTCCGAGTCGGCCTAGCCACGGTTCGCGTGATGAGCAAGGTGGAGTCCCACGACGCATCCGTCACGATCGAAGTTCGCCGGGGGCCGCGTCAGGACGCGGCCCCCGGCTTTGAGCTTCTTGGCGAGTGGCCCTACATCACCGCCAGCGGTGACGTCAGCGTTTACAACATCGACGGCCCGCTGCTGTCATTCACACTCAAACCTGCCAGCAAGTACGTCTTGCAGGTCTGGCGCAAAGGGGGGAATACCGCAGTGGCGAGGCACGCTGAACTTGTGGGTAAGATCTACCCGATTGAGGGCCTTGAAGAGTACGTGATCCGGTTTCAGGAGAGCTGAACCCTACGGGTTGGCAGGGGCGTTCAGCACCCTTACACCATACGCGTCGCCGTCGAGAATTCGATCCTGCCCGTACCACTTGGAAAGAGCGGCGCCAGCCTTTGAGTTATCGGGCTGAGGGACGTAGCGCACGGAGAAATTCCCGTCACCCTTTCCTGCGCCCTCTTTAGTAGAGGCGAAGGGGAATTCATCGCACTGATAGGTCGGGTCCGGCTTCGTCAGGGCGGCGCACGCCTTGTCCTTGCCGCTACGGTTATCCTTCTGGATTTGCGCCGAGGCGGCGTTGAACCCCGGATAGTTACGGGTCACCTTAGTGCCATCGCCGAAGTAGTTGCCAGGAATCTTCTTCGAGCGCCCGGCCGCGGGGCCAGGGAAGGTGGCGTTCGGATTGGTGAAGGCGGCGGCTATGTGGCCGGCGACGGCCCTCACGTCGGTGTCGTTGTAGTCGTACGTGAGGGACGGGGTCACGCGGTCGAATATCGCCCCCTCCTTGCCGTACGGGTTGAGGTAGGAGGCGGAGTCCATACGCAGCCCGCCGTCGTTTCCGTCACTCCAGGGCGTTTCGCCGCGAGAGCTGGAGACCTTGTAGTCATTTTCGAACACGCAGGTCGAGATCTTGTCGATGCGGTTCGGATCACCGTTGGGTGAGGAGACCTGGTAGAACATGTAGGCGTTGTTCCAGTTGGCCACCGGCTCGGAGTGTGGAATCGGCCCGAAGTTCTTCACCTCGCAGCCGTTGAGGTTCGGCCATCCTGCCGTCGCCGGCCACAGCGACATGGTCGCCCCAGTGGCGAAGATGCCTGAGGCGGCCAGTTCGGTGATCTTGACGTTCATGCTCGTCGTACGCCCGGCGTTGGAGCCGTATCCAACCTCGGTCTCCTTGAAGCGGACCTGCCCCTCGACCCGCCCCTGTCCATCCAGCTTTGTCGCGGTGTTGTATCCCCATCGACAGAACTCGAAGTGGTTGATGATCGCTCCCTGGGGCCTATGGCCATCAGGCATGGCATTGCAGCTGGCCCAGTCGGGGAGGGGGCCAGCTGCGCCCGCCGATAGCGCGCCTGCTAGCTTGCTAGCGGGGTTCGCGAGGTAAGTGTCTCCGGTCTCCTTCGCCTTCTGAGCCTCCCCCTCCGGGGTGGACGGGGCAGGCCGCGGCGGCTTGTCGGAAGGCGATGTATTTTTCGCGAGGCCTTCCTTCGGACCGGTGTACTTGCTGCCGATCTCCGCTAGCGGCCCACCTTCAGAATCACGCGACCAGATGGTGACGCCGCCCGGTTCGGTAGCCGATGACGCAGGAGTCATCAGACCACCCAGAATTGCGACTGCACCAGCGGTCGCGGTCAAGGTTTTACGGAACTTCACATTCCCCCCTCAGGATCCGAGAATTACGCAACGCAGGGGCGCGTTGCGACAAGAGGGGACCGACTCTAACGGTGGCAATCACGTCAGTCGAAGAAATATTCGCGAAGCGGCAGGAGATGAGCCATTCTGAATAACCTTCGCTCATCACGCCGCTTGCCTGACTGGCCGAAACGCCACTCTGGCCCGGGTGCTTCGGCAGACTGTGTCCCGTTTGATGGCTGGTAATGGCAGCTAATAGGATGCGGCTGGATTCACGAGGCTCACCGCGCCGGTCGACGCCGTCTCCTACTTCCTCGGCCTGACTGGGCTACACCTTCGCTCGGCCCCGCAATGAGCCGTCTCAGCGCGCACTTCTCTCCCCCCAGACACGGCCCTCCCGATTCGCCCGAGTAGGTGAATCGTTGCCTCACCGGCGGGCCGTCGGCCGCGGCGCCCGCGTCGTCAACGAGAAGCACTGGGACGGGCTTCCCGACGGACGGAACCGGCGAACTACCACCGGCGATGTCCCACCCCGTCCCCGCCACCAGGACGGGCGGCGCAGGAAGAGCAGGCCCGCCGCCGCCGTGCGGTCGAGCCTGCAGGCGGCGGAATCCGCCACAGCGTGGCCGGAAACAGGCAGTTAACCCCTACCCCCCGCTTGTGAGGTACACCACTCCGATCGAGTGCTGTGTCAGTGCCATGCCACGGAGGGTCACGCGAAAGGGCAGGTCACCTCGCATCTTGCGCGGCGTCGATCATCACTGTGCGTTTAGAGCGTCTTTCCGTGCGTGACATTCGTTGGGCCGCGCATGCGTGTTCGGCCCTGACCGCCGGTTGAGTGAACGCACACCGGCGCACTCGCGCCGCGCTACCTTCCGGCCCTCAATGAAGAGGATCCATGATCGACGATGTCCGTGGGGAGGACGGCCGCAGCCCTGTGGCCGAAGCCCCGCTCCCGCTCCCGCTGGAGTTCGAGGCGCACTACATCACCAACCAGGAGGCGTTCCACGCGTATGCCCTTGCCTTCCTCGGCACCAACGACGCGGCCGAGAAAGCAGTGCACCGCGCCTTTCTGGAGATTCTGCGGCACTGGAGCGCTCTACTGACGGAGAGCGACCTGCAGGAGCAGACGTGGGCGATCATGCGGCGCACCGTGATAGCTGAATCCCTTCTCGGCTTCCGCGACCAGCTCACGGTGATGGACAGCGGGCTCGGCCTCTACAAGGCACTGGGAAACCTTCCCCCGCGACAGTTCGACGTGATCGTCCTGCGCTACATCGCCAAGTACGACACCAAACACATCAGCTGGTACATGGGCGTCACGCCCAGCACCGTCGACTACCACTGCCGCAAGGCCCGGGAGCGCCTCTCCCCGGTCTACCGCCGTGCCACGAAGCAGAAGCAGGAGGACACATTGTGAGCACCTGGGAAAAGCGCCTTGCCGAGGCGGGCAGTGGCGAGCCGCGACGTGCCTTCGACGTCGCAGCCGGACTGCGGGCCCTGGCCGAAGAGGCCGGCTACGTCCAGCCCGCTCCGGAAGTGCGCCGCGCGTCCCGTGCCCGCCGACAGCTGGAGGTCTTCGCCCGCCTGACGCTGAACCAGGTCGGAGCGAGCACACACATCAGGGACCTCACCGCCATCATCGGCGACCCGATGGCCCCCGGCTTCGACGGATGGACCGACGACGTCGACATCGACGGCGTCCAAGTGTTCGCCTGCGCGCTCTCCCTGGCCCACCACCCCGAGAGCGCGAGGTTCTGGTGGCAACTGGCCGCCGGTGCCGGCCACAGCGGCGCCGCGTACTGCCTGCACCTGCACCACCTCGGCGGCGGCGACCTCCGCGAGGCCAGGTTTTGGAGGCGACAGATGAAGAGGCTCTTCGACGACAGCTCCTCGGAGAAGTTCATCGAGGTCCTGGAGTCATTCACCGGCTCCGCCCGCCACCGGGACATCGCCCCCGTAGCCACCGGATCCCTGGCCGCCGAGATCGAGCGCCTCGCCGAACAGCACGACGGCGGCCTCATCTGCCGACCCGATAGCCAGCTCGCCGACCGGATCCACGACCTCGCCGGCCGCCGCTGACACATGGAAGAAGCCCGGCGGAAGCAGATGGTTCCTACGCCTCCAGGCCCCGCCGGGCTTCATGGACACCCACCCACGAAAGGGGAGTATCCCTTGAAGAGTAGCCTCCGACCCGGCCCGCAAAACCGGGGCTTGCGCCGGGCCCGCAGCTGGCTTATCCGCCGCCGCAACGTGATGCTCACCAGCGCGCTGCGCGGCACCTGCTACGGCATCGGCGCAGGCGCCGCCGGTCTTGTTTTCTGGTGGTGCGAACAGCGGCTGTGACCGCCGCTGACCTGAGAGGACGGTCCTCAGGCCCTGGTGCTCCGAGGCGATCGGTCCGCTGCCTGATGCCTTCGCGCCCATTGGTCTGGGGCGCAGCTGTCCGCCCCGCCCTGCGATCAGGATGTGACCTCCGGTCGAGTCGGCTATGTGGCCGCTGTGAGGGGCCGGGTGATGATGGCAGTAGTGGTCACGTCCGGGCCCCGGCAAGAGCTACGGCCTCGAACCAAGCGTTGGTTCGAGGCCGTAGCTGACGCGGACGGGGAGCAATCATTCGCAAGCCACGCCGTCTCGATCCGCGGTGAGGCCGACTTCGACGGTGTACTTGATCTTGCGTTCCTCCGCCTGGCCGCGCAGTTTGATCGTGTAGTCGAAGGTGTCGAATCCTCCAAACCCGGTGGCCGGTGTGTACAGCCCGGTGCCGTCCTGGACCGTGAGGGTGCCGTGCTGTGGACCGTGCTGGATGGTCAGCTCCACATCGTTTGAACTGAGGCCCTTGTAGTCGTCCAGTTCGTCCACGCGAGTACTACGGGTGTCCTCCGCGGACTCGTGCTGCAACAGCGAAAGCCTGGCCGTCTCGTGCATGTCGGTCCACAGCGTCGCCGTCTTCTTATCGACCTCATCGCCGGCGTGTGACAGGCGCCAGTCGGGCGCCGACAATCCCGGCGTCGGGACGTCTGCCTGCTCACGTGCGGCACTTGCCGCTGCCGCGTCGGCCTGCCAGCAGGAAGCCACGCTCGACAGTCCCCACCACGCGCCACCGACGAGGAGACCGACCACCGCGAGGGCTCCTGCGCCGGTCACGCAGGATGTCCAGGCCTCATCCCGCTGACGCTTTCGCTGGTGTGCCGCCCACTCGGCCTGCTCGCGCTTCCGCTCCTTTTGATGGGCCTTGCGCCGGGCCTCCATGCCCTCCTCGAAACGACGGCGGAACTCCTGAGCTGCGTCCTGGTTCCTCATTCGCTGTGCCCTATCTGGGCGCGGCGGTTCTCGACCAGGTGGTGCCAGCGAGCGCGAACGGCGTCCGGGCCGTCGAGCCAAACAGTGGGCGAGGGATCCGGCAGGGGAAGGCCGGCCATGAAGTGGGCCAGGTCTCCGCAGTAGGCGTAATCGCCGGTCTGGGCGAGTTCGCGGATCCGGTCGATGACGGCGCGGACCTTGTTGTGGTCGCCTTGGACGGCGTGGTGGAAGGCGAGGGCGAGTTCGAGGGTGACTTCGGCGGCGGTGATCCCGGTGTCACGGATCTCGGCGCGCAGGGCGTGGGCAGCTTCAACGGCCTTGGGGAACATCGGTACAGCCGTTGGCGCCGAGAACGATCATGGGCTCTAGCTGCGGATCTCCGCGTTCGGGTGGGGCTCGGCCTGGAGGCGTTCGCGGAGGTCGATCTCCTCGGGGGTGAGCGGGTCCTCGGGCCGGCGGATGCGGACGGGCTTGGGCCGCAGCGGCAGGCCGTCGTCCGTCGCGGCGGCCTCGGCTTCGGCGAGTGCCCGGTAGAGCGTAGGGCTGCAGCCCACTCGACCTCGTCACGGCTCGGCGCGAAGAACAGATGCAGCTCATGCGCGGTGATCAGCCGTTTGAGCCGCGGGGTTCCTCAGTAGTCTAGGACTGATAGTGATTACATGGCTGCGAACTGTCACTAACGCTGGAGCTGAGGGGTACGCACGTGATCTTGCAATTGCATGGCGAGTGGGCCGAGAGCTCGCCCGACCCCATGAGCTACGAAGACGCGATGGCCACGGGCTGTCAGGCCTTCGCCGACCGACAGACGAAAACCATGATCCAGGGCCAGCCGGGCGGCGAGCGCACCATGCTCAACATTGGGCTCGCCCGCTACATCGACATCCCTGCCGCGCTTGAGAACCAGATCCGCGCCAACGCGGGCCGTGGAACGCTGGACCACGCTCTTTCCGAACTGCGCCGCCACAAAGTCAGGGAGAACTGGACCGGAGGGCTCATCACAGCCCCCGAGGAGGTCCTCCGCCAGGCGCTCGACGAGTTCCGGAACTCTCCCATGCAGAGCATTCTGCGCGAGAGGCGGGGGCCGCTGCGGAAGGGGGAGGTGGAGGTGGTTTCCATCTGGGAGCTCGACGAGTTCATCGACTACACCCAGTGCCAGCAGACCGGTCCGCTGCTGATCTCCGAGAATGGCGACTGGCGGTTCGAGGACCCGGCCGACCGCACCGAAGCGATGCGCTTCCTCGTCGCATTGATGGACCCGCAGTACTACGACGCTCGCGGCGGCGGCGCATACGGCTCCCAGGGCAATTCTCATCGGGACGAGGCGAAAAGGCAGAGCGAGGCTTACGCGGCTAAACACCCGTACCAGCGCGAGGGATGGCGCTAGGGCCTGTGTGATCCGGGCGGCAAGATGGGCCGCCCGTGCAGGAACGTACGGAACTTCCGCCCCCACTCCGCATCGTCGTACTCGTGGACTCGTACGCGTCCCGGATCTCCCACGCGTGCTCGTACGCCGTTGGCTTGCGCTCGGTGTACTGCTTCACGCACGAGACGTCCTCGATTGATCACCGGCTTAGCGTTAACCGCTGTACCGCTGTACCGCTGTGCCCCAAGGCCGGTGTGCGGCTGGACGGCGAGATCTTGGGCCGAGCGTTCGGTCCTGGGGACGTTTTGGAGTTCCTGCGCCGTACGGGACTGGATCCGGACGACGTCGTGCTCGACGAGCCGGGGCAGGGCCTGATCGAGTGGCGTGGCGGCGGTCCGGCTGTATGGGCCGTTGACGGATAAGCGACCGGCTCTGAGCGGTTGACCTGCGGTTATCTGCTGCCACTCCAGCGGCGCCTGCGGTCTACGGGCCGATGCCGTACAGCGGTTGAGCTCCTCGTCGAACGCGGCGGCCCGGTCGTGGTAGCCGGCGAACGTGGGGGATCCGTCGGCCCATCCGCCGTGGCGGGCGGCCTCGATGGGGTCCTTCTTGGCGTGGCGGGTGGCCTCGGCGTACCCGCGGCGCAGTGAGTGGCCGGTCCAGCGGGGTGCGCCGTCGGGGAGGACGTTGCCCGGGCGGCCCAGGCCGGCGCGGACGGCGGCGCGGGTGACGATCTCTGCGACGCCCTCGGCGGTCATGCGGCCGGTGGGGTCGCCGATCCGCTTGCCGTGACGGTGCATAGGCGGGTTGATGCGGTCGTGGCGGTCGATGCGGACCAGGAAGGGGCCGGTGGGCTCGTGCCCGCGCGCGAGCAGGGCATCGCGGTAGGCGCGGTAGGCGCGGACTGGGCAGGTGGAGGCGTAGCTGCCGTAGGGGACGCCGAGGGGTTGGTCGTTGGTGACCTTGGGCCGGTAGAGGTCGTAGAGCAGGCCCTCGTCGGTGTCGGTGTCCTCGCTGTCCTCCCAGGACAGCAGGGCGGCCTCGGAGCTGCGGGCGGCCAGGGCGAATCCGGTGGTCAGGGCGGCAACGTCGCGCAGGCCGCGGACGGTGGTGGTGTCGGTGGCGGCGACGAGCAGGCGGAGCACCCGGGGGACGGCGGCGGCGGCCTTGCGGGGGCGGCCGTGCGGGGTGCCCTTGAGCTCGGCCTCGTAGCCCTTGAGGACAAGGCGGGCGCCGGTGAGGTTCGGCGGGGTGACGCCGGCGGCCTGGTGGGCGACGACAACGGCGGCCAGGGCGCGCTCGATCGAGCTGGGCTTGTACGGGCGGCCGGTTCGCGGTCGCGGGGTGGTCGTGCACCACGTCGCGTACTCGACGAGGGTCTCGGCGCTGGCCGGGAGCGGGCTGAACCCGGCCACGACGGCCCACTGCTCGAACCGTGCCCAGTCTCCGCTGTACCCGCGCTCGGTCTGGTGCGGCACTCCCTTGGCCATGGCCGCGCGGGCGGCCGGGCTCAACTCCTGGCGCCGGCCCGGGGCGGCGGCCGCCGGGTGGGCGAGCGTGCCGGCCAACCCGGCCGCGGTGACGGTCGCGGTGGACCCTCGGCGTGCGACGGCTCCCACGGTGCTCTCCCTCGCGGTCCGGACCCCGAAATCGCGGGCGCCCTCTGGCTCTTGATAAGTTGCCTTATCAAGAGCCAGAGGGGCCGGGCTTACAAGGCGCCCCGACCACCCCATCCGTGACGCCGCTGAGGCCGCTGTCCTCTTTCTCGCATGGAGGGTTCACGAGCCCTCGGAACCGTGCACGAGCAGGCCGCATAAGATCCCTGGATGGCAATCACCAGTTACCTCCTGCAAGGACCGCGGGTGGTCATACGCCACGTCCGCCGCCAGGACTACGACGAGCTCACAGCGCTAGCCCAGGAGAGCGCCGAGATGCTTCGCCGCTGGCTGGGCGCCCGCGAGAACACAGTGGAAGCGTTCGAGAGCTACCTTGAGCGGTTCGAGCAGCCCACCCATGAGGGCTTCGTGATCTGCCTGCGCGACACCGGCACGATCGTCGGCGGCATCAACATCAACAACATCGTCAGGGGCACCCTCCAGAGCGGAACCCTGGGCTATACCTCCTACGCCTCTACGACCGGCCGTGGCTACATGACCGAAGGACTGAGGCTCGTGGTCCAGCTCGCCTTCGGCCCGCTGGAACTGCACCGGCTGGAGGCGAACATCCAACCGGACAACACCTCCTCGCTGAACCTCGTCAAACGCCTGGGCTTCCAGCGCGAGGGCTACTCGACTGCCTTCCAGTACATCAACGGCGAGTGGAGGGACCACGAGCGATGGGCCATCACTGCCGAGATGGCACGAACAGCAGCACAGCTCACGAAATGACCTTCGCGGGCACGATGAACTGAGACACCGGCCCCGATCCGTCTCACCGCACAATGCGTCATGCCTGCTCAGAGCACTGACCGAGAGCTAGATCCAATGAGACGGGACAGTGACGCCGCTGAGGCCGCCCGCATCTAGCCGAGCGCACACACCACCGGGGCCCGCCCCGGCCCGGTGACCACACCACCGGCGTAGAACCAGGAGCGGGTATCGCCGAGGCAAGCCCAGAAGGGGAACACCCGCCGCCCGCCCCGGCATCGCCGCCCGCGGTTCCCCGGTAGGAGGGACACACCAAGGGGCCCAAGAAGCCGCCAGATGGTCGCCTTCGGACCCCGGCCTGGGCCCAGCTATGCGCATCGTGAAGGCATGGCAGGCAGACGCAGGTGGCTCCACCAAAATCGAACTAGCGGCCGGTACGCGCCGCTGCTCTGGCACGTCTGGATCGTTGCACCGCTCTTCGTCTTGGTGGCCGCCGCCGGCAGCTACCTGATTTACCAACATGTCTACGACCTCCTGGCCGACGCCGCCAACGCCACAAAGCCCCCGAAGCCTGTCAACGTTGCTGAAGCCATCAGGAGCGCCCTCGCCATCGTCGGCCTGATCGGCGTCGCCTTGGCGGGCGTGTACGCCTACCGCAAGCAGCGCATCGCCGAGGGCGACGCCCACCGAGCCGACGCGAACCAGCTTGCCGACCGCTACACCACAGCAGCCGAACAGCTCGGCCACGACAAGGCCGCGGTACGTCTCGCCGGCGTATACGCCCTTGCCCGACTCGCCGACGACTGGGAAGAGCAACGCCAGGTCTGCATCGACGTGCTCTGCGCCTACCTGCGCATGCCTTACGAAACCGATCCGACGGCGCACGGGTACAAAGAGGGGGAACGCGAGGTCCGCCACACCATCATCCGAGTCATCCGTGAGCACCTCCGAGCCCCGGCAACCTCCGCGATCCCAAGCCCTTGCTGGTCGGACTACAACTTCGACTTCACCGGCGCCACCTTCGACGGCGGCGACCTCTCAAACAGCCGGTTCAACGGCACCATGCTCTTCAACAGGGCGACCTTCTCCGGCGGCACCGTGTCCTTCACGGGGGCGAAGTTCTCCGGCGGCACCGTGTCCTTCGAGGAGGCGACCTTCTCCGGCGGCACCGTGTCCTTCGAGGAGGCGACCTTCTCCGGCGGCACCGTGTCCTTCGAGAGGGCGGAGTTCTCCGGCGGCACCGTGTACTTCCGCATGGCGGAGTTCTCCGGTGGCACCGTGTCCTTCGAGAGGGCGGAGTTCTCCGGCGGCACCGTGTACTTCGAGAGGGCGGAGTTCTCCCGCGGCACCGTGTCCTTCGAGAGGGCGGAGTTCTCCCGCAGCGCCGTGTACTTCCGCATGGCGGAGTTCTCCGGCGGCACCGTGTCCTTCGAGAGGGCGGAGTTCTCCCGCGGCACCGTGTCCTTCGTGGTGTCGACGTTCTACGGCAGTGGCGTGTCCTTCGTGGAGGCGACGTTCTCCGGCGGCAGGGTGGACTTGCGATCCACCCGGTACTGGGCCGAGCCACCAACCTTCAGCCCAGGGGTGCTCGCCGACCCGCCCGAAGGCTTGCTTCTGCCCGCTCACTGGCCCTGCTCTACGGATTCCGCCAGGTGATGGACATCGCCGAGAAACTGGCAGCCAACGCCGCGAAGATGGCCGGCCACCAGGGCGCCAGCTACGCCCGAATCGGCGGGGCCTGGGGCATCAGCAGGCAGTCCGCCCGCGTGAAGTGGCCCACGGCCGTGCCCTCCCGCGCCGACCTCCCGCGGCCGCCCGTGACCGTGCAGCACGCCGGCGGCACCGCGGCCGTCCTTCACGACCGGGCCACCGATCAGTGGATGTTCACCGCCGTCGCCGTCGCCGTCGTCGGCACCCAGCACACCAGCGCGCCTGACTACCCCACCAGCACCGCGGCCGCCGACGACGCCAAGGCATGCCTCGCCGAACACGCCGCACTCGCCGCCGCGTGGACCTGCCAGCACTGCGGTGCCGAGAACGCCGACACCACCCCCACCACCTGCGGATTAGGGGGTACTCGCAGGTCAGGGGCTACTCCGTTGTTTTTCGGCGAGTACTACTGGGACCCCGCGTAGTGCAGCACACTGCGCTGGGACTGCGCTCGGGGTCGTAAGCTCCGCGCCCGACCGGGCGCGCGGCGTGCTCTCGAACGCTGAGAAACGGCTGGATCAGAGGCTGTCGTCGGTGCGGCAGGACAGCCTCTGATCCAGATCGGTGGCCCACCGGTGGGCCCAGTCCCGGAGGTCGGTGATGTCCGTGTCGTCAAGGCCGTAGGCGGCGAACTCCTCGTCGTCGTACCAGTCCGAGCCGGTGAGACGGTCATGGAGGTCATCGAACCGGAACTCGTCA
>NZ_JBWKCE010000033.1:0-28946 GCF_056436685.1 Streptomyces sp. NPDC043680 | reverse complement strand
GCGAACGCAGTGAGCGCCCTTGACGGCCCGGCCAGCCCCGGAAGGACAGTGGACTGCCGGGACGCCCCCGGACTTTCTCTGATGCCGGGGGCGGGCATCCCGACCACCCCGACCACTTAACGGCGTTAACGCCGTTAACGCCCTCCGCCCCTTCACCGTCGCCAACGCCGCCCCTTAACGCCGTTAACGCCCTCCCCCGAAAAAATACTTGTCGACTGGTTTTCTTCGCCCCCATCCCACAAGATGGAGCCCGACGTCCCATCAGACGCCAGCACGACACGAACAAGCGGCACCAGCGGCACCAGCAGCACCAGCGAAAAGCACCAGGAGACACGCACATGGCAAGGGCCCGGCAGGAACGTGCCGAGATCACCAGGCAGGCGATCCTCGACGGCGCAGCCATCGCTTTCGACCGGTGCGGCTTCGGCGGCACCAGCCTCAGCGACGTGGTCAGGTACGCCGGTGTCACCAAGGGCGCGCTGTACTTCCACTTCCCCTCCAAGGAAGCCCTCGCCCGCACCCTGATGGAGGAGCAGTTCCAGGTCTCCGAGGGCGTTCCCGCCATCGAGGAGCCCGGCCTGCAGACGGTCATCGACCTGACGCACCAGATGGCGTACGGGCTGCGCACCAACGTCCGTATCCGCGCCGCGATCCGCCTGGTCATCGAGTTCGGCTCGTTCACCAACCCCGACCCGGCCCCGTACAACACGTGGATCGACACCTGCCACGCCTGCCTGACGCCGGCCCAGGAGCGGGGCGACGTCCTCCCGGCGCTCGACGTGTACGACCTCTCCACCTTCCTCGTCGGCTCGTTCACCGGCATCCAGGTCACCTCCCACGTCCGTACCGGCCGTGAGGACCTGCACTCCCGGGTCATCGACCTGTGGAACCTGTTGCTCCCGGGGATCGTGCCCGCGCACCGCATCTCCGACTTCGACCCGGCCGGCTCGCCCGAGTGCCGGGCCGAGCTCGGTCTGGCACTGCCCGACGCCTCGGCGGTCCCGGTCGGCTGACGACGTATCCAGGGCGGCCTCGCACACGCCGTGGCGAACCACGGGGGTGCTCGCTACGGCGTGTGCGAGGCCGCCCTGTTGCGTATCCGCCCCCGCTCCACCACGGTCCAGGCCGATCCGGGCCGTCCCAGAGCCGCAGCAGGGACATTCCGGCCGATCCAAGGCCGCTCCACCCCCCGTTCCCCACCCCCCGCACCCACTTCGTTAGCAAAACTCAGGCGTGGCGCCCACACGCGGTCTCGAACGTTAGTAAAGTCCCTCTCATGACTTCGCCCTCGTCCCAGAGCGACCGCGAGAAGGTCGTCTCCAAACTCGCCCCGTGGCTCCGCCAGGAGTTGAAAGTCCGCACCGCCCAACTCGGGGTGGACATCCAGGACGCCGTCCACCAGGGCATCGCGCACTGGCGTGCGCTCGCCTCGGCCCCCTCCCCCGTCGACACCTCCGGCGCGGAATCCTTCTCCACCTGGCTGCCCGCCGGTCAGTGGGACTCCTTCCGCGCCGACTGCAAGGACCGCGGCGTCTCCCTCATCCAGGGACTGGCCCAAGCCGTCCGCCTGTGGCTGGAGATGAACCCGGCCCCCACCGTCAAGCGGCCCTCCGTCGTACGCCGCATCGTCGTGTGCAACCAGAAGGGCGGCGTCGGCAAGACCGCCATCACCGCCGGTACCGCAGAGGCCCTCGCCGAGGACCCGGAGACCCTCCACCCGGTCCGCGTCGCCCGCCGGCCCGCCCGCCTCTCGGGCGCCGAGGAGAGCGACGGGCACCCCTCGGAGCCGACGGGGGCAACCCCCTTGGACCTGGAGGACCTCCCGGGCCTCGGCATGCGCGTCCTGCTGGTCGACTTCGACCCGCAGGGCCACCTCACCAAGCAGCTCGGCCAGCAGCCCCTGCCCATCGGCGGCGACAGCCTCACCTGCCACATGGCCGGCGAGGCCAAGGGGCCCCTCGCCGACCTGGTCGTCCCCATCCCGGACGCACGCTTCGGCGACCGCCTCCACCTGCTCCCCGCCTGCACGGACGCCTTCCTCCTCGACGTGCGCCTGTCCACCGTCCGCGCCCGCGAGGCCGCCCTCGAACGAGCCCTGGCACCCGTCGAGTCCGACTACGACGTCATCCTCATCGACTGCCCCCCGAGCCTCGGCCTCAGCATGGACGCCGCCATCTACTACGGCCGCCGCCGCGACGCCGAACAGCCCGGCGCTTCCGGCGCGCTGATCGTCGTACAGGCGGAGGACTCCTCGGCCGACGCGTACGACCTCCTCACCTCCCAGATCAACGACCTGCGCGACGACCTCGCCCTCGACATCGACTACCTCGGCCTGGTCGTGAACCTCTACGACGGCCGCCGCGGCTACATCGCCACCTCCTCCCTCCAGGCCTGGAGGGACATAAAGGATCCGCGGGTCGTCGCCGTCGTACCCGACCTCAAGGAACAGCGCGAGGCCGTCCGCGTGAAGCAGCCGCTGTTCGTCTACGCGCCCAAGGGCGACCAAGCGGTCGCGCTGCGGGCCCTCGCAAGGGAGATCTCATGAGCAAGGCCGACAAGCTCGCCGTCTCGGCATCCTTCGCCCGCGCCCAGCCCGTCGGCGTCAGCTCCCGCCGCGCGGCCATCGCGGAGGCCACCGGCGCTCCCACCTCCGGGGTGGTCCCGCCGTCCGAGGTCCCCATCGAGGCGCTCGCGCACAACCCGTTCAACCTCCGCGAGGACCTCACCGAACTCGACGAGCTGGCCCAGTCCCTGCTTTCCCGGGGTCAGCTCCAGCCGCTCGCGGTCGCCACCCGTATGGCGTTCATGGAGGCCCACCCGGGCCAGACCGACGGCCTCGGCCGCGCCCCGTACGTGGTGATCGACGGCAACCGGCGCCTCGCGGCCGCCCAACTGGCCGGCCTGAAGACCATGCACATCCACGTGAACGACGCCCTGTCGGCGTCGGCCGCGGACATCCTCGAATCGGCCCTCATCGCCAACATCCACCGGGTGGACGTGGCCCCGATGGACCAGGCCCGGGCCCTCCAGGAACTCGTCGACGTCCACGGCTCCCAGGCGCAGGTCGCCAAGCGGCTGGGCAAGACGGCCGCCTGGGTCTCCCAGAGGCTGGCCCTCCTGAACCTCACCCCGAGTCTCCAGGAGAAGGTCGACACGGGCGAGCTCAAGGTGGAACCGGCCCGCCGCATCGGGCGCCTGCCGCAGGCGCAACAGGAGGCGGCGGCCACCGAGACGATCAGCGCCGTGAACCCCCCGCGCCAGCGCACCCACCCGGACCCGACCGTTAACGGCGTTAATGCCCCCACGCCGGACCCGACCGTTAACGGCGTTAATGCCCCCACGCCGGACCCGACCGTTAACGGCGTTAATGCCTCCCCTGCCTCGGCTGCCTCCGCGGCGCCCCGGATCACGATCGCCACGGATTCCCCGGAAACGATCGCGGACGCCCTGGCCGCCCACCTCACCCCCGACGACCTCAAGGCCGTCACCGAGCTCCTGCTGACCCGCATCTGAATGCACGGACGCCGGACCGCCACCACGGACCGGCACCGGAACCCACGCCGGGACCGGCATCCGGACGCCGACGAAGGCGTTAACGGCGTTAACGCCGTTAACGCCCCACGTGCGTTTCATGTGCGTTCAGCCGTGCGCTTCACATAGGCTGCCCCCCGGAGGTACGCACGCACCATGCCCGACGAACAAGAGAGCCTCTTCGCTGCAGTCGACGCCCTGCTCGAAGAAGCGGCCGCTCAGGACCCGCTCCCGCATCCAGACGAGCGCAAGCGCCTGCGGGAAGCCGCCGGTCTGAGCCAGGACCAGATCGCCAAGGCCCTCTCCGTACGCCGCGAAACCGTCACCTCCTGGGAAACGGGCCGCACGGCCCCGCGTCCCCCCAAGCGCGCTGCGTACGCCCGCCTCCTGGAAGGCCTGGCCGCCCTCCACCCCGTCGACGGCATTAACGGCGTTAACGCCGTCAACCCCACTACGGAGCCGACGGCCGCCCCGGCGCCGACCGCTACCCCTAAGCCGCCGACCGTCCCGGGCCCCGGGCCGGAGCCCCAGCCCCAGCCCCAGCCCCGGGAAGAGCCGCCCGGCGAAACACCGCCGCACCACACCACCACCACCCCCACCCCCCGACGGACAACCCCCCGACGGACAACCTCCCGACCGGCAACCCCCCGGGCCGCCACCCTCCCTCCCCCCACCCCCCTGGAAGGCAACGGCCCCCTCCTCGTCCTGGACGGCACCGACCGCGCCCACGCCGCCCGCGGGCTCCTCCTCGACCTCCCCCCCAAGGGCCGCACCGACCTCCCCACCCTCATCGCCTGGGCCCTCGGCCCCGACGCCGACCTGCGGTCCCCCCGCCTCCACCGCAACGGCAAGGACGGCGACCCGCTCCTCGTCCTGACCGCCGCCGCCACCGAGGCCCTCGGCCTCCCCGACGCCCTTGAGGACCGGCGCGCCCTGCGCCTGCCCGACCACCACCCCGTCCTCAAGCAGCTCGCCAAGAGCAAGTGGCAGCTGACCCGCCGCGGTTTCGGCCCCTGGCCCCGCATCTACCGACCGGCCACCGCCGCCACCGGCCGCCAGTGCGTCCAGCTGGCGATCCTGCCCTGGGGCGCCCTGGACCCCCGGGCCTGGGGCGAGCACACCGCCGACCTCCCCGCACCGGAGCTCGCCGAGGTCCTCACCACGTACGCCACCCGCGTCCTCACCCCGCGCGGCTCCACGGCCGTGACCGGCCTGGAGCTCATGACGGCGCTGCGCCCGCCCACCCGCGCCGCCCGCAACCCCGCCACCAACACCTGGGAGTCCGCGCCCGTCCCCGGCTCCCTCACCCGCCCCGTCGACCCGGCTCCCCCGGAGGCCCCCGATGAGCATCCGGTGGTCGCCGCCCTGTACCCCCGCGCCCACCAGCGCACCCCGGACCAGGTGCTCGACGAGGAGGCGTACGACTGGTTCCGCGACCCGGAGCTGCTCACCGACGCCGAGTGCGCCCGCACCCACGCCGTCGGCATCGACGTGAACATGGCCTTCGCGGCCGCCGCGAACCGCCTCACCGTCGGTCTCGGCCCGGCCGTCCACACCACCAGCCCCCGCTTCGACCCGAAGACCCCGGGCTGCTGGTTGGCGGACCTGTCCTCCCTCCCCCTCGACCCGCGCCTGCCCAGCCCCTTCACCCCGCACGGCAAGCCCCCCACCGGCCCCGCCTGGTACGCGACCCCGACCCTCGCCTACGCGCAGGAGCTCGGCCACACCGTCCACCCGACCGAGGCCTGGCTCCGCCCGGACCACGGCTCCTACCTCGACGCCTGGTACACCCGCCTGCGCGACGCCTACATGGCCACCATGGCCGACCTCGGCATCACCTCGGCCCTCTCGGAGACCGAGTTCCTGACCGCCATGGCCACCGCCCCCCAGCACCCGGGCACCGCCACGCTCAAGCCGGTCCTGTCGGCCATCAAGTCCACCGTCAAGGGCGGCATCGGCAAGCTCCGCGAACGCCCCCAGGGCGCCGGCTACCGCCCCGGCGAGCCCTGGCCCGCCCTCGAACGCCCCACGTGGCGCCCCGACATCCGCGCTGCCGTCATCTCCACCGCCCGCGTCAACATGCACCGCAAGATGAACAAGCTCGCCACCGCCGCCGGCCAGTACCCCGTCGCCGTCCTCTCCGACTGCGCGGTCTACCTCTCCGACGGCCCGAGCCCCCTCGACTTCCTCCCCCGCACCCCCGAAGGCAAGCCCCTCCCCGGCGGCTTCCGCCTCGGCGTCAGCCCCGGCATGGTCAAGCACGAGGGCACCCAGCCCCTCCTGTGGGCCGTCCAGATGCTGGACGAGGGTCTCAATCCCGCCCGCCACATCAAGGGCCACGACGCCGCCGCCGACGGAGAGTAAGAAGCAGACATGGCCAGCATCGACGACAGCCTCAGCCGCGCCGACGAACTGCACTTCACCCGCCCCGTCCCCAAGTCCGCGGGCGCGCAGATGCGCTTCCTGGTCAAGCAGCTCAAGTCCACCCGGGAGGCGGCCCGCCTCCTCGGCATCTCCCAGCGCACCGTCGAGCGCTACGTCAGGGACCAGCTCAGGCAGCCCAAGCCGGCTCTCGCCGCCCGCCTGGCGACCGAGGTCCGCCGCCGCTGGCAGCCCCTGGTCCGCAAGCGCGCCCGCGAGCAGGCCGCCCGCCAGACCGGCCTGGTGATCGAAACCCGGGCCCGCTTCGGTTTCACCGCCGCCCCCGGCACCACCGACGACGGCCGCATGCGCCGTATCACCCAGCACCTGCCGCCGCAGTACGCGAGCCGCCTGTTCGCCGCCCAGGAAGCCGGCGCCCCCGAGGCCGAGCTCCGCGCCATCGCGGCGGAAGGCCTCCAGGAGATCTACTTCAAGGACAGCGGCGCCCGTGCCACCAGCCTCCTGGTCGAGTTCACCGACA
Organism: Streptomyces sp. NPDC043680; assembly: GCF_056436685.1. Classification (NCBI taxonomy): domain Bacteria; kingdom Bacillati; phylum Actinomycetota; class Actinomycetes; order Kitasatosporales; family Streptomycetaceae; genus Streptomyces; species Streptomyces sp. NPDC043680. The sequence goes on along the minus strand of NZ_JBWKCE010000033.1, from coordinate 22,513 downwards.
TCGACTACGTCGACTTCGCCTTCTGAAACCCGGTCGGATCTGCAACCGATCAGGCGACCGTCGGCGCGGAGAGCCCCCGCTGCGAGCGTTCCGTCTTCCGGCCGACCTGCCGCGGCTGGATCGTACGGGGGTCCACGGCCTCACCCGGGGCCCCTTCCCGGTACAGGCCGTCCGGTTCGGCGTCCCGGTCGTGGGGGAGCAGGTAGAAGACGCGCCGCTTCTGGAGCCCGCTGTCGGGGTCGGCCTCCGCCGTGTCGCCGAGCTCGGTGAAACCGATCATGCGCCCGTCGCGGTGGTAGCGGGGCTTGCCCCGGCGGCGCGGGGTCTTGTCGAGGGCCTGGCGGACGTAGTCGAGCTCTTCGGGGTTCTCCAGCCACACCACTTTGTCCTCGTGGGCGAGATCGCTTGCTGACAGTAGCGAGCTCATGGCGTGGGTCCCTCCTCATGCACGTCGGCCCCGCAGGGCCCCTGATTCCTCCACGCCGCGGGCGGCGCCGGTGTCGTTATGCAGCCGCCGCCTGTGCGGCGCGACCGGGTGGTGGATTCGTTCATCTTCCTTGTCCATCGTAGGCGTGCCCGCGGCGGGGCGGCCGCACGCACGGGCCCGTCACCTCGTGGTTGCCCTGTTCGCCTCGCGCGGCACCTGGTCCTCGTCGGCGAGCAGGGCCAACCCGGGATAGAACTTCTGCCCGTTCGAGCGGAGCATCTCGTTCGGCGAGGCGACGCCGACCTCGGCACGGATCCGGGTGGCGAACGCGCGGGTCGTCGCGGGCCGCAGGCCCTCCCCGTCGTTGCACCAGGCGCTGTAGGCGCGGTACAGGGCGCCCTGCTCGACCTTGAGGTCCCGCGGGTCGGCCAGGTCGGCGCCAGTGGTGCAGCACTCGGCCAGGAACCGCCCGATGTGGTCCTCGGTGGTGGCGTACGCCTGGGTGGCCGTCCGTACGACGCTGGGACCGGTCAGGGACGGCTTGGTGGCGAGGTAGGCCTTGGCGCCCTGGATCATCCAGTGCAGGATGCCGGGGCCCTCGTCGTGGACGAGCTCCTCGGCCAAATTGTCGATCTTGCGGTGGTCGGGGACGACCCGCTCGAAGGGGATGAGCCGGATCCGCCGCCAGAAGGCGTGGCCGCCCGTGCCGACTTCCGGCCGGTGGTTGCCCAGCAGCCACAGTTTGTGGGTCGGCTCGAAGCTGAAGAAGTCCTGCCTCATCCGGCGTGCCTTGAGCCGGTCGCCGCCGGTCAGCAGCTTGACGCGGGCCTCGTCGAACTTGTCGTGGGGCTTGAGCTCGCTGCAGACGAACAGCCGCCGGCCGTGCAGCTCCGTCAGCTCGGTGGAGTGCTCGTTGAACTTGCCGCGCTCCATCAGGAACCCGGGCGGCGCCACGTCCGCGTAGTCACCGAGGATCTTGATCACGACGTCGAGCAGCGCGGACTTCCCGTTCGCGCCGACCCCGTACAGGAACGGCAGCACCTGCCCGCCCACGTCGCCGGTGATGCTGTAGCCGAGCAGGAGATGAAGGAAGTTGATCATCTCCTTGCCCTTGTCGTCCTCGCCGAAGGTCTCGTCGAGGAACCGGTGGAACCGCGGCGTCGGCATGGCCTCGGGCGCCAGGTGCGTCGCGCGCGAGTGCAGGTCCCGGGTCGGGTCGGGCTTGTGCAGGTCGCCCGTACGCAGGTCCACGACACCCGCCGGCGTGCAAAGGGCGTACTTGTCGCCGTCCAGCGTGTCGGGGTCGAGGGCGAGTTCGGGGGAGGCCTTGGCCTGCGTGAGCATGGCCTTGACGCCCGAGGTGGACATGGCCCGCTTGCGGTGCTGGGCCAGCTCCCGGTCGGTGAAGATCCCCCGCGGGTCGTGGGTGGGCAGTTCCTCCGCCATGTCGCCGGCCGCCCAGATCGCGGCCTTCTCCCCGCCCGTGCGCTTCCAGCGGTACTCGTCCCACACGTACCAGCCCAGTCCCTCGACGTGCCGGAACCGGTCGTGGTGCAGGTACGCGAACAGCTTGGCGTTCCCGCGGTCCGTCAGGTTGTTCAGCAGCCCGGCCTGAACGAAGTCCGCCGCGGCAGCGACGGGCGCCGCACTCTGCTGCGCGGGCAGCCGCCGACCGGCCGCCGCGGTCTCGGCGGAGAACGCGGCGAGCTGTTCCGCCGCCGCCTGGGCGTTGAACCCCGTGCTTCCGGCGCTGCTCATGGGCGGTCCTTGGGCTGGATCGGTCGATCGCTTCCGGCACGCAGCCCCGCGTCGACGATGAGGGCGTTGCGCCGCGTCTGGTGGGGCCGTGCCAGGTCCGCGGCTTCCAGGAGCAGACGGCGGCACTCCGCCACGCCGAGGTGCCCGGCCGCAGCCAGGCCGCCCGCGGTGAAGGCGGCCCGGTTGAGCTTCTCGCTGAACGCCGTCCCGGAGGGACTGGCCGCGCAGGCCCGCACCTCGTCGAGCAGCGAGGCGAGCACCCGCCGCCCTCCGCCCCGCCGCGGACGCTGCTGCGCCGGGATGGCCGCGGCCGTACGGGACTCCCCACGGGACTCCCCGCCGTGCCCGGTCCGCACCAGCTCGGCCGCCAGCCACAACGGCAGGGCCGCGGGCACCCGCGCCCCGGGCAGGGCCTCGTACACCCCGGCGGCGGTACGCGTGCTCGGCGCCACGATGTAGCCGCCGTCCGCCCGGACATCGACCTGCCAGGCCAGCGCCACCCGGGAGCTCGACCCGCTGGAGCACCGGAACCGCGCCCCGTCCTTGGGCGCCCGGTACCAGATGTGCATCCCGCCGGAGGGCGTCCGTACGCGCAGCGTCGAGGTGTCCTCGCACGGGTTGGGCCGGGACCTGTGAGCGGCCAGAAGCGCCAAGGTGTCGAATCCGCTCTGCAGACCGGTCAGGTCGACGCGGTCGTCGATGGGAATACCCGGAAGCAGCCGCTGCCGGTCGGGGAGGGACGCGCCGTGGGCGTCCACGTCGATCACCACGAGCCCGGCGGGCCCGGTGGCGACACCGATCCCGAACCTGGGTTCGGCCTCCCACCATGCGCGCACCGTGCGAAGGTCCGTGGTCGCGGCGTGGAACCCGTGACACCAACGACGCTCGGCGTGACACGGGCACGCCTCGGGCGCGTGCTCACTGCCCCGGCACTCCGGGCAGTTGGCGGCAGGCGTCTTCGTTCCCGGGGCCAGCGGATGCACGGGGTACCCCCGCAAGGCCAGCCAGCCGGCCACGTCCATCGCCGTCCCGCCGCTCGCACCCTGCGGCGGCTTCTCGGGCTGGACCGGCACTGGCTCTTCCTCGACGCGGTGTAGGTCCCAGGGACCAGAGGGACTGAAGATTCACTATCGCGGAGATTACCGCAGAGATCACCGGCACCCACCCCGGAATCGCTGCCGTATCGACATTTCAGTCCCTTCAGTCCCTCCGTTCCCGCTGTTCACCTTCCAGCGCTTCCACCGGCAACCCCCACCCCACCCGGGCGTGTCGCCCCGGTCCCTGCCGCGAATCCAAAACCACCCGCATCACCGCATCCACCCCTGATCACCCCCAAATCTTCCCTCCCTCAGGTACTGAACGGCCGAGACCCTCGTTCAGTCCCTCTCCTTTCAGTCCCTGAGAAAACGTGCAGGTCACAGCGTTTTGATCTTCGCGTCAGGGACTGAAGGGACTCAGAGTCGGTACTTCCAGCTCTCACGTGTGCGTGTGTATGCGCGGGCGTATGTAAGGAGTGCCTTGTTCATATCTGGCTCATAACTGGAAAGTTGAGTCCCTCCAGTCCCTGTGAACCAGCCGGTACCCACCTTGACCTGCAGGTTTATGCAGTGACTGAAGCGTCAGGGACCGAAGCGTGCGTACGCGGCTTCAGTACCTGGTCCGGGGGACCGGGTACCGAGGGAGGGGGGCGGACAAGAACCGACCCCCCCCCCCCATGGCCCGTCAGACCCTCCACGGCGCGGGAGAAGCCCCTGCGGCACCCCAAGCCCGCCGGCAGGCCCCAGAAGGGCCCTCTGAAGCACTCCAGCGCCACGACGCAGGGCGGACGGACCTTGCTGGAGGCACTTCCAGCGCGCCATGGACGACGCACCGGCGGCATATCCGGACAAATGCCATGCAGAAGGGCGCAGGGAAGAGAAGGCGCAACGATCCGCTCAGCGCTGGCGGATGGCTTCCTGGGAGGCGACGTACTTCAGCATGAGCCGGGCGAAGTCCAGACGTTCCTGCTCGGACCAGTCCGCGGTGATGTACTCGAAGGCCGAGCGCTGGTGCCGACGGAAGCGGGCCATCAGCTCCCGGCCCTCGTCGCTGAGGTGGAGGACCGTGCGCCGGCCGTCCTGCTGCGAGGCGGCGCGCACGAGGTAGCCGGCCTTGATCGAGTCCGACACCATGCGGCTGGCCACGGACGGGTCCACGCCCAGGTGTTCGGCCACGGCGCCGACCGTGACCTCACCGGCATCGCGCTGCTCGGCCTCCATGACGACGTTGAGGACCAGTGTGCGCCCCAGGTCCTTCGGGGACATGGGGTCCGCGACGTCCAGGAGCGAGGAGCGGCGCAGCTTCCCGAACGCCGGGCCGACGGCGTCCAGCAGCTCGTCACCCGTCACCGGCTCGTCTTTCGTCATGCGATCAGCGTACCTAGATGACCGCACGAATACATGTGTTGACCTGAAAACGCATGCATGCAAGCATGCATATGTCTTCAGCATCCAAATTCAGTGCACCACAACACCCGAACGGGGACCGATTTCTCGTGACCACCCTCATCACCGGCGCCCGAGGCCAGATCGCCCAAGCCGTCATCAGCCGTCTGCACGCCCTCGGACTCCCCCTCCGCGCCGCCAGCGCCCGCCCCACGGCCCTGACGGTCCCGGACGGCGTGGAGAGCGCCGAACTCGTCCTCACCCGGCCCGAGACCTTCGAGGCCGCCCTCCGCGACGTCCGCCAGGTCTTCCTCTACCCCGAGCCCTCCGGCATCGACGAGCTGATCAAGGCCGCCGAGGCCGCCGGCGTCGAGCACGTCGTCCTGCTCTCCTCGTCCTCCGTCCTCGGACCGGACGCCGAGAACGACCCGCTCGCGAGCCACAGCCTCCGGGTCGAGCGAGCCCTCGCCTCCTCCGCCCTCACCTCTACGCTCCTGCGCCCGGGCGCCTTCGCCAGCAACTCCCTCGGCTGGGCGCACTCCATCAGCCAGGGGCAGCCGATCCGACTCGCCTACCCCGACGCGCACATCGCGACCATCCACCCCGAGGACATCGCGGACATCGCCGCCGAGGCCCTGACCGGCACCTCCCTCACCGGCCGCGCGGTCACCCTGACCGGCCCCGAGTCACTCACCTTCCGCGAACAGCTCGCCCTGCTCGCCGACACCCTCGGCCGCGCCATCCCCGTCGAGCAGATCACCCGCGCCGAGGCCGAGCAGCAGATGGCCCACCACATGCCCCCGCCGATGGTCTCCTCGCTGCTCGACTACTGGGAAGCCGCCGACCGCACCCCCGAAGCCGTCCACGACACCACCCACACCCTCCTCGGCCACCCCGCCCGCACCTACCGCCAGTGGGCCACCGAGAACGCCCCCGCCTTCACCCCCCGCTGAGGAGCCGGGAAGCCCCAGGCCGATCTCAAACAGGTGCCCGACCGGAGCGGAGAGGTGGCTCATGCCAAAACGTCACGCGGTAGTAGCCGGGGCGGGCATCGGCGGCCTCACGGCCGCCCTCGCACTGCATCGCCGCGGCTGGCACGTCACCGTCTGCGAACGCGCCCCCGAACTCCCCACCACCGGCGCCGGCATCGGCCTCGCCCCCAACGCCCTGCGCGCCCTCGACGCCATCGGAGTCGACGCCGCCCGCGCCGCCGGCAGCGCGATAGCCACCACGATGGGGGTGCGCCGCCCCGACGGCCGGTGGCTCACCCGGACCGCCACCGCCGACATGGCAGCCCGCTACGGCACGCCCCCGATCGCCGTCCCGCGCCCGGCCTTCACCGCCGCCCTCGCCGCCGCCCTGCCGCCGGAGACCATCCGCTACGGCACCGCCGTGACCGCCGTCGACGACACCGCGGGTCGCCCCACCGTCCGTACGGCAGCCGGCCCGGACCTCCCCGCCGATCTGGTCGTCGCCGCCGACGGCATCCACAGCCCGCTGCGCCGCGCGTACTTCCCCGCCCACCCCGGCCTGCACTACATCGGTGAGACCGCCTGGCGGACCCTCGTTGACGCCCCCGACCTCCGGATACCCGCCATGAGCGAGACCTGGGGCCGAGGTGAGCGGTTCGGCATCACCCCACTCTCCGACGGCCGGTTCTACCTCTACGCCACCGCGGTCGCCCCAGCCGGCACCCGTTCAGCCGACCCCCGAGCCGAACTCCGCCACCGCTTCGGCTCGTGGCACGACCCGATCCCGGCCCTCCTGGACCGCGTCCAGCGCCTCGCCCCCGCCGACGTCCTCCAGAACGACCTCTACGACCTGGCCGCCCCGCTCCCCCGCTTGCACCACGGCAGCATCGCCTGGGTCGGCGACGCCGCCCACGCCATGGCCCCCAACCTCGGCCAAGGCGGTTGCCAGGCCATCGAGGACGCGGTGGTCCTCGCCCACCTGCTCCCCGCCGAACACGACACCCACACCCCCACCTCCATCCCGACCGCCCTCGCCGCATACACCGCCGCCCGCCGCGACCGCACCAACGCCATCCGCCTCCGCGCCCGCCGCGTAGGCCGCCTGGGCACCCTCCGCAACCCCCTGGCCGTAGCGGCCCGCGACCTCACGGTCCAAGCCACCCCACCCCCCTCGCCCTACGCGGCATGGACGACCTCTTCAACGGCTTCCACCTCCCGGGATAGCAGAGGCCCTGCCCTCCCGGCCGCAGCTCCCACGCACCAGAGCGCTCTTGACAGTCGAAACTCCCCAGGTTTCACTACTTGCTTAGTGAAAGGGGGATGAGTAGGCGTGATCGAGTACCGCATCGACCGGCGCAGTGGTGTGGCCACCTATCTCCAAATCGTGCAACAGACCAAACAGGCCTTGCGCCTGGGCCTGTTGGAGCCGGGGGACCAGCTGCCCACTGCCCGTGAGGTGGTCGAGGCCCTCGCCATCAACCCCAACACCGTGCTCAAGGCCTACCGGGAACTCGAACGTGAAGGCCTGGTGGAAGGCCGCCGAGGCCTCGGCACCTTCGTCCGCCGGACGCTGGGCGAGGGCAGGGCGGCAGACGGCGCGCTGCGCACCGAGCTCGCCCAGTGGCTGGCACGGGCCCGGCGGGCGGGCCTGGAGCAGGACGACATCACCGCACTGTTCACCTCCGTACTGAGCGGATCCGACGGTGAACCGAACCAGGGGGACGAAGAATGACGGCAGCCATCGAAGCGCACGGCCTCGGACGGAGGTTCCGCCGCGGCGGCTGGGCCTTGCGGGACTGCTCCTTCCGGGTGCCCGCCGGCCGCATATGCGCCCTGATCGGCCCCAACGGGGCCGGCAAGTCCACCCTGCTGGCCATGGTCGCGGGCGTACTGAAGCCCACCGAGGGCTCCCTGACGACCCCGGCCCGTGAGGCCATTGCCTACGTCGCCCAGAACAAGCCGCTCTACCCGCAACTGACGGTGGCCGAAACCCTGCGCATGGGCGCCGACCTGAACCCCGACCGCTGGGACCCGGCCGCCGCAGGCAAGATCATGGAAGCCGGCGGCCTCGATCCGACCCGACGCGTCCGCGGCCTGTCCGGGGGCCAGCGGTCCCGGCTCGCCCTGGCCTTGGCCCTCGGTAAACGGCCCACGCTGCTGCTCCTGGACGAAGCACTGTCCGATGTGGACCCGCTCGCCCGCCGCGAACTGATGGGGGCCCTGCTGGCGACGACCGCCGCACACGGCACCACCGTCCTCATGTCCTCGCACATCCTCTCCGAGCTGGAGGACGCCTGTGACCACCTGCTCCTGATCGATGACGGACGCGTCCGACTCGGCGGCTCGGTCGACCATCTGCTGCAAGCCCACACCCTGGTAACCGGCCCGATCCGCGACCTGGCCCCGCACACCGTGGTCACCACGCGCTCCACCGGACGCCAACTCACCGCCCTGATCCGCCCCGAAGGACCCGTGAACACCAGCGGCGACAGCTGGCAGGCCATCGAACCCACTCTGGAAGAACTGGTGCTCGCCCACCTGGCGGCCCCGGACGTCCCGGCCCTGCTCACCCCGGCCGTGGAGGCAGCAGCATGACACTCGCCGATCTGCGTGGACCCCTTCGCGTCACCATCGCCCTGCACCGCCACGTTCTGTGGGCCGCACTCGCCCTGGTGCTGCTCGCCGCGCTCGCCCTGCCCGCCGGCCGCTGGTACGTCCAGTCCCTGGCCGCGGACCTCGCTGCGACCGGCTGCAAGGTGGAGAAGACGGTGCCCGGATGCGGCATCCAAGTCCGCGGCTTCCTCTCCCGCAGCTTGTATGTCCAGAAGATGTTCCACTTCGTCGCGCTCGCCGTGACTGCGCTGCCCCTGCTCCTCGGTGCGTTTGTCGCGGGCCCGCTGATCGGGCGCGAGCTGGAATCCGGCACCTACCGACTCCAGTGGACCCAGTCGGTCAGTCCGGCCCGCTGGCTCGCCGCCAAGTTGGCCGTACCGGCCGCCGCCGTACTCCTTGTCCTGCCCGCATTCGTGCTCCTGGCGGCCTGGATCCGGCGGGGAACGCTGGACACCTGGTACCCCATCCCATGGCACAGCCTCCCCGTCTACGGGGTGATCGGGCCGGTGGCCGTGGGCTACGCCCTCCTCGGCATCACCACCGGCGCCGTGGCCGGCCTGCTGATCGGACGCACGGTGCCCGCCATGGCCGCGGCCATGACTGCGGTCGGGATCATCGAGGCGGTCATCCTCCTGCTCCGCCCCCGACTCTGGCCCGCCCTCGACGGCTCCCCACGCGGCGGGGACAACTGGCGCTTCTCCGGTCCGGTCGACCCCACCGGGATCCGATACCACCCCGAGTCCCACTTCTGGCCGCTGCAACTGATCGAGAGCACAATCCTGCTGACTCTCGCCGCCGCCGCGACCCTCACCGCCTTCGCGCTCCTACACCGCCGCCACCGCTAACCGACCCGCCCGCGGGCATCCCTTCGGCGTACATCGGACCGCGGAGGTACCCGCCCTGGCCGTTCGCCACCCCAGGCCGGGCAGTCCATCGGCCGACGCCGCACGGCCGTGCTCCGACGGGCAGCGAAGACCCCACCGGCGACCCCACGCCGTCCAGGCCGCGATACAGGGCTGGCTCCTCTTCGGCCGGACTGCCTAACCCCCGACTGGGCGAAGCCGGGTTCCGTCGTGGCGATGAGTCTGAGGGCGCCCGTAGGTCTATGTCTTGACGGGGACAACCGACTCATCGGGAGTAAGCCATGGGCCTCATCCATATCGAGCTGTTCGCGACTCTCGACCTCGTCGGGCAGGCGCCGGGCGGCCCCGACGAGGACCCGGTGGGGTTCCCGTTCGGCGGCTGGCAGGCGCCCCTGCTGGACGAGGTGGCCGGGGCGCAGGTCGGTGCCGCCTATGAGGGCACGGACGCCCTTCTGCTCGGCCGGCGGACGTATGACATCTTCGCCGCTTACTGGCCCCACCAGGAGGGTGGCGAGGACGGCGAGTTCGCCGCGCTCTTCAACAGCGTCCCGAAGTACGTGGCCTCGCGCGGCAGGCCCGACCTCTCGTGGGCCGGGTCCACGCAGCTCGGCCCGGACCTTGCCGACGCGGTGCGTGAGATCCGTGACCGGCATGAGCACGTGAAGGTCGTAGGGAGCCTGAACCTCGTGCAGACCCTCCTGCGCGAGAAGCTCTTCGACCGTCTCGACCTCTGGCTGCACCCGATCGTGCTCGGCGTCGGGAAGAAGGTGTTCGACGGTGGCGCGGTGCCCACCAACGTCACGCTCCTCGCACCCCCGGTGGCCAGCCCGAAGGGCACCGTGTACCTGCGCTACGGGCTCGCCGACGGCACTCCCGCAACGGGGGACATGAGCGCACCCGATCGCGGTGCCGCAAACGACGACTAAGGCCACCCCACGCCTGGCGGCCCCGTGCCACCACGGAACGGGCACCGGGACACCAGCCCCTCACCGCGGTGGATGGGCTCGGGCAGGCGGGAGGGGGCTGCTTGTGGTCCCCGGCACCTCGGCGGACGAGGCTCCGGTGGGCCGGGTAGGGGCGGGGCGGACGGTGACGCCTCCGTCAGGCCGCGAGCAGCGCGGCGAGGAACAGGGGTACGGAACGCGTGCGCGTCCGCAGGGAGGACGATCGTCGCGGGCCTGCCAACCGGGGCTGACCGCCCGGCCCAGCTTCCGCTGCTCGGCGGTGAACGAGTCCAGATCAGCGGGCTGAGCCCGGCCTGCAGCCAGCAGCCGCCCCTCCAGCAGCCGTACTTGACCGACCAGCCGCTTCACCGCCCGATCGCTTCATTGCAGGTCAGGGCGGGCAGGGTGGCGACAACGGTCAGGACGGCGAGCGGGAACTGCACGACGCCGACTCGATGACGGCCTGGCTGGTGATCGAGGCGGCGCACGAGCGCGCGATCGGGCAGGTGCTGGAGTGGACCGTCGGACCACGGTGCGCTGGGAGACTCCCAGGGCGTCGGCTGCGGCCTTGGTGGACTTGAGCTGTTTGACGAGGTACTTCATCTGCGCCTGCGCCGACTTGGGGGCGGGGCGTGTGAACGCCTTCGCCACCGCCTGGTCGAGGCGGTCCCCAAGCTTGCCCACGGTCTACTCCCCGTCGTCGGCGGCGGTGTGGCCGCCGCTCTTGATGATGCGGGCGATGTTGGTGTGCGGGCCGTCCTGCTCGTACTGGGCCTCGGCCCACAGGGTGGTCTGGCTGCCCTCGTGCTTGACCAGCCCGGGGGTGACGCCGAGCCGGAACTCGCCGGGCCTGGGGGTGGCGGGCAGGAAGTCGAGCGGGCTGGGGCCGTCGGAGGGATAGACGATGCAGTTCGAGTTGATGGCCACCGGGTACAGACCGCGCGCGGCCATCTTCATGATCTTGCGGTGCATGATGATCCGGCTCGTCGACAGGATCGCAGCCCGGATGTCGGGGCGCCATGTCGGTCGCGACAACGCGGGCCAGGGCTGGCCGAGCGGGGTGTCGCGCGGCCGCTCGCGGAGCTTGCCGATGCCCCCCTTGGCGGTCGCCTTGATCGCGTGGAGCCATCGTCATCCCCGGGGCCACCGTCTTGGACGCGGCCATGGCGTCGAGGAACGCCTGGCCCTCCAGGTCGGCGGTGACGCCGAGGTCGGCCATCGTGGCCAGGTAGGCGTCCTTCAGTCGCGTGTACCAGGGGTCCAGGTAGCGGCCGCTGTCGGGGCGCAGGTACGCCTCGACCGGTGCCACCGATAGCCGAGCTTGACGGCGTAGGCGAAGGACGGCGTCGCGTACCAGGCCGGCCCCTCCGGGCGCTCGCCGGTGCGCGTGAAAGGCGAGGGCAGCCGGGGGTCGAGTTCGACGTGGGAGAGGTCAACGAGCCACGAGCCCGGCACCTTCGGGTCGAAGGCCGGGCTCTTCACGTGGACGGGGGCGCCCAGGCCGACGACGGTACCGTTGGAGCCGGCAGCGAAGGCCATGTTCACGTCGATGCCGACGACGTGGCTCTTGAGGCATTCCTCGTCGGTGAAGCGGTTGACACCAGCCGAATCCTCCGGTGCCGCCGTTCAAATCGGGGTGCGCATGCGCGGGGCCCGCGGACTGCTGTCATGCACGGCCACCTCGGTGCTGTTCGGGTGCGCAGTCAGGTTCAAGGCGCAGGTGCCGCCGCCGTGGCGCAGGGCGTTGGTAACGAGTTCCGATACCACCAGGACCACCGGGTCAGCGGCCTCGGCTGCAAGCGCCGGGGCGAGATCTTCGAGGAAGTGGGGCGCTCTCGCGTGCGCTGGCCACGGATGTCGAGGAGCGGGCGGTTGCGAGGGTGACGGTCATCGTGTCCAGCAGGTCACCCTGGTCTGGATCGTCGCTGCCTGGCCCTCGGCCTGGCGCTTGTGCCCCGGCCTGTGGCGGTTAACCCGGCGATGACCGCCTTGCACCCTGCCCGCGTCGCTGTCGAGGTCGATTACCTCACTACCGGATACGCGAAAATCTATGTCGGCCGGAGTAGACATTGGGTGGTGGTGTGGTTATGGTTTCTCTCGTAACCCAGAAGGACCGCAGGGCCCGGCAGAGACGAACTGCCAGGCAGTAGCAACCCGCAGTTGCAGTGCGTAGGACGGTGCGGTGGTGGAGTTCCGAAGCCAGGGTTGTTGATGGACGGCGACGGGACTGACGGCCGGACCGGGTGGCCCGCAGTGATCAGGGGCCGCCACGAGCAGTACCGCAGTAAACGCAGTGGTAGTACCCCCGTAGTAAGTGCAGTTCGCAGTACCCAGCAGTGAAGTCAGTGAGCAGCACCTCGGTGAAGGCGTCGGCTGCGGGCGCGCGCACCGGGAGGTTCGGCAGTGGGGTTCTAAGCCAGAGCAGATGCAGGATGGGCGACGGGGCTGGCTGCCGAAGTGGCGCTGAGAGAGGCCACCAGCAGTTCGCAGTACAGCAGTGAGAGCAGTACCCGTTTGGTAAGTGAAGTGATCCCAGAGGGATGAACGGAGGAGCGAAAGCGCCATCAGGATCGCCCGGACGCCACGCGAGTCCGGGTACCGCAGGACATCGATAGTGAGGTGGTCTCCGGTCACGCATCCGCGATCCCCGCACCCCCGACAGCATTCAGGTCGGGCCTGCGGACAGAGAAGGCCGGCGCAGTACCAGGGCCGGCAGATGGTGTAGCAGTTCCTTCGGGGCCCTGGTGCCATTGGCACCAGGGCCCCTCCGCGTGCTCCAGAAAGAGGTGCGATGACCGCAGACGACTCGTTCGGCCGTCTCGACGATGATGATTACCCCGCCTACACGATGGGCCGGGCCGCCGAGATGCTCGGTACCACCCAGGGCTTCCTCCGCGCCATCGGAGAAGCACACCTGATCACACCGCTCCGTTCCGCGGGCGGACACCGCCGCTACTCCCGCTACCAGCTTCGGATCGCCGCCCGCGCCCGCGAACTCGTCGACCAGGGCACCCCGATTGAGGCCGCCTGCCGGATCGTCATCCTTGAGGACCAGCTCGGGGAAGCGCAGCGCCTCAACGCCGAATACCGCCGCGCCGCCGAACCGGTGAACCCCACGGTCGCGGCTTGAGTCGGGGCGCGCCCGCCGGTCCTCGGCGGGCGTGCGCGCACTGGTCCAAGGCGTGACGTGTGCTCGTTTCCTCTGGTGACGGGGTGTGGTGGGCGTGTAGCGTCTGTGTCAGCTGTCGTGGTTCGGAAGTTCCCTTTGCCCACGCCTTCGGCGTGGGTGTTTTGCTGTGCTGTGCCGCAGGAACCAGGGCGATCACCTCCGCCTTCCGCATCGCGTGGGAGGCGTTCCTCGACTGGAAGGCATGAGACATGGCTACGGGAACTGTGAAGTGGTTCAACGCGGAGAAGGGCTTCGGCTTCATCGCCCAGGACGGCGGCGGCCCGGACGTCTTCGCCCACTACTCGGCGATCAACGCCTCGGGCTTCCGCGAGCTCCAGGAGGGCCAGAGCGTGACGTTCGACGTCACCCAGGGCCAGAAGGGCCCCCAGGCGGAGAACATCACCCCGGCCTGACGTTCACCACCCCGCCCGCAGGACCGAGGGGACCGCGATCGACGTGTGCGGGTGCCCGTACTGACCGGAACAGCGGACGCCGGACTTGTCCGGTGACGGCGGCGGGAGTCTGAGGCGTACCGAATCGGGGCTGCGCAGCTGTTGCTGCGCAGCCCCGATCTGTGTCGAGACCGGAGTTCGCCCCAACCCACCCGCCGGTGGGTCGAACGGCAGCCACATCCTTGTGGTCGTTCAGATCCAGTGCCTGCTCAATTACAACGACAGCCAGTCCCTCACAGTCGACGCGAGTTCGGCTCCGGTACGGAGGCCGCGGTCAAGACGGTCCAGGCCTGCAGCGGCCTCAAGGCCGACGGACAAGTCGGCCCGGACACCTGGGCCTATCTCGACCACCCCAAGCCGGCCTGCGGCCACTGAGCCCCTGCGCCTGCCGTTTGACTCGCTCCGAATGTGCCCGTGCCCCTCCGGCATCCCGCGGAGGGGCACGGGCACGTGTCTAGCCGAAGTGCGCGATATGGAGCAGCTCGTCGATCGGCCCTGGCTGGGCTGATGGTGCGTTTGGTCCTTCAGCATGCCTGGGGCATGTGTGGTCGGTACGATCGCCGGGTTCGGCGGGGCTTGTTCGGAATGGCGGCGGTGGTTGCGGAGCGTGTACGGAAGAGGGCCCCTGCCGGTACAGGGGCCCTCTCATTTCCGTGCGGTGTCCGCGCCTGGCCCAGGAGGACTTGACGGGGCTTTTCACGGCCGCGGCCGCCCCGGGGGAGCGGCTGCAGGCGTTCAGTCTCACCACGGTCGGCGGGCAATAGCAAGATCGAATGGCCGTTCCGCCGTGTTCCGAATGCCAAATGACCAGGCCGGCGTCTTGGAAGGTGTGGCGGTGGGGCCGTGTGCGGAACGCCCGCAGACCGGTTGTGGCACCGGTGACGGAACTGGTCGGACGCTCGCGACCGGGGACGGAATCCTGAGCGTTCGGGCGCGGAACGCCCGTGCTGGGAACGGATTTGGGGGCTGCATGTTCCAGTGGGGTCAAGTGCTTGCCAGGCGTTGGCCGATCACCCCACGCTTGATTTCCATCACGGCCCGTAACTCGGCGCTCCGGTAAAGCACCGCTCGGGCCTGGCCCTGCATCCCGCGTCGCCCAGGAGGCTTCTCATGCACGTTCATCGATCTTCCCGGCGTCACAGCCGGTCTGCTGCCGGCGCCCCGTCCTGCGGGACGGCTTCGCTATCCGGCGGCCTTCGAGTGGTCGTCTTCGTGGTGGTGGTGGCGGTCGTCGTCGCCCTCCTGAAGTCCGGCCAGTCCATGCTCGACGCGTTCGGACTCGTCACGGTTGCGGCCGGCGCGGCCGTCCAGATCAGCTCCTGGCTCGACCGGCCCGCCGCGGCCCTTCCCGGGGGGGCGGCGTGACGGGCCTGACGGGGCCCGGTGGCGCGGCCGCCTGGCGGGAGCAGCTGTACACGATCGAAACTCACCAGGAGTTCCGCGGGCTGCTGTCCGGCGTCCCGAGATCCATGGGATTGTCGTTGGACCAGGTCGCCGGCAAGGCAGCAGTGCTGGGGGGTCTGCCGCTGCCGAAGGCCACGGTGGCGGCGACCCTGTCCCGGGACAAGCTCCCGAAGGCCGAGTTCGTGGAGCAGCTGCTCAGGGTCTGCGGGGTGGAGGAAGCCGACCAGGCCCTGTGGATGAAGGTGTGGCAGACCCTGGCAGACGGCCGGGCCCCCCTGGGGGCGCCGGAGGACGCCGTGCCCGTGAAGGAGGCCGTGCCCCCGCAGACGGATCCTCCGGCCTCGAAGGGGGGTGAGGACTCCGAAGTTAAGGGGTCCTCCGGTTCAGCCCGGCTTCTTCGGTCCGTGCGTGACCGGCTTCCCCGGCCTGTGCCCCGGCGCTGGCTGGTCGCGCTGACCGCGGCAGCGATCGTGACCCCGGCCGCCGGCGGCGGCATGTGGTGGTACAGCGCCCACTGCGGGACCACGAATCCGGCACTGCGCACGGTGCTGGGCGGTGAGTGTTCGGGGGTCACCGACGGCAGCGACGGCCACGGCGTGTTGGGCAAGGAGCTTGAGCCGGTCCTGGCTGCGATCGATGCCGAGAACCAGGCGGTGGCGAAGGCCGGTGGTTACGTCACGGTGGCGCTGATGGCGCCGCTGACCAAGGGCGCCACGAGCCTGACGGGCGACCGCGCGGTGCATCAGGTCGAGGGGGCCTTCATCGCCCAGCACGAGGCCAACAAGGACAACGCCTACCCCAGGGTCCGGCTGGTGCTGGCCAACATGGGCAGCAACGAGTCGAACTGGCCTGCCGTCGTCGACCAGCTCAAGTCGATGACCGGCGGAAGTGACCGGCTCGTCGCGGTGACCGGGATGGGCCTGAGCCAGCAGGAGTCGATGGACGCCGCGCGCTCACTGTCGCAGGCGCACATTCCGATGGTCGGCGACGTGATCACCGCGGACGGTTTCGACAAGAGCGGGGCGATCGACCACGGCGCCGCGATTCCGGGTCTGGTACGGGTGGCCCCCAACGTCAGCACGCAGTTCAAGGCGCTCGCCCAGGAACTGGGCAAGCATCCCGAGATGAAGGCGGGGGTCCTGGTCAGCGCGCCCGAGACCCCGGACGGAAAGCCCGACTTCTACACGCAGTCCCAGGAAGCGGCCATCCGCAACCCGGACATGGGCCTGCTGCCCTACCTGGAGGCGGGAGGACTCTCGTTCAACTTCACGGTCGAGGAGGGCGCCGAGGACAGCAGCCTGACCACCATCGCCAACAACACGTGCGGCAGCCCCAAATCTGACGTGGTGTTCTACGCCGGCCGCGCGACATACCTGCAGAAGTTCATCGAGAAGCTGCACGCCCGCCCGTGCCGCACCACGCCGATCACGGTGGTCACCGGCTCCGACGCGGCCACCCTGGACCCCAAGACCGAGGGACTGAACGACCCCGCGGCCCCCATCTCGGTGCTCTACGTTCCGCTCGCCGACCCCGACCAGCTCGCCGGCAGCGGCAATCCCGACCAGACCCTGTACCAGGACTTCGCCACCGAGTTCACCCGCACCCACTACGGACAGGAGTTCGACAAAAGCCATCTGGCCAGTGGTTGGGCTGTCATGGCACACGACGCCGTGCTCACGGCGAAGCAGGCCATCCGCAACGCCACCGGCACGTCCCGGACACCGCCCAGCGTGCGCGCGGTGGGAGACCAGCTCTATCTGCTGGACAGCATGAACGTCGTCACGGGAGCCGGTGGCGTCTTCCGTATCGACCCGCAGACCGGCAACCGCAAGAGCACCCATGACCCCCAGGTCGTACGCAAGGGAACCCATCGCCCATAGCCGCCCAGCCCCGGTAGGTCCTGTGACGCCCTGCCCGCCAGGAGAGAGACAACGGCGCTCGGGCTCCCCGAAGGGGGAACCCGAGCGCCACGCTGATTCTCGCTGGGTGCGTGGGGGTCAGAGGAGGCCGAGCTCCCTCTCGATGGTGGCGACGATCCCCAGGGTCGCAGTGAAGGAACCGTCGGAGAAGCCGATCCCCGCGAGGGGGGTGCCGCCGAGGTGGCGGGTGAGCGTATAGGCGACGAAGACGGCGGTGATCGCGCTGAGGATCGCGACGATGATCGCCATGACCTTCTCGGTCTTCGCCGGGCCCGTGGCGGGCGGGTTGGTGACGTCGCTGCTCTACGTGCCCCTGGCCGACCCCGGCCGGCTCGGTGACAGCGCCAACCCCGACCGTAGTCTCTTCCAGACGTTGGCCGACGACTTCGGCCGCGCCCACCACGGACTGCAGTTCGAAATAAACCACCTCTCCAGCGGGTGGGCGGTCATGGCACACGATGCCGTCCTCGCCGCAAGCCTGGCCGTCCGCAATGCCATCGACCCCCCCCCCGAACACCGCCCACCAGCCAGGCGGTCGGCGCACAGCTCTACCTCTTCGACACCACCAACGTCATCGAAGGAGCCAGCGGCATCTTCCGCATCGACCCCCAGACCGGCAACAGAAAAGGCACCCACGACCCCCAGGTAGTACGCCGGGGCACCCCCGCCCCATAAGCCAAGCAGCACAGGAACCCTGCCGGGGCGGCACACGCCGTCCCGGCAGGGTACGCGCACGCGGACCGCGCCCCGGACCGGTTCCACCGGTCACCGCCCGGCGATGTTCCCCGACCCGGTACGGCGTAGAACTGGCCCCCGGCTGGGAATCGACATGGGCCGCGGCGAGCGGAAGGATCGCTGCCGCAGCGGTGGTGCCCGGCACTTGGTCCCGGCGTTCTTCGTTCCGTTATCGGTGCGCGGCGAGCGTTTCGCTCACCTCGCGGCGGGCGCCGTCGAGGACCCGGCCCCGGCATCGGTCGGAAGGACTGGCTGTTCCCAGAGCGTGAAGGCGAAAACCCTACGGAGTTCTGTTCCCGTCGCGAGTCCCGGGATCAGAGGAGTGGGGCGTTTGAAAACGGCGTCGCGGTGCACACGATCACTGACAACAGCTTTATACATCGAGGTAGGAGACGCGTCATGGGCATTCTGGCTTGGATTCTCATAGGGCTGCTCGCGGGCCTCATCGCCAAGGCGATCATGCCGGGCAAGGACCCGGGCGGCATCATCATCACCATGCTCATCGGTATCGCGGGCGGCCTGCTCGGCGGCTGGCTCGGCAAGGTCATCTTCGGCGTCGACTCCATCGACGGCTTCTTCGACCTCTCCACCTGGATCGCCGCCATCATCGGCTCCGTCATCCTCCTCGCCCTCTACCGCCTGGTCACCGGCGACAAGCGCCACCACCACAGCCACGCCTGACCCACGCCTCCAACCGCACACGGCAAACGGCTCCCCCCTCCCCGAGGGCGGAGCCGTTTCGTTCACCCCGCACACTGCAACGCACAGCCCGGTACGGAAGTTGGCCTGCCCTTGGAAGGCGGGGCAGGCCGATCGGTACCGGGCTGTGCGTTGCGGCTGGTTCACATGGCGGTCCGGGGTGACTTCGCGAAGTGCGCCGGGCCCCGGGCCTGGCGTTTGTCAGTACTCGCCGTGCTGCTGGCCCTTGTAGTGGCCGTCCTTAAGGCCGCCGTCGTTGATGCACACGTTGCCGAAGGCGGGGTTGAGGAGGCCGACGATGTTGACGGTGTTGCCGCAGATGTTGACGGGGATGTGGATGGGGGCCTGGACGACGTTGCCGGACAGGACGCCGGGGGAGCCGATGGCTGCGCCTTCGGCGGTGGCGTCGGCGGCGGCGATGCCGGCCCCGCCTGCCAGGACGGCACCGGCAGCGGTGGTAACGGCTACGGCCTTGGCGATACGGAACATCAAAATCTCCTTGCACTCACAATTTGCCGGGCAAGACAGCACGGACGACGCACCCCACAACCGCCCTAGCCACCCGCGCGTCACGGGCACTGGGCCGAATCAGTGACCTGTCACCGGTGCGGCTGACGAACCGCCCGCTCTCGCACCTGCCCGCCCGCTGCTGGGTACCCGAGCCTGACCCCACGCGCAGTCCTCATCCGGTCAAGGTTGTGGGCCCGCGGACGATTCGGCGGCTTCCTCTGAACCGATGAACACCGGTGAGTGCCCGAACCTTCAGGCAGCCCCGCTGCACTGATCTGATAGCGCTGCCGCGTGGGCTTCAGGGCTGGTTCGGGGCGGAGCAGCGCCGCGCACGGTACGGGTACGCGTCGGCCGAGCTGTCGGTGTGCGCCTGGGGTTCGCCGCCCGGCATGTGCGCCTCCTGGGCACCCTCGCGGTGCAGGGAAAGATTGAGGCTGATCCTTCGGAGTGGACACCCTGACAATGGATCTTGATGGTTCACGGAGGGATGTCCAGGTGGGGCGTAAGTCTTCGTATCTGGAGGAGTTCAGAAAGGACGCGGTTGCGCTGTATCGCGCCGCGGCCGGCAAGCGGACGTACGCTGCGGTGGCCGCGGATCTCGGTATCACCGCGGAGTCGCTGCGGACGGGGTCCGCAAGGCCGAGGCCCAGGCCGTGCCCGAGGGCCGCGGCGGTGCGGTCGAGGCAGTAGAGCTGGCCCGGCTGCGGGCGGAGAACGCCCGCCTGCTCAAGGCTGAGCAGGAGTGGCTGGAGCGCGAGATCCTTCGCCGGGCGGCCGCCTATTTCGCCCGGGAGGTGAAGTGAGTCCCAGCCGCTGGGCCTTCATCTCCGACAACCGCGCCGATTTCGGCGTCAAGCGGATCTGCCAGGTGCTCGGGGCATCTCGCGCCAGCTACTACCGGCATCTGGCCACCGAGCAGGACCGCGCCGAGCGACGGGCCGAGGAGGCTCGGCCCGTGAGCGAGATCCGCGCCATCCACCACGAGCACCACGGCGCCTACGGCGCCCCGCGCGTCCATGCCGAGCTGAGGGCGAGAGGGCGCAGGATCAACCGCAAGCGCGTGACCCGGCTGATGAGGGTAAACGACGTCGTCGGCCGGCACTTGCGGAAGAGGAGGCGGACGACGATCGCGGACAGGACCGTGCCGCCCGTGCCGGATCTGGTGATGGTGGCGCACGCACAAGGCCGTGGTGGGCAAGGACCTGACCTACCAACTGACTGCGACACCGCGTGTGAGTGTCATTGGGGTACCGCGGTTGTTGTCGTGGGTGGTTGGAGCGTTGTTGCTGGTGAGGACGTTTGGATGCGCTGGCGGTGACATTGTGGTGCGGTCTGTTTGGTGTCATCGGGGTGAATGGTCGCTGGACAGTGGAGTGCGGTCCGTGTGTTGGTCCGCGACAATCCGGCCCTGTCCCGTCGGTCGATGGGTGGGTTGTTTAGCTATTTCTATCCTCATCAGATTTTGATGCACGATGGTGAGGTGTGGAGTGGCCGGAGCTCGTGCGGTGGGTGTGCCTGCCTGTGGTTGTGTCTTCAGTAGTCGGTGGATGAATAGCTGACGTGTGCGGTTCCGTCGGGCGTGAAGTGGATGTCCAGTGCGATGTCGTAGGCGCCTTTTGTGGTTTCGGCCATGGGGTCCCGATGGACTGTCACGCAGAGGTCGACTTCGCATTCCGAAGGTATGCCTGGGGCTGGCGGGGGCTCGTGGTCGGGGAAGTATCGAGTCACCCAGGTGTCGACATCAGCCTGAGGCATCCGCCAGGTTCCTTTGTAGGAGCGGTCCATCACGCCGTAGTTTTCGCACTCGGCGTTGGTGGCCCGTTCCGGGAGCTCGGCCATCGCGAACTCCACGGCTTTCTTGCATGGGACTCCTGTGGACATGTCTCCCAGGTGACGGGCGTCGACGGCCGAGTATGCGGCGGACATCATCAGGCCGGACACGATGACGAGGATGAGCAACGCCCCTCTCTTGCTCTTGGATCGGTGGTCTGCCGACGTACTCAATGAAGGCCCCCTGTGGTTGGTACGTGCCACTCCATGTGCTGAACGTGTTCAAGTTACAGTCCTGGTCCCGATCCCAGTCGGGTAGGTCGGGGAGCGGGCCCGCCCGGACGGGTCGGAGGCCCGGATCCCGTGAAAGGGGGTCACCTCCCGCGTTGAGCGCAGGCCCGGGCGAGGAGGGCTGGCCCCTGCCTCGGGGCCTGACACTTTGGAGTAGGCGCGGAGGGGGAAACAGATTGCCCCTCCCCGCACCAAGAGACTGCGACCCGCTCGCACTGCTGCTAGCTGCCCGCGGAGCGGGCTGTCTGCAAGCCGCAAGGCGCCGCTGGTCGATCAGGTCCGCTCATCCAGTAACGCCCTCGGCAATTTCGGTGTCAGTGGTCCGGGGTGGCGTTGCCTTTGGTCAAGGGCGTGCCCCCTGCAGGTCACTCCGTCCAAGGCGCCTTGGCCTTGGACGAGTTCCGGCGGCCGGTCGCATAGGCTGTGTGTACCGCGGCGGGGGCTGTAGCGCAGAGGTCGACGCGCCCTTCTCGACAAGGGGGGATGACGCCGGTTCGAATCCGGTCTGTTCCCCGCCGCGCGTATCCAGCTCATTGCCGGCGACTGTCGGCGAAGCGGGCCTGGACTGGGGTAGTGAAGCGGGTCCTCTTCACAGGGCTGAAGCCGGAGCCCGTGAAGCGCGGGGGCAGTCAGGCCTGAGGCGCAGGCCGTTCGGGTACCCGGCCCCGTTCTCCTGCTGGCGGCCCGCGTCAGCGGGCCCTTGGCCCTGGAGGCGGAGCCGGAAGGACCTGGGGCGAGGGAGCGGAGCGGACCCACCCCGAACCTGTCCGAAGCGAAGCGCAGGATCCGGCCCGGTGATGATCTATGTTTGTTTGTCAGTGGTGGTTTGGCGTTTGGGTGTTGGTGGTCCGGGGTGGGGTTGTCCCTGGTCAGAGCTGGTTTTGAGGGCTGTTTTCCACTGACAGTGGTTGCCGATTTGGTGCTGACGTTTTTGACGTTTTTGCTGGTCGTTTGCGGCGATTGGTATCACGGGGTTGTTGTTTGTGCTGGTCAGGGGCTTAGGCGTACGCGGATGGCGGCGGCGCTGTCGGCTAGTTCGTTTCCGTGCTGGCTGGTGATGAGGGGGTGGAGGGTGCTCTGGGGCGGTCGGCTGTTCAGCTGGTGGTAGTGGTTGGCGGTGGGCCAGGCGGGGAGGGCGTAGAGGCGGCATCGGCGGTGTGCGGGGCTGTCGTGGGTCTTGATGAGCCTGTGGGTCTGGTTGATGTCGATGGCGCGGATCAGGGCGAGGTGTTCGAGGCCGGCTCTGGTGCAGACGACGGGGGCTAAGGCTGCTGGCGTCCGCGTAGCGGGCTGGTCCTGGAGGCGGAGCCGGAAGGACCTGGGGCGAGGGAGCGGAGCGGACTCGCCCAATGGTCCGCAGGACCGGACCCCGCGGAGCGGGGTCACCCGGGCCCGCTCCGCGGGTCGTTCGGGGTGGAGCGCAGCGGAGCCCCGAACCTTGTCCGGAGCGAAGCGTAGGACTCCGGCCCAAAGGGCCGGCCCTGGCTCGGCGAAGCCGAGCCCCGCCGAGCGCAGCGAGGCGGTTCTCTCCTGAGCGCGCAGCGCTCAGGTACCCGCTCCGCGGG
>NZ_JBWKCE010000032.1:0-33267 GCF_056436685.1 Streptomyces sp. NPDC043680 | reverse complement strand
GATCCTCCTCGTCGGCATCGCCATCGACCTCCTGATCTTCAGCCCCGTCGAACGCCGGGTACTCCGCACCCGCGGCCTGCAGGTCAAGAGCTGATCAGGGGTCGGTCACCCGGCGAGATCCGTTCACGCGGAGTTGCACTCTCCACATGCCGTACAAGGACCCGCTCCGCCCCCCGGCCCCAACCTCATCGGCATGGCAGCTGGAAGCCCTCTCACTGAGCGTCGCCACCCCGCTCCGGACAGGCCTGCCCAGGTGGCGGCCGCCCGTCCCACCGTTGCCGCGACCCGCCCCAACATTCTGCTCATCGTCAACCGCACCGACGGAGCCGCGATACCTTCCTGCTGCACCCGCGGACACAGTGACGCCACCGTCGCGCTCTCCTTCGCACCGCGGCCGCCTGCAGCCGCCGCCCAGCGGGCCGCCCGGCGGCTCACCGACCTGCCGGGCGGGCACTTCCTCATGGGCACCGACGACCCGGACTCCTTCCCAGCCGACGGTGAAGCGCCGGTACGCGAGGTCGCCGTAGATCCGTTCTGCATCGCGCCGACGACGGTGACCAACGCCCAGTTCGCCACCTTCGCCAAAGCCACCGGCCACGTCACCGAAGCCGAACACTTCGGCTTCTCCTTCGTTTTCGGCGGCTTCCTGGCCGAGGACGTCGCCGCCGTCTCCCGACCCGTGGCGGCCGTCCCCTGGTGGCGGGCCGTCCCGGGCGCCAGCTGGCGGAACCCCGAGGGCGCCGGCTCGTCCGTTACCGCGCGCCAGAACCACCCCGTCATCCACGTCTCGTGGAACGACACCCAGGCGTACTGCGCCCGGTCCGGCACCCGCCTGCCCGCCGAGGGCGAATGGGAGTACGCGGCCCGCGGCGAGCTCCAGCAGCGGCGCTACCCGTGGGGCGAGGACCTCACCCCCGGCGGCCGGCACATGTGCAACATCTGGCAGGGAGACTTCCCCGCCCTCACACCGCGGAGGACGGCTACGAGGGCACGGCACCGGCGAAGTCCTTCCGCCCCAACGGCTTCGGACTCTACAACGTCGTCGGCAACGTAGGGGAAGGGTGTGCCGACTGGTTCGCACCCGGCGCCAGCCGCGTGATGCGCGGCGGCTCCTACCTCTGCCACGACTCGTACTGCAACCGCTACCGCGTCGCGGCCCGCAGCTCGAACACGCCCGACAGCTCGACCGGCAACATCGGCTTCCGCGTGGCCGCGGACACCGGTGCGGCCGCCGGGACGACACCGCTGCCCTGAGCGTGAGCGAGGCGTTCTCCCGCCGCCACGAACTGACCGTCGCCGACGTCCGTACTCCGGGCGCGTTCGCGTCCGGCCACCTGCCGGCCGCCGTCAAGGTGTTGCGGCCGAGGGCCCCGAGCGTGACCACTCCTGCTCGCGCCCCACCGGACCGCCCCGGCCCGTACGACGGCTCCGCCACGACGGGCCGGCCGAAGGCGGTCTGTGCCTGCCCACTGCGGCACCCCACGCGCGCATGACGAGGAACGCGCGCGGTCAGAGGACCTTGGAGAGGAAGGCGCGGGTGCGGGCGTGCCGCGGGGCGTCCAGGACGGCCGCGGGCGGCCCCTGTTCGACGACGGCTCCGGCGTCCATGAACACGACGGTGTCGGCGACCTCGCGGGCGAAGCCGATCTCGTGCGTCACGACGATCATGGTGGTTCCGGCGCTGGCCAGGTCCTTGATGACGTCCAGGACCTCACCGACCAGCTCCGGGTCGAGTGCCGAGGTCGGCTCGTCGAAGAGCAGTACCTTGGGTTCGAGGGCGAGCGCGCGGGCGATGGCCACGCGCTGCTGCTGCCCGCCGGACAGCTGCAGCGGGTAGGCGTCGGCCTTGTCGGCGAGGCCGACGCGGTCCAGCAGCCGGCGGGCCGTCGCCTCCGCCTCCTGCCGCGGGCGGCGCAGCACCGAGACCGGGGCCTCGACGAGGTTGTCCAGCACGGTGAGGTGCGGGAAGAGGTTGAAGTTCTGGAAGACGAACCCGATGCGGGTGCGCTGCCGCAGAACTTCCTTCTCCTTCAGCTCGTAGAGCTTGCCGCGGGAGCGGCGGTAGCCGACGAGATCGCCGTCGACGCTGATCCAGCCGCGGTTGACCTTCTCCAAGTGGTTGATGGTGCGCAGGAGTGTGGACTTCCCCGAGCCGGAGGGGCCGAGGACCACGGTGACTTCGCCGGCGCGGACCTTGAGGTCGACGCCGCGCAGCACTTCCAGTGGCCCGAAGCTCTTGTGGACACCGCGCACCTCGACCATGACGTCACCCACGGACTCACCCCTCACGTGTGCTCCGCCGGGTTGATCTGCGACGCGTCGATCGCGGAGGCGGTGGTGCCCCACTTCTTCAGGATCCGCGCGTAGGTGCCGTTCCTGATCAGCTCGTTGACGGCGGCCTGGAGGGCGGGGGTGAGCGGGGAGCCCTTCTTGAAGGCGAATCCGACGTCGAGGCGGTGGTACTCGCCCAGGAAGGAGGTCTGCGCGGCGGGCTGTGCGGCCTGGTGGCGCAGGCCGTTGATCGTCGACATGACGACGTCGATCCGGCCCTGCCGGAGGGCGGTGGTGACGGCCCCGCTCTCGGAGAAGATCTTGACCTCGTACGGCTTCTTGCCGGCCGCGGCGCAGACACCCTTCTGCGCTGTGAGGGTCTTCTCGAACGTCGTGCCCGCGCCGGTGCCGATGGTCAGTCCGCACAGCTGGGTGAGGTCGGAGACCTGCGTGGTCAGTTTGGTGTTGCCCGTCTTGACCGCGAACCCCTGCCCGTCGTTGATGTAGGTGACGAAGTCGATGGTCTTCAGGCGTTCGGTGGTGACACCGAAGTTGCCCGTGCCGAAGTCGTACTTGCCGCTGCCGA
Organism: Streptomyces sp. NPDC043680; assembly: GCF_056436685.1. Taxonomy (NCBI): domain Bacteria; kingdom Bacillati; phylum Actinomycetota; class Actinomycetes; order Kitasatosporales; family Streptomycetaceae; genus Streptomyces; species Streptomyces sp. NPDC043680. Next base: position 30,410 of record NZ_JBWKCE010000032.1, on the reverse strand, counting down.
GTGCGGGCAGGATCGTCTCGAAGGAGGCGTCCTGGCGCTCCAGTTTCACGCCGAGGACCTTGGCCACCGCGTCGGCGATGTCGATGTCCTGGCCGGCGGGCGGCTTGTCCTGCCCGTTCGGGTAGTACGCCGCGGGAGGGGATCCGACGGAGCTGCCGACCCTCAGGGTGCCCGCCTTGCGGACCTCCGGGGGCAGCAGGGCGGCGATCGAGTCCACGGTCTGTACGCCGGCGACGGGGTCGTCGGCCGGTGCGGAGGAGACCTGGGCACCCGCCACGGCCGGGGCTCCGCCACCGGAGCCGCAGGCGGTCAGCGCAAGGAGGGGCAGGAGGGCGAGGGCGGCAGCGGTGCGCAGGCGGGTGCGGATCCCGTTCCCGGGGAGGTTCACAGCGGGAAGGCCTTTCCGTTGCGGGGCAGGGTGCGGAGGCGATCGTGCAGGGGGGCATGCCTGAACAGCGGCTGTGGCAGCCGGGATGTGGCGAGCCGTCAAAGGCGCCTGTACGGGATGCGGGCGTGACGACGCGGGACGTCGGGAGAATCGGGACGGCGACAGCGCACGCCCCGGCTCGCGGCAGCATGCCTCGTACGGCTCACTGCCCGCGTCCGGGGGTGGTGCGAAGGGGGATCTCGGCCCGCGACGGGGTCACCGAGGGAGGGAAGGGCCGATCAGACAGCCCACTGCCGCGTCAGGCGCAACACGCCGCGGACCACACGCGACCGAAGTCGATGTAGCCGCGCGAGACCAAGCGCTGATGGGCATTCATGCGACTACTTGAGCAGTACATGCGGCTCTACGTCAAGCAACGGCCCGGATGCCGGACGGCTTCGGCCGGCCGGGCCTCGCGTGGTTGACACGGCCGGGCCGTAGGCACATACGATCGACGGCGGAGCGGCTCCGCGCATACGGCAGCCCCTCCAGCCGCGTTGAGGGACGCGGCGAGCGTGACGACACGGATATCCGTTCCCGGCAGCACCGCATCCGCATGCGCGCGGAGCCTGTGCCGGTGTTTCCGCGTGCCGTGCCGCCGGGTGGTCATCCCCGCCCGCGCCCCTTCCCTGGAGAGCCTCCCATGGCCACCCCGCCCGATGTCTCCGATGTCTCCGATCTCGCTGACGTAGCCGTCATCGCCCCCGCCCGCGCCAGGGCGGCCGACCGGGCCGAGCCGCCACCGATCGTGCCGCGCCGTCGCATCGGCCGCCGGCTGTCCGCTGCCGCCGCGCTGCTGGTCTTCGCGCTGGTGCTGACTTCCGTCGTCCGCAACGAAGCCTTTCAATGGGACGTGGTGGGGCGGTACTTCACCACCGCCGCCGTGCTCGACGGGCTGCTGCTCACCCTGTGGCTGACCGGCGCGGTGATGGTGCTCGGCTTCCTGTTCGGCACCGTGCTGGCGGTCATGCGCCTGTCCGCCAACCCCGTTCTGCGGACGCTCAGTTGGGGTTACGTGTGGATCTTCAGGTCCACCCCGCTGCTGGTGCAGCTGTTGTTCTGGTTCAACATCGGCGCCCTGTACCCCACGCTCGGCCTCGGCATCCCGTACGGCCCCCAGCTCGTGGCCATCAAGACGGTGAACCTGCTCGGCCCGACCCTCACCGCGGTCATCGGCCTGACCCTGCACGAATCCGCGTACGCCGCCGAGGTGGTGCGCGGCGGCATCCTCTCCGTGGAGCCCGGCCAGACCGAGGCCGCACAGGCGCTCGGCCTGAGCAGGCGCCGTACCCTGCGCCGGATCGTCGTTCCCCAGGCGATGCGGTCGATCGTGCCGACCGCCGGAAACATGCTGATCGGCACGCTCAAGGGCACCAGCATCGTCAGCGTGCTGGCCGTGCACGACCTGCTGTACTCGGTACAGCTGGTCTACAACCAGAACTACCAGGTGATCCCGCTGCTGATGGTCGCAACCCTCTGGTACATCGCCGTCACGACCGTGCTGAGCGGGGGCCAGTACTACGTCGAGCGGTACTACGCGCGCGGCACGTCCCGCAGCCTGCCGCCCACACCGCCGCAACGACTGCGCATCCGGCTGACCGGCCTGCGGGCCCGGCTGCACGCACTGACCGCCTCCGGCGGAAGGTAGCCCCGCCACCGCGGCACTCCCGCCCCTTCCGGAGGGCCGACCGTCGTCACGCCGTTGTCAGTGGCTGCCCTTACGGTCTTTGACATGGCGACACTTCCCAACCCTCTGCCCAGGCTGGCCACCGACCCGAGCGGCCGGTCCCTCGGTCTTCAGCTGCCCCCCGGGCGCCTCATAGACGCGACCGAGGACAGGCCATGGCACGAGCCCCTGCTGTGGCGTGCCGACAAGCCGGCCTCTCCGGGAGCCTGGTTGAGGCTGGGCGTTCCGGCGGCGCGGGCCGGGCTGCTGCCCGTGCTCGTGGATCTCGGGGGGTCGCAGGGCGGCCCGGAGGACTGGGAGTTGATGCCCGGCGAGATGTCGTACCCGGGGGATCACGAACCCGACGAGGTGCTCGCCGAGCACTGGCAGGAGTACGCGGCGGAAGGCGAGGACTGGCCGGGACTCGCCGAGGGCGGGGCGGCCGTCGCCACCGCTACGCCGGAGGTGCGGGCGGCCCGGACCGCGGATGCGCTGAGCGCCGCGCGCTCCTCCTGGTTCCAGGATCCGCATCTCGCGCTCGTACCCGCCCGCCGCAGTGCCGACATCCCGGCGGCGATCGGCTGGGCGGGCCCGTTGAACCACGAGACCGACACCGCGCGCCTGTGTGCGGTCCTGCGCTCGTGGGAGGAGCGCTTCGGCATACGCGTCGTCGGCCTGGGATTCGACGTCCTCACCGTGTCCGTGGCCATGCCGCCCACCACTCCCGCCCTGGCCGAGCGGATCGCGGCGGAGCACCTGGCGTTCTGCCCGGACAACGTCCTGCAGGGCGGCGCCGGGGGGCTGGAGGCGTACGCCAAGGAGCTGGTCCACAAGGACAGCTGGACCTTCTGGTGGGACTGAGAGCCCGACCCCTCCCCGTAGTCACGCCGGCAGGTGCACCTGTCGATGCCTCTCTTCAATTCCTGGGAAATTCGTGTCCGACATACCAGCCGCCTTCCACTCCGGCGTCAAACCCGTCACGGACGATCCGAAGGCGCCGCAGAAGAAGTTCACCGCAGACTGCTCGCTGTGCGGCAGACCCCTGATCCGCGGTCGGCATCGCTTCGTCACGTTGGGCTCGCAGCACGGCTGGCCCTTGGCCTGGCACCTCACGGGCGACACCACCACCTGCATCCCCGGGCTCGTCCCCAGGCCCGTGACCCTGGTCGCCCTGTCGAAGGGGGACCACATCCTGGGGCCGGACGGCCGGCCGCACGTCGTACACGAGTGCACTTCCCTCACCCGTGGTTACCGGCTCCACGCCATCAGCCGGGCTCCGGTCTACCTCGACCACGCCCATTTCTTCCTCGTCCCCGACCCCGGGGAATTCGACCGGCTCCGCGGCCAGGCGGACACTGCGCCGCGTGCCTTGGTGCCGACCGGGTTCCGCTTTCCCACCCACGACTCGCTCCTGTTGACCGCCGACCAGATCGACGCGCTCACGCCGGCCGACTTCGAGCTGTTCGTGGCGTCGCTCCTCGAATACAGCGGCTGGGGCATCGTGCGGCGCGGTGGACACGCCAATGACCGCGCGGCGGACGTCCTCGCCGTGGACCGGGAAGGCGTCTACGTCGCCGTCCAGTGCAAGCACACCAGCACCGGCAGAAGCAGCAACGTCGGCGCACCCACCATGTACCAGGTGAACGGAACGGCCCTGGCGGAACACGGTGCCACGGCGGCGTTGGTCGTGACCAACGGCGGTTTCACGAAGGACGCCCGCTCCTTCGCGCAGCGCCACCGGATCCCGACCATCGACAGGAGCGCCCTGCTGCTCTGGGCCGGCCGAAAGGCGACCCTCCACGACCTTCTTTCCGGCGCCCGTCCTTGACCACCGGGTATGCCTCGTTGACCACCGGGTATGCCTCGTTCAGGAGAGCCAGCCGGCGCGGGCCGCCAGGACTCCCGCCTCGAAGCGGCTGCGGGCCCCGAGGCGGCCGATCAGGCCGGACGCGGTGCGCCGTACCGTCCGCAGGGAGAGACCGAGCTTCTTCCCTATGGCCTCGTCGGTGTGTCCGCTGGCCAGCAGGTAGAGGAGTTCGCGCTCGCGGCGGGACAGGCCCGTGCTGTCGGGGTTGTCCTGTTCGTGCCAGGGCAGGCCGGAGTCCCAGAACCGGGTGAAGAGGACGCGCAAGGCCTCCACCACGCCCCTGCTGCGGATCTCCAGGGCGCCCTGGCGGCCGTCCTCGGGGTCGATGGGGACCAGGGCGACCTCGCGGTCGACGATGACCATCAGCATGGGCAGGGTGGGCACCGTCCGGGTCTCGCCGCCCAGCGAGGACAGCCAGCGCACGTATTCGAACGTGTCCGGATCCTTGCGGAAGCTGTCCTGATAGAGGGTGCGCAGGACCACCCCCCGCTCCAGCGCCATCTGGTCCAGCGGCTTGCTCGACTCCATGACGTCGGGCTTCTGCGCACCCCCGGGGAAGAAGGACAGGCACTCGGTCCGGGCGGTCTCGGCGAGCTGCTCCAGCCGTCGGCGCACCGTCTCCAGTCCGAACAGCTGCTGGACCACCTCCGGAGCGTGCTGCCGACTGCTGAACTGGCTGACGAGCGCCGCCACGGAGGCCCGGGCCTCCTCCAACTGCCGCTGCTTGGCACTGAGTTCCAGCTCATTGCGGTTCAACAGCACACCCAGGCCGACTTCCGGGCTGACCGTCAGGAACTCCCCCTCCGCCCTGCTCGGCTGGAGCAGGTGGAGATCGGCCAGTTCGTCCAGGGCGGCGCGGACCGCCGATTCGGAGAGGCCCAGGTGCCCCGCCACCTGCTGGACGCCCCATTCCGGCTGGGCGAGTAACAGTCGGTACACGGCTTCGACCGCCGGTCCCAGACCGAGTGCTTCCAGCAAGATCTGCTCCTTCCACAGGGGGTGGGCCCGTGGGCGCCCCACGTGGGCTCAGGGGTGCGGAGCACCGGTCACGGGGAAGCTGGTGACCGTGGGACGCCGAATTCGGCAGACAGTACTACTGCCCGTCCGCTATGTGGTATAGCGTGGCCGAAAATGCCACTGCCGCGTGGCCGCCCTCCCCCGCGTCCACGTCGAGCACGGTCCACCCGGCCGCGGGCGGCCGGGACGGCGGGAAGGCGCCGGTGCCGAGGTAGTTCCCATCGATGCCGTGGGCGAGTCCGGCCCCGATGCCCTTGAGGTACGCCTCCTTCCTCGTCCAGCAGCGCAGGAACGCCTCCCGGCGCGCGGCCGGCTCCAGTGCGTCGAGCTCCGCCCGCTCCTGCGGGTGCAGCAGGTCCCGTACCGCGTCGTCCACGTCGGTGGGCGACGACGCCTCGACGTCGACGCCCACCGGCGTCCGGCCGACCGCGTACAGCACCAGGTCCGCGCTGCGGGAGAGCGAGAAGTGCAGGCCCGGCACGGCCGGTGCGGGGCGCCCGGAGGGGCCGCCGCACACCGTGCAGGGCTGGCGGACGAGCACCACCTCGTCCGGTTCCTGTCCCAGGTACGCGCCGAGCAGTCGGCGCAGCCCCAGGCGTCCCGCCGTGTACCGGTGGCGGTCGCGCGGATGGACGAACCGGGCGCGGCGGGCGGCCTCTTCGCCCCGCAGCGGGGTGGCCGAGTCCGGGCGCAGCGGCTGCTCCGACGCCCGCAGCAGCCACAGCTGCGGCGGCGCTCCGGGCGGCGGCGCGACCGGCCGGCCCGGCAGCGGCCCGTCGCCCGCCGGCAGCGGCCGCGGCACCAGGAGTCCGGTCGGCGCGGGGGCGCGTACGGGCGCCGGCGCCGGTACGGCGGCAGCGGTCATGTCCGCGCTCCGCCGCTCAGGCCGCGCGGCTGCCGGCCGCGACCGGGGCGCCCGCGTACGGGACCGGCTCGCGGAAGCGGCTGATGCGGGCGCTGACGTCCTCCAGGGGTCGGCGGGTACGGACGTTCGCCGGGTCCGGGGTGCCGATGTCCAGGGAGCCGAGCAGCTGTTCGTCCTCCCGCAGGCCGAGGACGGCGCAGGCGGCGGCGGAACGGGCCAGCCGGCCGGTGCGCCAGATGCTGCCGTAGCCGCGGGCGTGCAGCAGGAGCATCAGGGAGTGCGCCATGCAGCTGGCGGCGGCGAGCTGCTCCCACTCCGGGACCCGGTGGCCCGTGTGCGGGGAGAAGACCAGGGCTGCGGTCAGCGGGGCCCGGCGCAGCTTGGCCGTCAGCTGCCGGGCCGCGGTCTCGTCCGCGCCGTCCTCGTCGGCGAGGGCGCGGCCGAGGACGTCGCGGTCGTCGCCGCGCAGCAGCACCCAGCGCCAGGGCCGCAGCCGGCCGTGGTCGGGGGCGGAGCTCGCGCCCTGGACGAGGTAGGTGAATTCGTCGTCGCTGGGCGAGGGCCCGTCGAGGACCTGCTCGCTGCGCCGGGTGAGTATCGCCGTCATGACATCCATGAGTGGGGTTTCCTTCTCGTCGTCCGGGTGCGCGGGCGTGCTGCGGGCGGCCGTGGTGCGGGCAGTGGGGGTCCTCATGGCCGGATTTCGAGGGTGCAGCACTTGACGCTGCCGCCGCCCTTGAGGAGTTCGGACAGGTCCATGCCGAGGGGGCGGAAGCCGCGCGCCCGCAGCTCGGCGGCCAGGCCCTCGGCGGCCTCGGGGAGCACCACGTTGAGGCCGTCGCTGACGGCGTTCAGTCCGAAGACGGCCGCGTCCTCGGCGGAGACCTTCAGCGCCTCGGGGAACAGCGTTTCCAGCAGGGCGCGGCTGCCGGGGGCGAAGGCCTCCGGGTGGTACATGATCTCGTCGCCGTCGAGGACCGCCAGGGCCGTGTCGAGGTGGTAGTAGCGCGGGTCGACGAGTTCCAGGCTGATGACGGGCCGTCCGAAGAAGGCCTCCGCCTCCTGGTGGCTGCGCTGGTCGCTGCGGAAGCCGTAGCCGGCGAGCACGAAGCTCGCGGTGACCAGGAAGTCGCCCTCTCCCTCGTTGACGAACTCCGGGTCGTGGACTTCGGGGAAGCCCTGGGAGCGGAACCAGTCCAGGTACGCGGCCCCCTCGGGGAAGCGCTCGGCGTTGCGGAAGCGGGCGCCGAGGACCCGGCCGTCGACGACGGTGGCGCCGTTGGCGGCGTACACCATGTCGGGCAGGCCCGGGACGGGGTCGATCAGGTCGACGGTGTGCCCGAGGTCGCGGTAGAGCTCGCGCAGCCGCTCCCACTGGAGGACGGCGAGGGCGGCGTCCACCGGCTTGTCGGGGTCCATCCACGGGTTGATCGCGTAGACCACCTCGAAGTGCGCGGGGCGGCACATCAGGTAGCGGCGCGGGCGCTGCGTGCGGGGGCGGGGGGCGGGCGTCTGGGCGGTGCTCATGGGTCACTCCCTTGTGGGTCGTACGGCGCGGTACGGGGACGGGCCGCCCGGGGTCCGGACGGACCGGTTGCGACGGGGTCGCCGCGGCGAGCCTGTGCGGTGCGGGCGAACGGCGGGTGACGACGGTGGTTCAGCCTGCGGGCGAGTAGTGCACGAGCTCGATCAGCAGCTCGGCGGGGTCGGGCAGGTAGAGGAAGGAGACGCGCATCCCGGGCCGGGCTCCGCGGCAGGGCCGGGCGTCGAGCGAGAGGAATCCCTCGGTCCGCAGCCGGTCGCGTTCCTGCTCCAGGTCGTCCACGGTGAAGGCGAGGTGGTAGAGGCCGGGCCCCTGCCCGCGCAGCCGGCCGTCGACCGCCGAGCCGTCGCGGACCGGGGAGACCAGTTCGACGGCCGGTGCGGGGTCCGCGCCGGGCAGGCTCCAGAACTCGCAGGCCACGCCGTAGGCCTCGGCGGTTCCGCGGTCCGTGCGGGCCAGTCCGAGGGCGGCCAGTTGGGCGCCGGCCGGGCCGGGATCGGCGGTGGCCAGGCCGACGTGGTCGAGCCCGAGGATCACGGGTCGCTCACCCGGCCGGGGCGGGTGCGGCCTGCTCCCGCCGGGGTTCCGGGGTGCGGAGCCGGTCGATCTCCACTGCCAGTTCACCGACGGTGGCGAGCCGCATGTAGGCCCGCAGGTCGAGCTGGACGCCGTACGTCTGCTCGACGGTGGCGAGCAGCCGCATGGCGGCGAGGCTGCCCCAGCGGCCGAGGGAGGTGAAGGCGGTGTCCGCGGCCAGCTGCTCCACGGGGTGGTGGGCGACCCGGGCGACCAGCGGGCGCAGGGTGTCCATCAGGACGGGGGCGGGCTGTTCAGACATGGTGCGGTGCCTCCTTGCTGTCGAGGGTGATCCAGTCCGGGGCGAGGGCGGCGAGCGCCTCCGGGCGGGCCAGGTAGCGCAGGGTCCCGTCGGGCCCGGGGCCGTCGTCGGTGAGGTCGAACCCGGCGGAGGGGTACAGGCCGGCGGCGGGCCGGTTGCGGCCGGTGGGGGTGTGGAGGCCTTCCAGGAGCGGGGCGCCGGCCGCGCGTGCCCGCTCGGCCGCGTACTGCAGGACGGCCTGCTCGACGCCGCGGGACAGGACGCGGCAGCTGAGCACGAGGTTGCGGATCACCCAGCGGTCGGTTCCCCGGTCCAGCCAGACGCCGCCGACGATGCCCTCGGAGCCGAACCGGTCGGCGACGTCCACCGCGAGGACCAGGTGCTCGGGCGACTCGGCGAGCCGGCGGGTGGCGGCATCGCCGTGGACGCGCCCGGTCAGGTTGAACTGGTTGGTGCGCAGTTCGAGTTGGACCAGGCGAGGCAGGCTGAAGGCGTCCGCCTCGCCGATGGTGACCCGTATGCCGAGGTCGCGCAGGTAGTCCTCCGCCGAGGCGTGCTCGGTGCGCAGCCGGGTGCGAGCCCGGCGGTCGCGGTACAGGGCGGTGCGTTCGGCGTCGGTGGCGGTGGCTCCGAGCTGGGTGAAGTGGGCCGGGGCGAGGAGCTTCAGGGAGTGTCCGGCGGGGTCGCCGTCGAGGTGGACCACGGCCGCGGCGGGCAGGCCCTCGCGGACCATGCCGCATTCGAAGGCGCTGTCGTCGGCGAAGACGAACGCCTCCGGGGTCAGTCCGAGTTCCTCGGCCAGGGCCGCGATGCGCAGGCCCTTGCGCTCCCAGTCGGCGAGCACGGCGACGAAGTCCTCGGGGCGCAGCACCATGTCCGGGTGGCCGGCCAGCACCTCGTCGACGAGTGCCTGTTCGTTCTTAGAGCAGACCGCGAGCAGGACGCCCTGGCGGCGCAGTGCGAGCGCGCGGTGCTGGAGGTCGGTGTAGCAGTCGCCCGGGTAGAGGGTGCCGAGTTCGATCCCGGCGGGTCCGTCGTCCCCGAGGACCCCGCCCCACAGGGTGTTGTCGAGGTCGAGGACGAGGACCTTGCGGCCGAGCCCGGCCACGGCCCGGCAGAAGCCTGCGGCCTCCCGGGCGTACGCCAGTTCGGTCTGCGGTGTCCAGGACATCCGGCCGAAGCGGTAGCGGCGTTCGTCGCGTACGGGCCCGGGCGCATCGGCCAGGGCGGCTTCCAGGTCGAGGGTGTAGAGCCCGTCGCAGGTCTCCCCGGCGGCGAGCAGGGCGATGTTGGCCTCGCGCCAGAGCCGGCCGAGTGCGGCGGCCCCGCGGTGGCTGACCACGGCGGCCCGGTCGGGGCGGGGCAGCGGCACGGTGTGCAGCAGGACGGCCGCTCCGGTGCGGGCGGCGAATCCGGCGGCCGCACCGGCGAGGGTCTCGGCCCGGCCGCGGACGGTCCCGGCGAGGTCGTCGAGGCGGGAGGGGTCCCAGTCGCGGGGCAGCAGGGCGGCCGCGTCGAGCAGGCAGAGGGCGGCCTCGGGCCGGAAGGCCGCCAGTTCCGAGTGGGGGTCGGTGAGTTCCAGGACGAGCCGGTCGTACGGGCAGGTGTGGATCTCGGTGTCGAGGCCGGCGGCGAGCAGGGCGGCCCGCAGCAGCGGCACGACGTCGGCGGCGGTGAAGGTGGCGGCGACGGCGATCCGCAGCGGGCGGGGGCGGCGTACCGGGGCGGGCGACAAGCGGTCGGCGGTGACGCCCTCCAGCAGTCGGCCCGCTTCGGCGAGCAGCAGCGGGTCCTCGGCGGCTCCGAGCGCGGCGGCCAGGTCCCGGTCGGTGTGGCCGGGACCGTCCCGCAGGGCGGTGATCCGCCGCAGCAGTTCCTCATCCGGGAGCGGGGTCGGCGGGATCGGCGAGGTAGGCGGGTGCGGCACCGCCGGGGTCGGCGGCGTAGCGGCGGTCATGACGCCCCGGCCGGGGTCCACTCGGGCTGGTCGAGGATCTCCACGACGGCGCAGGCGTAGGTGAAGCCCATGCCGATGCCGCAGAGGGCGACCCGGTCGCCGGGCCGGACCGCGCCGGTCTCCAGCAGGTGGGTGAGGCCCGCGATCTGGTCGGCGGCGCCGATGTGGCCGACCCGGCGGCCCCATTCCCACAGGGTGCGGTCGTCCTCTATGCCGAACGTCGCACGGAAGTCGACGTCGTCCAGGGTCCGTCCGACGTTGGTGAGCACCCAGCGGTCGATGTCGGCGGCCGTGAGGCCGGCGTCGGCGAGGGCGACGGTGACGCTCTCCTGCTGCCGCTCGGTGAGCGACTGGACGATCTTCAGGAGGAGTTCGCCGTTCTCCTCCAGGTAGGCATCGCGGCGGCCGCGCAGGTCGACCGGACCGTCCTCGGCCACCGCGGCCTCCTCCTCGAAGGGAGCGTTGCCGAGGTAGACCGCGCCGTACGTGCCGTCGCTGATGACCGCCGTGGACAGCAGCCGGGCGACGCCGCCGCGCCGGGAGAGCACCAGGCCGGTGCCGCCGTCGCCGAAGACCACGCCCTTGTCGGAGCGGTAGCGGTCGAACCCGGGCAGCGCGAACACGTCGCTGGTGGTCAACAGTGCGGCAGAGTCCTCCGAGCGCGCGGTCAGGTAGGCCGCGGCGATCTCCAGGGCGGCCAGCCCGCCGTTGGAGTACTGCTTGACCTCGACCGCGGCCGCCCGTCCGCCGACCGTGCGGCCCTGGACGTAGGAGGCCGGGGCGAAGTGGTCCAAGCCCTGGTGGTTGCAGCTGGAGTGGACGACGAGGTCGATCTGCGGGGCCGTCACCGTGGCGCGGGACATCGCCAGGTCGGCGGCCTGCACGGCGAGTTCGACGGGCGGGGTCCCCTCGGCCACGCTGATCGACAGGAAGCCGTCGGCGGCGGCCTCCGCCTCGTCGTAGCGGCCCTCGGCCACCGCGGTGCGGGTCTCTTCGCGGCGGCCGAGGACGGCCGCGCAGGCATTCACATGGATTCCGTTCCACCGCACGGGATGCGGCCCCCTTCGGTTCGCTTCGGTGCATGCGCGTGGTGCACGTGGTGCGCAATGGTGCGCGTGTGGCACGTGCCGTGGGTGTGCTGTGGGTGCGCGGGTCTGGTGCGCCGGGTCCGGCCGGTTCGCGGCCGGATCACCTGCGGACCATGCAGTACTCCTCGTGGCGGGTCGCGCGCTTGAGGAGCTCCTCGTGGCCGCCGGCCGCGGCGATCTCCTTGAGCAGGGTGAAGACCTCGTCGCCGGAGACGTCGGTGAGGAAGTGCTGCTTGATCAGCAGGGTCTGGATGTCCTGGTAGTTGCGGGCGTCGAGGACCCCGCCGAGCCCGATCAGGGCCTGCCGACCGGCGTCTCCGAGCGGAGGGCGGGCCGCGATGTTGGCCTCCGGGATGTCCGGGTCCGGGGTGACGTCCACGGCGAGCACCTGCTCCACGTGCTCGGCGGTGAAGTCGCAGATGATGTGGACCCGGTCGGCGTCGGAGAAGGAGCCGACGGAGTGGGTGCGGGTGGCGTCCAGCCGCCACAGCTCCCCGCGGCGCATCCGGAAGACGGTGTTCTCCTCGGAGGCGTAGACGTTGTCGTCGGTCTGCACCGGCAGGTGGATGCGGAGCATGTCCTCCTTCAGCTCAAGGAAGTCCCGGTGCGGGACGTACACGCTGCCGGGGGCCAGCCGCATGAAACGGGCGAACTTCAGGTGTTCGGTGCGGAACAGGGTCGCGATCAGTTCGCTGATGTAGGGCAGGGCGAGGCCGTGCGGGGTGGGCCGGGCGGTGCCCTCGTAGTCGCCGAGGGCGGACTCGTCGAGGGTTCCGGTGCCGTTCCACAGCATGGTGCTGCGCAGCAGGCCGGTGCTCACGAAGTCGGCGTACGAGTCGTTGTACGCGAACCCCTCGGAGACGGTGAGGTCGGCGGCGAGGCGCTCCTCGTCGAGCTCCAGGGCGGCGATGCGGTGGGACCCCATGGTCAGGCCGCCCGGACGGCGGGGAGCTCGGCGGGCAGGCCCAGCGAGTCGGCGAAGGCGTCGAGGGCGCCGGCCCAGCTCGCGGCGTACTCCCGGGTCATCTCGTGGAAGGCCCGGGCCTCGTCCTCGGTGGTGAGGAGGGTGGTCATGCCGGTCTCGTCGTCGCTGACCTGGGCGGCGTGCATGGTCTCGGCCTTGATGTGGGAGTCGATCCAGGCGAGGTCGGAGGGCTGCGGGAACAGCCGCTCGCCGGGGGCCGTCTCCAGCTTTCCGTAGACGCGGCGGAAGCCGACGGCGATGTCGAGGGCGATGGTCTCGACGACGCGGAGCTGGACGGCGGCGCCGAGCGGGGAGCCCGCGAAGCGCTCCATGTTCTCCAGCAGCCGCACCACGCCCTCGGGGAGCCGGCGGGCGGCCTCCCGGCCGGCCTCGTCGACGTGGGCGGAGACGGGGTCGATGATGGCGTCCTCCCACCACACGTAGTGGGCGCCGCCGGGCCCCTTGGGGGCCACCGCGCCGAAGACGGGGGCGAGGTTGTCGAGGTCGTCGCCGATGACCCGGAAGATGGTCTGGAAGGCGGCCAGGACGTCGCGCGGCGGGGAGTCCTGTCCGGCGAGCCGGTGGGCGACGACGCCGAGGCTCGACAGGGTGGTGTACATGAAGGTCTTGGTCATGGCGCGCCACTGGTGGGCGACGGCGAGGGCGCCCTGGAAGTCCTCGGTGGCGTGGGTGCGGGAAAAGCTGAAGAATCGGTTTTCCGCCCGGCCGAGCCCGGCCTCGGCGATATCCCGGTCGACGAGCTCGTCGAGCGCGGTGCGGGCGTCTGCGGTCAGTGCGATGGCTGTCACGGCTGCTCCTGAATTCTAGATTTCGTTGAAGGAGAGCGAGTCCTCGACGATGCCGCGAATTTCCTTCGCGAGTTCCGCCGCGTGCTCTTCCGATACGAGCGTGAAGTGGTCTCCGGGAACGTCCCGGGTGGTCAGGTCGGAAATCCTGGTCCGCCACCCGTGGTCCTCGCCGCGCAGGGCGGCGGGCAGGTCGATCCGGGGATCGGGGAAGGGCCGGGCCGCACGCAGCAGGTGGACGGGTCCGGTGCAGGGGCGGGGCGCGTAGCCCAGGAAGGCGGCGCGGTGGCGCTCCAGCAGCTCCCCGATCCGGTCGGTCTCGGCGGCCGGAAGGTCGGCGAGGCCCTGGCGGGTACGGTCCTCGCCCGCCAGCAGGTCCATGGACGCGAAGGCGGCGCGGGCCTGCTCGGCGGCGTCGGGGTCGGTCTCCGCGAGGGCGGCCGGCGGCAGCCAGGTGTCCAGCAGTACGGTGCCGATCACGTCCGCCCCTCGGTCCTGCCAGGTACGGGCCATCTCCAGGGCGATGCAGCCGCCGACGGACCAGCCGGCCAGCAGCAGCGGGCGGGGGCCGCGCACGGCGTCGACGGCCTCCACGTGGCGGCGGGCGATCTCCTCGATGGTCCGCGGCGGTTCGCCTGGTCCGTCCACGGCCTGGACCGCGTACACGTCGTGGTCGTCCCCGAGCGCCTCGCCGACGGCCCGGAAGGGCAGGGCGGAGCCCCCGGCTCCGTGCACGAAGAGGACGACGGGACGGCCCTCGGGGCGCACCAGCGCCACGACGGGGTCCTCGGCCGCACCGCGGGGGCCGGCGCCGCCGGCGTCGAGGCGGGCGGCGAGCTCGCGCACCGACGGGGCGGCGAACACGTCGCCGACGGTGGGCCGGACGCCCAGGTCCCGGCCGCAGGCGGCGATCAGCTTGAACACCAGGAGCGAGTGGCCGCCGAGGGCGAAGAACCCGTCGGTGACGCTGAGTTCGTCGATCCCGAGCACCTCGCGGTAGATCGCCGCGAGCCGGGTCTCGGTCTCGCCCTCGGGCGGCACGAGGTCGCAGGAGCCGCCGGCGGCGACGGCCCCCAGGCGGTCCAGCAGCGCGGCCTCGTCGATCTTGCCGTTGACGGTGTACGGGATGTGGTCCACGGCGGTGACCGCGGCGGGCACCATATGGGCCGGGAGCAGGTGCCGGGCGTGCCGCTCCAGTTCCCGGGGCTCGGGATCGGCGCCGGGGCGGGGCACCACGAAGGCGGCGATGCGGCCCTCCAGGGAGCGCGGGGCCAGCGCGACGCAGGCCTTGACGTCCGGGTGGTCGCGGAGCACCGCCTCGATCTCGGGCAGTTCGATGCGCAGGCCGCGGATCTTGACCTGGCGGTCGATCCGGCCGAGGTGTTCGAGGACCCCGTCGGGGCGGTACCGGCACAGGTCGCCGGTGCGGTACATGCGCGCCCCGACGGGTCCGAAGGGGTCGGGGACGAAGCGGTCGGCGGTCAGCGCGGGCCGGTCGTGGTAGCCGTGCGCGAGGCCGATGTCGCCGCCTATGTACATCTCGCCGGGTGCGCCGACCGGCAGGACCTCCTGGTCGGGTCCGAGCACGTAGATCCGGAAGTTGGCACAGGGCCGGCCGAGCGGGACGACCGGGACTCCGGACTCCCGCGGGATCACGCCCTCGACCACGGTGCCGGCTTCGGTGGGGCCGCAGCAGTTGACGAGGTCGGCGTCGAAGCGGGCGTGGAAGGCGTCCCGCAGCCGGGGCTTGACCTCCTCGCCGCCGATGATGACGCGGCGCAGCGAGCGGCAGCTGCCGGGCGGGGCGGCGTCGAGGAAGACCTCCATCATCGTCGGGACGAAGAAGAGGGTGGTGACCCCGTGCCGTTCGGTCAGTTCGAGGAGGTGGGCGGGGTCGCGCTGGCCGCCGGGGCGGGCCACGACGAGGGTGGCCCCGTAGTAGAGCGGCCAGAACAGCTCCCAGGTGGAGACGTCGAAACCGTAGGAGGTCTTGAGGATGTTGGCGTCGCCGGGACCGAAGGGATAGGCCTCCTGGAGCCAGAAGATGTTGGCCAGCGCCCCGTCGACGGGGTAGGCCACGGCCTTGGGGCGGCCGGTGGAGCCGGAGGTGTAGAGCAGGAAGGCGAGGGCGTCGCCGCGGCTGCGGATCCGCAGGTCCTGGGCCGGGCACTGGTCCCAGGGCCGGTCGGGGCCGGTGAGCCGCAGCACCTCCCAGGGGCCGTCGGGCAGCGCGGTGGCGCCCCGGTCGTCGGCGAGGACGAGCTCCGGGCGGGTGTCCTCCAGCATGAAGGACATACGGCCGTCGGGGAGTTCGGGGTCCATGGGGACGTAGGCGGCGCCGGTCTTGGCCACCGCGTAGAGCGCGGTGACCATCGCAAAGGAGCGGTCCATGCAGACGGCCACCTTGTCGCCGGGACGCACCCCGCGCTCGCGCAGGTGATGGGCGAGGCGGTTGGCGCACGCGTTGAGCTCGGCGTAGCGCAGTTCGCCCTCCTCGCCGGTGAGGGCGACGGCGGCGGGCGTGCGGGCGGCCTGTTCCTCGAAGGGTTCGGCGAGGGTGGCGTAGCCGAACTCGGGCTTCCGGTAGGCGTTGAGGCCGTGCAGGATCTCCTGCCGGCGCTCGGCGGAGAACAGCGGGGCCTCGCGTACGGGGATCTCGGGGTCGGCGATCAGCGTGGCGAGGAGATCCAGGTAGAGGCGGGCGAACCCTTCGACGGTGGCCTGGTCGAACAGGTCGGCGGCATACTCGAACAGGCCCCTGAAGCCGCCGCCCGCGCCCTCGTCGTCCACGGAGACCGACAGGTCGGTGCGGGCCGACCCGGTGTCCACCTGGACCAGGGACCGGTCGCCGCCCTGGTCGAGGCGGACGCCGTCCTGGACGCCGAAGATGGTCTGGAAGACGGGGTTCACCCCCGGGGTACGGGCGACCCCGAGTGCGGCGACGACCCGTTCGAAGGGCACGGTCTGGTGGTCCTGGGCCGCGAGGACGGTGTCGCGCACCTGGTGCACCAGGGCGCGGAAGCCGGGGGCGCCGCTCAGGTCGGCGCGCAGGGCGACCGGTTTGACGAAGCAGCCGACGATCCGCTCGGCGGTCACGTCGTCCCGGCCGGCGAGCGGGGAGCCGACGACCACGTCGTCCTGGCGGGTGAGGCGGGAGAGGAAGGCGCTGTAGGCGGCGAGGAGCAGCACGAAGGGGGAGACGCCCTCGGCGGCCGCGAAGTCCCGCACCCGGGCGGCGAGTTCGGGGTCGGTACGGAAGGCGACGAAGGCGCCGGACCGGGATTCGGTGGCCGGGCGGGGCCGGTCCTTGGGCAGGTCCAGCACGGGCAGGTCACCGGCGAGGCGGTCCGTCCAGTAGGCCAGGTCGCGGTCCTGGCGGCCGTCGGCGGCGTCCGCGGCGTGTGCGGCCGCGTAGTCGAGGTAGCCGATGCCGGGGGTGGGCGGCAGGGTGCGGCCGTCCAGCAGCCGGGCCAGTTCGTCCATCACCTGGGTGACCGACCAGTGGTCGATGATCACGTGGTGGAAGCCGAGCACCAGGCTCGCTCCGCCACCGGGGAGCAGCAGGGCCAGCAACCGGAACATCGGGGCCCGGTCGGTGGGCAGCGGGGTCGCGGCGGCCTGGCCGGCGAGTTCGGCGGCCCGGCGGCGGGCCTCGTCCGCCTTGAGGTCGCGCAGGTCGTGCCAGGTGATGGGCGGCTCGGCGGGACCGGGATCCTCCTGGAGCGGGACCCCGTCCTCCTCGACGATGCGCAGGCGCAGGGCGTCGTGGCGCTCGCTCAGCGTACGGACGGCGGCGGTGAGCCGCTCGCGGTCGGGGGCGGTGTCGAGTTCCACCGTGTTGTACAGGTTGTATTCGGCGCTCTGCGGAAATCGCTTGGTGAAATACCAGATGCGGGCCTGCGCGGGCAGCAGCGGAACGCGGGTGCCCGGCGCAATCCTGGCGATTTCGGCGGTGGGTGTCTTCTCCGCCTTCCGGTTGCGCAGCTTTTCAAGGAGCTGGACCTGTCCGGCACTGAGCTGGCTCACCTGTTCACACCCCACCCGGGAAGAGGACGACTTCTTGAGGATGAAAGGAAGTTATCCGATGCCCGGTGAATTCGACTGGCCCAGCTTTTCAGTCGAACAGGGAGCGCGTTCGGGGGTTCAGGCTGTTCAGGGGTTCAGGTGTTCAGGTGTTCAGTGGTGGGCGAGGCGCACGTCGTGGGGGCGGAACGCGAGCCGGGGGCCTTCTCCGGTCCAGCCGGTGCCGTCCGCGTCGGCGGTACGCAGCCGGCGCAGGCTGGTCAGCAGGCCGAGGGTCAGCCAGCGGCCGAGTTCGGGGTGGACGGGGTGCTCCCAGAGCCCGGCGGGTCCGCGCAGCCCCGTGAGGAAGTCCACCAGGTCGGCGATGCGGGGGTCGCGCGGGGAGATGCCCGTACGGGAGGCCAGGTCGAGGACGAAGGCCAGGTCGAAGCGGGCGTACAGGGAGATGAACCCGGCGGCGCGCTCGCGGCCGTGGAGCCGGGCGGTCTCGGTGCCCAGGGCCCACTCGTCGCGGGTCTCCCGGCGCAGCAGCAGGTCGACGGCGCGGCGGGCCGGCTCGCCCACGGCCCGGCCGGGGTGCAGGGCGAGGGCCGCCAGGGCCGCCTGGGTGTTGGCGCGGCAGCCGGGCGAGCCGGGCAGTTTGCGGTAGCCGGGCACCCCTCCGGGTTGCCCCGCCACCAGCCCGGTGGGCCAGGACCCGTCGGGGTTGCGCCGGTCCAGCAGCCAGGCGTACGCGCGCTCGGCCCGCGGGTCGGTGGCGGCACCGACGAGGGCGAGGGCGCGCAGCGGTACGGAGGCCTGGAGGGGGATCATGGTGTAGCGGTCGTCGGTGCGGAAGAGGTCGAGGGGGAAAGCGCCGTCGGGGCGTTGGGCGGCGAAGACGCGTTCGGCGAGTTCGGCCACCCGGGGGTGGGCGCGGTCCAGGCCGAGGTGTCCCAGCCGGCACAGCAGCAGGCACAGGTGGGGGAAGTCGGCGGGCTCGGTGGCCAGCAGTTCCCGGGTCTCGGGGTCGACGGCGCTGCGGGCCAGCAGGTCGGCGCGTTCGGGGTCGTCGTCGGGGACGCCGAGCAACTCGCCCAGGACCCGGGCGCGCAGGGCGGGCGAGCGGTCGCAGAGCAGCAGCCAGACGGCATCGCCCGCGACACCGGCCGGATCCGGCACCGGGCCGGCGTCGGGAGTCCGGTTCGGGTGGTCGGGGGTCATGTCAGCACCTCGCGCAGGTACGGGGCCGTGGCGGTGTCTCCCGCCGCCAGCTCTTCGGGGGTGCCCTCGGCGACCACCCGGCCGCCGTCGGGGCCGCCGCCGGGGCCGAACTCCAGCAGCCGGTCGCAGCAGGCCAGCAGCCGGACGTCGTGGTCGACGACGAGCACGCTGTGACCGCGCGCCACGAGGCCGTCCAGCGCCCGGACCAGCTGTTCCACGTCCGCTTCGTGCAGTCCGGTGGTCGGCTCGTCAAGGATGTAGAGCGTCGGCTTCGCGGCCGGCTTGGCGATCTCCCGTACCAGCTTGAGGCGTTGGCGTTCCCCGCCGGAGAGGTCGACGACCCCCTGGCCGAGGCAGAGGTGGCCGAGGCCCAGCGCGACGGCGGAGCGCAGCACCCCGGCGACGGGTTCGAGGTCGTCCCACAGGTCGAGGACCTCTTCGGCGGTGAGCCGTTCCAGGGCGGGCAGGCTGTGGCCGCGCACCCGCAGCTCGCGGACCTCGGCGCGGTAGCCGGTGGCCTCGCAGGCGTCGCAGGGCCGGTGCACGGCCGGCATGAAGCCCATGTCCTCGGTGACGCTGCCCTTCCCCTTGCAGCCGTCGCAGCGCGGCTGGAGGTCGTCGGCGGCCAGACCGAGGGCTCGGGCAGCGGCGGAGTCCGCGTAGGCCTCCCGCAGCGGCCCGAGCAGTTTGAGGAAGGCTCCGGGCGAGGTGATCCCGGTGGGGCTCTGGTCGGCGTGCCGGACCTGCCGGGGGGCGCCGTCGATACCCGCGTGGGAGCCGGGCGCGACCGGGGTGGCGGCCGCGGAGGTGGTGAGCTTGCGGGGGGCGAGCGCGCGGGCCACGGTGTCGATGGCCAGCGTCGACTTGCCCGAACCGGACACCCCGCAGATGCCGGTGAGCACGCCGAGCGGGATGGTCACGTCCCGGCCGTCGAGGTTGTTCTCGGCCGGCGCGCGGACGGTCATGGCGCCGGTCGGCTCGGCGCGCGGTCCGCGGGCGCGGCCGGGCAGCGGGCGCTCCAGCAGGGCGCGGGCCCGCGGGTCGCGCCGGACCTGCCGGGGACTCCCTGCGGCGACCACGGTCCCGCCGGCCCGGCCGGCCCCGGGGCCCATGACGATCTGGTGTTCCGCGCGCGCCACCAGGCGCTGGTCGTGCTCGACCATGACCAGGGTGTTCCCGCGGGCGGTGAGCTCCTCCAGGACCTCGCCCAGCACGTCGGCCTCGCGCGGGTGCAGGCCGCGCGAGGGCTCGTCCAGCAGGACGGTCATACCGGTGAGCCCGGCGCCGAGCAGGGCGGTGAGGCGGACGCGCTGGAGCTCGCCGGCGGAGAGGGTGTTGGCCATCCGGTCCAGGTGGAGGTGGCCGAGGCCGACCCGGCCGAGGAACTCCAGGCGGCGCAGCGCCACCCCGTGCGAGGCGGCGGCCCAGCCGGGCGCGCCCGCGGGCAGCCGCAGACCGGCGAGGGCCGCGTGCACGGCCGCGACGGGCTCGCGGTGCAGTCCGGCGCGGTTCAGGCCGGCGATCTCCTGGTCGAGGAACTCGGGGCGCAGGCGTCCGCCGCCGCAGGGCGGGCAGGGCACCCGCTCGGTGTAGAGGCCGCCGACGTCCCAGCCGTCCATGATCCGGAAGACTCCGCGCCACAGGACGGTGGCGCCGGGGGTGACCCGGGCACGGTCGGAGAGCGTGACCTCCTCCTGTCCGAACAGGAAGGCGTCCTGGGCCTCCTTGGCCATCTCCTGCCAGGGGGTGGTCTCGGGGTCGAAGCCGTAGCGCTCCCCCAGGGCCAGGAGCATCCAGTAGCCGCCGTTGGCGGGCTTGGAGTGGTAGGCCCGGGGATAGAAGCCGGGCGAGTACATCGCGCCGTCGCACAGGGGGCGGTCGGGGCGGGTGACGAGCCGCTCGACCACGGGGATCGCGACGGTTCCCATGCCGTGGCAGCGCAGGCAGGCGGCCTCGTAGCGGATCGGCGAGAAGTCGGCGGGGTCGGCGGGCGGTCCGGGCCGCCCGCAGTCCCGGCACGCCCACGGGGCGCCGGGGCGGTGGCCGGTGCGCCGCTGTCCGCCTCCGCAGTCGGAGCAGGTGCGGGCTCCTGCGTAGGCGAGGAGCACGCCGAGGTGGGGGCTGAGGTCGGTGGCCGAGCCGACGGTGCTGCGCAGGCCGGGTGCCTTGCCGTGGGCGCCGACGGCCAGGGTCGGGCCGAGGCCGGTGACGGAGCCGGCCGCGGCCTGGGGTCCCTCGCGGTGCGACTGGCGTTCGTACACGGACAGGGATTCCAGCAGCCGTCGGGTGGCCTCGGCCTCCAGGACGTCCCGGACCAGGGAGGACTTGCCGGAGCCGGAGACCCCGACGACCGCGGTCAGGGCGTGCTTGGGGATCGAGACGGACACGTCGCGCAGGTTGTTGGCGCGGGCGCCGCGGATCTCGACCGCGGTACGGGCCGGACGCGGTCGGCGCGGGCCGCCCGGGGGCCGGACCGGTTGGGCGGGGCGGGGTTCGGGCGGACCGGCGTGGAGCAGGCGCCCGCCGTCGGGGCCGCTGCCGGGTCCGATGCGCAGGGTCCAGTCGGCCATCGCCGCGATGTCCTGGTGGTGTTCGACGACCACCACGGTGCAGCCGCGGTCGGTGAGGGTGCGCAGCAGGGCGGCGAGCCGGGGTACGTCGGCCGGGTGCAGGCCGGTGCTGGGTTCGTCGAGGTAGACCAGCTGGGCGGGGCGGCTCGCGGCGAGTTGCCGGGCGAGTTTGACCCGTTGGGCCTCGCCGCCGGAGAGGGTCGGCGAGGGCTGGCCGAGCGGGAGGTAGTCGAGGCCGACGTCGGTGAGGGCCGTCAGGATCCGCCGGGCCTTGGCGTCGTGGCCGAAGAGGGGGACGGCCTCGCGCACGCTCAGGTCGAAGACCTCGGCGACGGAGTACCGCCTGCCGTCGGGGAGTTCGGCGCGCAGGGCCAGGGCCTCGGGGGCGAAGCGGCGGCCGCCGCAGGCCTCGCACTGCACCCATTCCGAGGGCAGGAAGCGGAGTTTGACCTCGACGGCGCCCATGCCGGCGCACTCCGGGCAGGCGCCCTCGGTGCGGTTGAAGGAGAAGGTGCTGGGCTCGGCGCCGGTGGCGGCGGCGAGGACGGCCCGGATCCGGTCGGCGAGGCCGGTGTACGTGGCCGGGTTGGAGCGGGGGTTGACGCCGATCGGGGCCTGGTCGACGGTCAGCGGGGTCGGCCGGGGGCCGTCGAGGGCCGTGCAGCCGCGGGGCTCGCCGGCTTCGAGGGAGGCGACGAGCACATCGCGCACCAGGGTGCTTTTGCCCGTGCCGGAGGGGCCGGTGACCACGGTGAGGGCGCCGACGGGGACGGCGCAGTCGAAGCCGGTGAGGTTGTGCCGGCGGGCCTGCCGCACGGTGATCCACTGCGTGGCGGGCGCCGCTCCGGGCCCGGCCTGTACGGAACCCGGTCCGGCCGCGGCCGCCGGGGGCGGGGCGATGAGGCGTTCGCGGCCGGAGAACCAGCGGCCCGAGACGGTGTCGGCCTGCCACAGTCCGGCCGGGGTGCCCTCGTAGACCACGCGCCCGCCGCCCGTCCCCGCGCCGGGGCCGATCTCCACCACGTGGTCGGCGCCCGCCACGGCGGTGCGGTCGTGCTCCACCAGCACCACCGGGCCGGCCAGCTTGGCCAGTTCGTCCATCAGGGTGCGGACCTGGTCGGCGCCGAGGCCGATGGTGGGCTCGTCCAGGATGTACAGGAGGTCCTCGACGTCGCCGGCGAGCAGGACGGCGATGCGCAGCCGCTGGGCCTCGCCCCGCGAGAGGGTCGGCGAGGGCCGGTCCAGGGCCAGGTAGCCCAGGCCCAGCGATTCCAGGGCCTGGAGCCGTCGCAGGACGTGCCGCACCTGCCCGGCGGCGTGCTCGGGGAGCTCGGCGCCGGCCAGCAGTTCCCGGGCCCGGACGACGTCCAGGGCGAGGAGGGCGCCGAAGTCGTGGCCGGCCAGCTCGCGCCCGGCGGTGTGCGCCGCGTCGTCGGGCCGGGCGTCGGCGCGGAAGTCCTGGGGGCGTACGGGGGGCAGGGCCGCCCCGCAGCCGGTGCACAGGGCCGCCCGGGACAACACCCGTTCGGTGCCGTCGGGGGTGGTGATGCGCAGTTGGACGGAGCCGAGCGCGGCGGCGGCGTCGAGCAGCGAGCGGGCGGCGCGCACCGGGGCGCCGGCCTCCAGCGTGCCGAGGACGACCTCGATGGTGTGCGGGGTTCCCGGGTCGAGCGGGGTGCCGGTCCAGGGAGCACCGTCCACAGTCAGGCGGCCGGCCCCGAACCGCCCGGCCAGGTGGCCGAGGAGCCGGGTGTGGCCGCCCTCGGCGCCGCGCACCAGCGGGGCGGCGACCTCGACCGCGCCGGCGGCGTCGGCCGCCGCCCGGACCACCGCGAGCTGCTCCTCGGCCGCGAGGGTCTCGTTCGCCGCGGTGCAGTGCGGGCAGCGGGTGACGGCGAAGCGGGCGAACAGCACCCGCAGGAAGGGGTGGATGCCGGCGGCCGTGGCGACGGTGGAGAGGGGGTTGCGGTTGAGGACGTTCTGGCCGACGGCGACGGCAGGGCGCAGGCCGTGGACGGCGCGGACCCGGGCGGCGCGGCCGGAACCGCCGCCCGGGGCGGCGGCCAGGGTGGCCAGGAAGCGGTGCCTGGCCTCGCGGTAGAGGGTGTCGAAGACCAGGGAGGACTTCCCGGATCCGGAGGCGCCGACCACGGCCGTGATGCCGTCCGAGAAAGCGGCGTCGACGTCGTGGAGGTTGTTCTCCGTCGCCCCTTCGATCCGCAGGAGCCCCCCGCTGTGCAGGAGCCCCCCGATCCGCCGGGGCCCTAAGCCCCCGGCATCCGTCGCGCCGCCCTCGCCCGTCGTACCCATCGCACCCACCGCTGAGCCCTTCCGCCACCCGTCGCCCGGGCGGCGTCCTGCCGCTTCGATCACAGCCGGCTCAGGAGTGTAGCCGCCTCCTCGTCCGTCATCCCGGCGACCAGGTCGGTCAGGGCCTTCTCCACGGCGGCGGCCAGGCCTTCCACGGTGGGGGTGCCGAAGAAGTCGCGGACGGAGACCTGCACCTGGAAGGTGGTGTTGACGCGGTTGAGGAGCTGGAGGGACTTCAGCGAGTTCCCGCCGATCGAGAAGAAGTTGTCGGTACGGGTGATCCGGTCGACGCCGAGCACCCCCTGCCACAGGACGGCGACCTGCTCCTCCAACGCGGTGCCCGGTGCCTCGCCGGCGCTGCGGGCCGCCCGGTCGGCGGCCGTGGGGGCGGGCAGCCGCAGCCGGTCCAGCTTGCCGGAGGGGGTGTACGGCAGGGCGTCGACCGGCACGTAGACCGCGGGCAGCATGTAGCCGGGCAGCCGGCGGGCGGCGTGGGCGGCGAGCTCCTCTACGACCGCGCCGGCCCCGTCGGCGGCAGGGGACCCGGCATCGTGGGCGCCGTCCGTGACCACGTACGCGGCGAGTTGGGCGGCGCCGTCCTCGTCGTGGAAGACGGACACGGCGCAGGCCCGGACCGCGGGGTGGCCGGCGAGGACCGCCTCGACCTCCCCGGTCTCCACCCGGCAGCCGCGGATCTTGACCTGGCCGTCGACCCGGCCCAGGTAGTGCAGCTGCCCGTCGTCGCCGCGGGCGACCAGGTCGCCGGTGCGGTAGAGCCGCTCCCCCGGAGTCAGGGCGTAGGGGTGCGGTACGAACCGCTCGGCGGTCAGCGAGGCCCGGCCGAGGTAGCCGCGCGCGAGTCCGCCGGTGCCGGAGACGCACAGCTCGCCGGGGACTCCGGGCGGGACGGGGCGGAGTTCCTCGTCGAGGACGAAGAGGCGGTAGATGCCGAGCGGCCGGCCCAGCGGCAGTCCGCCCTCTCCCGGGTACGAGCGGCCCTCCCAGCCGGCGACCTCGGACGTCTCGGTCTGGCCGTAGAGGTTGTGGAGTTCGGCGTCGAACCGCTTGCGGAATCGTTCCAGCAGGTGGCTTCCGGCGGCCTCGCCGGACAGCTGGACCCACTGCAGGTCGGGTGCGGGGGTCTCCGGCGCGAGGTCGAGGTAGGCGTTCAGCATCGAGGGCACGAAGTGGGCGAACACGGTCCGCTCGGTCGCCAGGAGCCGACTCAGGTGGACCACGTCGGACTCGGCGCCCGGGTCGGCCATCAGCACGGTGGCGCCGGCCGCCAGCGGACCGAACAGCTCCCAGATCGCCACGTCGAAGATGAGCGGGGTCTTGTGGATCACCCGGTCCCCGGGCTGCAGCCCGTAGCGGCGGCCGAGCCACTCCAGCCGCCCCGCGGCGCACCGGTGGTCGATGACCACACCCTTGGGGGTGCCGGTGGAGCCCGAGGTGTAGTACGCGTACGCGGCGTGGTCGAGGGTGACCTCCACCTGCGGCGGGTGCGGGGCCGAGCCTTCGGCGGGCACGGCCAGCAGCGGTGCGGGCAGGTCGGCGAGCCGCTCCCGCTGGGACGCCCCCGCCAGCACGGCGGCGACGCGGGCGTCGGCGGTGACCACCGCGACCCGCTCCACGGGCAGGGCCGGGTCGAGCGGGACGAAGGCCGCGCCGCGCTTGAGGACGGCGAGCAGGGCCACCAGCAGCTCGGCGGAGCGCTCGACGCAGACCCCGACCAGGCTCTCCGGGCCGACTCCGGCCTCGGCCAGGGAGGCGGCCAGCAGGTTGGCGCGGCCGTCGAGTTCGCCGTACGTGGTGGCCCGGCCGCCGGCTTCGACGGCGACGGCCCCCGGGTCGCGGCGGGCCGCTTCCTCGAAGGCGGCGTGGATCGGCCGCAGGTCCGGGTAGCTCTCGTGGCCGGTGTTGGCCGCCTCCGCCGCCTCGGCCTGGCGTACCTCGGAGAGCAGCGCCAGTTCGTCCAGGCGCGCCTGGGGGCGGGCCGCGGCGTCGGTGAGCAGGGTGAGCAGGGCGGCGGCCCAGCCGGAGGGGCTGGCTCCGGCGGGCAGGTCGGCAGGGCGCAGACCGCCGGAGAGGGAGCCGTCACCGGCCTCGGCGTGGCAGCGTACGACCGTGCCCGGGCCGGTGGCCGGCACCGGGTCGGGGGCGGCCGGGGCCGCGGTCCACCGGAAGAGGACCCGCTCCACCGCGGAGTGGTCCGCGCTCACCCCGTGCCCGTGGCGCCCGGCCCGGTCAGCGCCGGGTTCGGCGGGCCCGGCCGGCTCGGCGGCCGCGGTCGGCCCGGCGGACGGGCCGGCGGCCAGAGCCGTGTCCACGGCGCGCGCCAGCTCGGCGAAGGACTGGTCCGCGGCGGCCGTCACCGGGACCATCCGCTGCCGGCCGGGGGCGGTGCGGACCTCGGCGTTCTCCCGGCGGGTGTGCCGGAACTGGGTGGCCAGGACCGCCGCGAGCAGGACGGACGGCTCCTGGACGCCGAGCCGCCGGGCGGCGTCGGCGAGCTCGCGCCGGGCCGCCGGCCCGATGTGGAAGGTCACCTCGGCGGATGCCGTGCCGAGGGCCGGCCCGGAGCTCCCGGTCGTCCCGAGTGCCTCGCTCATCCCGTGCATCCGTGCGTCGGCCTTGCGTACCACTGACTCGTCTACCGTGCTGGTCACTGTCTTCCCCTTTCGGTCCGCGTACGTCACAGCGCGGCGGCCGGTTGCGTGAGCTGCGTGAGGTGCTGGGCCAGTTCGCCCAGGTTCTGCGTGGTGTAGAAGGCGATGAGGTCGACGTCCACGCCCAGTTGCTGCCTGATCCGGGAGCTGATCCGGGTCACGAGGAGCGAGTGGCCGCCGAGGGAGAAGAAGTTGTCGAGCAGGCCCACCCGCTCCACCCCGAGCGCGTCGGCCCAGATGTCGGCGAGCTCCTTCTCCAGCGGTGTCGTGGGCGGGACGTGGTCGGCGCCGCCCCGGGTGTCGGCGTCCTGCGGGGCGGGCAGGGCGGCCCGGTCCACCTTGCCGTTGACGTTCAGCGGCAGCGCGTCGAGCAGGACGAAGGCCGCGGGCACCATGTAGCCGGGCAGGCGGGCGGCCAGGTGCGCGCGCAGCTCCTCGGTGGACACCGGGCGGGTGCACACCAGGTGCGCGACGAGCCTCCGGTCGTCCCCGGGACCCTGGTCGACACCGACGACGGCCTGCGACACGTCGGGGTGGGCCGTCAGCTGTGCCTCGACCTCGCCGGGCTCGATGCGGTGACCGCGTATCTTGACCTGCTGGTCGGCGCGGCCCAGGCAGACCAGGTCGCCGTCGGCCGTCCACCGGACCAGGTCGCCGGTGCGGTACATCCGGGTGCCGGGCTCGCCGTAGGGGTCGGGCAGGAAGCGGTCCGCGGTCAGGCCGGGACGGTCCAGGTAGCCCTGGGCGAGGCCCGCCCCGGCGAGGTACAGCTCGCCGACCACGCCCACCGGGACCGGGCCCAGGGCGCTGTCGAGGACGTACGCCCGGGTGTTGCGCAGCGGCCGGCCGATCGGCGGGGTGCCGTCGCCGACCTCCGCCGCGTACCAGGCGGTGGCGTAGACGGTGGCCTCGGTGGGGCCGTAGAGGTTGCCGACCAGGCCGGCACCGACCGCGCCGGCGATGTCCCGGGCCGCCTGCGCGGCGAGCGGTTCGCCGGCGAGGACCACGCTGTCGGCCTCCGCCCGGACGGATCCGGTGGCGACGAGCTGCGCGAGGGCCGATGGGACCCCGCTGAGCAGCGAGCCGCGGTAGGCGCCGGCGGCCGGGTCGGCCAGGCTCAGCAGAGACGCCAGGACCTCCACGGAGCCGCCGTTGAGGAGCGGCCCGAACATCTCGAACACGGAGACGTCGAAGTTGAGCGAGGTGGCGGCGAGCACCCGGTCCAGGGCTCCCCCGGGGAAGGCCTCCCCGGCCCAGGCGGCGAGGTTGGCGACGCTGCGGTGGGCCACGACCACCCCCTTCGGGCGGCCGGTGGAGCCGGAGGTGTAGATGGCGTAGGCGGGGTGCAGGGGGTGGAGCGGGGCGGTCCGCTCGGCGTCGGTCAGGGGGTGTCCGGGCAGGGCGGCGACGGCCGCGGCGGTGTCCGGGTCGTCCAGGACGAGGCAGGGCGCGGCGGTGGATGCGGGGACCCGGTCGCGCACCGCGCCGGCGGTGAGCACGAGGGCGGGGGCCGCGTCCTCCACCATGAGCGCGATCCGGTCGGCCGGGTAGGCCGGGTCGACCGGGACGTAGGCGGCGCCGGCCTTGAGCACGGCGAGGACGGCGACGAGGAGCTGCTCGGTGCGGGGCAGGGCCACGGCGACGAAGTCGCCCGGGCCGACGCCGCGTCCGGCCAGGAGGCGGGCGAGCCGGCCGGCCCGCGCGTCCAGGGTCGCGTAGTCGAGGGAGGTCCCGGCGTGGTGGACGGCTGGGGCGGACGGGGTCGCGGCGGCCCGGGCCTCGAACAGCTCCGGCAGGGTGGCCCGCGGAACCTCGGCGACCGGGCCGACCCAGTCCTGGAGGAGGCGGAGCCGGTCGCTGTCGTCGAGGAGCGGCAGCGCGTCCAGGGCGGTACCGGGACTCTCGGTGACGGCGCGCAGCAGGCGCAGGTAGCAGGCGGCGAACCGTTCGACGGTGCCCCGGTCGAACAGGGCGGTGGAGTACTCCAGTTCGCCGACGAGGGTGCCGTGGCCGGTCTCGGTCAGGTAGAGGCTGAGGTCGAACTTGGACATCCAGGTGTCGGGCCGGTGGTCGGCGGGGGTGATGCGCAGGCCGGGACCGGTCTCGTCCGCCGGCCCGCCCGCCATGGCCGGGTAGTAGCCGAAGGCGGTCTGGAAGACGGGGTGCCGGGAGACGTCACGCTCCGGCTGCACCTCGTCGACGAGGAGCTCGAAGGGCAGGTCGCGGTGGGCGTGCGCCCCGAGGACCGAGTCCCGGACCCGTTCGAGGTGGGCGGCGAAGGTCTGCCCGGCCTCGGTGCGGGAGCGGACGGGGAGGGTGTTGACGAAGAGGCCGATGAGCGGCTCGGTCTCGATGGCGGTGCGGTTGCCGGAGAAGTAGCCGACGCACAGGTCGTCCTGGCCGCTGAGCCGGTGCAGCAGGGAGCTGTAGGCGGCCATGGCCGTCATGAAGACGGTGGAGCGGGAGCGTTCCGACAGGGTGCGCAGCCGTGCGGTCAGCTCGGGGTCGACGGTGAAGGCTACGGCGTCGCCGGCGAAGTCGGGGACGGGCGGGCGGGTGCGGTCGGTCGGCAGGTCGAGGGCGTGCGGGGCCCCGGCGAGGTACGAGCGCCAGTAGTGGAGGTGGTCCTGCAGGGCCACGCCCTGGAGTTCGGCCCGCTGCCAGGCCGCGTAGTCGGCGTACTGGAGCCCGAGCTCGGGCAGCGGCGAGGGCCTGACCTGGACGAACGCGTCGTACAGGGCCTCCAGTTCGCTGATGAGCACGTCGACCGACCAGCCGTCGAAGGCGATGTGGTGGACCGTCAGGCTCAGAGTGTGCCGGTCGGGAGCGGTGCGGACGAGGGTGACCTGGAGCAGCGGTCCGGCCTCCAGGTCGAAGGCGGTCTCGGCGTCGCGGCGGACCACGGCGGCGGCCTCGGCGGCCGGGTCCGCGACCCCGCTCGCGTCCACGACGGTGAACGGGCACCCGGCGTCGGGGACCACCACCGGTACGGGGGTGCCGTTGCCCAGCTCGAAGCGGGTCCGCAGGGTCTCGTGGCGGCGGACGATCTCGTCGAATGCGGCCTGGAGGGCTGCGGTGTCGAGCGTGCCGTGGAGTTCGAGGGGGACGGCCACGTTGTACAGGCCGCCGACGGGCTGGAGCAGGTGCAGGAAGAGCATCCGCTCCTGTGCGAAGGAGAGGGCGGGGGCCTCCCCCGCGAGTCGGGGGCCGAGTCCGCGGGAGCCGCCCTCGGCGGTGGCGATCAGGGCGGCGAGCTGGGCGACGGTGGGCTGGTTGTAGAAGTCGCGTACGGAGATCCGCGCGCCGCAGGCCCGCTCCAGCCGGGCGAGCACCTGGGAGACCAGCAGGGAGTGGCCGCCGAGGGCGAAGAAGTCCTCCAAGACGCCGACCCGTTCGGTGCCGAGGACCTCCTGCCAGACCCCGGCCACCAGATGCTCGACCCCGGTGCGCGGTGCCACGTGGCCGGCGCCGCTGTCGACGGCGGACGCGTCGGGCGCGGGGAGGGCGGCGCGGTCGGTCTTGCCGTGCCGGGTGAGCGGCAGTGCGTCGAGGGCGACGAAGGCGGAGGGCACGGCGTGGCCGGGCAGCCGGTCCAGGAGCCGGGCGCGCAGCGCGGCGGGCGCGGGGGCGTCGTCCGGGTCGGCGGCGACGACGTAGGCGGTGAGCTGGGTGAACCCCTGCGCGTCGGTGCGCGCGGTGACGACGCACTCGCGCACGCCGGGGGTGGTGCGCAAGGCGGCTTCGATCTCGCCCAGTTCGACGCGCATGCCGCGGATCTTGACCTGGTGGTCGGTGCGGCCGAGGTAGTCGAGGGTGCCGTCGGGGCGGCGGCGCACCAGGTCGCCGGTCCGGTACATGCGGGAGCCGGGCGGCCCGTAGGGGTCGGGCAGGAAGCGGTCGGCGGTCAGGCCGGGGCGTCCGGCGTAGCCGCGGGCCAGGCAGGGCCCGGCCGCGTACAGCTCGCCCGCCACCCCCTCCGGGACCGGGCGCAGCGTCTCGTCGAGGACGTAGATCCAGGTGTTGTGGACGGGGGTGCCGAGGGGCGAGACGCCGGGCCAGGCTGCCGGGTCGCCGGTGAGGGCGTGGGAGGTGACGACCTGGATCTCGGTGCCGCCGTAGTGGTTGTGCAGGCGGCGGCCGGGCCGCTGCCGGCAGAACGCACGGACGGCCTCGCTGAGCACCAGGGCCTCACCGGCCTGCGCGAGGTGGCTGAGGGCGAGGAGGGGGCGGTCCTGCTCCAGTGCCGCCCGGGAGAGCAGCTCGATGACGACCGTCGGGGCGAACAGGTCGGTCACGCCGTGCTCTTCGAGCCAGGGGACGAACTCCTGGGGGCTGAGCCGCACGTCCTCCGGGACGACGGCCAGCGCCGCTCCGCCGAGCAGGGCGAAGAGCATCTCCTGGACGGAGACGTCGAAGCTGAGGGCGGTGAACTGGGCGGTGATGCGGCCGGGGCCGGTGGGCTGGTCGGCGAAGTGCCACTCCATCATGTTGAGCAGGGGGCCGACGGTCATGAGGACGCCCTTCGGGCGGCCGGTCGAGCCCGAGGTGTACAGCAGGTACGCCCCCGACTCACCCGTCACCACCGGCCGCGGACCCA
>NZ_JBWKCE010000031.1:0-44567 GCF_056436685.1 Streptomyces sp. NPDC043680 | reverse complement strand
GTGATCGGTGACGGTCCCCCAGGTCGCCGCCCCTCCTTACAATCGAACGAAGCTGTCACCCTCCGCGATCGCTCCCCAAGATCTGTGCCAGAACCTATTTCTCATGAACAAGCACGAGCGAGTTGATCACCAAACGCCGCTGAAACTCGTCGACAAACGCTGTCGCCGGAGAGGTTCTGGCACAACTTCTGTGGTGGCGAGCTGATGCCATACCCATCGGGGTGACCAGGTCAGATCAACCCTCGCGTAGCGTTCGACGCATGCACACCACCCTTGCGGAGCACGCGCGGTGCGTCTGGGGCGACGAGTACGGCCCGACGCCTGAGTGCGAAGCCCGAGAGCACCACTGGATGTACTTCACGGAAGAGCTGACCTTTGCCGATGCCGAGGCGATCCTCGCCATGTTGCGTGAGCTCTGCCCTCACTTGGTCGACGGCCTCCTGCCCGTGTGGGTCCGCAACCTCGCCTACCGGCTGATTCTGCTCCAGCGGCCCGACGACCCGGCGATGATGCGCGAGGCGGCCCTCAACCTTGAGGCACACGGCCCTTCCTGGGACGACATCGCCGAGGACCTCCGCGCCCGAGCGGACGCCCTTGACCCGGAGGGAGCCAGACCTTGGGGACAGGGTCCGGGGTAGGGGCGTAGCTGTGAGCCGTGGGGGCGTATTCACGTGCGCACGCATGACTGCGTGGGACCACCCCGCATCCCCCTGCGCCCGACCATCGGCCCGTCACCACAGAAGTTGAGCCCGGACCGCCGGAGATGAACAAAGCCGCCGCTGACGACCAACCGCTGCCACCACCCCACCCACTCACACGTAGAGCTGTTCGTTGTGTTCGTCGAGGAAGAACTGCCTCTCCTGCATGAGTACCTCGCCGTACGTCTTGGCCTGCCCAGCGTCATGGTCGAGGTGTCGGACCAGGTTGCTGCGGCGGCGCGTCGGAGGTCGAGACGATCCGCTCCGCCGGGCCGTCCAGGAAGAACGCGAGGATCTTGCGGTGTCCCGGGCGGGTGGGGTCTGCGAGCCGGGCTACTCGGGCCTGTCCGGGGTGAGGTGGACGGTGGTGAGCTTGACGATGACCTGGAGTCGGCGAGCGGTTGCACCGTCGATTGACCCTCTCTGGGTCGTGCCCCATCTGGGACGCCGCCGGCCTCTTCAACCACAAGCAGTCCATGATCGTCCCGAGCTGAGGTGGGCGGCTACGCAGAGGTCAGTGCGGGGGCACGGCCCCGGTCATCGGCCGGCGCTGGAGCAGACGGAGGCGGTCGGCGACGAAGGCCCACTCCAGGTCCTGTGTCCCGCCGAAGACCTGCTCACAGCGGGCGGTGAGTTCCCGCAGGCTCTCCAACCGCGTTTCGTCGAGGCAGAGTCGGTGGATTCGGTCGGCGGGGACCGGGACCTGGCTCGTTCCGCCGGCCGGCGCGGGCTCCACGGCCAGGTCCTTCCTGCCCGCCGTGCGCTCGATCACCCGGCCGTCGCGGCGGACCCGGTAGTGATCCGGTACGACCAGGCCGCTGACCACGGCTTCGCCCAGGCCCCAACTCGCCTCGATCACCAAGACATCGGAGCCGTCGAGTGGGTCTCGGGAGAACAGAACTCCGGCGCACTCGGGTACCACCAACTCCTGTACCACCACTGCCACTCGGGGCCGACCGGGCAGCCCGAGCCGCTCACGGTAGGCGAGCACGGCGGCCGAGTGCGCCGAATCTCTCACCATTCGGACCGCCTCGGTCAGCCCGTCCGGACCCCGTACGTTGAGGCAGGTGAGGTGCTGTCCGGCGAAGCTCGCCGCGGCCGAGTCCTCGCCCAGCGCGGATGAACGCACGGCCAGCCCGCCGCCCTGCAAGTCGGCGGTCGACACGTGCAGGGCGGCGAGCGCCTCGTCGTCGCCTGCTGCGACGGCGTCGACAAACAGCCATTCCAGGGCGATTCCTTCCGGTACCGGTAGACCCGCCCGGGCGGCGGCCGCGAGCTGCGAGGACTTGCCGCCGTACCGGCTCTCGTCGGTGGCCAGGCGGAGCGGCACGGGGGCGGACCACGTGCGCGGCGACAGCGGACCCGTCATCGGACCACCGCCGCCTCTCCGGCCCGGCCGTCGACCCGCACCCAGGCGCCGTCGGGTATCACCGCCGTGGCATCCGTGCAGCCGACGACGCCGGGGATGGCGAACTCCCGGGCGACGATGGCGGCGTGGGAGAGCGCCCCGCCGCGATCGGTGACGATCGCGCCGAGCAGTGGCAGGACGATGTTGAAGGCCGTGGTGGTCGCGTCGGTGACCAGGACGTCGCCTGGCTGGATGCGGTCGAACTCGGGCACGCCGCTGATCACCCGTGCCGTTCCCTCGTACACGCCCGGGCTCGCGCCGAGCCCGTGCACGGTCCGCCCCTCGGTCCGGGCCGCCGGGTTGGTGAACATGGCAAGGACGATGGCCCCGAGGGCGCGTTCCAGGCGTGCCGCGGCGGGCGGCAGCCAATCGGGCGGCAGCGGGTCGCCCGGCGGTGGACCCAGCATCGGCGGCGCGTCCGCGTACCGGGCGTGGTCGCGGTAGTGGGCCCGGGCGGCGAGTTCGGCGGCGTCGGGCCCGGAGCCCGTACGGACCAGGGCGCGCAGCTCGGCGTAGCCCGCCTCGGCCAGGTGGGCGGGTGCGTGGATCCGGCCCTGCTCGGTGAGGCGTCGGCCGGCCGCCAGGATGGCGCGCCGGGTGAGGCCGATGGCCGGCAGGTCCGCGCACGACCCACGCTCATCGCGCAGCCGGGAGACCAACCGCGCCTCGGCGAGCAGCTCGTCGAAGCGGGAGCGGTGCGGCGCGGGTACGGCGTCGCGAAGGTCGGCCGCCGCGTCGGCGCGCTGGTCGGCGCGGGCGTCCGCCTGGGGCCTCGTCGAGGAGGAGACCGCCGAGCGAATGGCCGCGAGCACGACGGCGGGCAACTCCGCCACGCAGGGGTCGCCCACGTCCTCGCCATTGACGGGGCGCCAGCCCGCCGTCTCCAGGTACTCGGCGAGGGCGGTACTCGTACGTCCCTCGACGGCCCCCAGCGCCGCCAGCAGCTCCTGGGGTCGCGCTGGGGAGGCGAGCAGCTCGCTCGCCCGGGGGTCCGCTGCTACGGCGGCGGCCAGCTCGGCCAATTCCTCCCGGTCCGCCAGCGGGTCGGGGCTCGATCCGGCCAGCGGGGCCAGGATCTCGCCGGTGGTGCGCCCGGTCCACTCCTGACAGTGTGCGAGCAAATCGCCCATCGGCAGCAGTGCCGGCATGTTGAACAGGTGGTGCAGGTAGCCGGCTCGGCGCTGGTGCTCCCGGCACCGGTCGAGGTACGCGAGCAGACTGCCGGTATCGAGGAGACCGGGCTCGACCTGCTGTAGTTCGCGCCGCTCGCGCTGGAGCCCGGGTCTGACCTCCTCGTCCCAGCGGCGCAGGTCCTCGCGCCACAGCTTGCGCTCGAAGACGGTCGCGCTGGTCGCGAGCCTGGCGCGGATCTCGGGATGATCGGCGGCAAGGCGTTCCCAGACTTCTCTCGGCGGGTGGTCCGTGGCGTCCGGCGGGGCTCCCAGCGGCTGGGGATGGTAGTAGCAGAAACCGTTGACGAAGGCCCAGTCCAGCCGTTCGAGCAGCGACCCGTACCGGCGGAGGCTCTCTCCGAAGCCGCGGTGCAGCTCCTCGATGAAGATGTCGGCGTGGAACCTGGTCACCGGGCGGGTGAAGTGGGTCGGGTCCAGGAACCATGTACCTGGCCCCGGTGGAGCGAAAGTGCGTTCCGTGGCGATGCTCATGGCTCTCCTCCTCGCCGGTCATCTGCCCGGGTGGCGTAGCGGGCCGTCCGGATCTCGCCGCAGCTCGTCTGTGAGCACCCGCACCGCCCAGGCGGCGGCTTTGCCGGCCTCCGCCCCGTCGAGCCCTGCCTGCAGCCGCATGGCCTGCCAGGCCGGGGCGCTCACCAGCAGGTACACCACGGCGACCGCGCGGCGGCGGGCTACCGGGTCGGCCTCCGCCGTGAGCTCGGCCAGCGCCGCCTCCACCGAGTGGAACCGGTGCCTGCGGCCCTGCTCCCGCAGCGGCCGGGCCGCCTTGGAGTTCAGCATGGCGAGGATCAGTGGCGCGTGCTCGTCGTACGAGCGGTAGAGCTCCGGCGCCACGCGGCGCAGCCCGTCCAAGGTGTCCGGGTAGGACTGCATGAGCACGTGCAGATTCTCCTGGGCCCACCCGCCCCAGGCCGCGAAGAGCGCCTCCCTGGTCGGGAAGTGCCGGTAGACGGTGCGGATGGCGACGCCTGCGCGCTCCGCCACGAGCGGGATGGTCAGCTCCTCGACGCTTTCGTCGGCGATGGCCTCGGTGAGCGCGGCGAGGATCAGCTGCCGGGTCTGCTCAAGCTGCCCGGCACGCAGCGGACTCTCGTACGCGCGCTTCTCTTTCATGGCACGTTGACAGTACTCTAATTCACGCTAAACTGTCAAGAAACGGTATAAATCTTCCCCCGAGGGGGGATGGGGGCCGAGAGAGATGCTGGATGGACATCCGGTTCTCACCCTCCTGCCTGCCGCCGATCTGGACCGGGCCGGGGGCTTCCACCACGATCTCCTGGGCCTCACGCCGGCCCAGGAGATCAGCAGCGCCCTGACGTACGAGTCGGGCGGCAGCCATTTCATGCTCACCACCCGCTACGGCAAGAGCGACGGGGGGGGGACCCAGGCATCCTGGGTGGTCGACGACATCGATGCCGAGGTTGCGGCCCTCAAGTCGCGTGACGTCACCTTCGAGGAGTACGACCTGCCGGGCTACCGAACGGCTGACGGCGTCTGCCGGGTCGAGGGCGTGGGCCGCGCCGGGTACGTCAAGGACAGCGAGGGGAACCTGCTCGGTCTGGTCCAGTTCGGCGGACCGCCTCGGTTCTCCGGCGGTCCCTATTGAAGTGGAGGTCGAGTGTGTCCCTACCGGTCCACTACTCGAGGATCACCTGCGATGTGCCGGTTGGGTTTCAGAAGCCGCATCTCAACCGATCTTGGAACCTGCAGGTCGAACCGGGCTCCAGGTCGGGTGATGTTCCGGTTGTACGC
This sequence comes from Streptomyces sp. NPDC043680, assembly GCF_056436685.1. Classification (NCBI taxonomy): domain Bacteria; kingdom Bacillati; phylum Actinomycetota; class Actinomycetes; order Kitasatosporales; family Streptomycetaceae; genus Streptomyces; species Streptomyces sp. NPDC043680. Next base: position 39,516 of record NZ_JBWKCE010000031.1, on the reverse strand, counting down.
GCATGAAGGCAGGGCCTGTTGGTAGCTCTGGGGTGCGAACCAATCCGAGCAGCACCAGGAGGCCCTGTTGTCGCTGCCGCACTCGCCCGCGCCCGTTGACTTCAACTTGCCGGTCGTGTCGTGCGCTTGTCTCGTGTACGTGTACGTGTACGGGAACGCGGCCGATCATCCGGACCGGGAACGCCTGAATTTCTCGGACAATGACGGACGCAGGGTGGGCGGCTGTACGCCCGCTGCTCCCGGGGCCGCCTGGCTTCAGGGGCGGGGTGGGTGCGCAGCCCGAGGGCCACTGCCACCGGCAGATGCTCCACGCGATCCGCTACCTGGTCGCGGGCGGGGTTTCCTGGCGGGCGATGCCTGCGGACTTCCCTGCCTGGGGTCAGGTCTATGCCTTCTTCAGCCGGTGGCGCGAGCACGGGCTGATCGTGGAGTTCCACGACCGGCTGCGTGGGAAGGGCGGTGGGCGCGAGGGCCGGGAGGTGGAACCGAGCGCGGGGATCATCGACGCGCAGTCGGTGCGGGTCGCCGCGTCGGTGCCGGCCGCCTCACGCGGCTACGACGGCGACCAAGAAAGTCCCGGGCCGCAAGCGGCACATCATCACTGACACCCTCGGCCTGCTCCTGGTCGTCGCCGTGACCGCCGCGAACGTCGGTGATCGCGACGCGGCCGTTCCTCTGCTTCAGCGACTGCGATCGCTGCACCGGGAGATCACCCTCCTCTGAGCTGACGGCAGCTGCACCGGCGGCCTCATCGGCTGGGCGAAGGAGAAACTCGCACTCATGCTGGACGTCACCAAACACCCCGACGGCATAGCGGCACCACCGTGCCTCGGTTCCCCGCCACAACGCCACAGCCGCGATGACCCCCTGCGGTGCACCCGTTTGCCGACGGCGGACGCCCCGGCACAGGGCCGGCGGTCAAAGCGGTGAGCTCGGGTTCCTCCGCCCGGGGAGTCGGGCCGAACGGGCCCGCCGGCCGACGGGCCCCGGGGCTGCCGCGGGGTAGCGCACGCCGCAGCATGCGAGACGTCGAATTGCAGCCGCGCCCCGACAGCCGGGCCAACGCGTACCCCGTACCGTGCTCGCCGCTACTCCGCCCGAACCAGCCCTGAATCCCACAGCAGCACATCAGATCAGCGCAACAGGCAGTGAGCGGAGACGTGCGAGAGCGGACGGTTCGACAGCCGCACCGGTGTCAGGTCACTGATTCGGCCCAATGCCCGTAACGGGCGGGCGGCTAGGGCGGTTATGGGGTATATCGTCCTGCTGTATCCCGGCAATTGTGTGTTCAAGGAGATTTCGATGTCACGTATCGCCAAGGCCGTAGCCGTTACCGCCGCCGCCGGCGCCATCCTGGCAGGCGGGGCCGGCATGGCCGCCGCCGACGCCACCGCCGAGGGCGCAGCCATCGGCTCCCCCGGCGTCCTGTCCGGCAACGTCGTCCAGGCCCCCATCCACATCCCCGTCAACATCTGCGGCAACACCGTCAACATCGTCGGCCTCCTCAACCCCGCCTTCGGCAACGTGTGCATCAACGACGGCGGGCACAAGGACGGCCACTACAAGGGCGAGCAGCACGGCGAGTACTGACAACCCCAGGCTCTGGACCCAGCGCACCAGCACGTCCAGCGTCATCTGAACCAGCCGTCGCGCATACCGCTTGTACAGATCGGCCTCCCCTCATCCTCCAAGGGGAGGCCGATCTCATGACGAGATCCAGGGCGGTGCAGCCAGCCGAGCCAGGCCGCGGGCAGGAGGTTCTGAACCAGCCCGTCACCCGTACGCAAGCCGGGCCTCCTTCTCTCCGGCACCAGCCCCCAATCCGCTACTCCCCCGACGCAGCCCTCCGCTGCGCGCCGGGGGGGCCTGCGGCGCTGCGCCGGGCGCCCTGGCGGCCAGCACAGCACTGATCACCTCTGTCACCGGCGCGGTGGGGGCCTTGGCGCTGGGATGTGCGGTCCCAGTGCGTCATGCCGCAGGAGGCGGCACCCGAACGCATCCCGGCGACGCGCAGCGGAAAGACGGGGACGATGTCGTCGCTTTCTGACCGCCAACCATGCACGAGTTCGTCAGCTGTGAGCGCGTTCCCACGCTGCGCGGACCTCGGGGGGGATGCACCCGTGGGGAGGGACGCTGTAGCCGTTGGCCAGGGCCCATGCCCGGATGGCGGCGGTGTCCACGGGAGGCTGGTCCGGCGCGGTTTCCGCCTTCCACAGGTCCGGCTGCGAAGGAGTGAAGGACAGGCCTGCCGCGAGGAGGTCGCGGGGGAACTGGGGGACCTTGGTCTGGCCGCTGAGTACGGAGGTGAGGAAGTCGACGAGAGTTCCGTCAAAGGTGAACCACTGCCGACCTCGGGCTGCGTTGACCGCGATCCGCCAGCGGTCAAGTTCCTGAAGGGGTTCGGTGATCCAGAAAAGGTGTTCGCCGTTGTCGGTGGCACCGATGGTGAAGAGGCGCTCCGGGTGATACGGGACGGGGTAGGTGCCCTCGTCGTAGTCCTTGCGCAGGTAGGCGCGGATCCTGGCGGGCATGGGGCCGGTGAGGCTGACGTACTCGGTCTGTCCATGGGGGTGGTGGATGTGGATGTAGTTGTTGAACGCGCCTGGGCCGTATTGCTCGGCGAGCTGCTTGTAGTCGGTGGGGAGGGTCATGCTCAGGGTGGATTCGACGTGTTCCCAGGCGATGTGCATGGCCGGGCGGGGGGGGGGCGGGCAGAGCCGGTTGAGGGTGCTGAGGGCGGTCACGGGTTTCCTCGGCGGCGTCGGTGCTGGGCGGCATGATCGGGGTTGGGGAAGTCGGTGTCCAGGTGGAATCCGTTTCTGCCGCCGGCCTGCATGTAGATGTGTGCGGCACGGAGTCCGCCAGGTCGTCTGTGCACTCCAGGTAGACGCTGTACTGGACAGTCTGGCCTGCTATTCCCTGCCTCGGATCGCCGGCGACCGCGTTGTAGATCAGTTGCTGGAGGTCTCGCATGAGTTCGTCGGGTTCTGGGTAACCGTGAACAGGTCGTCCAGCGTGTCGCCGGATCCGCCGAGCATTCTGGCAAGCATGTGGCCACGGGCCTGGTTGTGGTCAGTGCCGCGGACGAAGCCCGGCGGACTGAGCTGGTTTCTTGCGTGAGTTCCCTCGTTGAGCACGTCGCGCGTCACTGTGGCGTGCATCTCGAAGGGTCGCCCGTGCTCATCGCGTACCAAGGTTACTTTCGGGCCCCATGTGGGTCTGCGTCGCAGCCGGCCAGGCCAGGGGGTCCCAAAGGGTGAACGGGTCGGGTACATAGCTGTAGTGGTTGAGTTGCGGGGGCGAGGCCGAGAGGATCGGGGCTGATGTACCGGCCCGTGGCCGGGTCGTAGTACCGGTTGACGTTGTAATGGAAGAAGATCTGGCCTGGGTATCGCAGTGGGGTAAAGGCGCTTGCGTCCCGGTTCCACTGAGTGGCGCCCCACGTCGTGCTGCGCGCGCGCCAGGCGACTGATCCGTCAGGGGCGTGCGTGTCGGCATCAGCAGACAGCGCGGGCAGCCGGGGCGATCACCGCGGTGGTGGACGAGGGGGACGTCCACGGTGTCCACAGGCCCTGGTGGAGCTGGCACGGCAGTTGGCCGAGGAAGCGGGGCCGTTCAAGGAGTTCGACCGAGCCGCCGATCAATACCGTCGGGCAGGAGGCAGCCGCCGAGCCCATGCCGCTGGAGGGGGCCGACGTAGCGGAAGGCGGGCCATCGGTCTCCAGCCGGCTGGTGTCGCAGGCCGCGCTGGGTGCCGTGTCGCTGATCCCCGGAGCCGGAGTGGTGACCGCCATGACGAACCCGGACACTGCTGCCCAGGGGCTGGATCGTCTACGCGCCGGGGCGCGTGGCCGTGGGCGGCGCTCACGCGGCGGCGATGTGGCCGGGGTCAATCGCGCGTTCGTCTCCGAGCTGGGCCGGCTGTGCGAGCGGTACCCCTGGGTGGTGCTCTTCCTCGACACGTGGGAGCAGGTGGCTCCGAGAGGGCCGCAGTGACCCTGCACCGGGTGTCGGCCACGGGGCATTCCCCGGGACGTTCCCCGTCTGAGGCGCACCGTCGGCGGCTTCGGCCTGTCGAGCCGGTCCCTACCGACCGCGGCCGTAGACCACGACGGGGACCAATTCCATCGCCGAAGGAACTTGCCGGAGGCGGGTTCGGCAGGTTTGGGCGCCGTTGCGCAGATGCAGGCCGGTCGATGGCGGCGCGCGCTCACCGGAGTCCGGCGGGCCGCCTAGAGCCGGGGGTACTCATCGGGCAACGGCCTGAGCCTTGGCCTGCGCGGCGGCGACGTAGCGGACCGTGAAGAGCATCGGAACGACGAACCCGGCTGCCTGGACCAGCGTCGCGGACGTCGAGTGGCCCTGGCCGGCATGCGCGAGGACCGCGAGCGCGGCGGCGGTGACCGCGAAGGCCGCGGTCCACACAGCGGTGATCACGGCGTTGATCCGGATGAACGGCTTCGTGCCCCAGACCTCACGTGGGGTCGTGCGCTTGGCGATGCCCAGGGTGAACGGCCGACCCACGAGCAGCGAGCCTGCGGCGATGAGGGCCAGGGTGGCCGAGGAGAGGGCTGCCGAGTAGGCGTGCACGCCCGAGGCAGGGTCACTGAAGGCGATGCCCGTCAAGGCGGCGAAGAAGACCGCCGAGCCGATCTCGATGATCAGCGCGTCGTACCCGGCCCCGGCCCGGCGCTGCTGGAGGGTCACCGCCACCGCGGCCACGAGACCGGCGAGCGCGCCCCATTGCCACTGCGCGGTCGGGAAGACGGCGAAGACGATCCACGGAAGGAAGGTGCGTACGTACGACATTGGATGACCCCCGAGTAACATTCCTGTTTTGACAGGTCAAAAGTAGAAGGTCCGCGAGTGACATGTCAAGGATGGAAGGTAGGATGAGAGGCATGAGCCTTCGACACGCCCTCCTCGGACTCCTGTCAGAACGCCCGGCCAGCGGGTACGACCTGCTGAAGCGCTTCGAGACCTCGCTCGCCAACGTCTGGCCCGCGACCCAGAGCCAGTTGTACTCAGAGCTGTCCAAGCTCGCCGCGAGCGGACTGATCAGCGTCTCGGCGGAGGGCCCGCGCGGACGCAAGGAGTACACCCTCAGCGACGAGGGGCTGGCCGAACTGCGCAGCTGGCTCACCGAGACCAAGCCGCAGCGCAATACCCGCAGCGACCTGCTGCTGCGGGTGTTCTTCCTCGGCGTACTCCCCCCGGAGCGGGCGCGGGGCTACCTTGACGAGCTGGCGAACATGTCCGAGCAGGAGTACGAGGACCTGCGCCGACTGGAACAGTCCATCGAGTGGGGCGACGACACCCTGTCGGTCCACGGCCGGATTGCCCTGGAGTACGGCCTGCGCTTCAACACCATGCGCCGCGACTGGGCCCATTGGGCAGCCGAGCGGATCCACGAGCTCGATGGTGGTGTCGCCGAGGGTTCAGCCGCCGATGCAGGCGAGGCGTGACCGGCGGCCCCACCGTCGGTCGCCGCTGCGCCCGCCCGGATCGGCGGGATGCTCCAGGGCGCGACCGACGCCCCCGCCGCGGCCCCCAACAGCGTAGCGGCGCCGTTCGCCGGCATCCCGACAGCACCCACCATGGTCAACACCCCCCTACGTGCGCATGCACGACGGCACGGTCTGCCAGAGCCGACTCAGATCCGCGTGGATGACGGCTTCCCCGCGTGGCGCGCTTCGCGCGGGCGCCGTCTCGCCCGCCACGTCCGCAACCTTGGCGGGGTCGAGGTCGGTGACCACCACCGTGGCGCCCTCGGCGGCTGGAGGAGCTGAGCATCATCTGGGGCATTGCGCGGCGGCCCGGCCGCGGAGCAGCTTCTCAGCGCCGGCAGGACGAGTGATGCCCTGGCCGCCCTTCTGCGAGACAGGTTCCCGGGGAAGGAAGGCTGCTTCATCGTGGAAGCCCGTCGCGTCCGTGGCGAGCGCCCGGGTCATGCCCGGCACGGCGCGGCCCTGGGCAGTGCTGTCATCCCGCACTGCCCCGTCGGTTCGCCCTGTGCAACCGGCGGCCGTGCACCCGCGTCGGAGATTCCAATCGTTTTGTTGGTGATCGGCGTGCCCGTCCTCACGGCGGCCATGACCGGCGCGGTGTTCGTGCGCGTCGGCGTCACCGCTCCCTGCGCCCGATGCAGAAGGCGGTCGTCTGCTGCCAGCTGGCGCTGGCCGGATCCGGAATCGCGGTTCTCGCCTTCGGGTGGGGGCGCATGACGGGCTTCAGCGTCCCTGACCCCTATGTGCAATGCAACGGGATGGGGCTCGACCGGGAAGCCCCGCAGCGGTACCTGGTGACGAAGTCAGTGTTCCCGGTGTCCATCGTCTGCTCCGACAGTCCGGACGGCAGAAACGGAGACGAGTAGGTACCGGGCTGGGTGAACCCGACCGTCGTCACGGCCTCCGGGGTGGGCATCGCAGCCCTGGCGGCGACCCCTCCGCACGGGCTCCTCGGCGCCGGCAACGAGGTACAGGAAGCGATCCTGAACCAGAGCCCCGCGCAAGGCCGGGGAACAAGCTCAGCGCCGCGATCCGCCAGACAGTGTGGGCGGTACGGACCGCCCGCATCGTGTCCACCTCCGGCCGGACTCGTGATCTGGGCCTCGGGGAAGACGGCGGGCAAAGCCCTCCCGCACCGGGTGTGCCGCCACACCCCTCCCGCGGCACGGGAGCCGGGGGTGCTGGCGTAGGCGCACCTCAATCCGACCATCCTCACCGCAGAGCCACGTGGATACCGGTGCACCGAACGGCCGCGCTCGCCCCCGCAGAGCCCTACGATCATGGCCATGACCGCTGCCTTGATCCTCATCGACCTCATGCCGCGCATTATCGGGCTCCCGCTCGCACCGCACTCCGGTGACGAAGTGCTCGCGCGCTGCCGTGCGTTGGCCAGGTCTTTCCGGGCTAATGGTCAGCCGGTGGTGCTGGTCCGGGTGGACCGCCCGAACGTCGCCCAGCAGCCGCCCGGCAGCGGCTTCGCCGACGGCCTGGTCCAGGGCGGCGACATCGTGCTGGTCAAGCGCACCATCGGAGCGTTCTACGGCACCGATCTGGACGAGCAGCTGCGCGAACTCGGTGTGGACACCGTGGTGCTCGCCGGCCTGGTCACCACGATGGGTGTCGAATCCACCGCACGGGCCGCGGCCGACCACGGCTACCGGCTGGAGTTTGTCGCCGACGCAATGTCCGGCCTGGCCGCGGACGAGCACGAGTTCACCGTAGAGCGCACCTTCCCCCGTTTCGGCGAGGTACGGAACACCGCCGACTACATCTGACACCGGCTCCCCCGCGGTCGGCCGTACGATCGCGCTGCGCTCGAAATTCCCCGGCAGACCTGCGGGCACCTGGCCCGTCGGCCGGCGGGCTGCGGTCGGTCAGCGGGCCGCCCACGCGGCCGCCTTCCGCAGTACGGCGGAACGGCCGCGCTCGGGTACCGTCCACAGGGTCTGCCCGCGTACGCCCCAGCGCTCCAGCAGGGCGTTCGCGGCCAGGAAGCCGGTGGTGGCCGCCCTTTCCATCAGCGCGACCGGGAGGTCGGTGCGGACGACGTCACCGGCCACCACGAGGTGCGGATCGCAGGTGCGGACAGTGGGGCGGTCGACGTAGCCGCCCACGGGGAACAACGGACAGTCCTCCCGCCATTCGTGACGTTCGTCGACGACCGTGGCGGCGCGGGTCTCCGGATACACGCGGTGGAGCTGTTCGACGAGTCGTCGCTGCTCGGCGGTGCGCGGAGCGCGCGCATCGACGGCGTAGGCGTGGAGTTCCACGACGGATCCCCCGGTGCGGGCCGCCCATCGTGCCGCCTCGTCCTCCCAGCGGTCCAGCACACTGATGTTGTCGAGACCGCCGAAACCGCTGGTCCCCAGGAATCCGGGACGGTCGGCGGCGACGGGCCGGTCCAGCCATAGCCGGGTGACCAGGAACGGCGGGGCGGAGCGCAGGCGCGCCACGCGCTGCCGCCACGCAGGGTCGCCCAGCCGCTCCGAGCGGACGGCCAGGGACCGCAGACCGGCGGGGTCCAGGGCGAGGACCACGGCGTCGTACCGGCGTTCGTCGTGGTCCCCCGCGACCTCGAACCCGCCGTCGCAGGCGGGTGCGACGTGCTCGACGGGACTGCCGGTGCGCACCTCGGCGCCGTGCCGCTCCAGGTATCCGGCCAGGGGACTCCAGAGCGCCGCCGGGAAGGGCGAGCGGGGCACGTCGAAGAGCAGGCCCTCGGCGGAGCCGAGGAAGTAGATGTGGAACATCAGTGCCATCTCGGCCGCGGACAGCTGCCGCGGGTCGGCGAAGAAGCTCCGGGAGAACACCTCGAACGCCAGGTGGCGGGCCCGTTCCGGGAACCGGACGGCCTCCAGGAAGTCGTAGGCGCTGATGTCGTCGAGGCGGTGGTACACGTCGGGCACGCGGACGTCGAGCAGCGGCAGCGCCGGTACCGGGTCCATGGCGCGCAGATCCCGCAGCCGAAAGGACGGGCTGAGCGCGACGAAGCCCAGCGCACTCCACGGTGGGGTGCGCGGCACGCGCCGGAAGCTGTCGCGCAGCCCGTCCGCGTGCTGCAGCGGATAGTCGGGGAGTGCGGCCAGCCCGGCCAGGGCGGGGTCTGTGCGGCGCAGCAGGCCCCGCAGGTTGTAGTACTGCCGGAAGAACGCGTGGAAGCCGCGGCTCATCGTCACGGTGCTGCCGTCGCGCAGCCGGGTCGGCCAGCCGCCCGCCCGCCCGCCGAGGTGGCGCTCGCGCTCGTACAGCGTCACCGCCACGCCCCGTTCGGCCAGCGCGGTGGCGGCGGCGAGCCCGGCGATGCCGCCGCCGATCACGGCGGCCGTGCGCCGGCCGGCGGCGTGAGGGGCTCCCTGCCGGCCCCGCAGGACGCGGGCCCGGCGGTCCCGGCCACGGCGCGCGGCGGACCGGTGGCGGGCGGGGCCTGTCATCGGGGGTCCTCCGGGCGCGAGGTCACGAAGGTGTGGGTGATGCCCGTCTGCCAGCCCGGCAGGGGCAGGACGCGGACCGGCCCGAAGCCGGCGTCGCGGATCCGGCCGGCGAACCGGTCGGCCGGATCGAACTGGACGACGCTGCGCCACAGGTGGCGGTACAGCGGTCCGTCCCCCAGCAGGGTGGCGGCGGGCTGGACGATACCGCGGCACACCACCGTCCACACCGCCCGGTCGGCGCGGCGGCCGCTGAGGCTGTACTCGTGCACCCCGAGCCGCCCGCCCGGTCGCAGTACGGTGCGGACGGCACCGAGGACGGCGTCGGGGTCGGAGAGATTGCGGAAGAGGTAGGCGGCGAACACCGCGTCGAACGGCCCGTCGACGCCCGCGTCCGTCAGGCGCTCGGCCGGCGCGTGGACGAAGCGCACACCGCCCGACCACGGCTTGCCGGCGGCCCTCGCCAGCATGCCCGCCGAGGCATCGACGGCCGTGACGTCGGCGGCCGGGAGGACGGACCGGATGGCAGCCGTCGAGGCTCCGGTACCGCAGCCGAGGTCCAGCACGCGCAGCCCCTGCCCGCGCCCGGGCAGGCCGAGGCGGCGCACCGAGCGCCGCAGGTGCGCGTGGTAGCCGGGGTTCGCGGCCACCAGCGCGTCGTAACTGCGGGACGCGTGGTCGAACGCGGCGGCGAGGTCCTCGTCGCGCAGCAGGGTCATACGGTCTCCATGGACTGGTGAGGTCGGGTCGGGGACGAAGGAGTCGGCGAACGGGTCAGTTGGAGGGGCGGCGCGGCAGTCGGGGCAGCTCAAGGGCGGTGCGCAGCATGGGCCCGACCGGGGCGTGCCGGCCGACGGAAAGGTCCTCGAACAGGCTCGTGCGCCCGTCGAGGAAGCGCAGCAGCCGGACCGTCGGGACACGTGCGAACAACCGGCAGAACAGCTCGGGACCGTCGACCCGACCGCTGTCCAGGGCGCGCAGGAGTACCGAGTCCATGGCGCGGGCCCGCACGGAGTGGGCGGCCGGAGGCACCGGCCTGCGGTTCTGCCGCAGCGCGGCGGCGACCGCCCGCGTCTGGCGCTGGATTCCGGCGAAGGTGTAGCCGGTGGATGGGCGGGTCGCGCCGCCGGCGGCACCGATCCGGAACACCGACGCGCCGACCGGTCGCGGCATGGGAGCGTCCGTCATGGGGATCACGCCCGTCTCGGTCGCGAAGATCTCCATGTCACCGAGGGACAGTACGTCTGCGGCGTAGTGCCGTAGCGCCGCCTCGTAACCGCTCGCCGTCAGGGGGCGCCGGGAGAACTGCGTGTACTCCACGAGGGCTTCGCGCGGGCCGGTGGGCAGGACGTAACCGAAGGAGAGACCGTCAGCGGGCTGTGGTGTCCGGAAGTCCATCAGTTCGGCGGCCCCGCGGTCGAAGACGGGCCGGGCCGTACGGACGAACCAGCCGTGGAAGTGCTGCAGCAAAGTGGTTCGGGCGGCCGGGAGACGGCCGAGGGGACGCGTGTCGAACACCCAGCGGGCCTCCAGGGCGCGGCGGTGGCCGTCGGACGCGGTCATCAGTACCCGTGCCCCCGAGTGGACCTCCTCCACGGTGTCCACGGTCGCCTCCAGGCGCCGGACGTTGGGGCTGCGCGCGAGGTCCCGGGTGACCAGGGACTCGAAGTCGTCGGAGCGGATCATCTTGTACCGCAGCGGCGCGATGTCCCCCTCGATCGAGGGGCCGGCGCCCGGCCGTACCCGCAGGTGGCGCCATTGTGCTCGGACCGCGGCGTCGAAGCGGCCGCGGCAGGGCTCCCAGAAGCACCACGTGCGCGGGGCCGGGCGCAGCGGGCCGGGCGGAGCATCGACGAGGATCACGGACGGAGTACGGGCCCCGGCCACGTGTCCGATCAGCCGGTGGGCCAGGGACAGTCCGGCGGCTCCCGCCCCGATGATCAGTACGTCCGCCTTCGGCACGGCCACTCCCTCCATCCGCGTCTGCGTGCGCCCACACCAGCAGTTCCCGCCTTCGAGTGGATTCGGATGCGGTCATCAGCTGCCGTCACCTCATCGGGCGCGTCCGCATGGTGGCATTTCCACGCGTTTCAGGAATCCGCCTGGAACCGCATCCGCATCACGGGAAGGGAGCGAAGAGGCTGCGGAGCAGTCGATGCCACGACGAGAGGAACCGGGATGCGCCCCACGCAGGCGAAGGACCACCCCGCGGTCACGCCGTCACCCGTCTCCCGCCTGGTAGCCCCCTCGGGGTCCTCGGCGTGCCGCAGTCGGCCGGGACGAGCCGTCGCCGGTGCGGCGCCCGACGCGGGTGCACCTGAGGGCCCCGTCATCTCGGAGGTCGATCTCGACGCCGTCGATGCGGACGTACCCGCCGCGGTCGGGCAGGTGCTGGAGGAGATCCTCGCCGACCGGCTCACCCGGGCCGGTGCACTGGACGCCCTGTTCGCCGGTGAACTGGCCACGCATGTCGCGCACTTCACCCGGGAGGGCGGCAAGCGCACCCGGTCGCAGCTCGTCTGGTGGTCGGTGCGCGCCTGCGGCGGGGGCGACGAGCCGACGGCCGCGGCGGCCCTGCGCATCGGGGCGGCACTCGAACTGCTCCAGACCTGCGCCCTGGTCCACGACGACGTGATGGACGGCTCGCCCGTGCGACGCGGCCGTCCGGCGCTGCACGCCGAGGTGCGCGACCGGTACAGCGGTGCCGCGTCACCGGCCCGCGCCACACGTTTCGGGGAGGCGGCCGCAGTCCTGGCCGGGGATCTGGCGCTCACATGGGCGGACGACGTGGTGGCCGAGACGGCGCTCGACCCGTGGACGGCGACGAGGGTGCGCGGGCTGTGGAGCGACATGCGCACCGAGATGGTGGCGGGCCAGTTCCTCGACCTTCAGGGCCAGCTGACCGGTGCGCGTTCCCGGTCGCAGGCGCTGCGCGCCGCCCGACTCAAGAGCGCGTCGTACTCGGTCGCACGGCCCCTCGCGCTGGGCGCAGCGGTGGCGGGCGCGGACGGCCGCACCCTGCGGGCGCTGTGCTCGGCGGGGCGCTGCGTGGGCATGGCCTTCCAGCTGCGCGACGACCTCGACGACGTCTTCGGTGATCCCGCGTACACCGGCAAGAGCTGCGGCGGGGACATCCGCGAGGGAAAGCCGACCTATCTGGCCGCGCTGGCGGTGGGGCGCGCCGAGGCCACGGGCGACGGGCCTGCCCTGGCCGTGCTGGAACGGGCGCTGGGTGACGCGTACCTGACTCCGGCCGGACTGGATGAGGTGCGGGACGTCCTGGTGCGTACGGGCGCCCGTGCGGCGGTCGAGAGGAAGATCGACCGCCTGTCGGCCCAGGGCCTGCGGCACTTCGACGGCGTCCCGCTCGACGCTGACGCCGCGGGCCGCCTGCGCGGGCTGCTGATCGCGGCGACGGCTTCCCGGGCCGCGCACGCCCCGCCGGCCCGCTCACATGCCGCGCCCGCTACGGCCCCGGTGGTCTTCGACGCGCCGGGGGCCCGGCGATGACCCGTACAGTGAGCGGCCGTACGGACCACGTGGTGGTCATCGGGGCGGGCCTGGCCGGCCTGTCCGCCGCACTCCACCTGCTGGGTTCCGGGCACCGGGTCACCGTCGTCGAACGGGACGGCCTTCCCGGCGGACGGGCGGGACGCCTGCATCTGAACGGCTACCGGATCGACACCGGACCGACGGTGCTGACCATGCCCGATCTCGCCGACGAAGCCTTCACGGCGGTCGGTGACAGCCTGTACCGGCGGGTGGAACTGGTCCCACTGCACCCCGCCTACCGGGCCTCGTTCGCCGACGGCAGCACGCTGGACGTGCACACGGACGGCGAGGCGATGGCCGCTGAGGTCGAGCGCTTCGCGGGGGCCCGTGAGGCGGCGGGCTACCGGCGGCTGCGTGCCTGGCTGGGGCAGCTCTACCGGGCCCAGATGCGCCACTTCATCGACGCCAACTTCGATTCCCCCCTCGACCTGCTGACCGGTGACCTCGCCCGGCTGGCGGCGCTCGGCGGTTTCGGGCGGCTGGACCGGCGCATCGGCGGCTTCCTCAAGGACGAGCGGTTGCAGCGGGTCTTCTCCTTCCAGGCCCTGTACGCGGGCGTGCCTCCGGCCCGAGCGCTCGCCGCTTACGCGGTCATCGCCTACATGGACACGGTCGCCGGGGTGTACTTCCCGCGCGGCGGCATGCACGCGTTGCCGCAGGCCATGGCGGACGCCGCCGGCGACGCGGGCGCCGAGCTGCGGTTCGGCGAGCGGGTGACTCGGTTGGAACGGTCGGGCGAGCGGATCACCGCCGTCGTCACCGCAGAGGACCGCATCCCCTGCGACGCGGTGGTCCTCACGCCGGACCTGCCCGTCACCTACCGGCTCCTCGGCCGCCGGCCCCGTCGGCCGATACGGTTGCGGCACTCCCCCTCCGCCGTGGTACTGCACGCGGGCACGAACCGCACCTGGCCCCAGCTGGCCCACCACACGATCTCGTTCGGCGCCGCCTGGCGGACCACGTTCGACGAACTCACCCGGCAAGGCCGACTGATGAGCGACCCTTCCCTGCTCATCACCCGGCCCACGGCAACCGATCCCGCTCTCGCCCCACCCGGCCGCCATCTGCACTACGTCCTCGCGCCCTGCCCCAACACCGAGATCGGGCCACAGGGTGCCGCCTGGGGCGAGCTCGGCCCGCGCTACCGGGCCGGCCTGCTGCGCGAGCTGGAGCGGCGCGGCCTCGACGGCATCGAGGCCGCGATCGAGGACGAGTTCCTCGTCACCCCGGCGGACTGGCTGGGCCAAGGGCATGCGGCGGGCACCCCGTTCTCGGCGGCGCACACGTTCCTGCAGACGGGGCCGTTCCGCCCCCGCAACCTGGTCCGGGGCACACAGAACGCCGTCCTGGCCGGCTGCGGCACCACCCCCGGCGTGGGCGTGCCGACCGCCCTCGTGTCGGGGAAGCTGGCGGCAGCCCGGATCACCGGCGGTGCCCGGCGTCCGTCCGCCCGAACCGAGAGGGCGGCCCGATGACCGGACGCGAACTCGACGCCGCGGGCATCACCGACCCGGTGCTGCGAGCGGCGTACCGCCACTGCCGTGAGCTCAACGCGGCGCACGGAAAGACGTACTTCCTGGCCACCCGCCTGCTGCCGGCCGAACGCAGACCGGCGGTCCACGCGCTGTACGGGTTCGCCCGGTGGGCCGACGACATCGTCGACTCCACCGGTCCCGGTGCGGAGGACGGCGGCCTGCGCGGTGCGCGACTGGCAGCGCTCCGGCGGCGTCTGGACAGCGGGCTGCGGGAGGGGGACGGCGAGGAACCGGTGGTACGGGCCCTCGCCGACACCGCCCGCCGGTACGCCATCGAGCACAGACATTTCCATGACTTCATGACGGCGATGCGGTCCGACCTGGTGGTGACGGACTACCCCACCTACGCCGACCTGCGCGGCTACACCCACGGCTCGGCCGCCGTGATCGGTCTGCAGATGCTGCCGGTGCTGGGCACGGTGGTGCCGCGCGAGGAGGCCGAGCCGCACGCGGCGGCCCTCGGTGTGGCCTTCCAGTTGACCAATTTCCTGCGGGACGTCGGCGAGGACCTCGACCGCGGAAGGGTGTACCTGCCGGCCGACCTGCTGGCCGGGCACGGAGTCGACCGGGAGCTGTTGCGCCGGTGCCGGGACACGGGCCGCCAGGACCACCGGGTCCTCGCCGCCCTGCGGGAGTTCGAAGCACTCACCCGCCGCGTCTACCAGGAGGCGCGGCCCGGACTCGCCATGCTCGATCCGGCGTCCCGGCCCTGCATCCGGACCGCGTACATCCTGTACGGGAGCATCCTCGACGCCGTCGCCCGGGGCGGTTATGCCGTGCTGCACCGCCGTGCCGTGGTGCCGCGCCGGGAGCGTGCGACGGTCGCGGCAGACGGGCTGGTCCGGGTGGTGGCGGCCAGACTGCGCCACCGGAGCCGGTCCGCAACCGAGCGCACGGCGACGCGCCCGGCGCCGTCCGCCACCCCGGCCCGAGTGGTCTCCGAGGAGGTCAAGTGAACCCCGAACCGTCCCCACGACGCGCCCGTCTGCCCCTGTCGCTGCGCCGCAGGCCCGTGCCGTGGGAGCGGCAGCGTCCCACCTGGCGAGCCGCCAAACCGGTCCTCATCGCGGAGGCGCTGAAGCGCGCCCAGTCCCGGCCGTCCGGGAACTGGTACGTCGCGGGGGGCTCCGCCGCGCTGCGCGACGACCGTCCCCTGGCCCGGACGATCGGGGGCCGTGAGGTGGTCGCCTGGCGCGGCGACGACGGACGGCTGCTCGCCGGACCGGGTGTCTGCCCTCACTTGGGGGCGCCCCTGGCGGACAGTCCGGTCCGGTGCGGGACGCTGGTGTGCCACTGGCACGGACTCGCCCTCGACGGGTCCTCGTTCGCGGGCTGGGAGCCGTTCCCCGCCTTCGACGACGGCGTCCTCGTCTGGGTACGGCTCGACGAAGTCGGCGGGGAGGAGCCCTTGGACGCCCCCGTCGTACCGGTGCGCCCGGCTCCCTCGCGCGGGGTGACGGCCGTATACGAAGGCACAGGGGTGTGCGAACCCGAGGACGTCATGGCCAATCGTCTGGATCCGTGGCACGGGGCGTGGCTGCACCCGTACTCGTTCGTCGACTTGACGGTGGTCGGCTCGCCCGACAAGGACGACCCCGACGACCGCTTCACGGTCGACGTCTCCTTCAAGGCGGCCGGGCGGCTGGTGGTGCCGGTGCGAGCGGTTTTCACCGCGCCCGAGCCGCGTACCGTCGTCATGCGCATCACCGAGGGGGAAGGCGTGGGCTCCGTGGTGGAGACCCACGCGACCCCGCTCGGGCCGGACGAACGGAACCGTCCCCGCACGGCGGTGACCGAGGTCGTGAGGGCCACCTCCGACCGCCCGGGCTTCGCGTTCGTGCGCCGGGCCGCCCCACTCCTGCGCCCGGTGATGCGCGCAGCGGCGGCCCGGCTGTGGCGGGACGACCTGGCCTACGCCGAACGCCGCTGGCAGCTGCGTTCGGCAGGCAGGTTCCCGGGATGACTCCACACTGCACACCACTCGACCGACCTGCACGACGACACCTGACCGGGTCCCCCACCCGCGGTTCAGTGCTCGCAGAGGGAGAACTCCCGCTCGTAGAGCTGCTCGTTGTGTTCGTCGACGAAGAACTTCCTTTCCTTCATGAGTTCTTCGCGGTACGTCTTGGCCTGCTCCATCGTCATGGTCGAGGTGTCGGACCAGGGCTGCTGTGGTGGCACGTCGGAGGTCGAGACGATCCGCTCCGCCGGGTCGACCAGGAAGAACGCGAGGATCTTGCGGTGTCCCGGGCGGGTGGGGTCCGCGAGGCGGAACGCGTCCACGCGGTGCTGCAGGACGTTGGGGAACGCCAGGCAGCGGCCCGCAGGGGTCGCTACCGAGCCCAGCACCTGGTTCAGCGCGTCTTCGTCCTCAAGGCCGTAGACCTCGCGCAGCCCGGCGTCGTCGTTCTGTTCGTAGTGCGGGTCGTCGAGTGCGGCCCGGAATCCCAGCCGGCTCTCGGTGATGTTCTCGCTGCCCCAGTAGTAGATGCCGGTCGAGACGATCCGCTCGTTCAGCATCCCCTCGACGTGCCACGAACCCCCACGGTACTCGGGCTTGTCCGGGGTGAGGTGGACGGTGGCGAGCTTGACGATGACCTGGAGTCGGCGGCCGCGCAGGTCGACCCGGGCGGATGCGTCGGGCAGTGCGGGCGGGCTGAAGGCGGGGGCGTCCGGGACGATCGGGCGGCGGTTCTCCCACCAGGCCTCATAGGCCTCGTCCCACGCGGCGCGGGCATCCAGGTAAGCCGCGTTGTCACTGTAGGACGACTGGCGCGGATACTCCGGTTCCGAGTCGTACCAGCCGTAGGGATCGGCCTCGATCCGCAAGGGCCGCGGGTGCCGCAGATCGGTGAGCACGTTCTCGAACAGCGGGAGCAGGCGGGCGAACACGTCCGGCAGGACGGAGGCCAGTGCGCGATGCTCCTCGGGGTGGACGTTGTTGACGTACGAGCGGAAGGCGACGGCGCCGTCGTCACTGACGTCGACGTCCGTGGGCAGCCACTGGAACCTCTGCGAGAACTCGTACTTCGCGTAGTGGTTCGCCGGGTTCTGCCAGGCCCGCTCCGGCCCTCCGCTCACCCCCCGCACCAGACAGAACAGTGAGGGGTGCACGAGATCCAGCACCTGACCCTCGGATCCGGGATGCCAGTCCCGCTCCGCTTCGGGGACCTCTTCCAGAACCCGCACCGCCCCCCGCAACCGGGACCCGAGCTGCTCGTCGACGAGGGTGTCCGACTGCCATACCCCGTCGACCGCGGACACCTCGATGCCGGTCCGCGCGTCCCGCAGCGCGGCGTAGTGCCCCAGCTCGGCGAGCACGTAGCGCACCTGCGCTTCGGTCAGGCCCTGCGCCACCGCTTCCTGCGTCCACCTGGCGACGATGTCGGCGTCGTTCATCTTTTCGAACCACGCGGGCTTGGCGCGCAGGTGCGAGCTGCACTGCATCATCTGCAGTTCCCGCAGCGTCCGGGGCGTCGCGAACGCCGGGGAACGGGAGCTCTGGAAGGGCAACGGGAAGGCGGACAGGCCGGTCACTACTGGTGGTCCTCACGGTCGGTGTGCGGTGCCGGGAAGGATAGCCCGCCCCACTGACACCACAGCCGCGGCCCCCGGGCGGGACGACCGTCGCGGTCACCCCGCCGCCCGGAGGCGGGACACCGTGGGGCTGACCAAGACCATCGCCCGCTACGGCCGCGTCGACCTCCTCTGCATCGACGAACTCGGCTCCAGGGAAGTCGACCGCCGCGGCGCCGAACTCCTCTTCCAGGCCCTGACCGAACGCGAGGAGAAGAACAGCGTCGCCATCGCCTCCAACACGTCCTTCTCTGGCGGGACCAAGACCTTCACCGACCCCCGCCTCTGCGCGGCCATCGTCGACCGGCTCACCTTCGGCGGCAACTTCATTTTACGCTGCAGGCGTCCGGGCACCTCGACCCGGAGGACGTGCCCGACGGCACCCCATGACCCCTGCTCCCACGGCGGGATGGCCGAGAAGTTACGAGGCGGGTGAGTTGCGGAGGTAGAAATATGATCATGAATGCACCAGAACCTGACCAGTCGCACCGGTCGCCCGCGTTCTACCTCGCGGCAGGCATTGCAGCCGGTCTCCTCGGAATCGTCCTCGTGGTCATCACCACGTGGGGCCTGCTGCCCATCGCGGGCGACAACACGCTCCTGAGGCACGGGCCGCAGTTGGCCGGCATCGCTTTGATCGTCCAGGGCGCCTACTGGGTCGCCAAGTCCCGGTCGCGGGAGGCCACGTCCTGACCGGCGCACCGGACACCGGCGCCGGACCTGCACGCCACTGACCAGGCGTCCCTCGTCCGGCACATCGCACCGAACCGAGCCCTCGGCTCACCAGTCCCCAGGGGCAGAACCGCCAGATCTCCGCCCCTGGCGTAGACAGGGGGAACGTGCACACCGAAGACCGCCCCACACCCAGCAGGATGGCCGCCCTCGCCGAGGTCGGACGCCTCACCACCCGCGAGCAGGAGGTCTTCCTCCTCCTCGCCGACGGCCCCACCAACGGCGAGATCGCCGACAGTCTCTTCATCACCGAACGCACGGCCCGCGCCCACATCGTGAGCATCCTGGCCAAGCTGGGCCTGTGCTCACGGCTGAAGGCCTGCCTGGCCGCCGCGGCCTACACCCAGGCCACCACCCCCACCCTCGCGGAAGCCGGCTGACCGCCGGCGCTCCGCCCCTGTCAGGGGCCTGAGCCGCCCGGGCGCTCAGGCCCCTGAGGCGCGCAGCAGAGCCCCCTCGCCCGGGCTGCCGCGCCGAGACGAAAGGTCCGGACCGGCCCGCTGAACCCCCGCGCGGGGCGGCCGCTTTTTCGGCCGTTCTGCCGCCTGCCACAACGGGAACCTGCTCGCGGCGGCCGCGTCGCGCTCGAAGGCGAGCGTACGGCCACAAGGGGGCAGTGAGCTCGGCGGGACGGCCGGCGGCGTCGTAGGTTCGCGTGGTCGGATGTGGCGCGCCTCTCGCCGTTCGTCCGGCACCACATCAACCTGCTCGGGCGGTACTCATTCCAGCTCCCGGACCTGCCCGGCGGGATGCGGCCCCTGCGCGACAAGGACGCTGCCGATGAGGGGTGAGGTCGCTCCGTGGCGCCTTCCCCCTGGTGCTTCTCCGGACGCGGGTCAGGGGGTGTGGTTGGGCCAGGGAACGTCGGTGGCGACCGGCGCTGTGTAGTCGATGCCGGGCACGGAGAATCCGTAGAGGCGTCGGACCTCAGCGCGGAACCAGTCGAGATCGGCCAGGTCGGCGATGGTCGCCGTGGTAGCGGTCTCCCAGCGTTCTGCGACGGCCGCCTGGACATCGTCGGTCAGTTCGAAGGTGTCCAGGCGGATACGGCCCTCCTCGTCCAAGGCGAGCGGGGCGGCGCCGGTGAGCTGGTCCCACAAGGCGGCGAGCTGGCGGATCGGAGGGACGAGGTCCTCTCCGAGGACGCCGCGCAACAGGCCGGTGTACAGGGCGATGCCAGGGATCGCGGTGGAGGACTGGGTGACGGCGGCGCCGTTGACGGAGGTCACGGCCCGCCCGCCCACTGTCTTGTGGAGCCGCTCGTTCAGGGTGCGGGCGGTGGCCTCCAGATGGCCTTTGGCCGCGCCGATGGTGCCCTGCCGGTAGATAGCCGCCGTCAACGACGAGCCTATGTAGGACAGCGCGGCAGTGGAGAACTTGTCGGCAAGCAGTCCCCGCGCGGCAAGGTGGTCGATCCAGCGTTCCCAGTCCGCACCGCCCATCACGGCCACGGTCTGCTCCACGTCGTCGCCCTCGGCCGGTTCGGTCTCCACCTCGCGGACCTCGGGAACCCCCTCGGCGTCGAAGACGAGGGTCTTGGTGCGGTTCGCCTGGCCGATCGGCTTGAGGACCGAGGCGTAGGTGGTACCGGTGTCGGGGTCGGTTCGCCGGGGCGCGGCCACCGAGTAGATCAGGTAGTCCAGTCGACCGCCGAAACGCTGCTCGATGAGGTCGGCGACCTGATCTTTCATCGAGTCGGAGAACGCGTCGCCGTTGAGGAAGACCAGGTCCCGCCCGGCGGTGCGGGCGATGTCGGCGGTGGCTGCGGTCCGATACCAGCCAGCCGTCGCGGTACGCCGCACGGTGGGGGCTTTCTCGAAGGACACCGCGATACCACGGATACCGGCGCGCTTGAGTCCGGCAAGCGTGGCCGCGAGGCCGTATCCGGCGGAGGAGCCGATGACCAGCGCGACCGGCCCGTCGCTCTCCGGCACGCCGGCGGGCGCGGGGCATGCCTGCCACGTGTCGGCCACCAGCTGCCGGCAGCCCTCCGGGTGGGAGTCGAGGAAGAGGAAGCCCCGGTTGCGGGGGGTGAGAATACGCTCGCTCACGATGACAGTCCTTGGGTCGGCCGGGAACGGACGCGGCGACCAGCTCGGCCGACCACGCCCTGCAAGTCTGCGTCTGCTTCCCCGCACACGGTGGTCCCGCCAAGAACAATGATCATGGTCCGGTCTTGGAGTGTTCCACCACTTCCAGTCGAGCCAGAGGCAGCCCTGACCTGCTGGGCATCACCGTTCAGGGCTTCGGACGGCGCCCATGCGGTCGGTGTCACTGGTGCGCACCCCATCGGCTCGTTCAGCACGGGACCGGCGCAGCATGCCGGGCTGGTGGGACACCGTCACCACCACCCAGGGCCATCCCTGCAAAGGGACGTAGTACCGGGCCGGCGGGCTCCCCTGACCGGCCGACGGGACGCTGCGACCGACGACGGGCCAAACTCATCCTTGCCTCCGGTCTGGTGGACGATGTACGAGACGCCCGCCGATCCGTTGGGTGAGGCTGCCCGGTGCTGGAGACGGGTGAGCTGTTCGCAGCCCTGCGCGTGCCGTTGCGGCGCGCCCTATTGCCTGCGCGAAGGTGGTGTCATGGCGATGTGGATCCGCACCTACGACGAGGCCTTGGACCTGTGGCGTACTTCGAGGGTGATGAGGAGGGGTGGGTTCTCCGGCAAGTGGACGTCCGAGGCGATGACGGCATCCCGGTAACCGCCGCCTCCCTGGAAGAGGTTCTCCGGTATCAGGAGCGCGCGGACATCGCCTCGATGAGCCGCTACGAGCAGCGGTACGGCCTCGTCGTCGAGGGCAAGCTCCAGGGATGGGAGGAAGCGTCGCACGCTGCCGCGATCTCGGCCGATGAGTTCGAGAGGGTCTGGCTGGACGCCCGCCGGACCCTGGGTTCCACCGCGCCACCACCGCCTTCGGCTGTCCTGCGACTACGACGCCGAAACCACCGTTGTGCCATCGGATCTGAGACTGTGCCGCGAAATCCGAGATCCTACAACTCCTCTGTCAGATGTCGTTTATGTCGACGAACCGAGAGTAGTGCCCCTGGAAGAACACGGTGATCGTACTCGTAGGGCCCTGACGGTGCCTGGCGACGATCAGGTCGGCCTCCCCGGCGCGGGCGGACTCCATGTCGTAGGCGTCCTCGCGGTGCAGAAGGATGACCAGGTCGGCGCTCTCCACGAGGTCGTCCGCATCGCGCAGGTCGGCGAGCGTCGGCCGCCAGTCGGCGCGCGACTTGGGGAACCCATCGAGCCGCGATACGGCGATCACACAGACGCCGAGTTCTGAGGCCAGAAGCTTCAGCTGGCGCCCCATTTCGGAGATCGCACCGGAGCGGGTGTCCATGGGCCGGTTGTGGGCAAGCAGGTGCAGGGGATCGACGACAACGAGTCGGATGTCTGTCCGAGCGTGCAGTTCGCGAACGTGCGAGCGCAGATCCGTGAACTGGGAGTAGGCGTCATCCTGGATGTAGAGGGGCACAGAAGTTACGTCCGGCGCGCGCCGGGCCAGCCGAGTCCATTCCTCGTCGCCCATCGTCCCAGCTCGCATGTGATTCAGCGGGACGCGGGCTTCCGCGGACAGGAGCCTCATTGCCACGTCGTTGCGGCTCTGGTCCAGTGCGAAGAGGACGGAGGGAAGGTTGCTGCGGATGGCAACCGAACGCAAAATGTCCAGTACGAGAGTTGACTTTCCCATGCCGGGGCGGGCCGCGACGACGACGAGCTGCCCCGGGCGCAGCCCGCCCGTCAGGGCGTCAAGGTCCTTGAAACCGGTTGGCAAGCCGGACGTGCCGTGAACACCCATCGCTTCGAGCTGGTCCAGGGTTCCTTCGAGGACATCTCCGAGTTGCAGGGCCGGTGGGCCTACGGCGTTCCGCTCGGCGCCCGAGGCCGAACCGGTGGCTGGATCCTCGCCGGAAGGGGAGTTGTCAGGGGTTGTTCCGAACAACCCCTCGCCCCTGATGACGCGGAAGTTCCGCTCCCAGCCGTCAGCCTCTGGTGCCTCCTCGGCCCGCCATCCGACGTCCTCGGCCGCTTCCTGAACCGCCTCGTGCTCGCGGTCGAGAACTTCGCGTGCTTTCCGGAGAGCGGCGTCCACCTCGTCGAGGGCGTCGTCGTCCGCCGAAACCCCGACCGCCCCGGGAACCATGACCTCAGCACTGGGCGTGGTCTGCTCAACGGTCTCCGCCTCGGGACGGAGGCCGTGTAGCTCCTCCTCCAGCTGGATGATCTGTCGTGCCGCGAGGTCCGCGACCTGCTGTGCCCTGTCCCGCTCCGCCTCGGCACGGGCCAGCTGGGCGCGGAGGTCCTCCGTCTGCTGCTGAGAACGCCCGAGGCGGTCCTCGGTTCTGGTCACCTCGGCCGGCTGGGATCCAGCAGACCTCCGCATGGCGTCGAGCCGACGGGTGAGCTGGGCCACCTGCGCCTGGGTCTGACCAAGGAGAACGAAGAGGAACGTGGCCACCTGCAGGGCCTGCAGCCGGGCCTGCTCGCTGATCTCGTACGCCTGGCGCACACGGTTGAGCTCATCCAGGGCAGCGATCTTCCCCCGTTGAGCCTCCAGAAGCTCGTACGTCGCATCGACACGAGCCGGGGTCGGAGACGCGCCTGCCGCTTCCCACAACGGCCGTATCAGTGCCAGCCGTTCGGCCGCCTGCTGCCCCGTCTCGGCCGGGAAGCAGACATCCGCAACGGCCTCGGCCAGTTCCCAGGTCAGTCCTACGCCGTTGAGCTGCTCACGCAGGCGCCACAACGGCGGGACCGAGCCGCCGAAATGCTCCGGGGTCAGAAGACCGTGCAGCTGAGTCACCGACACGTGGACCGTGTCGAGCCAGTCACGCAGGATATGGATGAGGTCATTGATCTCCTGTGACGACGCGCGAGCCTTCGCCCACGGCCGTCCCGGCCGCTTGGCAGTTCCCACATCGGCCCCCTCCACAACGCGTTGTCCGTCGAACAACCCGACATTGTCGGGGAAACAACATCCAAGCGGTTCTCCAGCCTCAGCGGGGGCTGGATCGTCGATTCAGGGCGGTGTGGAGGAGCGCCGCCTCCCACGCAATCGATCCTGGAGGGAATCGTGAACATGACTCACACTGCGCTGCTGCTGTTGGCGACGGTCCTAGCGGTGGTCGTATCGCTCCTGGCGGCCGGTGCGGCGTTCGCCGTCGCCCGATGGGGCGGGAGTCCGGTACCCGGGTGCGTCGCCACTGCCGGCAAGGCGTTTGCGACCACCCTGACCGTGATCAGTGCCGTGTTCGCAGTCGTGATCACAGCCCTGACGTAGGTGGTTGCAACGCCCGGGCCAAGGCGCTGGTCGTGGGGGCAGTGACGTCGGGGCGGGGGCAAGCCGTGTGGCGGCGGTCGCGCGGCGGCAGCCGTCCGGCGCCTGCCTCCGTACCGGCTCAGCAGGCTCGGACGGGACTGCCGTGCCGGGGCGGCGGCATCGGCCGGTCCCGAGGCGGGCACGGAGCCGGGAGGCAGAATCCGCCGGGCGCGCACGACCGTACGGCTCGCCGCAGCCATGCCGGCCCGCCACTACGCGGGCCTGGTCCAGGCGTGGCTTCGTCGCCCAAGCCGACGCGTCGGGCACAGGGCCGGCCGGACTCCGGGGCGAAGCGGACGGCTGCCATGGGCCCGGCGAGGTCGGAGCGGTTGCGGCCCCACCGCTCCCGCAGGGAGCCTCCCGCGGGCCCGGGAGCTCCCGGGCCCGCGGCCGCGAGCTCCCGGACCCGCTCGATCGGGCCGTGCGGCCGATGAGCTCTCCCGGACTCCGGTCGGACGGGCGGATCAGCGCAGTCCGGCGAAGAGATCGTTCTCGGGTACAGCCGCGCCGGTGGCGTCCTTGACCCGTACGAAGGTCTCCATACCCATCAACTCGCCGAACCTCTCCTTGCCCATCCTGAGGAAGAAGATGTTCTCGCCCTGACTGGCGTGCGCGGCCAGAGCATCAAACTTCTGACCGCTGAACGCGGTGGTGTCCACCCACGTGGTGATCTCATCGTCGGGGAGGCCGATCTCGGCCATCGCGGCGGCCTCGGCGGGATCCGGCTCCGGCATGTCCTCATGGAACTCGCGCATGATCTCCACGAACCGCTGCATCCCCGAGCGGGGAATCGTCGTCCAGTACACCTTCGGCGTCAGCTCGGTCATCTCCAGCGCCGCCATCGTGATGCGGTGCGCCTGAATGTGGTCGGGGTGGCCGTAGAAGCCGTTCTCGTCGTAGGTGACGACCACATCGGGTCGGTAGTGCCGCATGAGTTCCGCGAGTCGGGCGGCGCCTTCCTCCACGGGGGTCTGCCAGAAGGATCCGGGGGCGTCGTTGCTCGGCCAGCCCATCATCCCGGAGTCGGCATAGTCCAGCATCTCCAGATCGCTGATCTTCAGGACATCACAGCTCGCCTTCAGTTCTTGACGGCGCATCAAGGCGACGGCCGCCGGATCGTGCCCGGGATCACCCGGCTTGACACCCTCCGGTCCATCACCACAACGGCCGTCGGTACACGTCACGAGAACCGTGCGGATGCCCTCCGCCGCGTACCGCGCGAGGACCCCTCCGGTTCCGGTGGCCTCGTCGTCGGGGTGGGCGTGCACTGCCATGAGCGTCAAGGGCCGGTCAGTCATGAAACAATCCTCCTGCAGAAATACTTCTTGGTCCGAGCTCGCGGCGGGCGTACCGCGATCCTGGGGCCTGAATCCTGTGGGCGGACGACCTCGTGGTCGCCGTGCTCCCCGCCCGTGGCTCCGGTCCCTCGGTCGATGCAACCGCGCCGACCGCACCGGCTGTTCCCGGCGCAGCCGTCGGCCTTCCAGGAACAACGGCCGAAAGCGCCATCTCGTGGTCGACACCGGCCACCTGCCACTATTCGTCATGGCCCCCGCCGACCTCCACGACAGCCAGGCCGCCAAGAAGGCCTCTTCCGGCTTCGGCTCATGCACCCGAGATCACCATCATCCGGGCGGACTCCGCCTACGTTGGCGAGCGGGTGACCTGGGCAAAGAACCACCTGAGCCTGACGATCAAGACCGTCAGCCGCCCCAAGGACACCTCCGGGTTCGTCGTCCTTCCCCGCCGCCGGGTCGTCGAATGAACCCTGACCTGGATGATGCACGCCCGCAGACATGCACGCGACTACGAACGACTCGTCCAGCACTCCGGGACCCTGATCACCTGGGCCGCCATCACCCCCACGACCCGCCGGCTCACCAAGCCGCAAGAGCCCGATCGCCTCCCCGCGCTGGCTTGATGGCTAACTACTTGCCCGACAGCGCTGGGTGGGCCGATCTCGTGGCCTCCTGCACCGCATAGCCCACGACGAACCCGACTTGGCCGGCCTGCCCATCCGCCTGACGGGCCTGCTGCAGTGCTGCCCGGCCAAGGCTCCCGGCGACCGCCCATGTGTGGCCGACATCCTCAGGGACCTCACCAACCCCACTCCGCCGACCACCCAATGGCTCCCACCAGCGATCGCGACGATGATCGCCGAACGCCAGATGCATACCCCGGCCTCGGCACCTTCTTCTTCGGTCCCGCTATGCACGAGGGCAATTGCAGAGGCCGTTCCCGCCACGGTCGAGCCCCGGACATACCCGACGACATGGAGCAACACCCGCCTGGTCACCGGGCACCCAGCGGTCCCGAGATGCCCTCCAGGGCGCCGCCTGCCCCGGCGCGTGTTTCTGATCGGCGGTCTGGCTGCGCTCGGCGCTGCGGCCGTCCCGATCGGCCGGAACCATTGGTCCCACCGCAACCGCTGACCGACAAGGAGCTGTACACGGTGGCGTTCAGTCCCGACGGGCGCACCCTCACGGGAGGCAACATCTCCGGCGACGGCTGGTTATGGGGCCACCGACTCGCACGAAATGATCGCCGACTTCTCGTCCAACGATTCCCCCAACGGAGCCATGGCCTTCACCCCGGACGGCTCCACACTGGTGGCAGCTGGGATGAAGGTGCTGCTGAGCTTCCGCAACCCCACCACCGGGACGGTGACGCGCTCGCTCTCCTCACCGGTCGGTACCGCCCACACGATGGCGTTCAGCGCGGACGGCACCCATTTGGTCGTCGCAGGAACCAGGGCCGGGGGAACACCGCGGAACTGGCCTTCTCTCCCAGCGGCCCAGTGTGAGGAGCAAGTCGGCGGCGGGCAGGCCGGATCCGCAGGGGCCGTTGGCCATCCATGCCCAGGTCGCGTAGTCGTTCAGTGCCTGACCGAGTTCGCCCGTGGCAGCCTGAGGGCGGTGTCGGTGGGGGCGTCGGTGAACACCAGTGAGCTTCCACTCTGCACAGGCTCGACAAGTCGCCAAGCCTCGACCACACGCAGCCAATCTGTGCAAGTCCCGGGCCAGGAACATCACACCTACCCAGATTCACTGACCAGCGACAGCAGGAACGCAAGGATGCCGAGCGCCTAGCCTCCTTCGTATCGGACCTGCTCCTCCTCAAGTCGCACGGCGGCGGCGGGGAATCATCATCGCGGCGCTGTCGGCGGGTGATCGCACTTCCGCATCATTTAGACATGGACAAGGCGCAGGAACTCGGCACGCTCGCCCTGACGACCGCGGACCGGCTCGCCCGACGGCACGTCGGCGTCGTGGTCGCCGCCGTCGTCGACGGGCATGTGGGGGTCGCGGGGGCGGGCACCACCGGAGGGACCGGCAGCGGGACACCGGGCGCCGGCACGCTGTTCGAGATCGGCTCGGTAACGAAGACCTTCACCGCGCTGGCCCTCTCACGAATGGCGGTCGCCGGCACGGTGGACCTCAACGACCCGCTGGCCCGTCTCCTCCCCGACGGCACAGCCGTACCATCACGGGGCGGGCAGGAGATCACCCTGCAGCACCTGGCCACCCACACCTCCGGTCTGCCCCGGCTGCCCAAAGGCATGCTGCTGCGGGCCCTGCTGCGCCCCCGTACCCCCGATCCGTACGCCGACTGCACCGCGGACGTCCTGCTGTCCGGGCTGGCCCGCACCCGCCTCGGCTCTCCCCCGGGCCGACGGGTCCACTACTCCAACCTCGGCGCCGGACTCCTCGGGCTGGCCCTCGCCCGCCGCGCCGGCACCACCTACGAGCAGCTGGTCACCACACACGTGTGCGCCCCGCTCGGCATGTCCGACACCATGGTGGCTGCTCCCGCCGCCCGGCCCGGCCGGCTCGCCCAGGGCCATGACAGCAGGCGCCGCCCCACCCCGCCGTGGAACCTGGCCGACCTCGCCGGGGCGGGCGGCCTGTGGTCGACCGCGACCGACCTGGTGTCCTACGTACGGGCCCAACTGGACAGCGGCGCCCCCGCCGAGCTCGCGGAAGCGATCCGCCTCAGCCGGCAAGTCGAGCACCGCAACAGCCCCTTCGCCTGGATGCACCTCGGCTGGAGGGCCCACCGCCTTCACCCCCGCCAGGGCGCCCACCTGCAGATCTGGCACAACGGGGGAACCGGAGGTTTCTCCTCCTTCGTCGGGTTCGACCCCGAGACCGGCGCGGCCGTCATCGTCCTGAGCAACACCCAGCGCCCCGTCGACGCCCCCGCCTTCGACCTGCTGCGCACCCTCCAGAACGAGGTCGCCTCTCGTAAGGACCCATCAACATCTGGACCGCTTCCCCGGTCGACTTGTCGATGATCTCAACAGTGAGGCTCAGATTGGACGAGCATCTCCAGGCCACCGTTTTCACGGGTCTGCAGGACGCTCAGTGGCGGGAGCGCGGTTGCCGACAGCGTCAGGGCGATGAGCATTTCCGCTGTTGGGGGTTTGCGGACTCGTGTCCGCCTCCCTCCTGAACCCCTGGACTTCCAGTGGGATCCTGTCCTGTGTGGCCGCTCTCACCAGGAAGGTGATGCCGCCCTTGAAGTCGAGCGTGAGCGCGCCCAGGCTGCTCAGCTTCAGCGCGACATTGGCCGCGTACATGCGGCGCGGGACGTCCGTGCCGCCCGGAGGCAGTGGCATCCCACCCCGATCCCCGGCAGCAGAGGCAGAACCTTTGCCGACCCGCAAGACCGCCGGCGCCGCCTGAGCGGTGCCCGAGAACAGCACCCCGGTGCCGACTGCAGCGATGGCGCCTGCCGCACCCCGCAAGAATCAGCGACGGCTACCCGACGCGCCGTCCATCCGTAGCTTGATCATTCGGCTCTGCTCCGTCATCCACCGACAACCCTCGTGTCGCCTTTAGTGACAGATTGAATACGCCGCAAATCAGGTGGCAGGCCGCCGCCCGGGGGAACACCCAAAGCGCCCAGTTGGGCATGGACCGGTCACGGCCAGGACCGCACCCGTCACGGCCAGGACGGCCGGCACCGCGGCGGCCGATGAGTTCACCGCCCTCGAACGGTCTACCCAGCGACACGACCGTTCTCGACAGGAGAGCCATGTCCACCATCCAGCCAGTGATCATTACTGCCGACCAGGACGTCCTGCTCCGCTTCTATACGGAATTGTTCGGCGCCGAGGAGGTCTTCCGAGTGCCGGAGGAAGGCCCGGCCTTCTACCTCGGCTTGCGCATCGGCGACACCGATCTCGGACTGGTGGCCACGGCCAACCCGGGGACCGGGGCGGCGCCGCGGATCCTGCTCAGCATCGGTGTCGACGACGTCGACGAGACGCTCGACCGGGTAAAGGCGCTGGGCGGCTCCGTCCGTAGCGGCCCCAACGACATGCCGTGGGGACAGCGCGTCGCCCACATTCAGGACCCCGACGGCAACCCGGTGAACCTCACCCAATCGATCCCGGCCCGGTGACGCAGTTCCGCGGTGCTCGTGCCGATCGTGGGCTACCTGCGGTAGGGGCCCCCGGCGACCCGGCCGCCGGACCTGGTGGCGGTGGACATCCAGCGCGCCCGCGACCACGGTGTGCCGGACTACAACTGGTGCCGCGAGGCGTACGGGCTGCCCACGCGCCGCACGTTCGCCGAGCTGACGCCGGACCCGGTGGTACAGGCGAAGCTGAACGCCGCGTACGGCGACGTCCGCCTGGTCGACCCGCTGATCGGTGGTCGCCGAGCCTCACGTCCCGGGCACGGCCTTCGGTCCGCTCTTCACCGCGGTCATCACCGATCAGCTCACGCGGACGCGAGCCGGCAACCGCCTTTGGTTCGAGAACGGCCCGGCCCTCACGACGGCCGAGGTCACCGCGATCAAGAGCACGAGGATGTCGGTCGGGATCAAGCGGAACACGCAGATCTCGAACATCCAGGACGACGTCTTCCATCTGCCGATCTGATCCGTTTCGCGCGCGGGAGGTCGTCACCGTGAGCACGGCGGGTGTCCCCCTGGCGCAGGCGCTCATCACCACCCTGGGGCAGGCGCAGCCGAACCCGACTGTTTACGTGAATCCAGGGCCACCGCTTGCCCCCAGGGCGGCGCCGCTCCGCGCGCTTGGTCAGCCGCGCGCAGTGGCCAGCGGCACCTCGGCCCACACCTGCTTGCCGCCGCTGAGAGGTACCGAGCCCCACGACGCCGTCGTCGCCTCGACGATGAGGAGCCCCCGGCCACCCGTTGCCGACCAGTCCACGTCCGTAGGCTTGACCGGGCTGCGGGGTGAAGCGTCGTTCACGGCGATCCGCAGCCGGTCCGCGGAGAGCGTCAGATCCAGCCGTACCTCTCCCTGTGTATAGGCGATCGCATTCGTGACGAGTTCGGAGACCACCAGCAGGGCGACATCGATCTCCTTTTCCGCGTCCCACGAGCGCAGCGTGCGCGCGGTGAAACGGCGAGCGTGCTGGACGGCGTTGGGGAGCCGCCAGACGGTCCAATTGGTCCGCATCGGCCGGACGCGGGTGCCGTCGTAGCGCAGGAGCAGCAGCGCCACGTCGTCGTCTCGCCGGTTGACCCGCGCGAGCAGTTCGTCGGCCACCCTCCCCGGGTCGGCCGGGTCTGCTGTGGCCAGTACGTCGCGCACCCGGCGCATGCCGTCCTCCAGACGGACGTTGGACGACTCCACCATGCCGTCCGTCAACAGGGCAAGGACGGTCCCCGGGACCAAGCCGATCTCCGTCATGGGGAATTCGGCGTCCGTGACCACTCCCAGGGGCGGTCCTCCTTCGACCGTAATCTCCTCGGTGCTGCCGTCCGGGTTGCGCAGGACCGGCTGCAGGTGACCGGCGCGGACGCACCAGGCGATGCCCTCCTCCATGTCCAGGTCCACGTAGAGACAGGTGGCGAACAGGTCGGTCTCCATGCCGACGAGCAGCCGGTTGGCCCGGGCAATGACCACGTCGGGCGGGTGGCGTTCCACTGCGTAGGCCCTCACGGCCGTTCGTATCTGGCCCATGATGGTCGCAGCTCCGGCGCTGTGCCCCTGCACATCGCCGATGACGAGCGCCACGTGGCCGTCGCCGAGCGGGATGACGTCGTACCAGTCGCCGCCCACTTCGAGCCCCACGGTCGCGGGCAGATAGCGGGCGACGGCCATCCCACCGGGCAGCGACGGGAGTTTGCGCGGCAGCAGGCTGCGCTGGAGCATCGTGGCGAGTTCATGGCCGGCGTCCAGCGCGTGCGCGCGCATCAGCGCCTGCCCCACCAGCCCCGCTGTGGCGGTCAGCAGCGACCGCTCCTCCGGTCCGAACCGGTGCTCACCGTCCCATCCGACGAGGCAGACCCCGACCATCCGGCCGTCGGCGGGCAGCGGCAGGACCGCAAGCCCACCGGGCCCGATCCCCGCGAGGGAAGGTTCGAGGTCCGCACCCGGCGGCCAGAGGCTCACATGGCCCTCCCGAAGTGCGTTCTGCAGCGTGGGCAGGTCGTGCATCGAGGCGTCCGGCCACTCGGATCGCCACTCCGAACGCCACATACCCGGCCAGGCGCGCGGCTCGGGAGGGTCGAGCACGGTGACCACGAGCCGGTCGGCCTCCAGCTCGGCGACCGCCACCCGGCTCGCGTTCAGTGGGGTGCGCAGGGCATTCACGACGATCTGGCTGACGTCCCTGGTGGTCGTCGAGCCGGCCAGCTTGGTGGACAGCCGCTGCACGATGGAGACCTCGTCGGCACTGGGGCGGAGGTAGGAGGCGTCGGCCACCACGCCGAGGACCCGCACGGGGGTGCCCTCGTCGTCCGTCATCACCCGGCTCCGCAGGCCCAGCCAGCGCAGTTCACCTCCTGGCCTGCGGACGCGGAACGCCAGCTGCTGCGGATCCGCTGTCAGCCTGTCGGGCTCGATGATGGCCATCAGTGCGGGGATGTCGTCCGGTACGGCACTCGCGAGCAGCATCTCCACGTTGCCGCCGAACTGGTCCGGCGGGATGCCGAGCAGCTCCAGCACGCGCGCGTGCGCCTCCATACGGCCGGAGCCGAGGTCCAGGATGAACGCGCCGCCCCGGAGCGGCACCAGTGTGTGTCCCAGCACGGGGCGCGGGGCGGTGCGCCCGGGCGCGTGCGCGGCCACCGATTCCAGTCCGGCGGCGACCTGGTCGGCGTACAGCTCCAGCAGGCTCCGGCGATCGTTGCTGAACCCGTCGGGGACCTTGCCGGCGACGATCAGACATCCCAACTCGTTGGAGCCGTGTCCGAGCGGCAGGGCACCGAGCGAGACACTGGCAGGCGCCGCCTGCACGGAGTCGTCCCGCACCCGCCCGGGGTAGTGGTGCGGGTCCTCCTCCACGTATGCGGCGAGTTCCTTGGGGTTCAGCCACAGCGGACGGCCCGAACGGTAGGCCTCGGCGGCCGGGGAGTGCCCCTCCACGGAGAGGACCGCCGGCAGCCCGTACAGCATGGCGCGGTTTCCGGTCATCTCGGCCAGGTGCAGTTCCCCGCGGCCCTCGGCGAGCACGTAGACAGCGGCCAGCTCAGCCCCGCAGAACGCAAAGCGCTGCCTGGTCACAATGTGTAACGCTCTCTTACGCGGGCAGGCCCGGTCGACCGCCCTCCCTCCATGCTGTCGCGCCTCACGCCGTCAGCGCGAGTCAGAGCGGATTGCCCGCCTCGGGGCAGGGCAGCAATACCGAGAAGAAGATCGTCGGGCGGGAGCGGAACGCACCCGACAGATCGCTCGGACACGGGTCTCAGGGAGGCATGCTTCCGGCACACCGTCGCGGATGGAGGGCGTGCTCAGGCACACAGCACGATGACGGAAGCAGACGGCCGCCGCGTTCGGCGCCGCCGGTGGCTGGAGGGGGCTCCCCTGGGCCGCCGGGCGAGGTTTCCAGCGACGGTGCCGACGCTTGGGGTGGCCGCTCCGCGAGCGTGTGATGTGCCGGCGGCGGCGATGAAAACCAAGGCACCGAGCCAATCGTAACGCGGGGCAGGCCACCGTCCGAAGCGGCACCTGAACCTCCTCACAGTCGTAGCGGGTGGCCAGGCCGCGCCACTGCAGATCACGGCCGCGCCCTCCTGCACGGGACATGGCGTCGACCAGCAGCTGGGACACCGGCTCCCGCAGGTAGAAGAGGTGCAGCGGAAGGCGATGAGCGTGGACACGGGAATCGCCTCGGACGCCGCCCGCCCCCCGCCGATCCCGAGCACCGCCAGGAAAGCCGGCTGTACGGCAGGCCCGTCCGCCGAGCCGGCATTGCGCTCGCCGCACCGAGCAGCGGGTGTCCGCGGTCGCGCCAGATCGCACTCCCGCCCCTCTGCACGGCCGACCCAGTGCGGCGGTCAACCAGACACGGTCCGCGACCTGGTACAGCAGTACTACTCCGGCGTGCCTGACCAGACCCTTCCCGTCAGCGGCCACGGACAGCCGCTGATCACCCTGTACGCTCGCTCACCGAGAAGGTGCACCTGTTCTTGCGGCGGATCCGACCTCGACTCGAATCCTCGCGCTCAGGGTACCTTCTCCTAACTCAGCGTCAGATAACCGAGCCCAGTTGAATACCCGAGGCTACGGTGTGACGCCGTACTCGGCGGATCGCTCCCCTGAGGAAGGTGGGAATGGGGCTCATGCATGCGGACCACGCGGGGCTGGTTGTCGCGGCGCAGGCCGGTGACGATCGGGCGCGCGAGGAGCTGATCGCCGCGTACCTGCCGTTGCTCTACAACATCGTCCGGCGAGCGCTGAGCGGACATGCCGACGTCGACGACGTCGTCCAGGAAACCCTGCTGCGCGTGGTGCGCGACCTGCCGGCCCTGCGTGCCCCGGAGAGCTTCCGATCCTGGCTGGTGTCGATCACGCTCCGCCAGATCAATACCCACTGGCAGCGGCAACGCGCCTTCGCCGGCCGGGTCACGGTCATCGACGAGGCATTCGAGGTACCGGACGCCGGCGCCGAGCCTGAGGACGTGACGATCCTGCGTCTGCATGTGTCGGACGAGCGCCGTCAGGTCGTCGAAGCCGGCCGGTGGCTCGATCAGGACCATCGGGTGCTGCTGTCGCTGTGGTGGCAGGAGCGCGCCGGCTCGCTGAGCCGTGACGACATAGCTGACGCGACCGGGCTCACCGTCGCCCACGTCGGAGTTCGCCTGCAACGCATGCGTGAGCAGCTGGAACTGAGCCGGACGATCGTCGCGGCGCTGGAGGCCGATCCGCGCTGTCCGCAGTTGGGCGAGACCGTCGTCGGCTGGGACGGTCTCCGTACATCGGTGTGGCGCAAGCGGATCGCGCGGCACACCCGCGACTGCCCGGTTTGCATGGCGACGGCGACAGAACGGGTTCCGGCCGAACTACTGCTCCTCGACCTCGCGCCGTTGGCCGTCCCGGCCGGACTCATCGCCGCGCTGGTCGCCAAGGGCCTGCTGTCGGGTACGGCCGCGAGCGCCGCCGGGCTGGCCACAGCACCCGTCGCCGTCGGCACGGCGACGGCGACGGCGACGGGGGGAGGCGGTCTGCACAGCTCGCTGATCGGCAAACTCCACGCCGTGACCGCTCATCCGCTGGTGGGGCTCGCCACCGGCGCGGTGCTCGTCGCCGGGACCGCCACCTACGCGACCTGGCCCGAACCGGCGCCTCGGGTGCCCGGCGTCGTCGCCGCTCCCACAGCCGGCAACCCCACGCCGATCCCGTCGAGCACCACCACGTCGGCCGGGCCGTCCCCGGTGAGTCCGTCCGCCGTCGCAGGCACTGTTCCGCTGGGCGCACAGTCGCTGGAGTCCGTGGACGACCCCGCCCTGTACCTCACGTACGCCGACGACTTCGCGACGCTCGGCCGCGTCTCCGCGTCCAGCAGCGCGCAGACACGGCAGCGGGTCACCTTCACGGTCCTCCGGGGACTGGCCGACACACGGTGCGTCACCTTCCGCGCCGCCGATGGTCGCTACCTGCGCCATCGTGACCTGCGGCTACGGCTGAGCACCAATGACGGCAGCGAACTGTTCCGTGAAGACGCCACTTTCTGTCCGCACCCCGGGGCGGTCGCCGGGTCGGTAACCCTGCACGCGCACAACTATCCCGGATCGGTCCTCCGCCACCGCGACGGTGGCATCTGGCTCGATGGCTCCGACGGCACACGGGCCTTTGCCGGCCAGGCGTCCTTCATCATGCGCAAGGGCTGGGCTACCGCTCCTTGAGTTGTTTTCGGACCGAGCCGCGCAGTGACAGCTCGTGATCCTGCACCACGCCGTTCTCGAACCGGCAGTGAGCCGAGTGCTGCGCCGCATCCAGCTTCGGTCCGCATTCATCGACTTTCCTCAACCCCCACTGATGGTCAGGGTGGCACGCCTTTCCACCGGGCCGACCAGACCGTGGAGTTTGGCATAACGCTTTTTTCCTGCGAGATGCATCACTGGGCAATCGTCGGGGCGGCGCGACTTTTTTGTTACGAGACCGCGCGTTCCGAGGCCTCCATAACGTGGGGTGCCCTTCCCGCCGCTCACCATGGCGTGCCGGCGCGGGAGGTTCCCCCACTTCCCCGTTGACGTCTCTCCCGAAGAAAGCCCCTCCCATGACGCGACACACGCACGAACCCCGTGCGACCGGTATGCAGGAACGGCGCCACGTCCTGCACCGCACCCAACCCGCGGCGGATCAGGTCCAACCGGCCGATGCGCGCACCATCACGGCACCCAGGGTGACCCGCGACCCCCGAGGAGAATCATGAAGGGCCTGCACCGTCTCAGCCGGCGTCGCCGGACCTTGACGATAGGACTGTCGGCCGCGGCGCTGGTGGCCGGTGTCGTGACGCTTCTCCCCAGCTCCGCCGGAGCCGCGAACCTCGGTACGCAGGCGGCCCCCTCGGGCAGGTACTTCGGCACCGCCGTGGCCGCCGGCAGGCTCGGCGACTCCAAGTACGCCGCGATCTCGGACCGGGAGTTCAACATGATCACCCCGGAGAACGAGATGAAGTGGGACGCCATCGAACCGTCCCGCGGCAACTTCAACTTCGGCCCCGCCGACCAGATCGTCAACCGTGCCATGGCACACGGCCAGCGGATGCGCGGCCACACCACCGTCTGGCACTCGCAGCTCCCGTCCTGGGTCAGCTCCATCGGCGACGCGAACACGCTGCGCAGCGTGATGAACCATCACATCACCACCGAGATGACCCACTACAAGGGCAAGATCTACGCCTGGGACGTGGTCAACGAGGCGTTTGCCGACGGCTCCTCGCAGCACCGCAGCTCGGTGTTCCAGAACGTGCTGGGCAACGGCTTCATCGAGGAAGCGTTCCGCACCGCCCGGGCGGCAGACTCCTCGGCCAAGCTCTGCTACAACGACTACAACATCGAGAACTGGTCGGACGCCAAGACCCAGGGCGTCTACAGCATGGTCAGGGACTTCAAGTCCCGTGGCGTGCCGATCGACTGCGTGGGGTTCCAGAGCCACTTCGGCACCGGCGGCCCGCCGTCCAGCTTCCAGACCACCTTGTCCAACTTCGCCGCCCTGGGCGTTGACGTCCAGATCACCGAGCTGGACATCGCGCAGGCGTCGCCCACCCACTACGCCAACACGGTCAAGGCCTGTCTGTCCGTGGCCCGGTGCACCGGCATCACGGTGTGGGGCATCCGTGACAGCGACTCCTGGCGCAGCGGCGAAAGCCCCCTGCTGTTCGACAACAACGGCAACCCCAAGGCCGCCTACACCGCCGTCGTGAACGCCCTCAAGGCCGCCCCCGCCACCACCGGCGGGACCGGTACCGGGGCGATCAAGGGCGTCCCCTCCGGTCGTTGCATGGACATCAACGGCTCCACCACCGTCAACGGCACTCAGGCGCAGCTGTGGGACTGCAACGGACAGGCCAATCAGCGCTGGACCTATACTTCCGGCAAGCAGCTGATGATCTACGGCAACAAGTGCCTGGACGCCATGTCCAAGGGCACCGGCAACGGCACCGCGGTGGTCATCGAGGACTGCGACGGCGGCGCCAGCCAGCAGTGGAACGTCAACACCAACGGCACGATCGCCGGCGTGCAGTCGGGGCTGTGCCTCGACGCCGTCGGCGCGGCCACCGCCAACCGCACCAAGATCCAGCTGTACTCCTGCTGGTCCGGCACCAACCAGAAGTGGACCGGCCTGTCCGGGACGTCGACCCCGACAACGCCCGCGCCGACGGGCGGCACGTGTGCCCTTCCGTCGACGTACCGGTGGACGTCGACGGGTGCGCTGGCGCAGCCGGCGAACGGGTGGGCCGCGGTGAAGGACTTCACCAGCGTGGTGTACAACGGCAAGCACCTGGTCTACGCGTCGAGCGCGTCGGGGTCGTCGTACGGCTCGATGATGTTCAGTCCCTTCACGAACTGGACGGACATGGCGTCGGCCGGCCAGACCGGGATGAGCCAGCCCGCGGTGGCGCCCACGCTGTTCTACTTCGCGCCCAAGAAAATCTGGGTGCTGGCGTACCAGTGGGGTGCGTGGCCCTTCATCTACCGCACGTCGAGCGACCCCACCAACCCCAACGGCTGGTCCGCGCCGCAGCCGCTGTTCACCGGCAGCATCCCCAACGCCGCCCCGATCGACCAGACCCTGATCGCCGACGACCAGAACATGTACCTGTTCTTCGCCGGTGACAACGGCAGCATCTACCGGGCGAGCATGCCGATCGGGAACTTCCCGGGCAACTTCGGCTCGGCGTACACGACCGTCATGAGCGACACGGTGAAGAACCTCTTCGAGGCGCCGCAGGTGTACAAGGTTCAGGGTCAGAACCAGTACCTCATGCTCGTTGAGGCTCGGGGCGCGAATGAGCAGCGCTACTTCCGCTCGTTCACGGCCTCCAGCCTGAGCGGTTCGTGGACCCCCCAGGCCGCCACCGAGAGCAACCCCTTCGCTGGCAAGGCCAACAGCGGTGCCACCTGGACCAACGACATCAGTCACGGTGACCTGGTCCGCACCAACCCCGACCAGACCATGACCATCGACCCCTGCAACCTGCAGTTCCTCTACCAGGGCAAGTCCCCCACTGCGGGCGGCCCCTACGACCAACTGCCGTACCGGCCGGGGGTTCTCACCCTGCAGCGCTGACCTCCCCGATCCGCGGTGATCACGCTTCGGGCCGGCCTCCCGGCGCGGAGACGAACGGTTCAGGCACGGGTGACTCCACCTGCTGAGCGATAGTCACCGCCAAGAGGAACCCCAGCCGCGGGTCGGCTGGGGTTCCTCTCTTCTGCGGACGTTCATCTCTGTGGACGTTCATCGTGGGTACGGACCGAAGCACTACGACGCCACCCCGGACGCAGGTTCTCATCGACACGGTCGAAGACGGACTCGGACGTCCGGCCTGACGAGAGCCGGGCCCCGCGGCTCATGCGGTCACAGCACCAACTGCTCAGCAGCCTGGAGCAGTGCCTGCCGTGTGGCTTTGATGGTGGGGTGCTGGCCGCCTCCGCGACGCACGGCAGTGAGCAGCCTGCGCTTGTGATGAGCCCGTGGCAGAGGCTGTATGGGGACGGTGATGGGGCGACCGTGCCACGCCAAGCCCGGAAGCAGCGCGGCCGCATGACCCTGTTCGGCGAGTCTCAGGTGCAGGAAGTGGTCGGTGGACTCGTAGCGGATGTCGGGTTCGAAGCCTGCTTCGCGGCACAATGCCAGCGACCAGCGGCGAGCCATGGTTCCCTCGGGCTCCATGATCCACGGCTCTCCTGCCAGGCTTTGGAGAGCCTCCATGGGGTCTGCCACGCCCCCGATGGCCGGATGAGCCAGATGCAGGGTGTCCTCACACAACTCCTCCTGCTCCACCTCCGCGGGCCGTGGACCGGGAATGCCGGGGTACTCCACGTCGAGGACCAGATCGAAGTCGCGCGCCAGCAGGGCAGAGAGGGCCCTTTCCCGCTCCATCTGAGTGAGATGGACACGCAGGAGCGGATGAGCTGCATGCAACAGGTTCAGCGCGGGGGGGACCAGGGCCAGCGCCGCGCTCTGAAAGGAAGCGATGCGGAGCGTTCCGGTCAAATCGGTCAAGGATGTCGCGATGTCGGTCTCCGCGCGTTCCAGCCGCTCCAGGACGGCCTCGGTGTGTGCAACAAGGATTTCCGCCTGTTGGGTGAGACGCACCCGCCGACCGACGTGTTCCAGTAGCCGGACGCCGGCCTCGGATTCCAGCAAGGACAACTGCTGGGAAATGGTCGATGGACTGTAGGACAAGGCAGCGGCAACGGCGGCCAGCGTGCCGCGGTGCTTGAGCTCCCTGAGAAGTCTGAGCCGGTGAAGATCGAACATGACAGCGCCTGAAACAGCTGGCTTTCTCTTGGAGAGCTTGTTCCGCATGCGCAGACTGTGAATGCCACGCTACGCGTCGCGGTTGACTCGGGCTGAGGACGGCGGATTGCAAGGAGCAGCGCCGCGGGTTTTAGGGCTGGGTGCCATAGGGGCGAGGGGTACGCGGGGGGCAGGAATCCCTGGGGCGCGGTCGGATCGTAAGGTGACCACCCGGCGGTTGAAAAGCGCTATGAGGTCACATTTGCGTGCGTCCTGGGCAGGATCGCGGCACGCCCCCCATCAGGCAGGTGATGTCACCGGCCACTGCTGCCTGGGCGGCCCTTCCCGGACATGTCGCCGCCCGTCATGGCCTGGCTTGGGCGTCCTCGGCTGCCCTGCGCATGCCGGCCACCCGGCCGCGCACGCCGAACCACCCGGCGACGAGAGCCCCGACGATCAGCGGCACACACAGCACGGTGGTCCGAGCGGCCCCGCCGTCGGCGTACATCAGCACCAGGACGGAGGCCAGGAAGCCGAGGGTCACGATCTCGGTCCATGGCGAGCCGGGCAGCCGGTAGCCAGGACGCGTCAGCTCGCCCTGCTGCGTCTTCCGCCAGAAGAGCAGGTGGCAGATCATGATCATGCCCCACGTGGCCAGGATGCCGATCGCCGCGAAGTTCAGGACGA
>NZ_JBWKCE010000030.1:0-47935 GCF_056436685.1 Streptomyces sp. NPDC043680 | reverse complement strand
CCCTTCGGGCCGGAGTCCTTCGCTTCGCTCCGGACTAGTTCGAGGTTCCGCTTCGCTTCACCCCGAAGGGCCTGCTCCGCAGGCCTGGGTGATCCTGTTTCACGGGGTCCGGTCCTGCGGACCGTTGGGCGGGTCCGCTCCGCTCCCCCACCCGGGTCCTTCCGGCTCCGCCTCCAGGACCAGCCCGCTCCGCGGGCAGCTAGCAGCAACAGCTGGCCGGCCGGGCCGTAACCACCCCCCGAAGTAGACCGGAAGGACTGCCGCGTGGCCAGCCGCGTTGCTCGGCTGGTCCTCCTCCTACGATGGGCACCTCGACAAAGGAGCGCAGTGGATCTCGGAGCACCAGTACCCCCGCGGAGGCTTGGGCCGTATGCGTTGACAGATAAAGGGATCGCGGCGCTGCTGGCACGCTACGAGTTCCATGATTCCGGCGTCCGCCGGGTGATCATTGACCAGCACTTCGGACGCAGACCGCGGGAACGGGCCGTAAGACTGGTCATCGATGCCCGGGTGGTGGACGAAGCCATGCGATGGGAGCCTGTATGCCTGGACCTGTTCGACGTGAAGCGATTTCGGATCGACGAGATCCAAGGGCCCGCCGGAGTGCTCTTCGATCCCCCGCAATTCACCCGGTTCGACGGGCTGATACAGGTCGACCTGTGCGCTGAGCGGTTCGGCAGCCTTCGTCCCAGCAACCGGCAAGAGGTCTTCGAGGGCTCGGAATGGGTCTTCGAAGCGGCCGAGGGCACGTGGAGCATCCTTGAACCATGGAACGTGTGACATCACACTCGCCTTCATCGAGGCGCCCAGCACCCCGGGCACCGCATTCACCACCTCCCAGCTTCGGCGCCTGCCTCCCGACCCGAAAGCCATGTGCTTCATTCTGATATGCGGATTGCTTCCGGAACCCAGACGCTGCCCCATTCGGGTGATGTCGATGGTGTGATGTCGGCGATCGGTGAAACTGCGCACTGCTCAACCAACCTGCGCAAACAGGCACCGCGTTCAAGACTCCGCAGGTCAGACGGTCGGCATACCCGGACACTGCGCACATTCAGTGA
This sequence comes from Streptomyces sp. NPDC043680, assembly GCF_056436685.1. Lineage (NCBI taxonomy): Bacteria > Bacillati > Actinomycetota > Actinomycetes > Kitasatosporales > Streptomycetaceae > Streptomyces > Streptomyces sp. NPDC043680. Next base: position 46,874 of record NZ_JBWKCE010000030.1, on the reverse strand, counting down.
GCCAACACAGCCATCAGGCCGCTCAGTCAACCTGCACAACCCCAGGTCAGCCCATGGCCATTGCGCAGATTCACTGATCGCCGACAGCGTCGATCGGTGAAACCACGCAGCACCCAAACCGCACCTGACTGTCCCTCATACCCCTGGTGAGCTGCATTTTTACAGTTGAGGGTCACTGACAACCAGATGACGCCGACTGGTGAAGACACGTGACCGATTCCCCCTCACGCTGTCATGTTCCTTTAACACCCTCGCGGCCCGTCCCACGCCCGGCACCCTCGCGGCTCAGCGCGCAAGCCGGCCGGCTCCTCCGTCACCGACAGCAGGGCTGAATCACGGCACGCCGCCCAGACCCAGACCTGGCCACCGTCCCGCGCGAGCGTTCGGCCGGGGCCGGTGTGGCAGCCGCAACCGGGGCACGTCCTCAAGGCTGAGGACCGCGGGGTCCTGGCGGTCACCCGCCGGGCGAGCTCCTCGGCCGCTCCGCCCCCAGGCGGCGGCCGCGCCGCCATCCGGGCGGTGAGCGGCAAGAAGGCCGCACGGGCGCGCATGGCGCAGTACCTCACGCGGGAGGGCCGGCTGCCGGGGCGCGGCGTCGGCGAGGTGGGCGGAGCCGAGATGGCGGCCGGCCGGGTCACGACCTCGATCTCGTGGTCGTGGTGGGGCATGTGCCGGATCCGGACGTGGCGGCCTGCCTGGCCGGCCATCCACGCGCCGAGGTAGCCCCGGCCGCGCCAGCGCACCCCCGTGACTGCTCAGCTTCCGGCACCCGGCCGTCGTCCTCCAGCATCAGCCCCCACAAGGCAGCCTCGGGGACGTCCGAGAGGGGCGTGGGGGGTCGGCCTGCCAGGCCTCGAAGGGGGGTCCGGCCGGTCAGGCCGGCGGGGCGGTGCTCGGTGTTCCACCACCGCGCCCAGTCCAGGGCCTCGGCGGTGAACTGCGTGAAGGTCAGCGGCACAGGCTCGTCAAAGGCGGACTTCTTCTTGGCACGCCTTGGCGCAGGAGTGAGGGTGTAGCCAGCCAGGACCGTGAAGAGCATGCGGTCGGCACACCGGTTGAGGTTCTCCACCGTCCCCTTCAGATGCGGGCTGTAGGCAGGCAGATCCTCGCACTTGGTATCCAGGTCGGTGAAGGCGCCCAGGACCGTCTTCGACGGGAAGTCCCGGCCTCGGTCGACGCGCACATGCTCAGGGATGCCGCCCGCCGGCCCGTACGGGCCGTGCGCAGCACCGCGGCACGCAGGGCCGCCAGGATCGAGGCACGGGACGGATGCCCGGGGGTGACCGGTGATGTCTTCGTCGCGACGTCGATGAACCACGTCACCCACGGGCGCACCAGCTCTCCGTCCGCGTCGACCACAAGCGGCGCCTGGACGTGGTCGGCCTCCCAGGTGTGGTTGCGCCACTGGGCCGGGCGGCGTCCGAACACGTCGTGGCCCGGGCCGCCTCCGGTCCCCGGGCCAGACCCGCACGCAGGCCCGCGGTCAGGTCACGGCGTACCGCACGCAGGAACGCGGGCTACCAACTGCCGGTGGGCCGCCAACGCGTTGCCCCGCCTGTACGCGAGCAGTACCCGTACGTCCGGCGTCACCTCGAACCGGCCCACCGGACGGTCCGCCATGCGGGGCTCGGCCTCGGGCCGGGCGAGCCACCGCCACACCGTCCGCTCCGACACCCCCAAACACTCCCCCGCAAGACGCACACGCCCCCGCGACAGTCGCGCCTGGCCGCGTAGCCGCAGCAGCCGCTCAACAGCGGGACCGCACAACGCAGCCAAAGCCGGACCACGGAGCATCCGCGCTGGTGCGTCAAGTGATGGAGGCACTTCCGCCCGGGGGGAATTGATCACGAAGCCGGCTCCCTGCCGCCTGGTCTTGGTCACCCTTTGCGTTCACCCACTGCTGGCCGTCACGGGTAGGCGCCCAGCCGGGCGCAGGCCTGCTCGATCAGCCGACGATCGACGCGAACGTCCCGCCCGCGCTTGGACAGGGCTTAGACGTGAGAGGTGATCTTCGCCCAGGTGCGGTAGTTGCCCTGCGCCACCGTCGCATCCGCCCACACCACGTCCGCCGGATCCACGCCCTCCCACACGTCATGGAACAACGCCAGCGTCTCCGCCAGCCGCTCCTGCCCCAGGCCGGGTATCGACAAACGGCAGCCCCGTAGTCACCCCAGGACAGCCACCACGAACTACTACCGCGCTGGTCAAGCCTGATTCCCCCCGTCATACACCAATACACCCAAACCCCACCACTACACCCCAAACTCACATGGAGGCGGCTCCACCGCGGGGATCGGTGGAGCCGCCTTGTTGCTGCCGGACGCGCCGCGTCCCTAGCGCCAGCGTTTCCCGGTCCGCCGGGGATCCCGACGATCCGGCACGCTTCCGTGTTGCTTACGCCGTGCTGCATGAGCCGGAAGTATGCCGCCCACTCAGCGGTGAGCCTCTACGCGCGGCGGTCGTGCGTGGGCGCTCGGTGCGGCCTGAGCACACCTACTTCAGAGAGGTGAATTCGTGCTTCTCCTCGCTCGTCTCCCGCCACAGAACGGTGGCCCCGTCGATCGTGCCGGTCCAGAGCGATCCGAAGCATCCGGGGCCGAACTTCAGCTGGATGGTCGTCGCCCCCTGCCCCCCGTCGAATGACCTCCAGCTACCGGCCCCCGGGTCCGGGACCCCCGCGCTGCAGTCGACCTTGCCGAAGTCAACACCCTTGGATTCGAAGGAACCGTCCTCCTTCAGGGTGACTTCGGCCCCATTGCCGCTCCACGTGCGGGCCAGTGAACCCTGGTCCACCAGAACTCCCTTCGGGTACCCCATCCCACCGGCCTCAAGGGTCGCGCACGAGGCGACGGCAGGCACGGAGAGGGCCAGGAACAGTGCGGCCAGTCGGATCCGTTTGGTCATGGTCATTATTTCGCCGACGCTCCGTAGTTGTAGTTCCGTGGGACGACGACCCTGAAGACGATCTTCTGCGCCTGTCCCTGCCCAAAGCCCAACACTCCTCCACGGTCGAGATTCCTCTCCACCCAATGCTGGGACGGAGTCTCGTAGCCCGTCGCGTAGTGCGAGAAGGACGAGATGGTCATGGGGTTGGTGATGGTGATGCGCGCCTGGACACCGTTCAAGCCTTCACGGAGTATCTCGTACTTGGTGGTGTAGGAACCGAGGACGGCCGTGGCCAGTTTGGCGTCGTCTTGCGTGGAGATCGCGGCGAGATCGTCCCGGAGCTGACTCGCCTGACCCGACCCGTCCTTGTCTCCGATGTAGTTCTTCTGCAATTCACCGGACCGCTGCCCCGCTCCGTAGAACCGGTTCCCGATCTGGTACCGGTGCGCAGCGGTGAGGTCGGACTTCAGCACGTCCTGGACCACCGGGCTGTTTTCCCCGTAGGTCATTTCGGGCGACAGCATTCCCAGGGCCCAGCGGGCCGCCACGCCGAGGATCGGTCCCTGGTCCTCACCTCCGAGCACGGCGTCCTCGGGATTGCACGCCAGGATCGGGTCGAACTGGCAGGAACGCTCCTTCGAGTACTCGGGGGCGGCGATGGTGGGAGGGATGTAGGGGAGTGGCGTGATGACGCTGACGAAGGGTCCGGGCTTGCCGGAACCGCCGTTGCCCCCCTTGCCGCCACCGCCACCACCGCCGCCTCCGCCACCGCCGCCGCCGCCACCGCCACCGCCACCGCCGCCGTCGTCCACGTCCTCGATGTAATCGCCGTTGGTCCAGCCGCCGCCACCGCAGTAGCCGTAGCCGCCGCAGCTCTCGAGGCCCGTCGGGTCGCTGAAAGTGAGCGGGCTGTTGTTCGCGTAGCTGTAGCCGTTGAGGGATTGGTGCTGGTCGAGGCTCAGTGCGGGGTCGACGCTGATGAACTGGCCGAGGGCCGCGTCGTACTCGCGTGCGCCGACGTGGGTCAGGTTCGTGCCGGTGTCCTCCGGCTTGTCGAGGAACCGCTTGTCGTCCGGCCAGTTGGCGGCCGCCGGTCCGCGCGCCGAGCCGAACGGGGTGGTGTAGCGCTTGGACACCGCCTGGGTGTCGTCGGCGGAGATGGTCAGGGACGAGGTGCCGTGGGCGTCGGCCGCGACGAAGGACAGTTTGGCGGTGCCGGATTCGTTGGTCAGTACCCCGACCTTAACGGCCGCGATGCTGTAGGAGCGGACTGCCCACTTCTTGGCACCCTTGAGGTGCACCTCGTTGGATCCCGCGTAGAGGACGGTCTCGCCCACCGGGTCGCGGCGGATAAGGAGCTCGCCCTCGGCGTCGTAGACGTAGTCGGTGGCGGTGGCGCCCTCCGTGGTCTTGGTGAGCTTGCCCTCCGGACCCCAGTTCAGTGTCTGGGAGGTGGCGCTGCCCGGCGTCTCGGCACGCTTGGTGGTGTTGCCGGTCGCGTCGTAGGTGTACTGGGGGGTGATGCCGGTGCAGGTGGCGCCGGTGGTGGTGGCCGCCACCGCGTGCGGGCGGGCCGGGTCGTAGCAGTAGGTGCGGGTCTGCGGGGCGCCGGTGTTGGTCTTCTCCGTGGCCCGCTGGCCCGACGCCGTGTAGGTGTAGCTGTTCCAGTACGGGGCGGCGCCGTCGAGGTTGGCGGCGGTACGGCCCGAGACGGCGCAGTCCGCGGTCTTCGGGGTCCAGGCCTCGGTCAGACGGCGCTGGGCGTCATAGGTGAAGCACTGGTTGTCGGCCTTGGTGAAGCCGCTGAGCGGGGCCGAGTCGAAGATCGACAGGACGTTGCCGGCCTGGTCGTAGTTATAGGTCAGCTCCTGCAGCATGCCGTTGTGGGTCTGGTCGTTGACCGTGGACTTCAGCAGACGGCGGGTGCCGTCCTCGTAGGTGTTGCCGATGAACGTCTTGCGTACCCCGGCGGCCGCGGAACGGGCCAGCGTCAGCTGCTCGATCTCACCGACCGGGGAGTACGCCACGTCCTGCACGTAGTCCGTGGTGCCGGAAAGCCCCTTCGGCAGGCCGAAGTTGTTGTAGTTGACCTGAAGGGTCTCGGCGGGCAGACCTGCGACCGCCGGCGCTGCCACCGTGTTCGCAGTCCCGTCGAGCCGGTAGGTCATCGTGTGGTCGGTGGTAGCGGCGATGGCGCCCGATGTGACGAGCGGGTCGTCGGAGGGCAAGGTCAGCCGGGTCGTCGTCGGACGGCCCAGGGTGTCGTAGGCGGTGACGGACTTGGTGTACGCCTTGCCCGTCAGGCCGCCCTCGTAACGGGTGGAGGCCGTGGGAGCCCCCTTGCGGACGCTGTCGTAGGTCCATGCCGCGAGCTGGCTGGCGTCGGACTTCGGCGACTTCCACAGACCGGTCTTGCGACCGACCTCGTCGTAGGCGTACTCAAGGACCGTGTTGCGCGAGTCCTTCGTGGTCGCGATCTGGTCGAGCGCGGTGTAGGTGGTGGTACCGGTGCCCTTGTCGGGGTCCGTAGCGGTGGTGGCCCTGCCGAAGAGGTCGTAGCCGTACGTCCACTTGGCGTTGTCCGGGCCGGTGGTCGTGGCCTGCTTGCCGTCGACCGTGTACGTCTGCTTCACGCTGGTGTACGGGGTACCGGGCGCGGTGCCGCCATAGGCGAGGTCGTTCGGCGTCGTCCCCGAGTAGGTCCGGGTCTCGACGGTCCGTCCCAGTGCGTCGGTGATCGTACGGGTCGCGGTGCCGCCCTGGACGGCCGTGGTGGCGGTCGAGTCACCGGTGTAGCTGGTGGTGGTGGACTGCTTCTGCACTCCGTAGACGAGGAGCGAGGAAGTGACCGGTCGGCCGAGGCCGTCGAACACGGTCGCCGTCTGCGACGGCGTGCTGCCGTACTCGGCGCGGGCGTAGACGCCCTCCGGCCCCTTGTCCTTGTCCCAGATGTCGGCGTACGACTCGTAGGCCAAGCCGCGGGAGTCGTAGCGGGTGTCCGTCAGGATCCGGCCGCCGTTCGGCGACGGGGTCTGCGTCTGCAGCGGGCGGAGCAGTGCGTCGGCGATCGTGTAGACCGTCTTGTAGGTCGTACCGTCGGCCGTCAGCGTGCTGACCGAGGTCCACGGCTGCTTGCCGCGTTCCAAGAGGTAGTCGTACGTGGCGTTCGGGGACTGCGACTGGCCGCGGTTGGGCAGCCACGTGGCGGTCACGCGGCCGAGGCCGTCGTAGGTGTTGAAGGTCGAGGCCATGTTGGCGTCGATGGATCGCACGGTCGAGCCGCGCAGGTCCGTGTAGCTGTAGCTCTTGTGCTGCTGCCCGTTCGAGGCGAGCTTCGGCTCCGTGACCACCGTGACTTGCAGCGGGCCCGCGGCTGCGGGTGTGTAGCTGGTCGTCGTCGTGTTCCCGGCCGCGTCACTGACGCTCAGCGGACGGCCGAGCTTTGCGGCGGCCGTGTCGTAGGTGGTCTTGGTGACGGTCTGCCAGCCGACGCCGCCGGCCGGGTTGCGGTCGGCGGTTCCGGCTGCCGCCGGGTAGGCCTGGGCGCGGCCGGTCCAGGTGGGCAGGCCCAGGGTCGGGGTCTGGTTCGCCGTCCAGCCGGTTGCGGCGTTGTCGTCGTACACGGTGGCCAGGTCCGACAGGACGTCGCCACGGGTCGCCGAGTTGGCGGGCAGGCCCAGCTTGTCGTCCGTGACCGAGCACTCCGCACCGACAGTGCGGTTGCGGGAAGGCAGGCCGGAGATGCCCTTGGCATCGTTGCGGGCGTACCAGGTACGGGTGCAGGTCTCGTCGCCGGTCTTGGCGGTGTCACCGGCCGACGAGATCGACGTCGGCAGGCCGTAGGCGTCGTAGGCGGTATCGGTACGGGTGGTCCGCCAGGTGTTGGAGCCCGTCAGGAAAGTGTGCTTGTACGCGGTCTGCGAGCGGACGAAGAAGGCCTTGATGTTGGCGTACGACTTCTGCTGGCTCGCGGTCTCCTTGCTCCACGGGTCCGTGACGGACACCGAGAGCGGCGTGTTCCCGTCATACGTGATCTGCTGGCGCTGGAAGCCCGCGTACTGGTCGTCGTCGTTGACGTCGGGGATGGTCAGGCCCGGCACGGGTACGGCCGCGACCGTGGTGGTGCGGGTGGCCGTCGTGCCCTTCCGGGTGTCGCCGCGCATGCCCTGCATGAAGACCTTGACCGTCTTCGAGCGGGTCTTGCCGACGGCTCCGGTGTAGGCGGTGACCTTGCCGTAGCCCCGCCAGTCGGACCAGGTGCGCTCGTCCTCGGGAGTCAGCGGGTCGTCGTTGTGGTGCCAGCCCGGGTTCGCGTACTCGTAGGCGTTCTCGACGAGGTCGTTCTGGCCGGCCGGGTCGGCGATGGTGACTGCCGTGACGTTGTACTTGTGGAACCAGTCGAGCTTGGGGTCACCGCCGTTGATCGGCCAGTACACCGGGTAGCAGGACAGCGAGTTGTCGTCCTCCGCCACCGGCATCCTGGAGCCGCGCACGCACTCCGGGTTGGAGAGGGTGACCGTGGTGATGGCGCCCGTCTCGGAAGTGATCGTGTTGATGCGGGGGCGGTTGAGCGGGACGATGTTGTCCCCATCGATGTCCACCCGGTTCGGCTTCATGTGGTAGGTGAAGTCCACCGGCGGGACCTCGACCGTACCGCCGTTCTTGCCCGTGCGCTTGATGGACTTCAAAACCAGGGACTGGTCGCTGGTGTCACCGAGGTCGCCCGGGTCCAGGTACTCCTGTGCCAGGTCGAAGGTGTCCACCGGGGCGTAGTTGTCCGGCTCCAGGGCCGTGGACCACGCGAAGGTGTTGATCGCCGTCATCCGCTTGCGGGTGAAGAAGGCCGGCCCGGACGCCCGGCAGTCGGTTTCGCTTGCCGAGCAGATCGAGTCGAAGGGGACGTCGGGCCAGTTGTCCGAAGTGTCCTTCGTCAGGTCGGTGCAGCTCGCCGCGAAGCACCGCTCCTTGTAGTCGAAAGTGACCTTGTGGGAGGGCGTGCCGGTGAAGAGCGAGTCCGCGCGCTGGCCGTAGCGGATCTCGGAGAGAGCGCCGCCGCGCGTGTAGGGCAGCAGCTTGGTCTTGTCGCCGTTCTTCGCGTAGTTGTTCGTCTCCGCGGCGTACCAGTAGGTGGCGGCGTTGCCGTGAACGTCCTGCACCATGTCCACGTTCCAGCGCCAGGCCTGGGTCTCGTAGCGGCTGGCGAAGGCCGAGCCCTTGCTGTAGCCGGGCTCGCCGGAATCGTCACCGAAGACCGGGACGCTCCAAGTGGAGTTCGTGCGCTCGGAGCCCGCACCTGGGAGCTTGTTCAGGCCGAAGGTGTAGGTCGTACCGTCACCGGTGACCACCTTCCAGTACTCGCCGTCGTTGTCGCCGTTGTCCGCGCCCGTCCCCCAGGTCACCTGGGAGGCGTCGTCGTCCTTCAGGCGCCACTTGCCCGTCGCATCGTCCTTGACCAGCTCGCTGGACTTGCCGTTCAGGACGAGCGAGGCATTCTCGTACTTCCAGCACAGGTCGAACTTGTCGTCCTGTCCGTCATCGTCGCACGAGCCGTACTTGCGCTCAATGTAGGAGGAGGTCAGGTCAAAGCCCTCGCCCACCTGCGAGCCCTGGTTGTTGGAGTTCGCGGTCCGGCCGTCGACGTTCCCGGAACTGTACGAGAGCGAGAGCGAAGGTGTAGGACCCGCCACGGCGCCCGGAACCGTCAGCGGATAGGACCAGGCGAACGCCCCGGCCGCGGCTCCCGACTCCCAGCTGGAGGAGGCCGCGAGCGGGGTCGCCGCGAAGTCGCCCGCGCCCTGGGGCGAGGCCGTTTCCGTCGCCATCACGGCGAAAACCGCCGGAGCCTCGGCCGCCGGGGCCTTGGCCTTGGTGGTGGTCGTGGTTCCGGCGGGGAGCGAGGTGACGTCGGCCGTCACCGTGCGGTTCTTGATGTCGTTGGCCGAGGGCAGCGGGGTGGTCTTTCGGCACTCCGCCTTCTCGGGCGTCGTCAGCGCACAGGCGGGCAGGCTGACCAGCCCCAAGCGGGTGGACCAGTTGCCACCGACCGCCGAGGCGAAGGAGCCGTAATCGACGGTCAGCTGCGCCGGCCCGTTGGTGGGACCGGTGGCCGAGAAGAGCACGCCGGTGATCCCGGCCTTCTCGGCCGCCTTCTGGTCGAGGACCTTGACGGTCGACTTCCCGACCGCTCCCTCCGGAGCCGCGGCGGGCGCCGCCGGCCCCTTGGGCACGGACGGATTGAGCAGCGGGCTCTTGACCCGAGCCGTGGACCGTACGTCGACCAGCAGGCGCGAGCCCGACCGTACGGCCGAACCCTCCAGCGTGGCCGCCTTCGGCCAGTCGGCCTTGGCCTCGGCGCGGGCCCGGTCCGCCTGGACCTTGTTCTCGGCCTGGTTCCTGGCCACCAACTCCCGGGCTTCCTTGGCGCCCTGCGCGTTGACGGCCCGGACCTTGGCGTCCTTGTGCTTCGCGATCTTCGGGGCACCCGGCAGGTCCGCGGCCTCCGCTATCGGGGTGATGACGCCCGGCACCGCGAGGGCCAGGGCCAGTGCGGCCGCCAGCGGCAGCCGGCGGCGGATTGTTCCGCCTGGTGGTCGGATGGACACGAATGCTCCATGTGGATAGGGGTTGTGGGTACGGGTGAGGCCGTGGCCGCCCCTGTGCGGGGCGGCCACGGCAAATCGGTGGTGGAGTCGGAGGGTCAGCTACCGGAGCCGAAGACGGTGTCCGTGACCTGCTGGGCGTCCTTCATTGCGCCGGACCACAGGCGCATGTTTTTGATCTGGCCGGGCAGGAAGTTGCCCCAGGCGCTGTTGGTGAAGCCCTTGCCCACGGCGAGCTCGCCGCTGCCGATGCTGGCCGTGTAGGCCTTGGGCTGGGCCTGGCCGGCCGCGCCCACGTAGAGGGTGATGGTGCCGTCCTGAGCGTTGTGGACACCGGTCACCTGGACGCCCGCGTTGAGCGCGGCCGGGCTGTCGCTGGCCACCGAGGTCCCAGTGCCGTCGGCCGTCAGGCGGCCGAAGTGCCAGCTGCCCTCGACGAAGTCCAGCATCTTGGTCGGGTCCCGCTCGTCCGGCTCCTGGCGGATGCCGGTCTTCTCGAACCACAGGCTCCAGGAGGAACCGGTGGCCGTACGCTGGCCGATGACCTGGGCCTTGTAGCCGTTCGGCTTGGCGAGGAGGGCGGTGTTGTCGAGCTTCGCCTCGGCCGTCACCGTGAACGAACCCGTGTCGTCGACGACCGGACCCGCGACGGTGGCCGCCTGGGTGGAGCCGTTCAGGACCAGGGCGCCGCCCGTGACGGGCGTACCGGTGGTCGCGGTCAGGGCGCGGCCATTACCGGACGTGTCGGCGAAGGCGGGGCCGGCCGTGGTGAGGTCCCAGGCTCCGGCCAGGTCGACGGCGGGCTTGCCGGTCGCCGGGTCGAAGAGCGAGGAGTCCTGCTTTACCTCGTCGGCGCTCTTCTCGTCCTGCCAGACCTTGACCTCGTCGATCCGACCCGGGAGGTGCTCCGTCCAAGCGGCGGACTGCTTGGCGGCGCCGATTCCCATGACTCCGGTGGAGGCGATGGGGTTGGTGACGGTCATCTGGCCCTGGAGCTGCCCGTTGACGTACAGCTTCGCGAGGTCGGTGGACTCGTTGTATGTGGCGGCGATGTGTGTCCACACCCCGGCCTGCGCCGGGTTCGGACCGCTCAGCCTCTTGATCGCGCCGGTACCGCCCGCCGTGTCGTCCGTGGCCATCTGCATCGACCACGGCTGGCCGGCGGCGGCGGTGATGGCGACACCGCTGAAGTTCTTGCCGCCCTGGGCCAGCATGGAGAAGGTGCCGTCCGTGCGGTCCAGGCGGACCCAGCCGGCCACGGTGAAGGAGCTACGGGTGTCGAACACCGGCTTGTCGCTGTTCGCGTACTGGCCGTTCGTCAGCTGGAGCGCGCGGTCCTCGTGCGGGGTGGGCGTCTGCACCCAGCCCCGTCGGCCGGTTGCGGGGCGCTGGGCTCCGGCGGCGAGGTACATGTTGTTCCTGAGCGCCGGGTCGGTGGTCGAGGTGTCGATGGCCTGTCCGGAGGCCTCGTCGAAGGTCCAGTAGCCGATCGGGTTGGGGCCCTCCTTGACGACAAAGTCGACGATCTTCGTCGCGCCCCAGCGGCCCACGGAGTCCTTGGCCTTCAAGCTCAGCTTCATCGTCCCCGACAGCGGCGGAGTGATCGAGACGGTCGGGTTCGAGCCGGCGATCTCGGTCCACGTGGTGTCCGTGGACAGCTTGTACTGGAATGCCGTGACGGTGTCGCCGGTCGCCGGAGCGAAGGTGAACTGACCCGCCTGGCCGGGCTTGCCAGCTGCCGTGCACGAGGTGCTGGTGCACGGGCTGTACGGAGCTCCGAAGGTGACCGTCGGGGCCTTGGGGGCACTGGAGTCGACCTTGAAGTAGCAGTCCGTACTGGGAGCGCTGGTTCGTTCGTTGCCGTCCGCGTACGACCGGGTCCAGGTCCGGAAGCGGTACTGGGCGCCGTCCGTCAGCGTGGCGGGCGGGTCACTGGTGACCTTGACGTTGTCCCCCACAAATCCCGAGGATGGCCGACTGACGTAGTCGGCGTCGGCCGCGTTGGCCTTGACCGGGGTCCAAGTGCCGTTGGTCTCCTTCTTCTCGGTCTGCATCAGGATCCGCAGCTGGGCGCCCGCTTCGCCGCCCCACACGGTCTCGGTGATCGCGGTCATGGCTGGCGTCGGGTCGGAGACGATCGACGGCTTGGCCGGGTCGTTCGAGCAGATCTCCCCGGTGCCCGTGACCAGGCCGACGTAGATCGGGGTGTTGGGTTTGCCGATGTAGTCGACGGACAGGACCGCGTCGTTGCGGAAGCGCTTCCACGCGGCCGTGTCCGACTCGTCCTCCGCGCGCAGCTCCAGGTTCAGGCGGTTGTAGCGGCCGTTGGCGAAGTCGCGGACGGTGGGGGTGAGGTTCTCGTCCGGCTCGTCAGGAAGGTTGTCGGAAAATTCGACCGGCGCCGCCGGCGAATTTGGGTCGCAGGCCGATCCGCGGCCGGCCGACAGCCAGCGGTCTCCCATGAGGTCGGCGTAGTTGGGTTTGTTGCCCCAGTTCGTCGACGGGCCGATCTCCCCGTCCATCCGGACCAGCCACACGTTGCGCAGGTCGCACTGGAAGGCCCACGGCTCGGTGACGCGGAAGCGGGCGTTCAGGACTTCCTTGCCGACGAGCTTGCTCGGCGAGAACTCGAAGTACAGGCGCTGTACGTAGCCCGGGCCGCAGTAGTAACCACTCCAGGAGCCGCACTTGCCCATGCCCTTGCCCAGGCCGTCGTCGCCGTTGTCCCAGTTCCAGAAGGACACTCCGTCGTTGCGGAGCGCGGTGTGCTCGGTCCCGTCGTCGAGGGCGACGGAGGGGTCGATGTAGAGCGGGAAGGCCGCGGGATCGCTCTGCTTGAGGATGGCCGTGTCCGGTACGACGGCCAGCGAGTCGGCATCGACGTGGATGGCCATTTTCGCGACCTGCGAGCCAAGAGCCGGCCCGTCCGCGGGGTCTCCTGACGGCTCGGCGCCCGCGGGCGCCTGCGGCAGGGTGCCGCCTTCAGCCTTGGCAGCGGCGACCTTCTCCTTCGGGGACAGCGCGAGTGGGGCGGGCACGCCCTTGGAGTCCCACATCAGGGCCGGGGGTGCTTTGAAGACTCGGTTTCCGTTGGCGTCGGTGGCGGCAAGGCCGCCGTCGTTGCCGGTGTTGAGCTGGACGTCCTTCGCCTGGAGGTCGAACTCGACGCGCTGGAGCTTCGGGTTCTTCGCAGCCTCAGGTGTCTTCACCACGAGCACCTCGCGGAAGCCCTTGAGCGTGGCCGTCATCCTCAAATCCACGCCAGGCAGGACTTCCGGGTACACGGCGCTGTCCCCGTCCAGAACCGGATTGGGCAGGGCCCCGCCCTGCCAGCCCCACGACATCGAGCGCCCACCGCGTTCGATGGTGACAAGACTGCTCTGCCCACCCCCGCCGGAAAATTTGATGTCGGCGACAGCGGCCTTCGGCCCCACCGATCCATCGGCGCGGACCTCGAGCGTCGCGTCCGGGGTGACCCAGCCCGACCCGTTCTTGGCCTTGACGCGGACAGGAACGGCTGAGGTATCCAGGCGGAAGGACTTCCCGTCAGGGTTCGCGAAGGTGGTCGATGAATCAGTTCGCTCGCCCACCACCTCGACGGGCTTGCCCGATGCGACTGCCGCTTTGAGCGCCTTCTCGCCCTCATTCACCGGCAGCGCATCTGCAACGGCGGCTACCGGCGCGTACACCGAAGCGACACTCATCACCATGGCCAAGCCGAGCGTGGTCGCCACGGCATGGCAAAGCCGCCGACCAAGGGTTGCAGACATCTTCTCCCATTTCATATGGCGCGGAGATCTCCCCGGGCGCCGGGCCATGCCCTCACCAGCTATGGCGGTTGAACGTGAAAACGCATGGTGCTCGATCCGAACCTGGCCGCTTGATTTCGACAGGCGATCGACCGGGGTTTTCCTGACGGAATACCGGAGTGCTCAGCGAATGCCGGGCCCGTCGCCAGCAGCGCCGTCCGACAGACGCCAGGCGATGAGCTCGGGTGCGCGATCAAGGGCGCGCAGACACGCTGCACGAGCAGTGAGCATGGCCTCGGCTTCCGAGTTGGCGAGGGAGAAGAGAACCAGATCGATGCGATCGTCCCCCGCAGCCCCCGTTGCGGTCACGTGCTCGATGCCGTCCGCAGGAGCAAAGTGGGCCGTAAGAAGGTCCCTGACATCGTTCGGGGCTGTGACTGATCCACAGGATCCGATCAACTTGAATGTGATCATATACATGGCGACTTCCGGCGGGTTTGCCTTTCTCGCTCTGCATCGAAAAGCGAAGCTACGGGTGGGCGATACCGTCTCGCGGCGCGCTCCATCCGTAGCCATCGCCGGCCAGCACTTGGTGCGTGCTGCTCCACCCGAAATCATCGCCCGCAGTCGTGTGCCGCGTTTCCGAGAGGCCGAGAACGAATACACCAGATCCGATGGCGGCGAAGAGTGCGGCGGGCACGAGCAGGCGTGCGGTGACGTAGGACATGAAGAACTCAACCCCAATAGGCGTGCCGGTCGACGGACTCATCTCATCTCCCCCATTCAGGGAGGTGCCGTGTGCGATGGAGCAAGCTTGTCCGCGCCGTGAGCCGGTGTCACTAGCATGCGAGTGGCGGCAAGGCGCCTGGCGCCATGACGCCACCTGGGTCCCAGTCTGCAAGCAGAACCACGCCAGGCTCGAGCGTCAGGAGCGGAAGCAGTCGCTGGACGAAGCGGCAGGCGGCGGGGAGATACGTAGGCGGGTCAAGCAGTTCGCGGTACGGCGTCGGTGCGGCAGCACGCAGCCACCCGTACTCATACGCCCCGCTCCCCCCAACAGCGGGTATCTATCGCAAATCGGTAGATCCGCCATCCCGTGATTTTCTCCACCCACACCGCCTCAGCCCGCAACACTCCACCTTTTTAGGAAAAACTGCCTCCGGAAATTGCCTGCAACATCCTTTAGGATCAAGTCTTCGTATCCGGGGGGGATCTCATGTTGCAGTGGCTGGGCTTGTCTGCCCACGCAGAAGCTGTTTATCGGGCGATGCTCGAGCGACCTGACCACGGGGTGGCCGCCCTCGTCACGGACACCGGACTGGACGAGCAGGCGACACGGAGCGCCCTCGACGAACTCGCCCGCCTCGCCCTACTCAAACCGTCGGGCCAGACGGCGGCCGGCCTCCGCCCGGTCAGCCCCGAAGTCGGACTCGCCACCCTGCTGGCCTCCGCCGAGGCGGAGATCGCTGAACGCCAGGCCCAGGTGGAAAGCGCCCGAGCGGAGATAGCAGCCATCGCCGCCGCCCACCTCGGCACGAGACTGTCCGACAGCTCCACCCGGCTCGAAGGCCTCGACGCGATCCGCACAAGACTGGAACAACTCCAGCGGACCACCCACTTCGAATGCCTGTCACTGAACCCCGGCGGTGCCCACCGCCCGGACGCCCGCAGCGCCGCCACTCCGCTCAACGAAGAGGCCCTGCGCCGCGGAGTCGTCATCCGAGCCGTGTGCCGCGACAGCTTCCGCAACGACCCCGACACCCTCGCGTACGCCCGATGGCTGACGGAGCGCGGTGGTCAGATGCGCACCATACCCACCGTGCCCATACAAATGATCATCATTGACCGCCGTGTCTCCATCATCCCCGTCGATCCCGAGAACCCCCGCGCGGGCGCACTCGAAATCCTCAGCCCGGGCATCGTCACCGCCCTCCGTGCGCTGTTCGAGCAGTGCTGGTCCGCAGGTACACCCTTTGGGGCGGCTCCTCGCCCCGACTCCAACGGCTGCACCCCCACAGAACGAGCGCTCCTGGCCCTCGCCGCCGCGGGCGACACGGACGAAGCCGCGGCCCGCACGCTCTCCGTCTCCCCCCGCACCGTCAGCCGCATGATGTCCAACCTGATGGAGAGACTCGGGGCGGTCAGCAGATTCCAGGCAGGGGTGAACGCCACAAGGCGCGGATGGCTGTAGCGCCGATACAAGGCTGATAGCACGGCGCGGCGGCAGGGGCGGTCGATGACCTGGCGTTGGCGGGGCACCTCGAAGAGTTCGTCGGAGCCGGGCATCAGGTTGGCCGGATGCAAGTCATGCGGCGGCGAGTTCGAGCAGGACGCGGACGGGCAGGTCGGGGAGTTCTTCGAGGTCCATCATCACGACCGGGCCCGCCTCTCCCGCATCACCGGCACCGTCGCCTCATCCACTCGCAGCACCGCCGCACGGGCGTCGGCCTGGACCCCCTCCAGCCCCACCGCGGTCGTGCCGTTGGCATCGAGAGCGTCGAGGCGGACCGCGATCTCCCGCAAACTGGCACGCGCCCGCAGTAGCTCGCGCAGGACGTCCCCGCGGTCCGCGGAGACCGTCGCCAGGACGTGCTGCGCGACCGCCATCACCGACGCAACTGTGCCACAGCACGTACCGGTGATCTCACTCGGCAGCGTGGCCATGGAACGGGGCACCAGAAACTCCGTATGCCGGCGGGGCTGCTGCTCCTAAGGGCTGTCGCGGAATCCGTACCGGGCTGGTTGGCCCTACCCCGAGGGTGGGAGGTGTCGGCTACTGGCCTCGGCGCTTGCGTTCGACGCCCGCACCGGGAAGGGTTCCGTCCTGCGGACGCCGTTCGGGGCGAGGGCGTGGGAGCGGGGGCATGGAGATGTGTGTGATGGATGCGGCGGTCAAGGAGGCTGCCGTCGCGCGGTTCCTCCGCGAACATCCGCAGATGGAGCAAGCTGTACGCGACCACCCCGCGCTGTTGGGCTGCGCCGATGTCAACTGGTCACAGATTCCTGGGTGCCCTGCCGGGATCCCGGTCCTGTTCCATGGTCTCCTGGACGAGGTAGCCGGCCCCGAGGCCTTGCGGGTGCTGGGCAATGTGTTGATGAACAGCGTCTTCCACGTGAGCGCCGCGATGTCGGCTGCCCTGCCGTTCCTGATCCGCCTGGCAGCCGTCCCTGAAATTGCGGTGCGGCCCGGCCTGATTGACCTCTTGGTCGTTGCCGCAGAGCTGTCTCCGCCCGTCGACGCCGACGATGAACGTCAGGTGCTGCTGTTCGGGGAGGACTGGGATCACCCGGAACGCGAGTGGTGCAGGGCCGCCTTCGCCGCACACGCTTCCGCCCTGCGCGCGTTGTTGGAGGACGAGACTCTTCCGGATGGACTGATCAGCGCAGACGACCGTGAGTGCCTGCTCAAGGCTGTGGAACCGCAGCGATTCCCCTCCTGACCACCCGCAGGCCAGCACTGCGGCCCGTGAAAAGATCTTGTGGTGTCTGGTGTGATTACGGCGTCGGAGCCGTCATGGATAGCCCCGTTCGCCGGGCTGAGCCGGCGACAGTTCGGGAAGCTGGTGACGGTTCTGCGGCGCGAGGGTGCGGATGCGGGCCGCAGGGGCCGACCGTGGAGCCTGCCGCTGGAGGACCGGGCACTGTTGGTAGCGGCCTACTGGCGCACGAACCTCACCATGCGCCAGCTGGCCCCACTGTTCGGAGTTTCCAAGTCGGCGGCGGACCGGATCATCGATCACCTCGGGCCGATGCTCGCTCTCCAGCCCCGCAAGCGGTTCGCGAAGGACACCGTGCTGATCGTGGACGGCACCCTGGTGCCCACCCGCGATCACACTGTCGCCGCGCAGTCGAAAAACTACCGCTACTCCACCAACCACCAGGTCGTCATTGATGCCGAGACCCGCCTTGTCGTGGTGGTCGGCCGGCCCCTACCCGGCAACCGCAACGACTGCAAGGCGTGGGAGGAGTCAGGCGCGAAGGCCGTGGTCGGCACGACCATGACGATCGCCGACGGCGGCTATCCGGGCACCGGGCTCGTGATGCCCCACCGGCGCCGCAAGGGCGAGGAACTGCCCGGCTGGAAGCAGGCCCACAACAAGTCCCACAAGCAGGTCCGCGCCCGCATCGAGCACGCCTTCGCCCGCATGAAGACCTGGAAGATCCTCCGCGACTGCCGCCTCAAAGGCGACGGTGTCCACCACGCCATGCTCGGCATCGCACGGATGCACAACCTCGCCCTCGCCGGATAGCCAGCCAGCCGTACAGCACCCCACCAAGCCCGAGGCCACCCAGAGATCATTTACGGGACAGCCCTTAACGGCGCCGTGAAGAGACAAGTCTCGAAAACGTCAGGCTAACGCGCTCGCGGCCCGCCCTGGTGAGCATCAAACGCAACTTCCCTCAGCGGTATGCGCGCGCTCAGGTCGGGGCGCGGCACAGGTGGCGCTTCGCCTGCCCCTGCCGCCGGCAGGGGCACCTCGTGCGGTCAGGTGATCGCCAGAGCGCCTGGGGCACCTGCCCTCGTCCGCACACTCCTGTCGGCACGGCGTGATCTTGAGCGTAGCGGCCAGGCCGTGCGCCAACGGGCTCAATGCGGGAATCGTCCCGACTCCCAGCGCGTACCACCCCAATCCTGGGAGCGTGGCCCCATGGACAGCATTCACAGCAGCCGCGCGTCCGCGGTCCCGCCCTCACCGGCCCGCCCATGGTGAGCGCCGGGCGGTCTCGGGTCTGGCTACGCGTCGGCGAGATGCGTATCCGCAGCGACCGGATCACCGCGATCACGTCCGGACGCGAGCATCTGCTCCTGCGGGTCACCGGTGACCGCGAACTCCTGGCCCTGGCTCTGCCCAGCACAGGGCAGGCCGTCCCCGGCCATGCCGGCATCAGCTGGGCAGACGAACTCCTCGCCGTCATCGAAAAGGCCGCCAACCAGCCCGTGGGAAGCCTGATCAGCTTCCAGCCCGCCACCAACGCCTACGTCGCGGGCTTCACCGCACGATCCCTCACCGACGACAGGCCTCTCGTCCAACCCCGGCTCCAACCCCTCCCCGACAACTTCATCCCCCACCGGCCCGCCCCCGCCACCTGGGCAGCCCCGCCAGCCCCACCAGCCGCTGACACACAGCCCCCAAGGCCACAACCCAGCGGGCGTGGCGCCGCAGCTGATATGAGGTCCAGAAAGGCCCACCGGCTACCGGCTCTGCCTCCCAGAGTCGTCGTGGCCGCTCAACCTGCGGGCGGCCGGGCCCCCGCCGAACCGGGGCACCTCGTCGACGGTCGCGTCCAGGCGCAGGCGCACGTACCGGATCGGGTGCCGGTAGACGCCGCCGCGATCGATGGAGGTGTCAGCGCTGGCTTTGTACGCGTCGAAGGGTTCTGGCTCAACTTCTGTGGACACGCACGCTGCGCGACAGATGACTGTCGTCCGGCCCCACCCGAAACTGGTTGGCTAGCTGCTGCCGGACTGCGATGATGCCTCTGTTTCCCAGGCGGAGGGCATTTGTTCGTTTTCGTGTGTGCGGGGTGCGGTGCTGAGCTCACCACCCCGCTGTCCCAGGTCGCCCTGCCGGTCCACGCCCACCAGAAGTACGGGAATGGGGCCCAGCTCCCGGTGCTCATGGAGTCGGGCACGTTCGCCGTGGACTCGGAGCCCTGGGGACCACCGTGGCGCAAGTGGGAGGAGATCCATCCGGACGAAGCAGCCGCCCGCGGTGTCTACGCGCCGGTCTACGCCCTGTCCGACGGAGCGCCTGGCGCGACCGTCATCGCACCCGGCGACGCCCACGGCACCGTACTGATCCCGGAAAATCGCGGAGACGGCTACTGCTGTGGGCTGGACGGCGCTGCTGGCCCCAACGTGGCCTGTGCGGCGTGTGGTCTGCCCGTGGCGAGCCGGATCGACGACTGCTCGCTCTGGCAGGCCATGTGGCTCGCCCCCAACGCCGTACGTCGCCGCTCCGTCGACGGCGCCGACGCCGCACCGCTTTCCTGGGCGGATCTGATTGCGGAGGGCAAGGGCACACCCCCGTTCGAGCCGATCTCCAGGTGGGGGTCGCGGCTGGGAGCGGGCCACTGGTCGAATCACTGGTGGTCGTGGAGCCCGCAGTGGGAGGCGGCGGCTGGCCAAGCACTCGCCCACCTGCTGGCCGCCTCGGAGGGGCGGCCCGTGATGGTCCCGGACGGCTTGGCCACGGAGGTGTTCCGGCGCGCGCTCGACGCCATGCTGCCCGCAGGTCCGCCGCCGCGGCGCGCCGTCCTGGCCGGACCGGGACGACCTGCTCCCGACGGCGAGGCCGACGTCCTCCTCGTGCCGACCCATCCGCAGACGGGGGAGGTCTGGGCGCCGGCCGACCCAGCGGCGTACCCGGTGCCGCTGCCGTTCGGGGTGTGGCTGTGGCTGGCTTTCCCTGAACCGGACCCGCCCGTCCCTACGTCGGGCGTCCTCCCCGAAGGCGTCCTCCGCGACGACTTCGACCCACCCGCGCCGCGCCCCCGCCACCTGTTTCGAGCAGACCCGGAAACCTTCCGGCACGCCCTGGTCCGGCTGCCGAACATCCGCAGCAGCCCGTGGCTGCGTGAGATCCTCGACAACCTCACGCAGCACATGCGCGCCGGCTACTTCTAGACCGCGCCCCGGCCACGTGGTCGGTCGAGTGGCCGGGTAACCGGTGCCCGCAATCACAGACCACAGAAGTTGAGTCAGAACCCGAGAACGAGCAGCAGATGTTCACCACTTCGGGAGGCACTCGGCTGCCGTGGAAATCGAACGATTTGCACGTCGGAACGGAGGGGCCGTCTCGAACCCTGTTGTCTTGCGGCTGGCCGAAGCTCTCCAGAGCCTCGGCCAGTGCAGCAGACAGGTCACGCAGCAGGGTCAGTCGATCAGCCGATCAGCTTCGTGTAGGCGGCAGCGTCGAGCAGGTTGTCGTCGCCGGTGCCGTTCGCCAGCGTGATCTTGAGCAGCCAGACGCCATAGGCGTCGCTGTTCACTTCCTCGGGCGAGTCGGCGGCCTCCTCGTTGATTGCGACGACCTCGCCGGAGACCGGGCTGTAGATGTCGGATGCGGCCTTCACCGACTCAACGACGCCGATGGCATCCCCGACCTTGACCTGTTTTCCCACCGGGGGCAGATCAAAGAACACGATGTTCCCAAGCGCGTGCTGGGCGTGGTCGGTGATGCCGACCGTCAGCGTTCCGTCAGCTTCGGTGCGCACCCACTCGTGATTATCCGTGTACTTGAGGTCAGCAGGGACATTCGACATGACAAGGCTCCTCTGAAGCGTGATCGACAGATGACCCAGTGTCACATCATCGGCAACCTTCGTGATGGCTTCCGGAGAGAGGTGTTGACGACGTGCGGTGCCAGCCGACCCGGCGACATGGTCAGCGAATACACCTCGGGGCTCTCAAGCCGGCAAGAGAAATCGAACAGCTACCAGCCTCACTGCCTCCCGAAGTGGTGAACATCTGCTGCTCGTTCTCGGGTTCTGGCTCAACTTCTGTGCACTAGTCACGGAGCGTCACTAGACTGCCAAGTGACGCCCCTTCGGCTGCACACCCGAGCCGCCGACATCGCTGCTGACGCCCCCCAACAGCTGACAAGCGGTTCCCTCCGCAGCCGGTAGGAAACAGGGCTCCCCATAGGGCCCGGCCGCAGCAACAACGGCCGCATCCAGCTTCAACCCCCGCCACGCCGACCCACGAAGCCGTCGATCGGGGCGAATCCAGTCATCGCCTTAGAGCTTGTCCAGCACCGCTGTTGGTCCTTCTCCGGTTGCTCCACCGGTAGCGCGTTCCGTACGCCATAGTGGGAGCAACGGAGCTGGATGGGGGGATCTTTCATGATCGAGCAGGCGTACCTTCAGCAAGCGGACGTGACCAACCCGGCGGTCGCGTCGTTGCGGACCCGGATCGGGGCCGCGATCGACAACAATCCCGCGCCGAGCACGGGAACCGTCCTCGACCGCGTCACCTTCTGGTTGCAGCTGCCGACCACCACGATGTTCACCGGCATGCGGGACAAGCTCTGCGAGGGCCGCGGCAAGCGCGTAGGGACCGCCCTCAGCTCGCCCGGAGCAGGGGGGCTGTACGACCCCGCGGACCTGTCAGCGGCCGGGGACATCACGGCCAAGTGGACCGCGATCAGCGAGCGCCTGCACGCCGGCCGCGCCGTGACCGTCAAGGGCCCGACCGACCACGTCGGCGGACCCAAGAGCCTGTTCATCCAATCCAACGGGGCCGGATTTCACGTGATCGCGCTCCTCGCCACCGGCAACGACGGCGGCCCCGGCGGACGCCCCTTCTTCCTGGCCTTCGACCCCGACGTCAGTGCCGCGACAGAGGCCCGACAGACGTGGACGACCAAGAAAACCATCGGCGACACCGCCACGAAGGTATCCGCGCTCACTCACACGGACGCCATCGCGCAAATCAAGCTCATGCTCCTCGGCAACGACCCGAACAGCTTCGGCCCGCTGATCCGCAAGTACTACGTCGACACGGCCGTGGACTTCCCCGCGATCTCCCGCGCCGGGACCGGTCAGTAGCCATTGCGGCGAGATCGCGCAACCCGTAGTCCTGAATCGCCTAGAGCTTCGCGCCGTCGCCGGCACGGGCCGCGCCAAGTACCACCCTGTGAAGGCTGGGCAGCTCCGTGGGCAGGCGCAGGTCGTGGGTCACGACCGTTCCTGATCGCGGGGCTGGTTACCCTCCGTGGCTCTGGCACCAAAAGTGATCCAGAACCCGAGTTTTGACGGCATCGACTGTCGCTGACGTGGGATGCCCAGCCGGCACGCGTCAGCGCGGTATGGATGCGCGCCGGAGGCCCACTGGGAGAGGTGGCCGCACGTGAGACGGGAGGCTACGACCAGAACGCGTCGAACGCCCTCTGGTCGGCCCACAGCTCCCAGCCCTCGGTGATCCTTCCGTCGCTGATGTGGAAAACGATGACGTAGTCCATGTCGAGCTCCCTTCCGTCACGGGACGCCGTGGCGTGCAGCAGGGCGACGGTGTGCGCGTCATTGGCGAGCACGTCGTGCAGTTCCGGGTGGTAGGTGCCGCCCGACAGTCGGAAGTCGAGCTCGAATGTGGCGAAGGTGGCCTCACGACCCTGGAAGTCGCCAGCCAGCGGGGAGTGGCCGGGGACGTGCCACCGCACGTCGGGGTGGAACACCTCGGCCAGGGCGTCCATGTCGCCTGCCGAGAAAGCGTTCATGGCGCGTCTGAACACGGCGATGTTCGGATGGTCTGTCATGGAGGCCTCCTTGAGCCCAGAGGATGCACGGGGAAGCGGGGCGGAGTGCAACGACCACGCCACGTCGCCCTTCCCTGCCACCTGCTTGGGCGCGGTCATCTGGCTGAGTGCGGACGGCCGCTGCCGCCCGCTGTCCCTGATCGTCACACCGGGACAGCGGGCGGACTGCACGCAGTTCGAGCCGGTGTTGGAGAAGATCCGTGTCCCGAGGATCGGGCCGGGCAGGCCGCGGAAGAAGCCTGACAGCCTCGCGGCGGACAGGGCCTACAGCAACGGGCCGTGCCGTGAGTACCTGCGGCGCCGGGGCATCCGGCACACCATCCCGGAGAAGATCGACAGCCAGGCCGCCCGCCTGCGCAAAGGCTCACGCGGCGGACGGCCACCGGGCTTCGACGAGGAGCGGTACAAGAAGCGCAACACCGTCGAACGGGCCATCAACAAGCTCAAGCACGCCCGAGCTGTGGCCACCCGCTACGACAAGCGCGGCTACATCTTCCTCGGGACCGCTACTGCCGCAGCCCTCGTCATCTGGCTCCGCGCATGATCGGCCGGACAAAACCTAGTCGGCCAGATCCGCCGCCAGTTCGTCTCGCCAGTGCACAGATACGCGCAGGCTCAGGACTGTCTCTACCGCTGCGGGCAGGGGCAGGAGAAGGAACCGGCGCAGGGCCTCTGTTGCCGCGTCCCGTCCGTGCCACGTCGCGAGGTCGGCCGCGGTGACGGGCGCCGGGTCGGGCTGGTGGCGGGCCGCGTCGAGCAGTCCGCGGACGGCCCGGGTCTCCGCCCGGATGGTCCGCATCCGTAGGTCCAGGGCCCCGTCGGCCGTCAGGTCCACCGGCTCGCCCCGGCCGGCCTGCTCCAGCGCGCGGGCGATCTCCGGGTAGCCGTCGATTCCGGTCTCCGACGCCAGCCGGGCGAGCTGTGCCGCCGCCGCGGAGCGCAACAGCTCCGGTGGAGTTCGCTCTATGAGGGCGCCGAGGTCGACGTCGCGTACGACGGTGACCGGGTGCCGTGCCTCCGGCACCTTGTCGAGGACCGGCAGCAGTAGCGCGCTGGCCAGTGGCGCCGCCGCGTCGGCCTCCGGATCGAAGGCGATGCCGTGCTCTGCGGTCAGGCCTGCCAGCAGGCGGGTGTAGGCGGCCGTCGAGCCGGGCCAGGGATCGACGCCAATCCGCTGCCACTGCTGTCCACCGGGGCCGAGCGCGGGCTGTCCGTCGGGGCCGGTCACGTAGTCCTCTCGCGGCGATTCGACCCGGCGGCTCGCTTCCGGCCGCTGCGTTCCGTCCTCCACGACGGTCACGCGCACCTCGGGTCCCTGCTTCACCAGCCGCACCACCCGGGTTCCGCGGGACAGTCGTTCCAGCACCTCGGGACGGTCGAACTGGGCATCGCCGCCCTCCTGTGTTGCGTACGACCACCCGTCACCGCAGGACCCGGCCCGAACCATCGGACGGTACGCGGCCCAGGGCGCACCGGCGGACAGCCGCACTTGTTCCCGGGTCCGCGGCCTGGCGGTCGCGGGCAGGGAGCCCAACCGGTTCAGCAGTTCCCCAGGGTCGATGCCCGCCACGAACACGACGTCCGGCTGCACGGGCAGTGCGGGTTCGGCTCCGAAGAATCCGCTGCCCCCAAAGGTGATGACGGCGTAGGCCCCGTCGGGCTGCGAGGCGGGCGGGGCCGGCTCGGCTGCGGGTGGGGCCTGCGGCTCTGGGGCTCCGGCGGCAATGTCCAGGGCGGAGGTCGGGTCGGTGAGGAACGTCCCGCCGCCGTCCCAGATCAGCCGGCCCTCGTAGGCCAGGGGTGTCCGCCCGTCGAAGGGCAGGCCGTCCTCCAAGGCCGTGGCGAAGTCGGAGAGGACGTGCCGCAGTCCCACCCGGGGAGTGAAGGTCGAGCCCGACTCGTCGAAGTACCGGCCGACTCGCCCGTGGTGCGGGCCGGGGCAGGTGACCAGGAAGAGGCCGTCGGAGGACTGCCAGCCGATGCCCAGGGTGATCAGCAGTCGTTCGTGCGGCCAGTACGCGTACTCGTCGCGTTCCTCCTCATCGAGCTGGGCCTCCTCCTCGGCGAGATCCTTCCCGACCCCGCGCAGGAACTCGGTGCTCCGGACGATCTCCCCGACTCCGGACAGTGGTCCGTAGTAGTCGAGCTGGAGCGTTCCATCCTGGAGCTCCACACCGTCGTGCCGCAGCAGCGACTCCCGCAGGTCGGGCGGGAAGGCCACCCCCAGCCGCCGTTCGGCCGCCGTAATGTCCGCCAGGACGGCCGGCGGCCGCAGCAGCCCGTGGGTGATGGGGGCGTACCGCGCGAGCCAGCTCTCGATGCGGTCCCAGGACTCTTGGACGGTGAACGTGATCATGCCCGGCACCCTAGGCGCGGGCACTGACACCCGCGGCCGAGGTTGTCCGTCGTCCCCATCAGGACCGGCCATCCTTAAGACCTTTGGCGAGCACGGCCCGCAGATCCTCGGCCCACCGGCCGTGGCGCCGGGTCTCAACTCCCCCTCGATCTGCTCGACGAACGTCCACCGCCCGCACAACCGGTTGCCGCACACGAAGCGCCGTACCCGCATACTCAATCGGACGCACCTGCACCCGACCGGGCTGCCGGCGGAAAACCGCAGGTAGAACTGCGCACCCGGGTCGACCAGCCTCGGCAGGCAGGGCAGCTGTGACCCGCCGCCGAGACTCTGACGCTCACGTGAACTGGCGGTCGACGAAGCAGAGAACGACGCGCTGCACACCATCGCCGACCAGTGCGGCGACACGGTGGTGACGTACACCCCAGCACCGTAGCGGGCAGTCGACAGCCACGGCCTCTCACGTGCGAGGCCTCAGGGCTCTCCAGCCCGAGGCCTCGCTCGCGGCGCGGACACCGCCCAGGACACGTGCCCGTTCGGCCAAGTAGGACGCTCTGCCCGTGCCCCACGGGTGTGGCACCTGGGCTGCGAGGTCGTTTCCGGCCAACTGCGGTGATTGTTTCTGACCGCAGGTGCTCAGTGGCTGTGCCTGACCGGCTCTCCGAGCAGCTCGGTCAACTCCGCCTCGACAGCAGCGAGGAGCGTCGCGCCCCAGACGGTCAGTGTCTGTTCCCAGGGGTGTCCGAAGGTGCCCAGGCGCAGGTCATCGGTGAGGTGGAGGTAGTAGTCGCCGTTGGGGTACGTGCCCTCGCCGGGGCGGGGCGGCCGTCCGGGGAGGTCGGTGCGGCGTGGGTCGTAGCGGTAGCCGTTGTGCTGCCAGTCCAGCCAGTACACGAACTCCCCGGGCCTGGTGGCGGCGAGGAGTCCGCGGCGGACGATCGCGTCGAGTTCCGCGGGGAGGTCCGGGACGAGGCGATGATGGGAGTGCAGGTCCCAGACGGCTGAAGGGGAAGGATCTGTGATCGCGGGCCGGTATGTGGTGCTCGGCTTGAAGTCGAAGTCCGCGTAGAAGCGATCCCACAGCGGGCCGTCGTCATGGAGCCAGTCGAGGAATTGTGCGGGACGGGTCGTCTCGGGGGAGTCCGGCGGGCTCCAATGGTACGAGCGGACGGTGGCGGCCTCGCTGAACCCTGCCTCCAGAAGCCGAGCGCGCAGAGGCCCGTCGGCCTCCGCGAGGAGGGCTGTGCCCCGCCACAGCCTGCGCCATCCGTCGGTGCACGCCTTGACGAAGTCCGCGTCGTCGCGGGTCAGACCGCCCACGACGGCGAAGGGGCAGCCTTCTTCGGCGTGCATCCATGCGACGGCGCCGACGAGGCCGGCCTCCAACAGGACCTCGATGAACACGTCACCGTCATCCGAGGCACCGTCCGCGATCATCTCCGCGTAGGGCATCGCGTGGGGTCCCGGAGACCCGACGGCGACCTTCCATGCCCGCTCGGCCTGATCCCGCACGCCGTACAGGTTGTGCACCCCCTGCCGGGGCAGCTCCGCCGGACGGTCGGCCACCTCGGCAGGCGGGGCGCCGCGCTCCTCATCGCACAGGGGGCCGGCGATCAGCACGGAACGCGCCCAGCCCGCGGTGAATCCCGCAGCCGCCAACGCTGGCTCCAGGTCCAGTGAGTCGTGCCCGTACACCTTCCACTCCACCGGCTCACCGCGTTCCGCGAACGCCTCCTGCTGGACGCGCACCAGCCCGGCAATGTCCGCCCCGGGCACGAGGGGGGCGTGCTCGACGGTGCCATGAGTCCCGTAGTGTCGGCGCACGACCGGCCCGTCGGCGTCGACCACCACCCCGACCGGATGCCACACAGGCACCTGCCCCCGCAGCCTCTTCCACTCCGCCCACCGCTCCCACAAATCCATGATCGAAGCTTAGGCAGGCCGAAAGACACTGCAGCGAGCAGGCTCATGATGGCTGTCTCGGGGCACGTTTTGAACTCCTGGACGTGCTTCTCGATGGTGTGAGTGAACCGTGACTGAAGCTGATCAGCGGCGACGAAGCGCGGGCTGTGATCGTGCTCCTAGGGCTGCTCGAGCATCCCGACCAGCCTTACGACGTGCGCCGGGCGACAGCCGGTATGCGGTTCCGCTGGGGATCGCCTTGAACCCGCGGCCGACCCCGCTCTTGCCTTGCCTCGGCCCCTCCGCCGTGTTGGCGTGCGACAGCCGATCCGGCGGAGGAAATCCCATGAGCCTCACCCTCACCGAGCCGCACGCCGCAGCCTCCCTGGCCCCCCGCGAGGAGGAAGCCCTGCGCCACATCGCCGCCGGCCGCACCTACCTGCAGACCGCCCGCCACATGGGACTCTCCAAGCACACCGTCGACGCCTACCTCCGCCGCATCCGCACCAAGCTCAACGCCCACACCACCGCCGACCTCACTCGCCTCGCCATCACCATGGGGATCTGACACCCGGCACCCGACGATGCACCGCTTCACCCTGCCCACCGGCGAAAGCGCATGCCAGACGACTCCGAAGCCGGAGTCGCGAACGCGCCGGCGCCGGGATCAGAAACTGCCGTAACGGATCAACAGACTGCGGACCGCGGACGGACTCGTCCCCAGCGCGGCCGCCACCTCCTCCACCGATACCGCGCTGCCACGCACCGCAGAGGCCGCCTCCTGCCCCACCCGCGCGCTAACGCGCTCAAGGACGCTCAGGGCCCTGAGCGCGGCAAGCGGGCTGTCGGCAGCAGCGGTCTGCAGCTGGTCGGCGAGCTGGACCAGGAGCGCCGCGAGGGATTCGGGCAATGGCGCGGTGGTGTCGCGGATGACGGACAGGTGCGCGGTCCAGTCCGCGAGCGGGCTCGTCAGATCGATGTCCGCCTCGTGCAAGCGCTGCTCGCCGATCTTCTCCCAGTCCAGTGGGTACTCGGCCGGGGCGCGCCACCCGCACACACACGCGGCGCGCAGGGCTGCCGCCCGCGGGCGTCCGAGGTGCCCGTCGTAGAGGGACCAGTGCGTCGAGGAAGGGACGTGGGAGCCGCTGCCGGTATCGAAATACACCGGACCCGGCTCGCTGCCATCGGCCAGGAGTACGCCTACCACGCCTGCGTGTGCGTCACCGAACTCCGCCGTCGTCCAGTCCCACTCTGCCGCCACGACGCCGCCCCTCCCCTTGCCACCGCTGTGCCTTCTCGGAACCGGACCGAGGCCGCCCCTGGCAGACCGAGCCTGCCTCCTCGCCGTGGTGCATGCACCGTGGATCTGCGAACGGAACGCCAACAGCACCCGTTGTTGGGTCAGCGGCGCACCGTCGACAAGCACACGAAGGCTGCCTGCCGAGCCCGGGTCGGCGGTCTACCAGGGCTGCCGAGCGGTCGGCCCTCGCCTCCTGGGGCGGGGCGGGCTCCATCTCGGTGCTGGACCTGCATGTGCGGGGGCTTCGAACCGCGGGGTGCTCTGGCCTGGTGCCGGCAGAAACGAGAGCGGACCTGTGACGAGGTGGGCTGACGGGCGTTGGTCTCGGCATGGACGACGACATGCTGGACGTACTGCTCGACGGTGTGAACGAGACGCGACTGAAGCTGATCAGCGCAGATGAAGCCCGCGCCCTGATGGTGCTCCTGGCCGTGCTCGACGACGAAGCGCACAGCGAAGAGGTCCAACGGGCGGCACGCGAGATGCGCTTCCGTCTCGGCTCCCGCCTGGCTGCGCCCCAGGAGTACTCCGGCGTAGTCGCGTAGAAGACGGCCGTGTCGGGGGATCTCGGCGGCCATCCCTGGTGCAGGTTTGCGTGCTGGCCCGGGCGCAGGCAGGGAATCAGCAGGCAGGTCTTCGGCGGGCGCTTCTTCGGATGCGCCAAGAGCCGGTCCCCGTAGGGGGCCGGCTCTCTCGGCAGTCTCACGCGCCAAGCGGCGCCGGACCTCCCGGAGGGTTCGGCGCCGCTGAGGTTCCCGGTGAGACGCAGGCCGGAAACGGCGTCAGCGGGGCTGGCCAGGGCGCCGCAGAACCCACAGCACCACGGCGGCGGGGACACCCAGCCCCGGGACGTACGCTCCCACCGCTCCGGGGTCCTCCACGCTCAGATGCTGCCCACTGGCCCGTGCCAGCTCAGCGACGCACCACGTCAGCCCCAGAAAGACGGAGGTGAAAACGGCCAGCCACAACCCCCGCCGCGCCCACACCTCACGCCCCGCAGCGGCCGAGAGAATCATGACCAGCCCCAGCAGCGCGACCAGGGAGAAGGGCCAGTGCCGTGCGGACGCCAGGCCTGCCCCGATGATGAACTACAGCCCCGCAACGCCAAGAACGGTCCTCTTCATCACATGTCCCCTGGAGTCGAAGGCTGGGGAACCCGCAGGCTCCCCAGCACATATTGTGCGGCCTACATGCCCGTGGTGGAGTACTCGGTGCCGTCGGCGTGCTGGTAGAAGTGCAGCCACGGGTACCGGTGGAGCGACCCGATGTCGAGGTGGATCGGGTCGTACTTGAAGTTCGCCCTGCGCCACGTCTCGAGACCGCCGTGACCGTTGCCGCGCCACGAATAGTACGACGGGCCCTTCGACCCGCTCAGGTCGAGCCCCTCGAAGGACCAGCCCAGTACCTCTGCCCACGCGTAGACCTTGTGGTTGATGATCGGCTGTTCGTACGCGGTGACCGCCCGCCCGTTGTAGCTGTAGTTCTGCCGCATCTGGAAGTATGCGAATTTCCGCCCGTCGGCCGCCTTCAGCCAGTACGTCTGCGAGAGGTACCCGGACTGCGTCCGGGCCGCCAGCGGGACGGTCTCCGTCGACGTCTTCTCCGCAGCGACGGAGCTGGTCTCCTTCGTCACCGTCGTCTGCGTCCCCGCCTCGGGGTCCTGCGTCACCGTCTCCTCCGTCGCGCCGACGGGATAGGCGATCCAGCGGCCCGAGGACAGAAGGGCATCGGTGTCGTGCTCGCTGAGATGGTCGGCATCCGCCGCCGCGAGAAACGTCTTCGACGCCTCATGTTGCTGCGCCTGCTCACGGCTGAGGGAGATGGGCTGGTGGTTGTCCAGGAGTTCCTGGTAGCTCTGCACAGGAGGAACGGGAGCGTCCGCTGCGGAGGCCGGTACGGCGGCTGCGGTCATGAGCGCGGCCGAGGCCAACGCCACTGCCGATGTCAGAGCAGAACGAGCGCGTATGCGCATGAGAAAGTAAGTCCCCTCGTTTTATTGGCCGGTGGCGCGTTGTTGGTCGGTAGCGCGCCGGAGCCGACCATATGACCCGGAATGGATCTTGCGCCACAGATCTGAGGAAGACCTGAGAGTGGGGACCGCAGGGCAGACCTGCTCCCCCTGCCGCCGCGCTCCTGGTGACGTCGGCCGCTGCCCCGGCGGTATCTCCCCGAGTCGCACGGCGGCAGGTCCTCTAGGGAAAACGGTCCCGCATGTCCGGCACCCCGTACACGGGGCGGGCGAGAACCATCCGGGAAAAGCCGAAGCCCCCTCCGGACCCCTTCGCGAGGAGGGTTCTAGGCAGTGTCTGACAAATGGTCACGTGTGCGGGCGCGCGCCAGCGGATCGGGCCGGGAGACCACGGCCACCGCGTGTGCCGCGTCCCGGCCAGGTATGGCGTGCGAGGCCAGTTCGTCCACCAGGCGGGCCGTCGCCGCGTCGGCGATCCGGACGTAGCTGTGCCGGCCCTGCCGCTCGGTCGCGCAGATGCCCGCTTCGAGCAGGCGGCCCAGGTGGCCGCTGACGTGGACGGCGCTACCGAGGTGATCCGCGCCAGCTCGCCCGCGGTCCAGGCGCGTCCTTCGAGCAGGGTCATGCAGATGGCTGCGCGGGTCTCGTCGGCCAGCGCAGCGGCGAGGGCGGCCAGGCGCGCCGCAGGGGCGGGCGCGTCGGCATCGGTGTCGGCTGTGGTACCGGTCGGCCGTACGGCCCGCGTGTCGTTCATGCCCCAAGCAGGCCGCGATATTTCCCTGGACGCCGCATCCTGTTCGGCAGGATCCCTGGGAAGTCCACGGACCGGGCGGTCACAGGACGGCGATTGTGAAGGGGTTGTCGACGTAGCTGCCCCTCAGGTCGTACGTGTAGACCGTGACGGCGTTGGGACCGCACACGGGGTTGGGCGTGGTGCTGAAACTGCGGCGGTTGGAGTTGGGCAGTTCGACCTGGACCACGCTGAACGCCAGGTTCACCTGGTCGCTGACGTTCACGCAGTACCGGCCCGTGTTGATGTGGCGTACCCAGTCGATGTTCTTCGCCCGCTTCAGCACACCGGCGGCGGTGACGTCCGCGGCGGCCTGGACGTAGGGCGAGGTGATCGGCGTCGGGTCCGCCGCCGCAGCGGGAACCGCGAGTGACCCGGTGACGGCAACAGCGGCGAGCAGGACGGGCACAGAACGA
The DNA here is from genome assembly GCF_056436685.1 of Streptomyces sp. NPDC043680. Classification (NCBI taxonomy): domain Bacteria; kingdom Bacillati; phylum Actinomycetota; class Actinomycetes; order Kitasatosporales; family Streptomycetaceae; genus Streptomyces; species Streptomyces sp. NPDC043680. The sequence goes on along the minus strand of NZ_JBWKCE010000030.1, from coordinate 15,650 downwards.
CGCATGAACTGACACTCCCGGCTACGGCGACCCCCAGCGAGCCGCGGACCACCTCAGCCTCGCCGACCCGCCTGTACGACGCGACGCAACGCCGACCCGACATCGGCCGACCGGGGGCGAACTCACCCGCCCGGCCCCGCCCCCTCGCTCTGCGCCCAGTGAGGTCGTCGGCCGCGTCCGCCTCCCCGGTGAGCAGGCCGGGGCACGCCCCGGAGCCTCGGCGGCACGCCCGGGCTCCGGGGCGTCGGTCACTTGAGGGCGCGTGCACCCGCATTCCGGGCGAGGGACGCGGGCAGGCCCGCCGCCGACGGCTCCAGCCGCCTGGCCCCGGCTGTGACAGCTCTCCTCACCACAGATGCAGGAAGCTCCGGGCGTCGTCAAAGCCATCAAGAGCCCGACCGTCCACATCCTTCGGATCCGCCTCGGCACGCGCCGCCAGCGACTCCGCGAGCGCAAGGGCCTCAGCACTGAGATATCCGAAGCGCCGGGCGGTGTGTCCAAGGCATAAACCAGCCAGGCCGAGCAAAGGGCTCCCCGACACAGCCCGCGTCCCGACCTGGACGCACCAGTGCTCGACGAACTCCCGATCCTCGTCGTTCAACGCACTCCCGACCAAGACACTTGCCGCCTCACCCTCGTGCGAGCGATCGCGAAGCGCCCGCTCCAACGTCTCGACCACCACCTCGTGAGGCAGCGCTGGCGGATTCTCGAAGCGCAGATGAGAGTGCATCCCACGAGGGTACGGGCCTGCGACCACGGCGAGACCAGGGCAAACTGCCTGATGCGGCACTAAGTACTGTCCGGCCGATCTTGGGCTGTGGGAGGATGCCGTCCATGACTTGCATCCGAAGGGGCCATGCCTCGTAGAACACCAGCTTCAATTCGGCCGCCGGAACGCGGCTGGGGTAGACCCTGGGTGCAGTATCGCGATGTCCCAGGTCTGTCGGGAGCGGCGAATGCCGCTGTCCGTGTGCTCGAACGGGAGCGATTGTCTCCGGGCATCGTGGCGGTGGCGCTGAGCGTGTGGTCGGTGCGCGTCCACGGCACGAGGCGCCGGTGGAGGCAATGGGAGGCGGAGTTCACCTGTCCCTGCTGCGGCGAGGGTTGGGCCCGGGACAAGCTGCAAGACGCTCTGTTCCTGCTTCCGCCAAGGGCCGCCAGCGAACTCCGGGTGCAGGTCGAGCTCCTGGACGCGGTGCTCCTCGGGCGAACGCATCACGAGCCGACGGAAGACCCGGGGTTGGCGTGGTGGCATCGCAGATGCTGACCGTACCCATGTCACCCACTGGTTCGTTGGCTCTTGCGTGACTGGTCGGGGGGATCTGACAGAGGCGGAGTGGCGACGTCTGGAGCCTCTTCGTCATCTCCGGAATGTACGGCCCGTTCAAGGACCCCGCGGCGTCGCGGAAGAAGATTATGGCCGGCGCGGCAAAGAGCGAGAGCGCAAAAGTGGCGGTTCCCGTCAGGGACGTCACGCCTCCCGGCTCCGACATCACACTGTCCTGCGAGGTGCTGACCACACGCCAGGGCGGAGCCGAGGCCACCCTGCCGATGTGCGCCTGGGCGGACGAGAACACAGCCGCCTCCATCGGGGTGGTCACCGCCGAAATCTCCCAGCAAGCCCCCGACTCCGTCGACCTCACCCGCATCGCGGAAACCGCACTGAAGGTACGGGCCGAGACCCGTCAGCCGATCGACTGACGGACAGCTCCGGCCCGCAGGGCCCAGCCGCTCGCCTTGCCGGAGCACCACACAGCGTGCGCGGGGAAAGGCTCAGGCGGCTGATTCGTAGACGGCGATGACGGTCAGGCAGTCGTCCGCAAGGCCAAGGAGCGCCTGCCACTCCGCCTCGCCGCAGCCAGGGCCAGGGCCAGGGCCAACGGAGCTTCATGGCCGCCCAGGTCGCGGCGTGAGGGCCTTAACGAGTCAAGTCCTCGTCGGTGAGGGCATGATTTCCCCAGCGGTTCCAGAGCGTGGGATGCCATTCGTCGGCATCGGGGCCGGGAGGCGTCACCAGTGGTACCGGCCCCGGGCCGGTCTCGATCAGGTGCAGCAGCGACCAGGCGACGCCGTAGCAGTCGTGAGCAGTCACGACATCAACCCTGCTCACAAGCGGGTGGCGCGGCGGGTGGGCAGCTCGCCCTGCAGGCTTCGGCAGGCCACGGCCCCTTGCACGGAGCCGCGTCGATGGGCGCCGCCCCTCGCCTGATGGTGCGGTCGCACCAGTCGCACAGCACTGTCGCGCGGGCGCCCGCGTCCTCAAGGACCCTGGCCGCCTCTTCTGCGACCTCGAGCCAGTTGGGTGCCGTGACCGCTACTGGCGCGCTGTCGAGGAGAAGTTTGCTGTTCCAGAGACTGAGACCGGTGACCGTACGCATCGCATGGACCGCCTCGACCTTCCGGTCACCTGCCTCTGTCAGCAGTAGACGGAAGCCTGGCTCTTCCACACACCCTCCCCGCGCCGGCACCCCAAGCTATCCCTGGCAAGTGAACCATTCACCGCCGCAGCTGCTTGTCATGGTCGTCTCACAGACAGGTACTCACGCGTGCGGGTAGCCGGGGCCCGGCGGCGGTTACTCCGGTGGGGTGCGGCAACGCCATCGAGGACGACGGGGACCGCCACGCCGAGCGCGACGGCCGCACGCCGGCACCCTCCCCGCACGGCGACAAGCTCCGCCCGTACGTCCACCCCCGGCCGGTCCCCGGCGGCCCTCGGCCGCCCGGGCGGCCGCCGCGCGGAGCTCCGTCCGCGCCCGGCCCGCCTGCGGGAAGGACCGTGAGCTCGGCGGCGTCCGCCACCGCGCCCACCAGGTACGCCGCCTCCGCCGGACCCGGCAGCGACCGGTGAACGTGCACGCCCAGCAGCCGGGGCGCCCACTCCGCGAGGGCGTCCCGGACCTGCTCGCACAGCCTGCCGATACCCGTGTACGGGCCGACAGGCGCCCTACCGGCGCTCATCTCTCCATGCTCTCCCCCATTACCGACAGCCCCGTCGGGGACGGGCATGGCCGGCTTCGCCGCTGCGCCTGGCCGGGCGCAGCGCGGCCGGGGCCTCCCACCCCGAGCCAGCCGGGCTCGGGGCGGGGCGGTGATGGCCGGGTGGTCAGCCGGGCTCGTTGCCCGCGGCCGGCTGAAGGTTTGCCCGCAGGGCGTCGCGGGCGGTTAACAGGACGCAGTTCAGATCATGGGCCGGGAGGGCCAGGATCGCCTCGCACTCCTGCGCCCAGGTGGGCACCGGCCCCGTGCGCAGCAGTTCCAGCGGGCGGCCGTCGTCCGGGGCGGCAATCCACGCGAGGATCGTCTCCACGCCCGAGCCGTCGACCGCGGCGGCCATAAGAGCGGCGGAGAGCAGGACTTGGGCGTGGGCGGCCCAGTAGTCGTTGTGTGGTGGCTGCGGGGGGTGCTCCAGCAGCCCGGTGGCCGCGGCCAGGGCCTCATCAGGGCCGGGAGCAGGCGGCAAGGTCGAGCGTGAAGGCCATCGCTCCTCCTCTCGGTAGACCGGGCCGACGCAGCCCGGGTGCTTGCGAAGTACCGGTGCTGTGGCGGGTGGACCTGAGCGTACTGCGGCCGCTTGCCGGACGCCGCGTCCTCTACCCACGAGACAAACGAGCCCCAGCCCCACCCGGGGCGATGGGCATCGGATCTGTGTACGGTCCCCGGGCCGCGGCAGGCCCGCCCCTGCCCGCAACGGCGCAGGCATCGAGGGCTGTTCCGGAAAACTGGAACGGCCGGCGCCCCCTGCAGGTCCGGAAGTGGCCCCGCCCGGCGGCGGGTACTGGCGGCCGGGGAGTCCGGCGCCGTCATCGAGGACGACGGGGACCGGCACCCCGGGCGCGACGGCCGCACGGCGACACCCACCCCCGTACCGCGACAAGCTCCACCCGCACATCCACGCTCAGCTGCGCCTTTATGCATCGGCCTTCGAGAGCCGGGCTCGTCGCTGGACGGCAGCCGCGCGGGCCCGTCGGCTGTCGTGTTCGGACACACCGTGGTCGGCCGAGAGACTGGCCAGCAGGAGAACTGCACAACCGGCTCATCCACACGTCTCTCGATTCAGCCACTGAGCCTCGTCCACGACCAGCGTACGCGGCTGCGCAGTCAGCGAGTCCAGCGGCAGGCGGCGACCGGGAAGGCCACAACTATGCTGATCACCTCTCGGACCTCGTGAACAACGAGTACGGCCGCCAGATGGGCGAGAAGATCGCCGCAGCCAACCCCGGGGCCTCGGAGTCCCAGCTCAGGGACGCGATCACCAGGCAGGCAAAGAACTACATGACAGGCGGGAACTATGCCCGACCCAGTGACTTCGAGTAACCCGCTCCAGAAGGGAAATGTGGGATGAGGAGTGGCGTCCGTTTCCTGATCGGCTCACTGGTGGCCGTCCTACCGATGGCGGTGTCCTGCACCGTGCAGACGGACGAGGACAGGGCGCGGCATGTCGTCGGGTCCTGGAAGTCGCCGACCCTGGGCACGATCCAGTTCCTCAAGGACGGTGCGCTCGGAGAGGTGAGCCTGCCTCCCAGCGTGTGTCACAAGGGATCGTGGTCAGCCGACACGAAGTTCACCGGTACCTGGCGACCCTGGCATCTGGACTCCGTCGGGCCGGCTACGGAGGTCACGTTGACGGCCGCAGCCGGTGGCCCGACGTGCGACCTGTTCTTCCTGTACTCCACGGATCAAGGTCAGGCAGAGCTGGATCTGGCCTATGCCCCGGAGGGTAGCGAGCCCTTCGTCCGGCAGTAGACCAGCAGACCGGTCATCGCGGAGAACCTGAGCCTCCGCACGAGGGGTCGTGCTCATCCCACCGAGGATGAGCACGACCCCTCTTCGCACCCTGGCGCCGGTGGCCGCACGCGGTTCCCCGGCGCCCCGGCCGATGGCGGACCCCACTCTCCGCCGAGTCACTCCTGGACCGGCTGATCAACACCAGCCACCAGGTCATCATGAACGGCCCCAGCTACCGCCGAACAAGCGCCCCAAGCATCCGACGGACAAGCCGCCGACCAGCTAGGACGACCGTCTCAGACTGTGTGAGAGGGTCATGCGCATGGTCGAGTCCTGGGTCTTCACTGACAGCGCCGTGCCCGCTTCGGCCGCCACGGCGCTGGACGTGCTTCAAGAACGGATCGCAGCCGGGCACCTCGAGACCTGGCTGACCGGCTCGCGCGGCCGTTCCCTGGCCGTCATCAGCAACACCGACCGCGCAATGGTCATGCTCCTCGATGACGAGGCCGATCCCGGCAAGCACGCCCTCAGCCCCGGCGCCAGCAGCTCGAGCAGCGGCTTCGTCCTGGCGAACGGACAGCACGACGAGTATCCCGACGAGGACACCGTCCCTCTGGCAGAAGCGATGCGGATCGTCAGTCACATCCTCACAACAGGTGCCCCACCCACAGACGCTCCTTGGGCGATCGACCGCTGACGAGGCCAGCACCTGGGGAATTACGTGAAGTTAGCCCTGGGGAAATGAGTGACCGTCCACACAACCAGCTACCGGCTGAAGAACCGCCTCAAGGCCATCGAGCGCGAGACGGAAGTCGCCTGATCCAAAGTCTCAGGCCTGCCCCAGTTCCTCGCCCGGCGGGATGAAGGCATCGGCGCTGTCGGCATCGTCAACATGCCCGTGAGCGTCCATCGTGATGGCTGTTGCCCGGCCCTGCGAGGTGATCAGCCACGCGAGCACCTGTTCAGTCAGAGGGGTCTTCCCGGGGCCCTCGTCCCTCCAGTGCGCCCGCCACCCGCCTCCAGGCACTGCGGCTACGACCTGGTCGGCCTTCTCAAGGTGGGAGAAGTCCTCGTAGTCCGTGACGGGGCGCATGGCGCCTCGCTTGGGATCGACGACAAGGGCCGTTCCGGTCGCCGGGTCCCACGCTTCCACCCGCACCATGCGGCCGATCTCAGTCTCGGTGCCATTGAAGATGGCGGTCCAGCCGGTCTGATTGAAGTAACGAAGATCCACCGACCCATCATCTCGCACCGCAGTTACTGCGAATTGATGACTGCTCGCTCTGCACGTTCATCCGTACCTACCTCTGCACATAGGTGAGTACGCCGACACGCTTCCCGTCGGCCGTCCTGCGATCGTGAGGACGTGCCGGCCGTGCCGGTCACGAAGTGGTCGGCCGGGTCGATCCGGATCACGAGCCGCAGGCTCACCGCCGACGAGATCTCGGGCCGCCTGAGGATCGCCGCGGACCAGTAGTTCCAGCGAGACAGCCTCATGAGTCCCCGCAATCCGACCAGTGCTCGACGGGAGACCAGCGTCTGGCTCAAGCGAAGCGGACTGCCTGATGACACCCTCACGGACCATGTGCGTGCACTGGTCGCACTCGTCGACGGGCACCGCGAGGAGCTGGCGAGCCTGTCGACCGACTGTGACCTGGAGCTGCATCTCGGCTTCGGCAGCGAGAACGGTCAGCGAGGCTGTGTCCTGCCCGCTTGCCTGCTCTCCGAGGCCGGTGCACTCGGGTTGGACATCGTGCTCGACCTCTACCCACCCGAACCAGCGGCGGCCGTCGTTTCCCCGTGAAGACGGGAAGGCCGTCTCGGATGGTTAAGCCAGGGCGAGCCCGGTTCCGGTGAGGCACCCGTTAACGAGCTCCGGGCGGTACTGGATCTTCTTGAGCCGGCGCTTCACGGCTCGGGTGATCTGGCTGAGGTCGGCCGCGGCGAGGTTGCCGATGTCGCGCTTGACCAGCGACCAGACACCCTCCTGCGGGTTGAGGTCCGGGGCGTACGTGGGCAGCTGGAACACGGTGAGTCACTCTGCGTTCGCGGGGATGAACTCCCGCATGCCGGCCGTCAGATGGAGGCGGACGTTGTCCCAGACCAGCACGATCGGGCCGCCGACCTGGATGCGGGCACGGACGATCCGCGCAGCTCGGCGGCGGGCGCAGCGACCACCCGGCCCACCATCCGACGCCCGCCGCGCCGACGTCCCCCTCCACCTCTTCCGGCGGGCTCGCCCGGCCACGAGGCCGACGCGCCTCGGGCGGAGTTCGCCGCGGCACGCCGCGGTTCGAGATCCGGGTAACTGCATCATCCTGGGACAATGCTCGGCACGCCGCCGCCGAGGCTGTCAGGGCCCGGGGCCCGCGAGCCGGGACAGCTGGTGCAGGACCGTTCCCAGAGGAAGAGAGTCGAAGTTGGCTGCCATCGACGACCTCGTTGACGAGGCGCTGAAGCTGATTTTCGAGATGCGGTTCCGTATCTCCTACGAGGCGGAGCTCCTCATTGAAAATGGAGACGACCAGGAGAGGCGACGGGAGAAGGTGGCCGCCGCGGGTGCAGCGCTGAGCGATCTGGCCGACGAGTTCACCGGTCTCGGCAAGGAGTTTCACGCAGCAGGCTCGGATGAGGTGCGGCGGACCGAGGTGATGGACAGAGCAACGCAGGCACGTGCCCGGCTGCCCCAGCGCCTGAGTGATGTCAAAGCTGTCGCCCTCGCCGCCTGAGTCGGCCCGACCGTCCGCCACGGGAGGTCGTGGCTGTCCGGATCGGCCCGTGACGAACGCTGAGGAAAGACCGTGACCGCCTCGTACGAGACCATCGATACAGCGTCTCGGGTGCCACGAGGCTGATGCACCGGCTCGGCTTCAGCCCACAGGTCCCCGCGCGGCGCGTCGCCGAGCGCGACGAGCAGGCCGTCACCGCATGGAAGGAGGCGACCTGGGCGGAGGTAAACGGGCCCGGGCGGCTTGCGGATCCGAATGTCCGCCAGGGTGGGGAGAAAGGAGGATCTGGGGATGATCAAGTGGGACTGCTTCCCGGCCGAGGTGACCGCAGCCCTCGTCGCATACGTCATCATCTGCGTGATCGTGTGCATCTTCCCCGCGCTGCGACGACTGACTGTGTGCTCTTCTGCTTACCAGGGCCGAGATCCACAGCAGCCGCCGTCGCGCCGCTCAGTAACTGGGCAAGGGAGACACTGGGCGAGCCGAGCTCGCCACGACACGGAGAGCGTATCGCGGAGGAGGCGGTATAGCTCGGGGCGGTACGGCTACGGCCTACCGCCCCTTTCCTTGATCCCCTTCCGGCGGCCGACGCGCCACTGTACGCGGGTCACCGTCGCTGCCGCCGCCGGGACCCGCCGTACTGCTGGGGAGGCCACAAGGCGTTGATCCGCTCATGGAAGAGATGCTCGACGTACTGCTCGACGGAGTCACCGACCGCGCCTGAAGCTGCTCAGCGGGGACTGAAGCCCTGGACGACGCCTTCGACCATCTCTGTCGAGTGTGCGCTGCGGCCCCACTTCCGGGGGAAGAGGACGTGGGCGCGGTGCGTGAGGTTCTTCGCCAGTCGAGCCTCCAGGCCATGGGGTACCTCCTGTGGGTGTGTGTTCGCTGCACCGGCTGCCAGAACAAGCGGCCCACCGGCACCGACTGGCAGGCCCGGATGGACACCATCACCGCCATGCAGCCCGACATCACGAAGTGGTTCAACCGGGAGGTCTGGACGGCCGCCCTCAACGACACCGGCTACGGCGTCACCCGCCGCTGACCCCGGCCATGCTCATCCAGCGGCCGCGGAGCAGGGGCCGCTCCGAGGGCCCGGCGGTCGCGCCGTTCCGAAATCAGCCCCGCGACCGGTTCGGACGGTGGGGGCGGCGACGGCCAGGTGAAGGGTCGGGAGCAGCTTCCGGTGAGGAGAACCCGCCGGGTACCGCGGTGCGCGGCGCCGGCTGCTCCACGGAAGGGGCCACCGGGGTGGGGACGGCCGGCTTGGCCGTGGCCAGGATGGTGATGTGCGGGATGCTGCGGGCGCAGGTCTGGCAGACCTCGGCCAGGGTCCAGACCTGTCCGACGGCCGGGTTGTGGACGAGGACCAGCAGGCTGCTGCCGGAGCAGCGGACGCGGGATTCGTGGAGGGCGCAGTGGGCGCTGCCGCAGCTGCAGGCCGCGTTGGGGCGGGCGCCAGCGAGGCGGGCGTGGGCCTTGATGTGCTCGGCGGCGAAGCGGCGCATGCTCGCGGCGTCCTTCGAGCGGGGCGGCATGCGGCACGCGGCGGTGCTGCAGGTGACGGACACGGTGTGATCGGGGTGGCCGGTGAGGCGGACTGTCCAGGTCCGTCCCGGCACGCGCGCTCCGGGCATCAGGGTCAAGTCGGGATCCCGTCGTTGGGCTGGTACGTGCCGGCGTTGCGCCGGGCTCGTGCAGGGGGACGCCGTGCCGGGGGGGACGTCCCCCTGGGCGGCGCGGGGCGTTCTGGATCAGGCGCGCGCAGGACGGCGACTACCTTGCCGAGGATAACGGCGTCGTCGCCGGGGATCGGCTGATGGGCCGCGTTGTGCGGCACGAGCCAGACCCTGCCGTTCTCGCGGCGCAGGCGCTTGACGGTGGCTTCGCCGTCCAGCATGGCGGCGACGATATCGCCGTGGTCCGCACTGTCGGCCTTCCTGACGGTGACGATGTCGCCGTCGCAGATGGCAGCGTCGATCATGCTGTCGCCGACCACCGGAAACCGACGAGTTCGCTGAATCTCGGAGGGCTCTGCCTGGGAACTTGTGGCGATACTGCCTCTACGGCGTGGAGCCTGACGTGGGTTCGCTCGCTACGCATGGGCCTGTTCACGAGTTGGTCTGAACTGGGTGAATCGCCAGCTTTGAAGATCACTTCCTGTTCGATTGAAGATCGTTTCTCAGTGGTGTGACACCTCCGCTCCGTATTGCGTTGGAGTTCGTACTGGTGAGCACGGCAGAGTGGCATGGTGAGCGAACTGTGGGCACGCACCCTGACCTGGGCAGAAGTCGATCCGTCGCGACACCCGTTCGAGCTGGATGAGGATGCGGCGGAGGCATTGGCCGATCTTGTCGCACCCTTGCTGCCCAGCCCTGCGGCAGTCGAAGAGCACTGGTGGCGCTCGCTGGACCCCGTCACCGAGTTTTTGGTGAGCCGGTACGGCCGGTGGGCCTGCGGTTGGAACTGGTCGGTGGGTGAGGGCGACACCGACGGCGGGGTCGTCGACGTGTGGTGCTGCGCCCGCCACTCCGTGACGACGGCGGACACGACAGCGCCGATGGCCGTCGCAGCCCTGGTTGAGTGGCGTGACTGGATCGAGGATTTGGCGGAGCGCTTCTCCGCCTTGGCGCCGCCATCGCACTCAGCGATGTCCCCGTCCTCTGTGGATCCCTGGTACTGGGAGCGCGCGTGCACGCGGCTGGTGACCGTGGTGGCCGACAGGACGCGGGCCGAGAGCGGCTGGTACGGGCACTGCAAGCAGGTCCTCGGATGGTTCCTCGCCTTCAACGGCATCGACGACGAACGAGCCCAGAAGATCGTGGAAAGCGCAGTCGGCGGCCGATTCGGCAGCTGGATCGCACCGGACGTCGTAGTGGTCGACACGGTGAGTTCGCGGTTCGCCCGGACCGTGGACGGAATCCGATGACGTCCGGCCCGGGCCACGATAGGGATGCGCTCGCCGACTGGCTGCGCATTCGCCCACAGATCTCTTGGCCGTGCTGGAGTGGCGCTCGCCCCGGCTCGGGAGCACCGGCATACGACGGCTTCCGGGACTTCTTCACCACTACACGCGGCAGCCGCGACGCCGAAGGGACCAGGCAGATCCTCACCGCCCTCGACCTGGCCCTCGCCGACGCGGCACAGGGCAGACGGCTGAGCTTCGACCTCCTGGAGAACTGGCAGCGGACAGTCCTGCACCAACCTTCCGCCCCTTTCCGCACAGTGCCGGCCTTCGCGAAGGACGGGCGGGAACGCTATGGCCTGCCACCCAACACTCCGGCGTGGTTCGAGAGCTGTTTGTCCGAGAGCACTCAACCGGACCTGCCCCTCCCCTCGCGTGCCGCCCGGACCTACCTCGACGTCCTGTTCTTCCATCCGTTCGAAGACGGCAACGCCCGCGCGGCCATGCTGGCACTGGCCTTCGTCCTTGCCCGCGAAGGCGCCCCACTCGACCAGGTACACCCACTGCAAGCCACCCGCTGGGCCGACGACGCCGACGGCGCAGCCGATCTTGCGGTGCTGCTCGGGATCCTGGTCACCGCGGCGGAGCGCCGCCTGTCCAGCGGAAGGCAGTCATGACCGAACGAGACGTCATTCTCAACGAACTCGCCCAGGGGCTGCGCCCGATGTCACAGGGCATCGAATGGTTCGACGGTCTCGGCCCGGAGGAGCAGTCCGAGACGTTGCTGTTTCTCCGCCATCACTGCGTCCAGGCTCGCGCCGTCATCGAGGATGGACCGGAGAGCATCCGCCGTGCCGGACTGCGCCTCACACATACGCCTGCCGTTCTGATCACACGCGGCAGGATCGACCAGCAGCTGGGGAAGATCGCCAGCCTTGCCCCTCTCGACGAGCGCCGCAAGGCGTTCCGGCTGCTGATCGCGGTACTCGCGATCTCCGATGCACGGCGCCGCGAGCGCTACTGCTCCGACGGATGCGGTCACTGGTGGCACAGGCTGTCCGCCGTGAATCCCACCTGACCGATCAGACCGGGCGGGCCTCACGGGGCGATGGGGTCATTCCTCTTGTCCGGGTGCGCCGACAGGACGTAACGGGTGGCGGAGAGGTTGGACAGGCCAAAGAGCTCCATCCGAGACCGCCGAGCGGAAGTTCCGCGGGTTCATCGGCCGCTACGGCAGCCGGGCGGACGTACGGATCGAGCAGCTCCGTGAGCAGGGTGTCACTGACTTGCATCGCTGCCCTGACCGCTGGTGTGTGACGCCGCTTGTCCGGGGAGCAGCGAGGTCCCACGGGCCGCGAAGCTGATGCGTTCCATGGCCAGGAAGAGGTAGGAGGCGGTGCCCAGGCGGCGCAGGACCTGCTCGTCCAGAGGGACATCGTCCGCGATCTTCGCTTCGGACCGGATGCGGGCGTCCAGGTCGACCTGGGCGATGTGGGACGCGAGGCGCTGTGCGAAGCGGCCCTTGCCGAGTTCGCCGATCCGCTTGAGCATCTTCTTCCGTACGTCGAGGTCGATTGTCGCGTTGAGCTCGTTGTCGACCCCGCGGCTTACCTCTTCTACTGCGGCCTCCTTGCTGTTCAGCTCCTTGAAGGCCTGGATGATCTCCTTGCCGAACATGGAGCACAGGTCGTCTCCAGGGTCTGGGCGCCCACGTAGATGCCGAGTTCCTGGAGCTCGGAGGCGAGGGGATCGCGGGTCGTTCGGTAGTCGGCTGCACCGGTTTCCGGCAGACGGGCAATCTGGTCCAGTAGTGCCTTCCCACGGGCCGCATCCATGTGGAGTTTCGCGCCTCGCTTGAGGCCTGCTTCCCGCACACCGCGCTTGTCGCGGGCGGCGTCTCCGTCGGTGATGACCACGTGGGGGGTGTCAAGGCCGTTCGGCCCGAGGAGCGCCCGATAGGGCTTGAAGTCAGTGCCGTGGACGCTGGCCACCACGGTGCCGTAGGCGTCAAGGTCGAACCCGGCGGCTTCGGCCAGGGCGGGGAGGATGTACAGCTCGGCCAGTCCTTCGACCAGCACCACGGCGGAGGCGAAGAGGACCTCGGCGCGGCTGACGTCGAGGTAGCGCTCCAGGTCCTCGGCTTCCTCGCTGGTGACGGGGAGGGCGGCCGTGACGGCTCCGGTCGTGCCGTCCTCCGCGGCGCGCAGCACGATGAAGGAGCGGACCGGGGCAACGGCGGCGATGTGCGGGCTGTGAGTGGTGAGGATGAGCGACGGCCCGGTGCGCAGCAAATACCGGAAGAGGTGCCGCTGGAGGGTGACGTGGAGGTGGGCCTCGGGCTCTTCCACGGCGACGAGAGTGGCGACGAATTCCTCGTCCAATCGCTGCTGGCTGAGGGCTTCCAGCAGCAGGCCGAGGTAGATGACGTTGGCGCTGCCGAGGCTGGTGTCGGAGATGCTCCTGCGGCGAGCCGTGTCGAAGAACAGGCGCACGGCGCGGATCAGTTCGTCCGGCTTCGAGGAGGCGAAGCCGAGGGTTGGTTGAACGGTCAGGCGCGGCCCGAACATGGCCTGCAGCCGGTCGGTGAGGTGTTCCTCCAGCTTGCCGACGTTGCCGTCCTTGGTGAGCTGGTCAACGGCGGTGGCGATCGCGGAGGCGGTGGCTTCCAGGTTCTCCGGGTCCAGCGGGAGCCGTTCGAGGAGGTCCCGCATGGGACTGCGTCGCCAGTTGTTCAGGTCTGACTCGGCGTCGCGCAAGGCCGGCAGTACACGCAGGGCTACCTCGCGGCGGATGGCGCGAACATCGTTGGTCTCGCGGTCGCCGGCGAAGACGACGACGTCGTAGTCCTTCGCAGTCAGCGGCCGGCCGGTGGGCTGTACCTGGGAGCCGTCGCCGGTTGCCACCTCCGTTCGAGGGGCGAACCGGTAGGTCAGCCGGGCTACGTAGGGGTCGGAATCCACCGCGGCGCTGGACAGGATGCTCTTGGCGTCAGCGTCGTCGTCGAAGCCACTCAGCTCGACCACGATGGTCACTTCGGCTCCGCCGGCGAGGCCTGTGGGGTGTCCTTCCCAGATGTCCTCTTCGCGCAACATACGCCGCGCGTCGGAGATGGACGGGTCGAGGACCAGGCGGATCGCTTCCAGCAGGTTCGACTTGCCAACGCCGTTCTCACCGACGATCACGGCATGAGCGGGGAAGTCGTCGATGACCAAGTGCCGGAAGTTGCGGAAGTTGCGTATCTCGATCCGCGAAATGTGCAGGCCCATTCGTCCCCTTGCCGATCTGGCGCGATGTGGTGATTCATCATTCCAGTGCGGTCCCACATGGGTGGTTTCCCGCTGTCCGATGGCCTTCCAGATCGCCCGGTAGATGATCTTCGCCGGGTATCGGCCATGCCTTTGGCCGGAGGTGCCCGGTAAGCCGCGGTTCACCGGGTGTGAGGCGATCCCCACGCCCGTGGTGGAGACGGTTCCGGGCGTCGGTTCTTCCCGGCTCCGGATGCTGACAGTGCACGGCCAGATCCGCCGCTGACCTGCCCTTTCCTGGCGATGTGCACGTGATGTGCGCACCAACGCATCCGAATGCTAGTCGGCGGTATCAGCATCTAGCTATGGTGGTCGGTATGGGAAAGCAGACGAACATCCGGCTGGACGAAGAGGTCAAAGCAGCCGCCGAGGAGCGAGCCAAGCGCCGCGGCTTGAGCTTGCAGGGGTACGTGGCCGACCTGATCCAGGCCGATGTGAACGAGTCGCGCGCCGCCTTCATGGCCGGCGCCGCATCGTTCCTGGCCGCGTACACGGACGAGTTCGAGGCGGAGCTCGGTGAGGACCGGTACCCCAGGCTTCCGCAAGGGCTCGAGGAGCGCGCCCCGAGGGACGCCGCGTGAATCTCCGCATCGATCTCGCCTGGATCTTGGCAGTGGCCCAGCAGATTCCGGGCGATCCCCTGGTCGTGGACTACGGCGTCCCGGTCGCGGCGGAAGCGCGTCACCGGGCGGAAGTCCTGGACCACGAGGTCTACCCCGAACCTCATCACAAGGCGGCAGCACTGCTGTGCGAGCTGGCGAGGAACCCCAGCCTGGAGGTGAGGAACCTCCTCTTCGCGGCCACGGTGACCGCGGCCTACCTGTCGGCGTGCGGGCTTCCGGTAAGTCCTGGCCTGGACAGCGTCCTGCCCTTGGCCCGCGCCGCCCGGGACGGGCTCCCGGTGCGTGAGGTCGCCGCGCAGATCAAGACCTGGACGAGCTGATCGGCAGGGCCGTAGGCGGGCGTCGACCGGCCAGCGACACCTGGTCATAGACCGGAGTGCCTGCGCCGTTCGACGCACCGGGCCCGGTCACACGCCCCGGGGCTCGTGGCTCGTCCGGGATCTGCCGACGAAGTTGGTAACCAGCGCGCGGATCCGGGAGCGGAGCTCGGACCACTCCTCGGTGGACCGGTGATCCGCCTCCATCTGGTCCATCACCTTCTCGAAGGACAGCAAGGCCACGCGGCCGCGGCGACGGCCCAGCGCAGTCCGGGCCTCCTGCAAGGAGAGCTCCCGTGTCGTCAAGGCCGTAGGCGGCGAACTCCTCGTCGTCGTACCAGTCCGAGCCGGTGAGACGGTCATGGAGGTCATCGAACCGGAACTCGTCACGGCCGTGCCGCCGGCCGAGATGATCCAGCTCGGCGGTCGTACGCAGCCGAGAGGCCGCGTGGACGTCGATGAGGTCCCGGACGGCACCGCGGTCGGCCAGGGCGCGCACCTTGGTACCGATGACGTCGTCGAGGGCGAGGACAGGACCGTACTCGGTATCGGTGGGCGCGCTCCAGAGGTTCTCTTTGAGGATGTCTACTTCGCACTCGGCGCCGTCGGCGGGGTCGGCGACCATCAGGCGGGCCGAGAGGGGGTCGACGGCGATGACGGCGACCTGCCATCCGCGTTTGGTGAGCTCGTGGGCCAGATCGGTGGCGATGTCGGCCATGGGGGCGGGGTTCTCTGTGGCGACATCGAGGTCCTGGCTGAGGCGGTCGACCAGGCCGTGGGCCTGGACGGCGTAGCCGCCGGTGATCACGAGGGGGTACGGGGAGCCGATGGTGATCACGTCGGCCAGGAGCTGGCGGTGGAGGGCGCTGAGCTTGACGTTTATGGTCCGGCATCGAACACGGCTCGTACTTGATCGGCTTTTTCGCAGTTCAGCGGACGTGAAGGCGGCCCTCGGCTGATCCTGTGCTCCGTCACAGAGGCATGGGTTCAGCACGAAGGCCGTGGTCGTGAGTTTGGTACGTCAGAGTGTCCTGCGGGAAGCGTTC
>NZ_JBWKCE010000029.1:0-54834 GCF_056436685.1 Streptomyces sp. NPDC043680 | reverse complement strand
CGTCGACGCCTACCTCCGCCGCATCCGCGCCAAGCTGGGCATCAACAACACGGCCGAGCTGACCCGCCTGGCCATCTCCATGGGGCTGTGACACCGACTACGGCCCGCCGGCCGGCCCACTGAAGACCGGCCGGGCCCAGGCCGGAGGCTCCGGCGGCGGCTGTGACAGCGCCGCGGGATCCCCCGACCCCCCTGAAGGCCGGGGATCCGCCACGCCCGGCGGATCCCCGGCCTTGCCGCGCCCGCCACCGGTGGCGGCGCGCAGGGCCGCCACGAATTCCAGGCAGGAGCCGTAGCGGTCCTCGGGGACCTTCGCCAGGGCCTTGGCCAGCACCTCGTCGGCGGCGGCCGGGATGCCCGGCCGCCTCTCGCTCAGCAGGGGAGGCGGATCGTACTGGTGCGCCCACAGCAGCCGCGTCACGTCCTGGTCCCTCTCGAAGGGCGGACTGCCGGTGAGGCATTCGAACACCACGCAGGCGAGGCTGTAGAGATCGCACCTGCCGTCCACCGGCCGGCCGGAGATCTGTTCCGGCGCCATGTAGTCGAGGGTGCCGACGAACTCGCCCGCAGTGGTGAACCCGGTGAGCGCCAGCGACCTCTTCGTCAGGCCGAAGTCCGTGAGGTAGACGTATTCCGGGTGGTCGCTGTCCGTGCCGGCGGCAACCAGGATGTTGCCGGGTTTGACGTCCCGGTGCACCAGGTCGTGCTCATGGGCCGCGTCGAGCGCCGATGCCACCTGGGTGACGATGCGGAGGGCGGTCGCGACGGGGAGCGGACCTTCCCGGGCCAGCAGGGCGGCCAGGTCCGGCCCGGAGACGTAGCGCATGGCGATGTACAGGACACCGTCGGTCTCACCGGCTTCGAAGATCGGCACGATGTGCGGGTGGTCGATCTGCGCGGCCACGCGCGATTCATGGGTGAAGCGCCGGCGGAAGGTCTCGTCGCGGGCGCGCTCCGGGGCGATCAGCTTGAGCGCGACCGTACGGTCCAGGCGCAGGTCCTTCGCACAGTAGACGACGGCCATCCCACCGCGTCCGAGCATGCGTTCGATCCGGTAGCCCGCGATCTGCCGGCCGATCAGGCCGGAGGCCCGGCCCGTTTGCGGGCTCGGGCGCGATGCCGTGCCCATGCCGACCCCGTCCTCGATGGTGACAGGCCGCCTTCCCTACCTGAAAAGTCTAAGCAGTGATCCACACGCGTGCCCGTCGTGGCCGTGGGCCCCTCGGCCTGCGACGCGCACGTGGGGGGGGTCGCCCGGGCGGGCGGTCCGCCACCGGCCCTTCCGCTGTCTTCCGGCCTTACGCGTCCTGCCGCTCCCAGGGCGCCGGCCCGCTCCCGGCGGACCAGTCGAGCAGCGCCTCGCGGCCGAAGCAGAGGATGGCGCACTGGGCGGCGTACTCGGCCGCGGGCTGGGTGAAGTCGCTGGTGGTGACCACGACGGCGAGCTCCGCCCCGTGCACCGCGAAGCAGGTGCCGCCGAAGCGCTGCACGTCCTGTGAGCCGACCTTGTTCGTGGGGCAGTACCGCTTGCACTGGATGACGAGGAGCCTGCCGTCGGGAGCGGTGGCGAGTACGTCGGCGCCGAGGTCCCCCGCGCCGCCGACGACGCGTACGTCCCGGCAGCCGTCCCGCTCGCACAGCGCGGCGACCGCGCTCTCGAACGCGTCGGCGTCGAGCGCGTCGTAGTCGGGCATGCCCCCGGCGCCCCCGTCGCCCGTCTCGGGCCGACCGGCGTCCGGGTCCGGAGGCCGGGCCACCACCTCCGTGGTGTCCGCAGCAGCCTCCGCCGCGTCTTGGAGGGTCCTGGCCGCGCGGCGCGCCGCCCGGCGGATCCGCAGGCGCCGCCTGGTCGGGGCGGCGGCGCCTGCGGCCGTGCAGACCAGGACGGCGGTCAACGCCCCTGCAGGGTGTTCGGCGGCCGCGCCGGCCAGCACCCGTACGGTGGCCCCCGCCGCGCACACCGTCAGTGCGACGAGGGCGAACCACCATGCGGTGACGCGCGTGCTGAACCGGTACCGGCGTCTGCCCGGACGTACCGGGCGGACCGGTCGTGCCGGAACGGTCATCTGGTGCTCCCCCCGCCTCGTCAAGATCGTTCCTGACGTGTGCCCCGAAGGCCCCCGCTCAAGCGCGGGGGCCGTCCGGAGGGCGTGCGGAGGGCTGTACGGAGAGGCCGTACCGGGGTCAGCTCAACCAGGGCCGCCAGACGCGCTCGTTGCGCTCGACCCACTTCCTCGCCGCCTGCTGCGGCGAGAGCTTCTCCTCGGCGATCATCAGGGCCACCTCGTTCTGCTCCGCGGTGGTCCAGCGGAACTTCTTCAGGAAGGCGGCCGCCTTGCCTCCGGACTCGGCGAAGCGGGAGTTCAGGTACTTCTGCAGCGGTGTGTGCGGGTAGGCGCAGGCCACCTTCTCCGGGTCGTCCGCGCAGCCCTCGGTGTACTCGGGGAGCTTCACCTCGGTCATCGGGACCCGCTCGAAGAGCCACTGCGGCTTGTACCAGTAGGTCAGGAAGGGCTTGCCCTCCTTGGCGAACTGCTTGATCTGGGTGATCTGCGCCGCCTCGGAGCCCGCGAAGACGACTTCGAAGTCCAGGCCCAGGTTCTTCACCAGCGCCTTGTCGTTCGTGACGTAGGACGGGGAGCCGTCCATGAGCTGCCCCTTCCCGCGGCTCTCGGCGGTGCGCAGCTGGTCCGCGTACTTGTCGAGGTTCTTCCAGTCGGTGACGTCCGGGTGGGCCTCGGCGAAGTAGGTGGGGACGAACCAGCCGATGTGGCCCGTCACGCCGAGGTCGCCGCCGCGGGTGATCGTCTTCTTGCCCTCGACGTACCGCTTCTCCTGTTCCGGGTGGCCCCAGTCCTCCAGGATCGCGTCGACGCGGCCCTGGCTGAGGGCGTCCCAGGCCGGGACCTCGTCGACCTGGACGGTGTCCACGCGATAGCCCAGCTCGTGTTCGAGGAGGTAGGCGGCGACGGCGGTGTTCGCCTGGGCACCCACCCAGGACTGGACGGAGAGGGTGACGGTCTTCGCATCGTGCGCGGCGGCGTACGGGGAGGCCTGACGGGTCATGTCGGCCGCTCCGCAGCCGGTGAGCACGGCCAGTCCGGTCGCGGCGGCGAGCAGGGCGGCGCCGCGGCGGCCGCGTCTGCGGTGGAAGGGTCGGTTGCGCATCTCAGGCCTCCTTCGCGGGCTGGGTGACGCGGTCGAGCAGCAGGCCGAGGCACACGATCGCGGCGCCGGCCACGAGGCCGGTGGCCAGGTCGCCCTGGGCCAGGCCGAGGACGACGTCGTAGCCGAGCGCGCCGCCGCCGACCAGGCCGCCGATGATGACGACGGCGAGGACCAGGACCACGGCCTGGTTGACGGCGAGGAGCAATGCGGAGCGGGACAGCGGCAGTTGGACCTGCCACAGCTGCTGCGAGCGGGTCGCGCCCAGGGAGCGGGCGGATTCCAGCGCGGCCGGGTCCACCTCGCTCAGGCCCTGCGTGGTGATGCGGACGACGGCGGGCAGCGCGTACACGACCGCGGCGGCCGCGGCCGGTGCGCGGCCGACGCCGAACAGCGCGACCACGGGGATGAGGTAGACGAACTGCGGCAGCGTCTGGCACACGTCGAGCACCGGGCGCAGCAGCCGCTGTGCACGGGCGCTGCGGGCGGCGCCCACCGCGATCGCGAAGCCGAGCACGAGGGTGACGGCGACGGCCGCGAGGACCTGCGAGAGGGTATCGAGGGAGGCGTCCCACACGCCGAGTACCCCGACGGCGGCCAGGGCGAGGACGGCCGTGAGTGCGGTGCGCCAGGTGCCGACGAGCAGGGCGAGGGCCCCGGCCGCCAGCAGGAGCAGCCACCAGGGCGAGCCCTGGAGAACGCTGCGCAGGGGGTCCAGGATCCACCCGGTGAAGCCGGCGGCCCAGTCGGCGCTGCCGCCGACGACGGGCACCCCGGAGTAGAGGTGTGCGGTCATCCAGGCGACCGCCGCGTTCACGGGCTCCGCGATGGACAGGGTCCAGGAGGCGGGCCACAGGGACGTGCCCGCGATGCGGCCGGCGAGGCCGACGGCCACCGCCGTCAGGACGGTGAGCAGCCATCCGTACCAGCCGTCGAACACCCGGAGCAGCAGGGGACGTTCGCGTGCGGGATCGTCGGCGGCGCCGATCCGGTGGCCGGCCGCGTCGGCGGTGCGGTCGAGGACCACCGCGAGCAGCACGATGGGGATGCCGGCGGCCAGGGCGGCGCCGACGTCCACGGATGCGAGGGCCTGGTAGACGCGGTCGCCGAGGCCGCCCGCGCCGATCACGGAGGCGATCACGGCCATCGACAGGCCCGTCATGACGGACTGGTTGACGCCGAGCAGGAGGTGGCGGCGGGCGAGCGGCAGCCGGGCGGTCAGCAGCCGCTGGCGCCCCGTGGCCCCGAGTGAGGCTGCGGCCTCCAGCACGCCCGCGTCGGCCTCGCGCAGGCCGAGGGCGGTGAGGCGGGCCATCGGCGGGGCGGCATAGACCACGGTGGCCAGGACGGCGGCGGGTACGCCGATGCCGAAGACCAGCACCATCGGCAGCAGGTACGCGAAGGCCGGCAGGATCTGCATGGTGTCGAGCAGGGGGCGCAGGGCGCGGTCGGTGCGCGGGGAGAGCCCGGCGGCGAGGCCGAGCAGCCCGCCGACGGCCACGGAGGCGGCGACGGCCACGACCATCAGCGCGAGCGTCTGCATGGTCGGCACCCACATGCCGAGCAGCCCGCATGCGGCGAAGGCGGCGGCGCAGGTCAGGGCGAGCCGGAGGCCGGCCAGACGCCAGGCCACCAGGGCGGCCAGCGCGGTGACGCCGGTCCAGCCCGCGGCGAGCAGGACGACGTACACGGCCCGGACCGACACCACCACGGCGTTGCTGACGTGCCCGAAGAAGTAGAGGAAGAGCGGGTGGCTGTCGCGGTGGTCGATGATCCAGTCGCCCGCGCGGCCGAGCGGCTCCGACAGGTCGACGGCCAGGGCGGCGGGCCAGCTGCCGGAGGCGGGGAAGGCGACGGCGAGCGGGATCAGCACGGCGGCGGCCACGCAGAGCGGCAGGAGCAGTCCGCGGGCGGCGGGCAGGCCGTACAGGGAAAGGGCCCTGCGCGCGCGGCCCGGCGTACCGGTCCGGCCCGCGGTGGGCCGGTCGGTTCTGCGACCGGCCGCTGCGGAGCGGTCCGGGTTCCCGGTCCTGCCGCGCGACTGCGGGGCGCCCGGCCGGGAGGGTTCGCGTGCGGGGGCTGTGGCCGCGGTCATCCGTACCACCTCCCGGTGCCGGGGGCGGGGACGGCCGTGCGGGCGGTGCAGGTCATGCCGCCACCTCCCGACCGGTCGCGGCCGGAAGTCCGGCCACCACGGCGAGGAGTCCGGCCTCGTCGACGACTCCGAGGCACCGGCCGTGGTCGACGACCCGGGCCGGGCCGCCGCTGCGGACGACCGCCTCGATGGCGTCGACCACCGTGGTGGCGGGGGTCAGCGCGGGACCGTGCTCGGCCGCGTCGCCCGTGGCAGGGCGCATCGCGCTGCGTACGGTGAGGACCTGCTCGCGGGGGACGTCGCGGACGAAGTCCCGTACGTAGTCGTCGGCGGGCGAGCCGACGATCTCCTCGGGGGTGCCGAGCTGCACTATGCGGCCGTCACGCATCAGCGCGATGCGGTCACCCAGGCGCAGGGCCTCGGCGAGGTCGTGGGTGATGAAGACCATGGTGCGGCCCTCCTCGTGGTGGAGCCGGGCGACCTCGTCCTGCATCTCTCGCCGGATGAGCGGGTCGAGGGCGCTGAACGGCTCGTCGAAGAGGAGCACTTCGGGGTCGGCGGCGAGAGCCCGGGCGAGCCCCACGCGCTGCTGCTGACCGCCCGAGAGCTGGCCGGGGCGGCGGTCCTCAAGTCCGTCGAGGCCGACCTTCGCGACCATCTCGGCCGCCCTCTCCCGACGGTCGGCGCGGCTGACGCCCTGGATTTCCAGGCCGTAGGCGACGTTGTCCAGGACGCTGCGGTGCGGGAGCAGACCGAAGTGCTGGAAGACCATGGCGGCGCGGTGGCGGCGCAGGTCGCGCAGGCGGGCGGCGTCCATGGCGAGGACGTCCTCGCCGTCGAGGGCGAGGGTCCCGGCCGTGGGCTCGATCAGACGCGTGAGACACCGTACGAGGGTGGACTTGCCCGAGCCGGACAGGCCCATCACGACGAAGACCTCGCCCTTGCGGACGTCGAAGGTGACGTCGCGGACGGCCGCCGTGCAGCCGGTGCGCTCGCGCAGTTCCGCGGCGGGCAGCGAGGCGTTCGCGGAGCCGGGGACCTTGGCGGCCTCGCCCTTGGGGCCGAAGACCTTCCAGAGGCCCTCCACCGAGAAGACGGGCGCGTCGGCGGGTGTGCCGGGGGTGGTGGTCATGGTGCGGGTGTTCACCGGGTACCGCCTTCCACGGCCAGCAGTTCGGCGGCCTTCTCGCCCACCATGAGGACTCCGATCATCGGGTTGACCGCGGGCATCGTCGGGAAGACCGAGGCGTCCGCGATCCGGATGCCGTCGAGGCCGCGCACCTTGAGGTCCGGTCCCACGACGGCGGAGGGATCGTCGTGGGCGCCCATCTTGCAGGTGCCCGCCGGGTGGTAGACGGTGTGGGCGACCGAGCGGGCGTACGCACTCAGCGCCTCGTCGTCGGTGATCTCCGGCCCGGGACAGACCTCCCGCTTCAGCCATCCGGCCAGCGGTTCGGTCGCGGCGATCTCGCGGGCGAGCTTGATGCCGTCCACGAGGGTGCGGCCGTCGTAGTCCTCCTCGTCCGTGAAGTAGCGGAAGTCGAGGGCTGGTTTGGCCTCGGGGTCCGCACTGGTCAGGTAGAGGCGGCCGCGACTGCGGGGCTTGGGGATGTTGGGGGTCATCGACACCCCGTGCGCGGGGCGTTCGTAGCCGATGCGCTCCGGGTTGTCGGTGAAGGGGACCTGGTAGAAGTGGAACATCAGGTCGGGGCCCGGGGAGTCGGGGTCGCGCCGCACGAACAGGCCGGCGTCGCTGTCCATGGCCGAGTTCTCGGGGATCGGGCCGTCGGTCTCCCAGACGATCACCGACTCCGGGTGGTCGAGGAGGTTCTCGCCCACTCCGGGCAGATCGTGCACCGGCGGGATGCCGAGGGCCTCCAGGTCGGCGCGCGGGCCTATGCCGGAGTGCAGCAGCAGCCGCGGGGTGTCCACGGCACCCGCGCACACGAGCACCTCCCGGCGTGCGGTGATCAGCGATTCCGCGCCGTCCTTGTCCCGTACGTGCACACCGCGCGCCCGGCTGCCGTCGAGTTCGAGGCGGTACGCCCAGGTCTCCAGGAAGATGCGGAGGTTGGGGCGGTCGTCCATCACGGGGTGGAGGTAGGCCACCGACGCGGACGAGCGCTTGTTGTCCTCCGGGTGGTAGGCGAGGTCGAAGAAGCCGGCGCCCTCGTGGAACGGCTTGCGGTTGAAGCCCTCGACGAGCGGTACGTCCAGGGCCGCCCGGGCGGCGTCGACGAAGTCGCGGGCGATGGCGTTGCGGTCCTTCTCGGCCACCGGGACGATGTTGTTGAGGAGCTTGTCGAAGTACGGGTCCATGGCGGCCGCGTGCCAGCCCTCGGCGCCGGCCTGCGACCACTCGTCCCAGTCGGAGGGCAGCGGCTTGAAGGCGATGAGGGTGTTGTGCGAGGAGCAGCCGCCGAGGACGCGGGCGCGGCTGTGGCGGATGTGGGAGTTTCCGCGGGGCTGCTCGGTGGTGGCGTAGTCGTAGTCGAGTTCGCCGCCGAGCAGGCCCATCCAGCGGCGCAGGGTGAGCACGTCGGGCCGGTCGACGTCGCTGGGGCCGCCCTCGATGACGGCGACGGTGGTGCCGGGGTCCTCGGTGAGGCGGGAGGCGATGACCGAGCCGGCGGTTCCGCCGCCGACGACCACGTAGTCGTACTCCTGGACCGGTGCGGCCACGGCATCCGTGTGCGTGGGGGTGTTGGGGTGCGTGGTGATGGTTCTCCTCCTCCTTCAGCCCGCGAACCAGCGCACGGGGCGCGGAGCGAGGTTCTGGTACACGTGCTTGGTCTCGCGGTACTCGGCCAGGCCCGCCGGGCCCAGTTCGCGTCCGATGCCGGACTTGCCGAAACCGCCCCACTCCGCCTGCGGCAGGTAGGGGTGGAAGTCGTTGATCCAGACGGTGCCGTGGCGCAGCCGGCCGGCCACGCGGCGGGCGCGGCCCTGGTCGGCGGTCCACACCGCGCCGGCGAGCCCGTACTCGGTGTCGTTGGCGAGCGCGACGGCCTCGTCCTCGGTACGGAAGGTCTCGACGGTCAGGACCGGCCCGAAGACCTCCTCCCGCACGACGCGCATCCCCCGGTGGCAGCCGTCCAGGACGGTCGGCCGGTAGAAGTAGCCGGGCCCGTCCGGCCGGGTGCCGCCGGACCGCAGTACCGCGCCCTCGGCGAGTGCCGAGTCCACGTACTCCTGCGTCCGCGCGAGCTGGGCCGCGGAGACCAGGGGGCCGCACTCGACGCCCGGGTCGGTGCCGCGGCCGAGGCGGATCCGGTCGGCCCGGCGGGCGAGCTCGGCGACGAAGCGCTCCGCGAGGCGGTCCTCGACGATGAGGCGGGAGCCGGCGGAGCACACCTGGCCGCTGTGCATGAAGGCGGCGTTGAGGGCCTGGTCGACGGCGGTGTCGAAGCCTTCCTCGGTGTCGCAGGCGTCGGCGAAGACGACGTTCGGGTTCTTTCCGCCGAGTTCGAGGGCGACCTTCTTGACGGAGTCGGCCGCGGCACGCATGACCTTCGTACCGCTGGCCAGGCCGCCGGTGAAGGAGACGAGGTCCACGTCGGGGTGGGCGGACAGCCGGGCGCCCACGGGGTCGCCCGCGCCGGTCACCAGGTTGGCGACGCCGGCCGGCAGGCCGGCCTCCGCCAGCAGGCCGATGAGCGCCACCGTGGAGAGCGGGGTGATCTCGCTCGGCTTGAGGACGAAGGTGTTGCCCGCGGCGAGGGCCGGGGCGATCTTCCAGCTGGCCTGGAGCAGCGGGTAGTTCCACGGGGTGATCAGGGCGCACACACCGACCGGTTCGTGGACGACGACGCTGTGGATGTCGGGGGACCCGGCGTCGACCACGCGTCCCGCGCTCTCGCCGGTGACCAGGTCGGCGAAGTAGCGGAAGGCGTCTGTGACGCAGTCCACGTCCACGCGGCCCTCTTCGAGGGTCTTGCCCGCGTCCTGGCTCTCCAGCAGCGCGATGTGCTCGCGGTCACGCTGGAGGAGCTCGGCGGTGCGGCGCAGCAGGGCGGCACGCTCGGCGACCGGGGTCTGCGGCCACTCGCCGCCGTCGAAGGCGGCCCGGGCGGCGCTGACGGCGGCATCGGTGTCCGCGGTGCCACCCTCGGCGACGACGGCCAGGACGGTGGCGTCCGCCGGGTCCAGGACCTCGCGGGTGGCTCCTGAGACCGCGGACCGCCAGGTCCCCGCTATGTGGATGGTGTTCTGCTCCGACACGACGCGCTGTACCTCCGCTTCCGGCGCCGCGGCTCACCCGCGGCGTCATTGCAGTCGGCGCGCTTGCCCCATCCCCCGGCACACATGCCCCATCCGTCACTGGAAGTGACGGGAGTCACGCCGCGTAAAGGCGCTTCCGGTGGGGGGTGCGCGGATAGCCGGGCGGGCGGGAGGCGGCGCGGGCGGCCGAGTGCCGAGCGGCCCGGACTCGGCCCCGACGGCCCCGCCGCACGACGACGACCCTGCCGAAGTGGCCTCGACGGCCGTGCAGTTGACCGAGCACGCAATGAACGTGATGCGTTGGTGCGGGAGTTCGGGCGAACATGTGTGCATGGTGAAGGCAATGCGGGGGGCTTTTTGAGAAACCTTGTTGAATAACCCCTGAGGGCCGAGGCCGCCTTGATTTGCGCCTGTCAATCGGAACAGGGTTCTCCAGAAGGTTTGACGCCCCACACGTCACCAACGAGGAGAACCCTCTACATGGCAACTCACAAGCGCCCGCGCGGATTTCGGTATGCGGCAGTGGCGACGGGAGCCGCGACCGCGGCTGCTGTGGCCCTGCTCGCCACCCCCCTGGCAGGGGCGGCGACACCGGCCGAAGGCACGGTGTACGGACTCGGCGCGCCCGGCGCGATCAGCGGCAGCTACGTCGTCATACTCGACGCCTCCGCGGACAAGGGGAAGCTCGCCCACAAGTACGGTGGCGAACTGCAACGCACCTACAGCTCCGGGGTCAACGGCTTCTCGGCCTCGGGCTTGAGCGAAACGGAGGCCAAGCGGCTCGCGGCGGACCCGGCCGTCGGCAAGGTCGTGCAGAACAAGAAGTTCACGATCAACGCCACTCAGGACAACCCGCCCTCATGGGGACTGGACCGGATCGACCAGACCGCGAAGAGCGGGGACAAGAAGTACACCTACCCGGACAGCGCCGGTGAAGGGGTGACGGCGTACGTCATCGACACCGGCATCCGCGTGACCCACAAGGACTTCGGCGGCCGCGCCACGCACGGCTTCGACGCGGTGGACAACGACGACAGCGCAGACGACGGCAACGGCCACGGCACGCACGTGGCCGGCACCATCGCCGGCACCGGCCACGGCGTGGCCAAGAAGGCGAAGCTGGTCGCGGTGCGGGTGCTGGACGACAACGGCTCCGGCACCACCGAGCAGGTCGTCGCCGGGATCGACTGGGTCACCCAGCACCACTCCGGTCCCTCGGTGGCCAACATGAGCCTGGGAGGCGGCGCCGACGAGGCGCTGGACGAGGCGGTACGCCGGGCCATCGCCTCGGGCGTCACCTTCGCCGTCGCGGCGGGCAACGAGTCGAGCGACGCCGGGAAGGGCTCCCCCGCCCGTGTCCCGGAGGCGATCACCGTGGCGTCGAGCACCGTCGACGACGCGCAGTCCTCGTTCTCCAACTTCGGCTCCGTGGTGGACCTGTACGCGCCGGGCTCGGACATCACCTCCGACTGGAACGACAGCGACACCGGCACCAAGACCATCTCGGGCACCTCGATGGCCACCCCGCACGTGACGGGCGCCGCGGCCGTGTACCTGGCCGGGCACCCGTCCGCCACACCGGCCCAGGCGGCCGCGGCCCTTGCCGGGGCCGCGACCAGCGGGGCGGTGACCAACCCGTCCACGGGCACGGTGAACAAGCTGCTGAAGGTGGCCCCGTAACAGCTGCGGAACCGCTGCGGAGCGGCCCTGCCCTCCTCCGCCCCCACCAGGGGCGCGCGGAGGGCAGGGCCGCTCCGCACGCGTGCGCGGGCGTGCGGAGCGCGGGGGTGCCGGGTGCGGGGGTGCGGGTGATTCAGTCGGCGGCGGACTGCCAGACCGTGGTGACGTTGCAGAACTCGCGGATGCCGTGGCCCGAGAGTTCGCGGCCGTAGCCGGAGCGCTTCACACCGCCGAAGGGGAGGGCGGGGTGGGAGGCCGTCATGCCGTTGATGTAGATGCCGCCCGCCTCAAGGTCGCGGACGAAGCGGGTGATGTCCTCGTCGTTGCGCGTCCACACGTTGGAGCTCAGGCCGAAGGGCGTGTGGTTGGCGCGGTGCACGGCCTCGTCGAGGTCCGCCACCCGGTAGAGCGTCGCGACCGGGCCGAAGGTCTCCTCCTGGTCGATGCGCATGTCCGCCGAGATGTCGGCGAGGACGGTCGGCTCGTAGAACCAGCCCCGCGGGTGGTCGGGGGGCCGGCGGGCCCCGCACAGGACCGCCGCCCCGCGGCTGACGGCGTCCTCGACCAGTTCCTCCAGGTCGGCGCGGCCCTTCTCGGTGGCGAGCGGGCCGACGTCGGTGGACTCGTGCATCGGGTCGCCGACGCTGAGCGCCTTCATGCCGGCGGTGAAGCGTTCCGCGAAGGCGTCGTACACGTCCGCGTGGACGATGAACCGCTTCGCGGCGATGCAGGACTGGCCGTTGTTCTGGACCCGTGCGGTGACGGCCGTCCGGGCAGCCCGGTCGAGGTCGGCGGAGGGCATCACGATGTACGGGTCGCTGCCGCCCAGCTCCAGGACCGTCTTCTTGACCTCGTCGCCCGCGACCGAGGCGACCGAGCGCCCGGCGGGCTCGCTGCCCGTCAGGGTCGCCGCGGCGACGCGCGGGTCGCGCAGGACCGCCTCGACGGCGCGGGAACCGATCAGGAGGGTCTGGAAGCAGCCGTGCGGGTAGCCGGCCCGTTCGAAGAGTTCACCCAGGTAGAGGGCCGTCTGGGGGACGTTGGAGGCGTGCTTGAGCAGGCCGGTGTTCCCGGCCATCAGCGCGGGCGCGGCGAACCGTACGACCTGCCAGAGGGGGAAGTTCCACGGCATCACGGCGAGGACCACGCCCAGCGGCCGGTAGTGCGTCCGGACGGCCGAGGCACCGCTGTCACGGACATCGGCGTCGGCCGGGTGCTCGTCGCGGAGCAGGGCCTCGGCATGGGCGGCGTACCAGCGCATGGCCTTCACGCATTTGGCCGCCTCGGCGCGGGCCGCACCGAGGGGTTTCCCCATCTCGGTGGTCATGGTGCGGGCGATGTCCTCCGTCTCCGCCTCCAGGAGCGCTGCGGCACGCGTCAGGAGCCCGGCCCGTTCGGCGAAGCCGGTCGTGCGGTAGGAGGCGAAGGCCCGGGCGGCATCGGCGATGCGCCGTTCCGTGTCCTCGGGGCCCAGTTCATCGAAGGTACGTACGGTTTCACCTGTCGCAGGGTTCACCGTGGCAATGGACATGCTCGCCTCCAGAATCAACCGCCGTCCCCCCGACCCTCCCCCCTCCCCCAGCCCCCCGCAACGCGTCCGGAACCGGCGGGCCGGGGGATGGGCCCGGTTGCCGTAATCGCCCGGACCCCGCCGTCATGCTCGGGTGCCGGTCCAGGCCCCCCTTGCGGGCTGCCCGCCGTCAGTCCGCCGCGCGCAAGCCGTCCAGCGCGCCTGAGCACGCACGGGTTTTCACCGCGCAGCGCACTCCCGATCCGGTCCGTCCGCCAGTCGTCAGCCATGGACGGAAACTACTTGATCGTGATCCGTCGGCTCGCCAGGAGCACCTGAGGGCCCCGGCGCGGCAGCCGCAGGGGGCGGCTGCCGCACGCACGGGGACCCAGGCGGGTGGGTTGCCGTCACCCCGAGGGGGCGGAGCCGTGCGAGGAGCCGTGGGAGGGCTCGGGCGCGGGGCCGGGCGGGGAAGCGGGCGCGGAGCCGTGCTCCGCACCGTGCGCCGAGCCGTGGCTGGAGCCCGTCGCCAGGGTCCCGCCGAGGCGGCCCTGGACGGCGCTCAGGGCTTGGGCCGACGGGCCGGTGACGACCCAGCGGGTGCCGACCAGGTAGGTGCCGCCGTACATCATGGCTTCGTCCAGCCAGGCACGCTGACCCTGGTCGGCCGCGAAGGTGGCCATGCGGAACGCCTCCTGGCCCGCCCCGCACGCCCCTTCCCGGAGTTCCTCCGCGTCGACCGTGATCTCGGGTGTGCAGCCGAGCGCGGCGGCGAGGTCCTGGAGGCCGGCGGGCCGGCCGGTCGGGGCCGCAGCCGCGGCCGGGGCCTGCGACGCTCGTGCGGCGTGCGCACCGTCGGCGCCGTGCCCGGTGGAGGCGCACCCGCCGCACACGAGTGTCGCCAGCAGGACGGCGGCCGCGGTGGCCACGGTGGCCGTGGCGGGGCTGCGGGGTGAGGGCCGCACGGCTCAGCCGGCCTTCGCCGGTACCTTCTTGCCCGCGGCGGTGACCGCGAACCAGAGGCCCTGCTTGTTGTGTCCGTTCGTCTGGCCCGGTTCGGTGTCGCCGGTGAACAGATAGACGGGCCAGCAGTCGATCGTCAACTGCTCCGTTCCATCCGGCCGCTTGACCGATCCCACCAGTGCGGCGGGTATACCGGACGTCTTCTCCTTGTCCACCGGCGCCGCCGGTTTCCAGGTGTCCAGGCAGGCCCCGACACAGCCGAATTTCATGGGCCAGGCACTGTCCTTGTCGAATCGGTAGAGCGTGCGCCACTGCCCGTCCACGAGAATCTTTCCGAGTTTCTCGTTGTCCGCCACGGAAAGCTCGGTCCCGGAGTTTCCGGACGCGCCCGCACCCATGCCCATGCCCATGCCGCCGCCCCCGCCCTTCTGGGCGATGGCCTTCTTCCCGTCGGACGCCAGCGCGTGCCAGGTCCCCCCGACGCCCTCGCCCTTCGCCTCGCCCGCCTTGGTGTCCTTGGCGTAGCGGTACACGGGCCACCCCCCGAGGGTCAGCTGCTTGCTGCCGTCGGAGCGGGCGACCGAACCGAGGAGGCCGGCGTCGATGCCGCCGGAGGCCGAGGCGTCGTCCGCGGGGACCGGCGGCCAGGCCGTGGCGCAGTCACCGTCGCAGGTGGACTTGGGGGGCTGGGCGGTGTCCTTGTCGAAGCGGTAGAGGGTCATCCCGGCGCTGTCGGTGACCACGCTGCCGACCTCCGCGATCTCGCGCACCGACAGCTGGCCGGCCTTCGCACCGCCCGCGCCCCCCGCGGCCGCGTCGGCCGACCCGTCCGCGGAGCCGTACCCCGATCCGGAGCCCAGCGCGGAACCGGAGCCCGAACCGTAACCGGAGTCGTACGCGTTTCCGAGGTTTTTCCCGGCTCCGGCCGGCTGGACGGAATTCGCCGACTTGGAGGTGTCCGAACCGCTTCCGCATCCGGCCGCCAGCAGCAGAACCGCCACCACTGATCCGGCTGTCGTCACTCGACGGTGCTTCATCTTCACGATCACTCCTTCGGGTTCAGCCCGGTGATTACGTCCACCGGGTTATTCATAAGGCCAGACGACCCTGCCGAATTCGGATTCCCGGGAATTTGTCAGATCGCGCCAAAGGGTGAACTCGACCAGGCCGCCGCCGTTTACCGCGAGCTCATTCCTGAATGCGCAGCGCGAGCGCGGGGCAGCGGCGCACCGCGCGCAGCGCCTTCGGGCGCAGCCGTCCGGGCACCGGCATCACGGCCTCCGCCGGGTAGCCGTCGGCGTCCAGCCGGACGATGTCGGGCAGCAGGTCCACGCACAGGCCGTGGCCCTTGCACAGCGTCCAGTCCACGACGAGCCGCTCGGGGTTCTCGTCGGCGGGCAGGGGCAGGGCGCCCAGGACCCGCCGTCCGCAGCCGCTGCCGAGGGCGTGGTCGCGGAGCTCCTCGGGGAACACGGCGAGTGCGGAGGCCACGAAGGAGGCGGTGCCGTCGGGGTGGCTGCACGCGCCGCGGCGCCGTACGGAGCGCATCCGTGCCTCCACCGCCTCCAGGGCCGCCCGCCCTCCGCCGCCCACGAGGTCCTCCACGACCCCGGCGAGCGAGGGAAGCCCTCTGACGCAGGGGCCGCACTGTCCGGCGGATTCCTCGGCCATCCAGCGGGTCACCCGGGCGATCTCACCGGCCGGGCACGTGTCCTCGGGCAGCGGCAGCACGGCGCCCGCGCCCAGGACGGCGTCGGCCGAGGCCAGCGACTGCCGTGACAGCAGCACCGAGCGGGCCGCCGCAGGGCCCAGCCACCGGCCGTGGTAGCCGCCGACCAGGACCCCCTGGCCGGGGCCGGCCCCGCACAGGTCCAGGACGTACGCCAGCGAGGTCCCGGCGGGCACTTCCACGACCGTGGATCCGCCGACGGTCAGCAGGATCGTGCCCGGCTCGGTCGGCAGGCCGGCCATCCGGTAGCCCGGGGCGCCGAGCCGGGCGGCGACGGCGAGCTGGGCGTACGTCTCGGTGTTGGAGAGCAGGGTCGGCAGCCCACCGAGGCCCCGTTCGCTGGTCCGCACCTTCTGCCCGGACGGGAGCGCCGGGCCGCCCTCCAGGCCGCGTACCAGCGCCGTCCCCTCCCCCGTGACGAAACGCTCGGGAAGTCTGACGACGCGGACCCGGCTGCCGGCCGGGCCGCGTTCGGCAACGGCTGCGCGCAGCGACCCCTCCACATCCTCCCGGGTGACGCCGACGACGACGTCCTCGGCTCCGAGCGCGGCCGCCGCCAGCAGGGCACCGTCGAGCACCAGGTGCGGGGCGTGCAGCAGCATGGCGGTGTCCTTGAGGCAACTCGGCTCGCCCTCGCTGCCGTTGACGACGACGGCGGTGCGCCCGTCGCGGCCCCGGGCGGAGCGCATGACGGCCCGCAGCTTGCGGGCGAACGGGAAGCCCGCTCCCCCGCGGCCCCGCAGGTCGATCGCCTCCGCGAGCTCCACCAGGGCGTCCGGATCGTACGAGGGCAACGGGCCGTGCACCGCGAGGTGCCCGGCCCGGTCGAGCCGTTCGGCGACGTCGAGTCCCGCGAGCAGCCGGGGCTGGCCCACGCAGCCGAGGGCCGGGCGTGTGACACCGGTCACTGCCGCCCCCGTACCCCGCCGAGCGGCTCGGGCCGGTCGGCACCCGCGCCGAGGCTGCTGGATATGAACACCGCCTGGTACGCGGGCCGTTCGGCGACCAGCGCAGGGGCCGGCACCTGGGGCGCCGGCGCCCCGAGCGGTTCCTGGCCGGCGGAGCGGCGGTCCGACTGCCGCGCCAGGCGGGCGGTCAGGCGCTCGGCGGCCCACTCCGCGGGCTGCCGGACGAACTGCTGCGGGGGCCGGGGCCGCCGCGCGGGCGGGACCGGCGCGGCGGGGGCGGCGGACGGCGCGGTCGCGGGCCGAGCGGGAGCGGACCGCAGCCTCGACCGCAGGCGTACGGCCAGCACGGCTGCCACCCCGACCAGGCAGAGGGCGTAGGCCACGGTCACCCAACCGCTGGCGGCGCGGCCGGACTTCAGGCCGTGCACCAGGGAGGCCCCCCAGGCCGGGTAGGCCCCCACGTGCAGGGCCCGCCACCACAGGGAGCGGCCCTTGGTGGCGAAGGCACTGCGCACCGCGCCCGAGACCGCCACGGAGACGAAGAGGTATCCGGCCAGGGTGCCGAGCCCGATCAGGAAGGGACGGTCACGGTCGGCGAACGGCACGAGGACGGACGCGGGTCCGGTGTGCGCCTCGGCGACCTTCACCCAGACGTGCAGGACGAGGAAGCCCAGTCCGGCGACGGCGAGGCCGCGGTGCGCGCCTTGGGCGACGAGCCGGTGCCCCGAGCTGAGCAGAGTGCGGTCGGTGGCCGCCAGCCCCCACAGGACGGCGGAGGTGAGCGAGACGAGCGAGAGCACGCCCGCCCCGAAGTCGAGGAAGTCCCACAGGTGCGTGAGGGCGCCCGCCCGGGCGGCCACGGCCACCGCGAGGAGGGCGGCCAGGGCGGCGACGGCCAGGGCGGCGGGGTGCAGGCCCCCGGCGGCCGACAGCAGGGGCGGCCGCCGTACCGCCCGTCGGCCTGCGGCCGCCGCTGCGGCCGCGCCGGCGTGGCGTCTGGTGCGGCGGGCCCGGTGAGAGCGGGGCGCACGGGTCTGGGACAGGGGCATCGAGTTCTCCCATACGCCCAGGCCCGAGGCACTCCACCGCACTCGGCGCCCGGGGTAGTCGACGGAACTGCTCCGCGGCGGGCGGGAGATGGGTGCCTCGCCGACCGGGAGCGGGGGCCGGAGTGCAGAAGCATCGTGGAGCCACGCAACGCCTCCACAGTATTTATCGAATCGTGACAAGTTCTTGCGCGCGTGGCATCGTCATCCCGAACGTCCGCGGAAGATTCCCTTCCAACGGTGCGGTGGCTGCCCGGGGTGACGCCTTGTCCGCCGCCACACCTGCCCCGCGGCAAAAACGAGGCAAAGCCGCGGGACCACAAGTGGATGGCACTCTCCTGGAGGGTGTACGAGGTGCTCAACTCCCGTTCGGCACAGGCGCCGACCAGGGAGGGAGGCGGCTCGACAGGCCTGCCACCCTTCCACGGGGCAGGCCGTACCCCGGCATGAACGAGGTAACAATGTGCGAACTGCTGAACCGCATCTGGGCCCGCCCCCGCGGCGAATGGACCCGGGTGCTGCGAAGGGAACTGCCCGCGCTGGCCGCCGGGATGGTGGAGGAGATGAGGGAGGAGATCCCCGGGTTCTCCGGCCTGGTCGACGAACTCGACGCGGAGGTGGTCAGACAGCGGGTGGAGGCGGCCCTGCTCACCGCCCTCGGTTATCGCGAACCGGCGCCGCGGCAGCAGGACCCGCCGACAGCGCACCCGTCCACTCCGCCACCGGCGCCGGCACCCGTGTCGGCCCCGGTCCCCGCCGGGGCCGCGGGCGAGGGCCCCGCGGCGGGCAGGGAACCCGGCCCCTGCGAGCGCCCGGGTTCCTTCCAGAGCCCGGATCCGTACGAGGGAACCGGCTCCTTCCGCAGCCCGGATTCCGCCGAAGGCCCCTCCGCCGAACACCACGGCCGCAGCGAACCGGCGGTGTGCGAACCGGCCCGCCGACGCAGCACGGCTCCGCTGACGGTGGTGCCTCCCGAGGGACTCGGGGCCCCGCCCGAACGGGCGCGGCGCGAGCTCTTCTCCGCCCTCACAAGTGACATGCCCATGGCTGAAATGGCCCTCACCGAACTGGCCGGCGCGGCAGGCTGGCCCCTCCCCTCCGAGATACGCGCCATCGCCATGGCGACGCCCGGCGAGACGCAGCAGCTCGCCGCCGTACTGGACGACGGCTTGGCGGGCATGGTCGGCGCTCAGCCCTGCCTGCTCGTCCCCAGCCCCGATCCGGACACGCGCACCGCCCTGGAGACACTGCTGCGCGGGCGGTTTGCCGCCGTCGGCCACCCCGTCGCCCCGCGGGACACCGCTTCCTCCCTGCGGTGGGCCCTGCGCCTGCTGGCCCTGACCCCCAACCGCGCGGGCATGGACGCGCGGCCCCTCTTCGTCGACGACCACCTCTCGACCCTGCTCCTCCTCCAGGACGAACCCCTGGCGCACGCGCTGGCCGCGCGCTGGCTGCGCCCCCTGGCCGACCTCACCCCCCGCCAGAGCGAACGGCTCGAAGTGACCCTCCTCGCCTGGCTGGAGGGCGGCGGCGCCCCCGAGGCCGCGAAGGCACTGAGCGTGCACCCCCAGACGGTCCGCTACCGGATGCGCCAGCTGGAGAAGCTCTTCGGACCCGGACTGCGCGACCCCCGTACCCGCTTCGAACTGGAGCTCGCCCTGCGCAGCCGCCGCCTGATGGCCCAGGTGCGGCGCCAGCACTCACGGGCGGGCCGCAAGGTGCGGGCCGCCGCCACCGAATTCCGGCCACTGGGCGTGGGCCGCATGGCCCGCGTCAACGGCCTCTGACCCCGGCCTGCTCGACCGACAGACGGCCCCGGCCCCTTCCCGCGCACGCGGTACGAAGGGGCCGGGGCCGCCGCACGTGCATGCCGTCAGCGGTCCACGAGGACGCCCGAAGCCCCGGCGCGCAGCGCGGCGTCGAGGTCGAGCAGCTCGGCGTGGGCACGGGAGCAGGAGCCGCAGAGGGCCAGATGGCGGACCAGGCCGCGGCTGCGCAGGGCGCCCCGGCGGCGGACCGCCGCGCCGAGCACGCCGGCGTAGTGGCGGCAGCAGGGGTCGGCCACCGTGTCGACATGGGCGCGCAGGTACGCCTCGCGCAGTCCCTCGCGGGCGCGGAAGGCCAGGGAGGTCACCGCGCTCGGCGTGATGCCCAGCAGCAGCGGGACGGGATGCGGGCAGTCGTCCTCGACCAGGGTGTGCCACAGGACGGCCTTCCAGCGCTCGGGCAGGGTGTGGAAGGACCGGGCGACGAGCCTGCGGTCCTCGCTGTCCAGCAGCCTGCGCTGCGGTTCGTCCCCGCTCGGCGCGGGACGGCACCACGCCTCGACGTCGGGGGTCAGGACGGTCCGTCCGGCCCCCGCCCGCCATTCGACGGCCGTGTGCCGGACCACTGCCAGCAGGTACGGGCGCCAGCGCTCCCGGGGTCCGGCCCCGGAGCGGACGGCCTGGAGGGTCCGGATGAAGGCTTCCGAGACCAGGTCCTCGGCCTCGTGCGGGGCTCGGCGGCAGCAGCTCCGGGCGAAGGCGAGGGCGGCGCCGCTGTGCCGCCGGTACAGGGTGTCGCAGGCGTCCGGGGCCTGCACACCGGCCTCGTACGCCTCGCGCAGCTGCCGGATGAGCTCCCGGTCGCAGGGCTCGGCCATGGTGCTCCTCTGGGGTTCCCGGGCGACGCGGGCACCGTCGCCGACGGACCTGCGGGCCCGCGCGGCGGCGGGGCCCGCGGGCCCGCGGGGCGGCGGTGCACGCACGGACGCGGTGCCGGTCCGAAGTCGGCTTCGGACCGGCACCGTTCTCGGGGCGGAGCCGGGGAGGTAGGAGGAGAGCGCCGCCCCGAGGGTCTCAGCGGCAGGCGCGCCCGTCGTTGATGCAGCGCACCGCCTTGCCCATCAGGCCGTCCGACATGACGTTGATGAAGTCTCCGTGGTCGGTCACCGGCTTGTGCAGCTGCTCCGGGAAGCTGTCGACCGCGAAGCGCGAGCCCGGCGGCACGCTGTAGGTGATCCGCTGGACCAGCTGCGGGAGGGCCTTGAAGCCGGCCTTGCAGGAGCCGTCCCGGTTGGCGAAGGCCACGTGGGTGCGGTGGTTGGCGCTGTCGATGTTCTTGCCGTCCCAGCAGCTCTGGAAGGTGAAGGTCCGGACCACGTCACTGCCCTTGGGGCAGACCGGGTACTTGTCCTTCAGCTGGCGGTTCTCGAAGCCGGTGCAGCTCCACGAGGCGTTGGCGTTGCCGGGGCCGTTGGTGAAGGCCTTGGCGTCTCCCGTGATGATGCGCAGGAAGCGGGGCATGGCCACCACCTTGCCGACCGGGCTGCCCTTGAAGTCGATGGTCACCTGCTTCGGCCGCAGGATCGTCCCGACGTTCGCGTCCTGTCCGCCGCCGGGCGCCTTGGCGTCCCGTTCCGCCCGGCCGTCCCGCAGGCGCAGCACGGGCCAGTAGTACGTGGACTGGTCGCCGTTGGTGCAGGTGGTGCCGGACGCCGCGAGGCTGTTGTTGGTGGAGAAGGCGTCCGTGGTCTTGTTGCCCACGTAGTCGTGCATGTGGTGGGCGCCGTTGCTCACACCGGGCGCGACGATGACGTTGTCGGGGTTGAAGTGGCCGTTCTCGTTGCGCCCGCACTGCACCGAGAAGGACCCGGTGGACGCGCCCGAGCGGTTCGCCGGCTTGCGGACGTTCGGCCGTACGGTGCCGATGGCGACGAAGTCGCTGCGGGCGGGGCCGCCCTTGCCCTGGCGGGCGCCGTCCTGCTGCGCGGCGGCGCCCTGTGCCGCGAAGCCCTGCGCGTCGCCGCCCGCGCCCGGATCGTCCGCCGGGTCCGCGGCGGGGGCCTCCTTCATGCTGCAGGCGCTGAGCGCGTCCAGCCCTTCGGGACGGGCGTCGCCCGCCTGCCCGATCGCGTCGGAGAGCGAGGCGATCGTCTTGCCCCGCTGCTCCTTCAGGCCGCCGAGCAGGGCGTCACCGCGGGCCCGGCCGGAGGAGAGCTGCCGGTAGGCGTCGGCGACCTGGGTGTCGAGCTGCGCGAGCTTCTCGTCCACCGCGGGCCGGGCCTGGTCGGGTACGGT
This sequence comes from Streptomyces sp. NPDC043680, assembly GCF_056436685.1. Taxonomy (NCBI): domain Bacteria; kingdom Bacillati; phylum Actinomycetota; class Actinomycetes; order Kitasatosporales; family Streptomycetaceae; genus Streptomyces; species Streptomyces sp. NPDC043680. The sequence continues at coordinate 33,456 of NZ_JBWKCE010000029.1, read as the reverse complement.
GCGCAGCCGGTCGCCCACGTCGGGGCAGTCGATGGTGGCGGTCACCGGCGCCGCCGCGGCGTCCTGCCCGGCGAAGGCGCCTTGGGCGACGATCACGGCCCCGCCGCCGCCCAGGACGAGGGCGGACATCACGGCGAGGGCCTTGTGCGCAGGCCGTAGACGGCGTTTGTGGCCCTTTTGACTCATGCGATCACTTCACTTCGTCGGTCGGGAAAGAGGGGCGGAAGGGGACGGCGGGGTGTCCGCGAGGCCGTCGAAGTCGACCAGCCCGCTGGCTTCGAGGACCGTGATGTGGTCCAGGACGGTCGCGTTGGCGTCGGTGGCCAGGGCCCGGACCATGGAGTTGCGGGTCTGGGCCCGTACTTGGGCGACCAGCGCGAACACCTTGCCGTGCGCCCGGCGCAGCAGCTGGATGAACAGCGCTTCGTACTGGGGACCTTGGGCCGCGTCGAGCTGGTCGAGCCAGCCCTGCTGCTGGGCGGAGGGCCGGTTCGGCAGTTCGACGCCGAGGGCCTGGCCCACCTCCATGACACGCCGGTCCAGTTCGGTGTGGCCTTCGACGAGGTGCTCCCCGGCGGTGCGGATCGCGGGGCGTTTGCCCCGCTGCAGGGCCTGCCGTCCGGCGGGCATCTCCCACAGTCCGGCGAGCCGCACCTTGCGGACGAAGTCGCGGTCCTGCGGGGTCAGGGGGCCGAAGGCCGTGCTCAGTGTGCCGGCGCCGTCGTCGTCGCCGGTGGCGGCCGGGCCGGCTGCGGCGGCCGAGCCGCCGAACTTCTGCACGGGGATCAGCAACGCGATCAGGGTGAAGGCGAGGGCGCCGATGACGACGCCCGTGGCCATCACATGTCTCGAAGCGACCGACATGCTGCCGATGGCCGACCGACGGAATGACAGCACTGTGCCTCCTGGGTACGGGGACCGGGGACCGGGTGCCAAGGGACGCTAGTGCCCTGTGTGGTGCCCGTGCAGAAGGACCATCACGAATGGACAAACATCCGGGCAAGGCCTCGAAAGGCTGGTACCGTGCCGACCCGCTCAGCGAGCCTGGTCCCGCTCCGGGTCCGCCGCCGGCAGCGGCCTGCCGCGCGCGATGAGGAGGGCGACGTCGTCGCGGTCGTCGGGCTGGCGCAGGGTGCGCAGGAGCAGGTCGCAGGTGTCCTCCAGCGGACGGCCCGGGTCGCCGAGCAGTGCGGTGAGGGCCTGCAGCCGGATGTCGATGTCCTGGTCGCGGGTTTCGACGAGGCCGTCGGTGTAGAGGACCAGTTCGTCGCCGATGCCCAGGTCGAGGGTGGAGGCCTCGAAGGGGACGCCGCCGACGCCCAGGGGTGCCCCGGTGGGCAGGTCGAGGAGTTCGGGCTCGTGCCCGGGCCGGGTGCGTACGGGGGGCAGGTGGCCGGCGGTGGCGATGCGGCACCTGCCGTGGTGGGGGTCGTACACGGCGATCACGCAGGTGGCCATCGTGTGGCCGAGACCGGTGGTGGTGTGGTCGAGCCGGGTCAGGACCGCCGCGGGGTCGAGGTCGAGTTCGGCCAGGGTGCGGGCGGCGGTGCGGAGTTGTCCCATGGTGGCGGCGGCGTTGATGCCGCTGCCCATGACGTCCCCGACGACCAGGGCGGTCTTGTCGTCGGGCAGCGGGATGACGTCGAACCAGTCGCCGCCGACCTCGCCGACCGCCGCGGCGGGCTGGTATCGGTAGGCGATCTCCAGGCCCGGGGTGGGGGTGGGGTGGTGGGGCAGCAGGTGGCGCTGGAGGGTGAGGGCCGCATGACGCTGTCTCTGGTACCAGCGGGCGTTGTCGATGCAGACGGCGGCACGCGCCGCCAGCTCGCTGGCGAGCAGGAGGTCGTCGTGGTCGAACGGCAACGGGTTCTCGGTGCGTTGCAGGCCCATGACGCCGATGACCTCGCCGCGGGCGATCAGGGGCACGGCGAGGTACGAATGGAGGCCGGCCTCCGCGAGGAGGGCGGCGGCCTCGCTGTCCCGGGCGATGCCCCCCAGTTTCCCGGGGCTCACGTGCGCCCGCAGTATCGGACGGCCGGTGTGGACGCACTGGGTGACCAGGCGGGTGGAGTCGTAGCGCGCGAGGGTGCCGACGGGGTCGGCCGCTCGGGTGGCGGGGGTGGGGCGCGCCGCCTTGATGGCCAGGGCGCGGAACTGGACGGTCCCCTCGGTCTCACCGCCGGGCGGGTGGTCGCCGAGGACGGAGTCGAGGACGTCGACGGTGACGACGTCGGCGAGCTGCGGGACGGCGATGTCGCCCAGCTCCCGGGCCGTGACCCAGAGGTCGAGGGTGGTCCCGATGCGCACGGACGCGTCGGCGATCAGCGCGAGCCGCTGACGGGCCATGGCGATGGCGGTCGACGCCTTGTGCTGCTCGGTGACGTCCACGACGGAGGCCGCGACCCCTATGGGTTTGCCCGCCGGGTCCTCAAGCCGGTACAGGGAGAGCGACCAGGCGCGGTCCTCGTCGGGGGCGGCCGGCGTACGGCCGGTGGTGAACCGGTTCAGCTGCGGTGAGCCGCTGTTCAGGACCTCGCGCATGGCGTCCTCGACGGCCTCGGCGTCGAGGAAGGGCAGGGCCTCGGTGACCCGGCGGCCGATGTGCCGGGAGGCGGGCAGGCCGTTGATGCGTTCGAGGGCGGGGTTGACCAGGACGTAGCGCAGGTCGGTGTCCAGGACGGCCAGGCCGATCGGGGACTGGGCGACCAGCCGCATCGACAGGGCCAGGTCTCGTTCCACGCGCCGCAGTGTGGCCTGGTCGGAGGCGATGCCCAGAGCGTAGCGCCGGCCCTGCTGGTCCTCCAGCCGCATGTTGCGGAATTCGGCCAGTCGGGTGCTGCCGTCCTTGCGCAGGACGGGGAAGACGCCCGCCCATGGTCCACCGCCGGCCATCACCTTCTCGAAGAGGGAGAGGACGATCCCGAAATGCTGCTCGTCGACGAGCAGCTGGGCCGCGAACCGGCCCAGCGCCTCCGAGGCGGTGTAGCCGAAGAGCGCCTCGGCCTGCGGGCTCCACAGGGCGATCCGGCCGTTCTCGTCGAGGACCACGGCCGCGACGCCGAGTACGTCGAGGAGCCCCGGCCCGGTGGAGGGGCCTGGGCGTGCCGGTTCGCGACCGGCCCGGGAGGCGTCCGCCGTACTCATGCCGGCCCACTCCTTCCCGTCCACGGCCAAGGGGAGCGGTCGGTCGGCCCGCTCGTTCCATGCCCCGGGCTGCCCGGGTGCTCCCATCCTCTCTCCACTCCCCCGGACCGGCAGCCGCAGGAGCGTGCGGTTCGGCCGTCAGGCGGGTGCCGCGGCCCGGCAGGGCGCACGAACCCTCCGCGCGGGGTATCCAGGAGGCATGGACCCCCGGCCGACACGAGCCCGCCTCGCGCTGCTGTCGGTTCCGTTCGCCCTGATCGCCGCGGTGACCCTGGTCGACGTACTGGCGCCGCCCGAGGTCCACCTGGGACCCTTCCTGGTCGCCGCCCCGGCCGTCACGGCCTCCTTCGCGGGGCCCCGGACGGACCGGCTTCGTGGGCGCGGTGGCGGTGCTCGCCCAGTCGCTGGTCGCCGTGGCCAGGACCAACCTCACGGACCTGAACCACACCATCCAGATCATCGCCCTGGTGCTGATCTCGATCTTCGTCACCCTGCTCGCGCACGTGCGCGAGGTCCACGAGCGGCAGGTCGTCCAGCTGCGCTCGGTGGCCGAAGCGGCACAGCAGGTGGTGCTGCGGCCGCTGCGCGAGCGCATGGGCCCGCTGCGACTGGTCTCCGTCTACCTGGCGGTCGAGGCGGAGGCCCGGATCGGCGGGGACCTGTACGCCGCCGCCCGTACGCCGCACGGCACCCGGCTGATCATCGGCGATGTCCGGGGCAAGGGGCTGGAGGCGGTCGGCGAGGCGGCCCTGGTCCTCGGCGCCTTCCGGGCCGCCGCGCACCAGGAGCACGACCTGCCGGGGCTGGTCGCCCATCTGGAGGCCGCGGTGGCCCCCGACCCGGACGCGTCCGACGGGGACGCCGCCGATTCCGCGGAGGCCTTCACCACGGCGGCGGTGCTCGACATCCCGGATCAGGAGATGACCGTGCACCTGGTCAGCTGCGGGCACCCGCCGCCCCTGCTGCTGCGCGCCGGGCGGGCGGTCCCCCTGGAGGTGGACCACCCGGCGCCGCCGCTCGGCCTGACGCAGTACGTGGACTCCGGGTACGCGGTGCAGTCCTTCTCCTTCGAGCCGGGCGACGTCGTCCTCCTCTACACGGACGGCGTCATCGAGGCCCGAGACCGGGGCGGCTCCTTCTACCCGCTGCGCGAGCGCGCCGCGGGCCGGCCCGGCGACGGCCCGGCCACGCTGCTGCACCACCTGCGCGCGGATCTGCTCTCCCACGCGCCGGGGGCCAGCTGGGGGACGACGCGGCGATGGTGGCCATCGAGCGCGTGGCCGACCGCTCCTGATCCCCACCCGCCGGCCCTCGCCGAACCCCTCGCCGGGGGCCTCGGTGAGGACCTCTCCGAACCCCTGACCGGACCCTGTGGCGGACCGCTCGATCCGAGCGGTCCGCCGGCCTGTCCGCGAGCCGGCTCGTGCGCCGGACGAGGGTCCGATACACCCGGCGTGACAACAGCTGCGGCGTGTCGGCCAGTTGTCCGGATATCAGCTCGTTCGTGAGGAGCATACGGCCCGGCCTTGCGGATGATTCGCCCGGACGTCCTGTGCAACAGGGTGGTGACGCCATCGAATCCACGGAAGGAAACGGCTCTTCGTGAACATGAAACGCCTCGCGTCGACGTTCGCCGCCGCAGGCCTCCTGGCGGTCACCGCGCCCGTGCTCTCCGCGACCCAGGCGACGGCCGCCCCGGCGGAGTACGCCCCGCAGAAGCCCGCCTGGCACCGCTGCAGCGCCGACCAGCCGGCTGCGTTCGAGTGCGCGACCCTCAAGGTGCCGCTCGACTACCGGCGCCCCCAGGGCCGCACGATCGATCTCGCGATATCCCGGATGAAAAGCGGGAACCCGGCCGAGCGGCACGGCGCCCTGCTGCTCAACCCCGGCGGCCCCGGGGGTCCGGGGCTCGATCTGCCGCTGTTGATGAACGAGGCGATGCCCAAGGAGGTGCGCGAACGGTACGACCTGATCGGCTTCGATCCGCGCGGCGTCGGCAGGTCCAGCCCGATCACCTGCGGACTGACGGGCGCGGAGCAGAACTTCAACCGCCCGTACAAGGAGGAGACCTTCCCCGCGGACGTGGCCTGGGCGCAGACGGTGGCGGACAAGTGCCGCGAGAAGGCCGGTTCCGTACTGCCCTTCATCACCACGCGGAACACGGCGCGGGACATGGACGCGATCCGCTCGGCGCTGGGCGAGCGCAAGCTCTCGTACCTCGGCTACTCGTACGGCACCTATCTGGGCGCGGTGTACGCGCAGATGTTCCCGAGCCGCACCGACCGGTTCGTCCTCGACAGCGGGGTGGACCCGGCGCGTGCCTGGCGCGGGATGATCCAGGTGTGGGCGACCGAGGCCGAGCCGGCTTTCAAGCGGTGGACGCAGTGGACGGCCGCGCGGGCGGGCGAGTTCGCGCTGGGGGACACCCCGGAGGCCGTGTCGCGGACCTTCTGGGACCTGGTGGCCCGGGCCGACCGCGAACCGATCGAGTTCGAGGGCCAGAAGCTCACCGGTGACGACATCCGCACCGCGCGGGCGCTGTTCTTCTACCCCGCGCAGGCGGCGCCGGTCGTCAAGGCCCTCAAGGACGCCGCCGACGGCAAGCCGGTCAAGCTGACGCCGTCCCAGTTGAAGCTCCTCAAGCCCGCCGCCGAACCGGCCTCGGACAACGACACGGCCGTGTTCTGGTCGGTGGTGTGCGGTGACACGGAGTGGCCGCGCTATCCCGAGCAGTACGCGAAGGAGGCCGCGCAGGACAAGGTCACGTACCCGCTGTACGGGGACTTCGCCTCCAACATCAAGCCGTGCGCCTACTGGCACCGGCCGATCGAGCCCACGACGGCGATGAAGACGAAGGCCAACGTGCTGACCGTGCAGAACGAGTGGGACTCGCAGACCCCGCTGGTCAGCGGGCAGGGCCTGCACCGCGCCCTCAAGGGCTCGCGGATGGTGCTGGCGATGGGCGGTGAGGGCCACGGCGTGTACCTCTTCGACGCCGCCTCCTGCGCCAATGCCCCGGTCAACTCCTACCTGGCCACGGGCAAGCTGCCCGCCGAGGACGTGACGTGCCGGACGGCGCCGCCCTCCGCCGAGCGCCGCACGGAGCTGGTCCCGTCCTCGCCGCAGCGCTTCCCGGCCCTCACCGACGGAAGGTTCTGACCGGAGCCCGAAACCGACGCCCCGGACCCCGCCCGTCGCGCGGGACGCCTCCACGGCGTCCTCGATCCGGCGGGCGAGGTCCGGGGCGTCCGTGCGCGCCGCGCCCAGCCCCGGGCAGGGCCGCCCGGTGGCGCGCGGGGTCACGGCCGGGGGTGTTCGCCGAGCGGGTCCCGGGCCGGGGAGCCGGCCACCGATCCCTTGGCCGCGGGGCCCGCGATACGGCTGCCCCGCAGCGGGGTCAGCAGCCCGGCCCCGACGATGAGCAGGCAGAACACCCCGCCCGCCACGCTGACCCGGGGCACCCCGTGCCGGTCGGCCAGTACGACGAGGGCCGCCGCGCCCACCGGCCCCGAGGCGTTGTGGACGGTCCAGAAGGCGGCGGTGACCCGGCCGAGCAGGTGGTCCGGGGTCACCTCTTGGCGCAGGGTCATGGAGCAGACCCCGCCGAGGGTCATGCCGAACATGAACACGGCGGCCAGCAGCGCGATCACCACCACGCTGCGGCTGACCCCGGTCCCGCCCACCGCCGCGCCGATCATCGCCACCGAGCCCAGCCAACAGGCGCCGAACCCGAAGGTACGGCGCAGCGGCCCCGCGGCGAGCGCCGCCGCGACGACACCCAGCCCGCTGACCGCCATCACTGCCCCGAGGGTGGCCGCGTCCTGGTCCAGGTCTTCCCGGACCCGGTAGATGAGCAGGTCGGTGGCGCCCATGGTGAGGAAGGTCAGCAGGGTGAGCAGGACGGTCAGCGGGCGCAGGACGCGATGGGTCCACAGGAAGCGGAAGCCCACGAGGAACATCTCGCGCAGCTTCCCGCTGCCCCCGCCGGCACCACTGCCGCTGCCACTGCCGCCGGCGGTTTCGGCCCGCCCGAAGGTCACCCACCGCAGGCTGGCGGCGGAGACCAGGAAAGTCGCCCCGTCCACGCCGAGGGCCCAGTCCGCCCCCACCCCCGCGGCGATGAACCCGGCTGCCACCGGCCCGAAGAGGGTGCCGACGGCGAAGGTGCCCATCAGTCGCCCGTTGGCGGCGGTGAGGTCCTCGGGCCGCACCAGGTTCGGCACCGCGGTCACGTACGCCACGTCGAACAGCGTGTTCAGGGCGGTGACCAGCGCCGTCAGGACGTACAGCACCCACATCCGGGGGCCCGCCAGCCACAGGAAGGGCACCGCGCCGAGCAGTACGGCCCGTACGAGGTCGCAGGCGATCATCAGACGGCGGCGGTCCGTCCGGTCCACCACGTAACCGGCGAACATCCCGGTGGCGATGCCGGTGACTCCGGCGGTCACGGTGATCAGGCCCATCCGGACGATGGACCCGGTGGCGTCGAGGACGAGCAGCGGCAGCGCGAGCAGCGTGATCGAGCCGCCGAGCACGGACAGGGTCTGGCCGAGCCAGAAGACGTTGAAGTCCCGGTTCCGCCCCAGCGCCGAACGGGCGGGCACCCCTGCTCAGCCCAGCAGCGCGTAGACGGTCGACGCCGTCGCGGCCGGCTCGTGCGCCCCCTGCGGGGTCATCGTGATGTCGGCGAAGGCCATCCGCTTGCCCAGCTTGGTGACCCGCACCTCGATCAGCACGTCCTCCCCGACGACCGGCCGCTGGAAGCTGGTCGACTGCTGCACGGTGGTCATGGGCCCGTACGCGCCGCGCGCCGCGGAGATCGCGACGACGGTGGCGGTGTCGGCAGCGGCCATCAGGGCCTGTCCGGACAGGCCGCCGCCGTCCCTGGCCAGCGCATCCGACCAGGGAAGCCGCAACACGGCGTGCCGCTCGCCCGTCTCCTGAACGCTCAGCCCGAGAGCGAGCACCCAGGGGGCGAAGTTGTCGCTGAGGATCTTGTCCGCGTCTGCGGGTGTCAACGTCATCCACGGATTGTGGCGGCCCGCACGGGGCCGCCACAACTCCCTTTGCACACCAGGGCAGCACGCCCCCGGGCTCAGAGGGTGGCCGCCAGCTCCGTGCCCTGGCGGATCGCCCGCTTGGCGTCCAGTTCGGCGGCGACGTCCGCGCCGCCGATCAGGTGCGCCTCGACGCCGGCCGCGCGCAGCGCCTCGTACAGCTCGCGGCGCGGCTCCTGGCCGGTGCAGAGCACCACCGTGTCGGCGGGCACGAGGCGCTGCTCGCCGTCGACGGTGATGTGCAGGCCCTCGCCGTCGATCCGGTCGTACGCGGCTCCCGCGACGGAGACCACGCCGCGGTGCTTGAGCTCCGCGCGGTGGATCCAGCCGGTGGTGGTGCCGAGGCCGGCGCCGACCTTGGTGGCCTTGCGCTGGAGCAGGTGGACCTGGCGCGGGGGCGCCGGGCGCTCGGGCGCGGTCAGGCCGCCGGGGCCCGCGTACGAGGTGTCCACACCCCAGTGGCGGAAGTAGACGGCGGGGTCCTGGGAAGCGCCCTCACCGCTGTCGGTGAGGTACTCGGCGACATCGAAGCCGATGCCCCCGGCGCCGACGACGGCGACCCGCTCGCCGACGGGGGCGCCGTCGCGCAGGACGTCGAGGTAGCTGACGACGTGTGCGTGGTCGACGCCCTCGATCTCGGGGATGCGGGGGGTGACGCCGGTGGCGACGACGACCTCGTCGTAGCCCTGGAGGGTCTCGACCTCGGCGCGGGTGTTCAGCCGGACCTCCACCCCGCGCTCTTCGAGCTGGGTGCCGAAGTAGCGGATGGTCTCCTCGAACTCCTCCTTGCCGGGGATGCGACGGGCGATGTCCAGCTGTCCGCCGATGTGGCCGGAGGCCTCGAAGAGGGTGACGGCGTGGCCCCGCTCGGCGGCGGAGACGGCGCAGGCGAGTCCGGCCGGGCCGGCGCCGACGACGGCGACGCGCTTCTTCAGCTGCGTGGGCGAGAGCACGAGTTCGGTCTCGTGGCAGGCGCGGGGGTTGACCAGGCAGCTGGTGATCTTGCCGCTGAAGGTGTGGTCGAGGCAGGCCTGGTTGCAGCCGATGCAGGTGTTGATGGTCCCGGAGCGGCCTGCGGCGGCCTTGGCGACGAAGTCGGCGTCGGCGAGGAACGGGCGGGCGAGCGAGACCAGGTCGGCGCGGCCGTCGGCGAGGATCTCCTCGGCCTTCTCGGGGGTGTTGATGCGGTTGCTGGTGACGAGCGGGATGCTCACCGCGCCCATCAGCCGCCGGGTGACCCAGGTGTAGGCGCCGCGCGGGACGGAGGTGGCGATGGTGGGGATGCGCGCCTCGTGCCAGCCGATGCCGGTGTTGATGATGGTGGCGCCCGCCGCCTCGATCTCCTTCGCGAGGTGGACGACCTCGTCGAGGGTGGAGCCGCCGGGGATCAGGTCCAGCATCGAGAGGCGGTAGATGAGGATGAACTCGTCGCCGACGGCCTCGCGGGTGCGGCGGACGATCTCCAGCGGGAAGCGCACGCGGTTCTCGTAGGCGCCGCCCCAGCGGTCGGTGCGCTTGTTGGTGGCGGCGGCGATGAACTCGTTGATCAGGTAGCCCTCGGAGCCCATGATCTCGACGCCGTCGTACCCGGCGAGCTTGGCGAGGCGGGCGGCGCGGACGAAGTCCTCGACGGTGCGCTCCACCTCGATGTCGGTGAGCTCGTTCGGCACGAAGGGGCTGATGGGAGCCTGGAGGGCGCTGGGGGCGACGAGGTCCTTGTGGTAGGCGTAGCGGCCGAAGTGCAGGATCTGCATCGCGATCTTCCCGCCCTCGGCGTGCACGGCCTCGGTGATCACCCGGTGCTCGGCGCCCTCGTCCTCGGTGGTGAGGCGGGAGCCGCCCTCGAAGGGCCGGCCGGCGTCGTTGGGGGCGATGCCGCCGGTGACGATGAGGCCGGCGCCGCCGCGGGCGCGCTCGGCGTAGAAGGCGGCGAGGCGCTCGAAGCCGCCCTCGTGCTCCTCCAGGCCGGTGTGCATCGAACCCATGATCACGCGGTTCGGGAGGGTGGTGAAGCCGAGGTCCAGGGGGCTCAGCAGGTGCGGGTACTGGCTCTGGGAGCTCTGCGGACTCATCGGGGTGTGCCTCCTCGCGCGGGGGTGATGCACCTGTTGTAGCGAGGCGGGGAGGCTTTTGCAACTAGGTGCATAACCAGGTCGGCGCACCTGTGGCCGAGCTCACGCGCTCGACGATCGCCTGCTCGTTCGAATCACCAGAAAGGCCATATTTCGCCCTAGGCGGCCCCTCCTCCCGTCATTAGCGTCACAGGGCGCTGAGACCTCACGCCGGTGAGGTAGTGGAGGGGAACACATGAAGATCGGGCTGCGGCGTTCTCTCGCACTCGCGGGAACGCTGGCCATCCTCCCGCTGACGGCCTTCTCGGCCGAGGCGCGGGCCCCGGGGCCGCTGTCGGCGGACACGGTCGCCGCAATGACCCCGGAACGACAGGCAGAGGTACTGGAACCGCTGAGGGCCGCGGCCGACGCCGCAGCCCAGGTGGGGCGGGGAGCACGGGCCGACATCTACACCCAGGTCGAGATGGCCTCCGACTACCGTTCCGTCAACGTGTACCTGACCGACGTCCGCGAGAGCGGGAAGTTCATCGCCGCGGTCCGCGCGGCCGACCCCAAGGTGGACGGCCGGCTGATCCACGTGGTCAAGGCGAAGAAATCCCGCCAGGACCTCATGAAGGAGATCTCCGGGATCACGGGGCGCTCCGACCTTCCCTTCAAGGTCTCCCTCGTCGGCAGTGCCGTCGACGGCAGCAGCATCGACCTCTCGGTGGACAACCCCGGGGCAGCGCAGGCCTACTTCGCCTCTCCGGCCGTCGCACGGCAGCGCGGGGGCGCCTCCGCCACGCCCGTCCGCATCACCCAGGCGGCTCCGTCGCAGCCGCTGAACCGCTGGAACGACACCGCGCCGTTCTACGCGGGGGCGGCCCTCGGACCCGCCTCGGGCAGCCAGTCGTACTGCACCAGCGGGATTCCGGCCATCAGCACCTGGGACGGCCGCCAGTGGCTGGTCACGGCCGGCCACTGCTACAACGTCGGCGACAACGTCTGGGCGGCCGGCGGCAACTACATCGGCCAGGTCAAGTTCAAGCGGCCCGAGCTCGACTCGGTGTTCATCGAGGCGGCCACGTACCGCTACACCTGGGACGGTCTGGACGCAGGCGGCTACACGCGCTACCTCAACGGGGTGCGCAACGTCGCGGTCGGCGACTTCACCTGCCAGCTGGGCTACAACTCCAAGGTCGTCTGCAACATCCGCACGGTGTACGCGGGCAACGCCCGGTGGAACGTCAACGGCACCGACGTCTGGGGCAGTTACGGCGTGCCCCACTACGGGGGCGTCGTCGGCCGCGGTGGCGACAGCGGCGGTCCGGTGATCTTCATCAACGACCAGAACTCGCGGCAGCTGAACGGCATCGTCAGCTACGGCTGGGGCTGCAACGCCTCCAAGGAGTGCAGCACGGGTCTGGGTTGGGTCGACGTCTGGTCCATCTTCAACGGCTTCGCCATCAAGCTGAACCCGTCGTAACCCGCGCCCCGGCGCGATCGAGCCAGGTGCCCCCGGCCGCCGCCGGCCGGGGGCACCCGCGGCTCTCAGGGCCGCCGGAGGCGGACCGTGACGATCTGGAACGGCCGCAGGGTGAGGGGCACCGCGGACTGCGCCGTGGGGGCCGCGACCGCCGTACCCGCCTGGGCGCGCTCCAGGAGGTCGGTCTCGGTCGCCGCGGCCACGGGGAAGTCCGCCGTCAGGGTCGCCGCCGCGCGGCCCCCGCGCGATTCGTAGAGGCGGACGACCACGTCACCGCTGCGGTCCTCGGCCAGTTTGACGGCCTCGACCACCACCGCGTCGTGGTCGAGGGCCACCAGCGGCGTCACCGGGTGCGCGCCGTGCACGACGCGCTCCGGCAGGTTGAGCGCATGGCCCTCACGGACGGCGTCCGCGATCTGCGCGCCGGGGGCGAGCGAGAAGCGCAGGGTGTGCACGCCCTGGTCGGTCTCGGGGTCCGGGTAGCGCGGGGCGCGCAGCAGGGAGAGGCGGACCGTGGTGGTCTGGCCGCCGTCCGCCCGGATGTCCCGGGTCACGTCGTGGCCGTACGTGGAGTCGTTGAGGAGGGCGGCGCCCCACCCCGGCTCCCCCACGTGGATCCACCGGTGCGCGCAGATCTCGAACTTCGCCGCCTCCCAGGAGGTGTTGGTGTGGGTGGGCCGCCAGACGTGCCCGAACTGGGTTTCCGCCGCGGACCGGTCCGCCTTCACGTCCAGCGGGAAGGCGGCCTTCAGGAACTTCTCCGTCTCGTGCCAGTCCACCTCCGTGACCATGTCCACCGTCTTGGCCCCGGCGCGCAGGGTGATCCACTGGACCGCCTTCGAGGCCTGCGAGGCGCCGAAGGAGCGGCTGACCCGGACGGTCGCCGCGGCCGGACCTGCCTGCGTGACCTCCAGCGCGTCCAGGCCGACCAGATCGGTGACGTTGTTGCGGTAGAAGGCATCGACGTCCCAGGCGTCCCACATGTTCGGGAAGTCCGGGTGGAGCTGCAGCAGGTTCGCCGCGAGCCCCGGCGGCACCGACTCGCGGCGGCCCTCCAGGTCGTACGCGGACACGATCAGCCCGCGGCCGTCGACCTCCACCCGCAGCCGCCCGTTGGCGAGGACCCGCCCGCCGCCGGGCCGCTCCTGCACCGTCACCGGCCGCCCCGCCTCCACGGCGCGGCCCGCCCCGCCGGCCGGGACGCCGCGCCGCGCGTACGGGGCGCAGTTGAAGACGAGCTCCGTGTTGCCCTCCCCGGCCAGCGCGCGCTGCGCCGCGCGGGTGAGCGTGCGCAGCTCCTCGCCCACCCTCGCGTAGGTCGCCCGCGCCTCGCGGTGTACCCAGGCGATGGACGATCCGGGCAGGATGTCGTGGAACTGGTGCAGCAGCACCGTCTTCCAGATCCGCTCCAGTTCCTCGTACGGATAGGCGTAACCCGCCGCCTTGACCGCCGCGGTGGCCGCCCACAACTCGGCCTCGCGCAGCAGGGATTCGCTGCGCCGGTTGCCCTGCTTCGTCTTGGCCTGGGAGGTGTAGGTGCCGCGGTGCAGCTCCAGGTACAGCTCACCGGCCCACACGGGGGCGTCCTCGTACTCGGCGCGGGCCTTCTCGAAGAACGCGTCCGGACGCTCGATCTCCACCCGGGGCGAGCCCTCCAGGTCCCGCTGGCGCCGGGCCCGCGCCAGGTGCTCGCGGGTCGGGCCGCCTCCGCCGTCGCCCCAGCCGAAGGGCACCAGCGAGCGGGAACCGCGGCCCTTCTCGCGGTAGTTGCGGGCGGCATGGGCCAGCTGGGCGGGGCCGAGGTCGCTGTTGTACGTGTCGACGGGCGGGAAGTGCGTGAAGACGCGGGTGCCGTCGATGCCCTCCCACCAGAACGTGTGGTGCGGAAAGGCGTTGACCTGGGACCAGGAGATCTTCTGGGTCAGGAACCACTGTGCGCCGGAGAGCCTGACGAGCTGCGGCAGCGCGGCGGTGTAGCCGAAGGAGTCGGGCAGCCACACGCCCCGGGTCTCGATGCCGAACTCCTCCAGGAAGAACTTCTTCCCGTACAGGAACTGCCGGGCCATGGCCTCGCCGCCGACCATGTTCGTGTCGGACTCCACCCACATCCCGCCGACGGGCACGAACTGCCCGTCGGCGATCTTCTTCTTGACCCGTTCGAAGAGCCCGGGCCGATGCGTCTTGATCCAGTCGAGCTGCTGCGCCTGGGACATCGCGAAGACGAACTCGGGGTGGTCGTCCATCAGGTGGACCATGTTCGCGGTGGTCCGCGCCACCTTTCGCACGGTCTCGCGCAGGGGCCACAGCCAGGCGGAGTCGATGTGGGCGTGGCCGACGGCGCTGATCCGGTGCGCGGAGGCCTGCGCGGGGGAGGCGAGCACTCCGGTGAGCCGGGCGCGGGCGGCGGCCGCCGTGCCGGGGACGTCGTCGAGGTCCACGGTGTCGAGCGCCGCGCCGAGGGCGTGCAGGATCCCGTACCGGCGGGCGTCCGCGTCGCCGAGCTGCTGCATCAGGTCGTAGAGGACCTCAAGGTCCTGGACGAGTTCCCAGACCTCGGTCTCGAAGACGGTGAGGTCCATCCGGGCGAGCCGGTACAGGGGCTGGTCGCCGCTGGTCTGCCGGTCCCCTTCCCGACTGGGCCGGTGTTCGACGAGGACCGGGTTCGAGGCGCCCTCCACGTACCACTCGACCCGCTCGCCCCCCACGGCGCGGTCGGTCACCCGGACGCGGTCGTTGTAGGGGTTGAGGGCCTTGATCTCGCTTCCGTCGGCCCGGTGCACCAGGCCCTCGCACTGGAAGCCGGGCATCATCCGGTCGAAGCCGAGGTCGAGCACGGCTTCGACGGTGCGGCCCGCCCAGTCGGCGGGGACCGTGCCGGTGACCTTGAACCAGGTGGTGCCCCAGGCCGGCCCCCAGGGCTCGCCGATCGCACAGGGCTCGTACGGGGCCGCCAGTCCCTCGGCGACCGGCACGGGCTCGTCCGGGGCCTGCCACCGTTCGACGGTGAGCGGGACGGACCGCGCGTGGACGGCGGGCCTGATCCGCTCCGCCAGAACCCGGCGGAGGCGGTGTTCGGTGATGCTGCGGTCGTCATGCACGGCGGCTCCTCCAGGGAGGGGAGGTCGGATGGGGTGCGCGGCGCGGGGAGGGTCAGATCTTGAGCGCTCCCTCGCCCACGCCCTTGAAGAAGTAACGCTGGAGGGCGAAGAAGAGGAGCATCATCGGCAGGAGGGCCGCCATGGCTCCGGCGGCGATGATCCGCTGGTCATTGGTGGTGGTCGTGCCGGCCAGGCTCTTCAGGCCGAGTTGCAGGGTGTAGTGGTCGCTGTGGGTGAGGACCAGCAGGGGCCACAGGAAGTCGTCCCAGGCGCCCATGAAGCTGGTGATGCAGACGACTGCCAGGGCGCCCTTGGCGGCGGGCAGGAACACCCGGCGAAAGCGCGTCCACTCGCCCGCCCCGTCCAGCACGGCGGCCTCCTCGATCTCCCTGGGCACGGCGAGGAAGGCCGCCCTCATGACCATGATGTTGAGGACGGACACGGCGCCGGGGAGCCAGACCCCGACGAGGGTGTCGACCAGGCCCATCGCGCGGACCGTCAGGAACATCGAGATCATCACGGACTCGAAGGGGAACATCAGGGTCGCCACGAGCACGGTGAAGACGGCGGTGCGGCCCTTCCAGGGGGCCCGGGAGAGCGCGTACCCGCCCATCGAGCAGAACAGCACGTTCGAGGCGACGGCGAGGGCGGCGACGACGAGGGTGTTGCCCACGTACTGGAGCAGCGGGAACGACTGCGCGACCCGGACGTAGTTGTCGAGGGTGGGCTGCGCGGGCAGGACGCCTGCGTACACGTTCTCGGTACGGCCGCGCAGCGAGGTGAGGAACTGCCAGACGATCGGACCGAGCATCACGGCGAGCATCAGCAGCAGCGTCGTGTAGCGGGCGGCCAGGGCGAGCCGGCGCCGCCTCCGGTCGCCGCGAGGCCGGAGCGGGGCGCTCATTCCTCGTCCCCTTTCGACAGGCGCCGGCCCAGCAGGCTGAAGGCCAGGGTGAGGAGGAACAGCAGGATGGACAGCGCGGAGGCGTAGCCCGTCTCACCGGAGAAGCCGAGCCCGACCTGCCGGATCAGGAAGGGCAGGGTGCGTGCGTCGCCGCCGGGACCGCCGCTCTCACCGCCGAGGATGTAGATCTCGGTGAACACGCGCAGCGCGGAGATGGCGGAGAGCGTGCCGACCAGCAGCATCATCGGCTTCACCTGGGGGACGGTGATGCTGAAGAAGCGGCGGACGGGGCCGGCGCCGTCGAGGGCGGCCGCCTCGTGGAGGGCGGCCGGGACGTTCCCGAGGGCCGCGAGGTAGAACACCATGTAGTAGCCGAGGCCCTTCCACACGGTGACGAGCATCGCGGATGCCAGCAGCAGCGTGCCGTCGGTGAGGAAGGGGACCGGCTCGGAGACGATGCTCAGCTTGCGGAAGACGGTGTTGACCAGTCCGTCGCTGCGCAGCACCCACTGCCAGATCAGGCCGACGACCACGGCGGAGGCGATGACGGGGGTGTAGAAGGCGGAGCGGAAGAAGCCGATGCCCGGGATCCGGGCCTGTACGAGGACGGCCAGGGCCAGCGGCAGGAAGACCAGGCAGGGGACGACGACGGCGAGGTAGAGCACGCTGTTGGCGGTCGCGGTCCAGAAGTCGGGGTCGGCGACGGCGCGGGTGTAGTTGTCGAAGCCGACGAAGCTGCCGCCGCGCAGGATCCGGGCGTCGGTGAAGGAGAGGATGACGGTGTTGACGAACGGCCACAGGCTGAACAGCGCCACCATCACCAGCCCCGGGGCGAGGAAGAGGTACGGAGTCCACCGCGCGCCGTGACGCGGCCCGGCGCCGCCGCGCGGCCGAGCGGTGGCGGAGGCGGCGCCGGCCGAGGGGGTGGCGGCCGTCATCGCTTCGCCGCATGGGCGAGCAGCTTGTTCGCCTCCTCCTGCGCCTTCCGTACCGCCGTCCTCGCGTCCTGCTCCCCCAGGATGGCCTTCTGCACCTCCCGTACGACCGCGTCACCGACCTGGCTGGTCCACTGCACCGGGGTGTTGGCGTCGAGCGCGGCGGTCTTCAACTGCTCCGCGCCGACCGCCCGGGCCACGGTCTCCGCGTCCTTGCCGTCGCCGCGGTCCGCGAAGCGCGGGTCGGCGAGGCCTTG
The DNA here is from genome assembly GCF_056436685.1 of Streptomyces sp. NPDC043680. NCBI lineage: Bacteria > Bacillati > Actinomycetota > Actinomycetes > Kitasatosporales > Streptomycetaceae > Streptomyces > Streptomyces sp. NPDC043680. The sequence continues at coordinate 16,524 of NZ_JBWKCE010000029.1, read as the reverse complement.
CGCGTGGGAGGGGTAGATGGTCGCGTTCTTGGAGAACTCGACCTGGTTGGGGCCGTTGGTGACCCACCGGGCGAACGCGGCGGCGGCGTCCAGGTGCGCGGTGTCCTTCCTGATGCCGAGCGACTGGGCGTAGATGCCGATGTGGCCGAGGGTGCCCGTGACCGCGCCCGCGACCCGGGTGTGGGCGTAGACCTGCGGGGCGTTCTGCTTGATGTCCCTGACGAAGCCCGGTGAGCCGGGGCCGAAGACGAGTTTGCCGCCGCCGTAGAGCTGGTTGATGTCATCGGACTTCAGGAGCGACTCCTTCGGCATCGCACCCTTGGCGTACAGGACCCTCATCCGCTCGACCCACTCGACCGCCTTGCCGGTGTCGAAGACGAAACGATCCTGCTCGTCGTTCAGGATCGGTACGCCCATCTTCTGCCAGTCGCCGGGCAGCCGGCCCTTGGGATCCGCCATGAACGCGGCGTACCGGCCGCCGGAGCCGGCGGCGATCCGTTCCGCGTAGTCGAAGAACTGCTCGACGGTCGTGGGGGGCTTCGCCGGGTCCAGGCCCGCCTTCTCGAACAGCACCGTGTTGTAGGTGAGGATCTCCGGGGTCACGTACCAGGGGTACGCGTACACGCCGTCGCCCTTCCCCGGCAGCTTGAACTGCTCCCACGCGCCGGGCACGTACTCCTCGGCGACCCCGGGATCGAGTGCGGCGACGTCGGCGAGCATGCCGCGGTCCCCCAGGAGCTGGAAGGAGTCCGTGGAGAGGTTGACCACGTCGGGCAGGGCGCCGGCCTGGGCGTCGGCGACGAGCTTCTCGTTGTAGCCCTCCCCGGGGACGTCCTCCCACGCGATCCGGACCTCCGGGTACTTCTTCTCGAACGCGTCGATGACGCCCTGGACGTACCCGGTGAACCTGGGCTTCAGCTGGAGCGTACGGAAGGTGATCTCGCCCGCCACCTTGCCGGTCTTCCGCGCCTCCTTCACGTCCTCGGCGCCGCCGCTCAGGCCGCAGGCGGAGACCGAGAGGAAGGTGCCGGCCACCAGGGCGGCGAGGGCGGTGCGGGTCACGTGCGATCGGGTCATCGTCTCCGCCTTCGTGGGGAGTCCGGCTTCGCTGCCGGAGCGCGCGCCCACGCTGTCCCGAGCGCGGCGGATGCGTCAATGCGGCCGCGACGGCGTTGGCCGAGCAGCCCCGGGTGGCCGCCCGGCGGCCGCATGACGCCGGCCCTCCGGCCGCGGCCCGGACCACACCGGACCACCAGGACCGATGCACGGACCTGCCGGTCTGCTCCGGGACGGCGCCGCTCCGGGCGCGCGGGCGTTCCGCCGGCGAACTTTGACGCCTTGTGCGCGGTCCGGGAGAACCCGCCTCGTACGCCCCGCGGGCCGAGGGGCTCGCTCGCGGCCCGGAGGCCACGCCCCGCCGTCGAGGCGCAGCGCGAGGCGCTCACCGTGTGGCGGCCGTTCGAGGACGCCCTGCTCTCCCACTGGCTGCGCGCCGACGCCCGCAGCGCGCAGTGGGTGGTGGACGGGAAGGTACTGCTGGAGCGGTACTCGGCGCTCGCCGCCGCGCACACCCGGTGCCGCAAGCACCTCGACCCCAAGTCGAACCCCGCCGTTCTCAGACACGCGCTGGAGGGGGCGGTGACGGGCCGTCCGCTCCCGGCGCGGACGGCCGGGCTGTTGCGGCTCGCCCTCGCCTCGATGGTCGCCAAGCGCGGACTGCCCGGGTCCGCCGAGCACACGCGGCTACGTGCGCAGCAGGCCCGGCAGGCGGCGCAGCCCTCGTACCACGCCCTGGCCGCGGTCGTACGGAGCCGGCTCTCCGGGCTGGACCCGCACGGCGGAACGGCTGACGTGGAGTCGCCGGTGGCGCCGGTGACGGAGGAGGAGGCCCGTACGAGCGGCGTGCCGGCGGGATCGGTGATCCCGGCCGCGATCCGCGCGACCGTCGCCACCGCCCTGAGTGCACCGGTGGACACGCTGGTTGCCTGCAGGTCCGTGCTGTCCGCGGAGGTACTGGCCGAGCTCGCGCCGCGGTTCGCCGCCGTGGACGCCGACCTCCTCCCCACCGGGGCGCCGCTGCGCGTGCCGCCGTCACTGCCGTGGCTCCGCCCGGTCGCGGAACACCGTCGCGGCGCCGCGGCCCGGCGGGCCGCCCGCGCCGCGCTCCGCCGACTCGGCGAACTCACCGTCGAGTCCTTTCCGGGTGCGGGCGTGCCCAACCGGATGGTCCCCACCCTCTCTTTGCCGGCCGAACGGGCGGGGATCCCGCTGCCGCTCACGCCCGAGCCGTTCGCCGCCGCGTACGGCGGAAGGGTGGACCCGGGCGTGCTCCCCGCCGTACGGGTCGCCGCCGATCTGCTCCGGGGCAGCCTGTACGAGCGCTACCACGGCATCGACTACTCGGCGCTGCGGGACCTGGCGGAAACTGCGGACACCGCCTGGTTCGAGCAGATGTGCACCTCACGGGCCGGCTTCCGGGAAGCCTGGCTGCCGCGGCCCGGCGCCCGGGGCATCTGGGTGCTTGCCACCGTCCCCGCCGTCATCGAACAGGCCCGGATCCTCACCACCTTCAACATGGCCGCCCTCGTACGCCACGCCGACATCCGCCCGCGCGCCGGCTGGGACGGTCTGGCGCGCGGTGCCTTCACCGCCGCCCGTCGGCGGGCGGCCGCAGATCGGCGGGCCGGGACCGCCTGGCGGCAGCTGCTGTTCCACCTCTCGCTGTGCGACGCGGGCGAGCAGGCGGCCGTACTGGCCTGGATGGACGCGGAGACCGTCCGGCTGCCCGCGCACGCCGCGGCCCGGCTGGGGCCCGCGCTCGGCCGGCTGCGGGCGGCCGCCGAGGGTGCTACTTCAGGGGGTACTCCGTCTTCTCCGCGAGCTTTCCGTCCTTGAAGCAGAAGCGGAACACCGTTTCCCCACCCGAGGGGGCCGCCTCCGAGGACACGTACCAGGAGCACGCGCTGCCCTCGGGCACCGCCGGGCCGCCCGACTTCAGGGCGTCCTTCATGAAGGTCTCCCCCGAGGGCATCTCGGCGCGGACCGCGTCCTCCGGGTCGCCGACGTTCACGGCCCGGTAGACGGCGGGGTCGATCATGGTCTTGCCCGCGGCGTCGACCACCTTGCCGATGCCGAACAGGAGCGCCACGACGGCCCCGATGCCGAGAACCAGCACCACTCCGCAGCCGATCAGACAACCCTTGCGCTGTGCCACGCCGTTCCTCCATGCCTTGCGTGTTCGTCCGTCGGTCAGACCTTCGCAAGGGGGACGGGCCGGGCGCTGTCCTCCAAAGTCTCGGCTCGCGCGACCTTCGTCGTCAGCTCGCCGGCGCCGCCAGGTCCGCCGGGTCGGTGTTCGCTCCGCACAGCACGACCGCGACCCGCTCCCCCAGCGGTTCGGGGGCGGTGCGCAGGGCCGCCAGGGCCGTGGCCGCGCCGGCCTCGACCACGATCCGGTGCTCCTGCCACAGGGCCCGGCGGGCGGCGGTGATCGCCGCGTCCGGGACCAGTACCGAGTGCACGTCCTTGTGCTGCGCCGCGGCCAGTGCGTCCGCGGAGACGCGCGTCGCGCCCAGCGAGTCCGCGGCCACCGAGTCCACCGTGACGTCCACGGGCCGGCCCGCCTCCAGGGCGGCGTTCAGGGCCCGGCAGTGTTCCGGCTCGGCCGCGACCACCCGTACGCCGTGTTCGCGCGCCGCGGTGGCCACGCCCGCGAACAGCCCGCCGCCGCCGACCGCGACGACCACGGTGTCCAGACCGGGCAGGGCCGCCCGGATCTCCTCCAGCAGGGTGCCGGCGCCGGCGGCGATGAGCGGGTGGTCGTACGCGTGGCTGCTCAGCGCGCCGCCGGCGGCCGCGAACTCCCGGCAGGCGGCCAGCGCTTCGGCGTACCGCTCGCCGACGAGCCGTACGTCGGCACCGTAGCCGCGCAGCCGTTCCACCTTCACGCGGGGCGCGTTGACGGGCAGGAACACCGTGGCGGGCACCGACTGGGCGCGGGCCGCCCAGGCGCAGGCGAGGCCCGCGTTGCCGCCGGACGCGATGGTGACCCCGGCGTCGGGGAGGGAGCCGGCGTCCCGGTGGGCGGCGAGGAAGTTGTGCGCGCCGCGGGCCTTGAAGGAGCCGGTGTGCTGGAGGTACTCCAGGGCGTACCAGACGCCCTCGGACGCCGGCACGACGGCGGCGGGCCGTACCGCCCCCGCGATCCGGTCGGCGGCGGCGCGCACGGCGGCGTGGTCGAGCTGCTGTTCCATCGCGGGAGTCCTTTCAGGCGGCGGCAGGCCGGGCGGCCTCGATCAGCTGGCGCAGGGCGCCGTAGTACACCTCGTGGTCGGTCAGCGGGGGCAGTACGTCGGCCAGTCCGCCCGCGAGGACCGGGAACCGGTCGGGATCCAGCGCGGCCAGCGCCGCCCGCGAGGCGGCGGTGGCCCCGGCGGGGTCCCGGTGGTCGACGAACGCCGCACTGCCGAGGGTCAGCAGGTACATGCGGCGGTACGCGGTCATGGCCTCGGCGGGGGTCATCCCGGCGGCCACGCTGTCGGCGAGCGCGGGCTCGACCAGCCGGGCCAGCAGCTCCCGGCCGAGCCAGGGCCGGCCGCCGCGCAGGGCGAGCAGCCCGGGGTGGGCGACGAGGAGCCGGTAGAGGGCGCTGAAGCGGAGCTCGGTGGCCTCGGCCCAGCCGGTTCCGGCGGGGACGTCGGGCAGTCGGGCGGCGAGGTGCTCGGTGCACAGGTCCAGCAGGCCGGCGAGGTCCGTGCAGCGGCGCTGCACGGTGGCGTGCGAGACGTCGAGCCGGTCGGCGAGGGCGCGGAAGCTCAGGGCGTGCGGCCCGTCCTCGTCGAGGATGCGCAGGGCGGCGGCGGCGATCGCCTCGGGAGTGGCCCGCTCCAGGGCGGGCGAGGTCCTCGGCATGAGATACAGCGTATCAGCCAGCGTCACACACCTCCGCCCTCCCCGATCGTGTGACGTCGACTACGGCCATATTGCTGGTCATCAAGCCATATCCGTCGACTTATGTTGACAGTCTGTAGTCGCAGCGCTGCACTGAGCGCACCACGGCTCCGCCGGATGCCCCCGCCCCCACGTCAAGGAGTCTCCGTGCCGCTTCGCCTGCGTGCGTCGCTCCCCTGTCTCACCGCGGCCGCCCTGCTCGCGCTCTGCCTCGCCTCCTCCCCGGCCGCCGCCGAGCCCACCGCGACCTCGGACACCCCGCTCGCCCTCACCCCGCCCATGGGCTGGAACAACTGGGCGCACTACATGTGCGACATCGACGAGGCGAAGGTACTCGCGAACGCCGACGCGCTGGTGTCCACGGGTCTGGCCGCCAAGGGCTACGACACGGTCACCGTGGACGACTGCTGGATGACCAGGAGCCGGGACGCGGAGGGCCGTCTGGTCACCGACACGCAGAAGTTCCCGCACGGCATGGCCTGGCTCGGCTCGTACCTGCACGCCAGGGGCCTGAAGTTCGGCATCTACCAGGACGCCGGCTCCCTGACCTGCGAGCGCTACCCCGGCAGCGGGGCACCCGAGGGCGGCGGCGCCGACCACTACGCCGAGGACGCCCGGCAGTTCGCGTCCTGGAAGGTCGACTACGTCAAGATGGACGGCTGCAACCTGTGGGTGCCGCCCGGGCAGACGAAGGAGCAGGCCTACCGGGACGCGTACCACGCCATGGCCGCGGCCCTGCGCGCGAGCGGCCGGGACATGGTCCTCTCGGCGTCGGCACCCGCCTACTTCCAGCAGGGCGAATGGGGCGGCTCCGACTGGCACAAGGTCCTCGGCTGGGTCGGTGAGACCGGCCAGCTGTGGCGCGAGGGCAAGGACATCAAGGTGTACCAGCCGGCCGCTCCGGCGACCTCCCGCTGGTCCTCCGTCCTCGGCAACTACGGCTACAACCGCTGGCTGGGCCGGTACGCGAGCCCGGGCAACTGGAACGACCCCGACTTCCTGATCGCGGGGGCCCCCGGTCTCACCGAGGCGGAGAGCCGCAGCCAGGTCGGGCTGTGGGCGATGATGGCCGCCCCCTTCATCCTGTCCTCCGAGGTCTCGGCCCTCACCCCCGGCGGGCTGGCCGCGCTCGGCAACACCGACCTGATCGCCCTCGACCAGGACCCGATGGGCCGTCAGGGCGCGGTGCTCTCGGCGAACGCCACGTTCGAGGTCCTGGCCCGGCCGCTGGCGAACGGCGACCGCGCGGTCGCCGTGCTCAACCGGTCCGGCAGCACCCGGGACATCTCCGTCCCGCTCGGCGACATCGGGCTGTACTCCTGCACGGTCGACGCCAAGGACCTGTGGACCGGCAGGACCTCGGAGGTGGCCACCTCCCTCACGGGCCGGCTGGCCGCACACGACACGGCGGTCTGGCGGCTCACCCCGCACCAGGGCTGCGCCGACGCGGTGCCCACCGGGCAGATCACCGGTGACGGCGCCAAGTGCGCCGACGGCGCCAACACCACCGGTGTCGGTGCCGTGATCCTGGCGCCCTGCACGGCGGGCGCCGACCAGCGCTGGATCCTGGGCGAGGACGCGAGCCTGCGGCTGGCCGGCGCGTGCCTGTCGGCGGGCGAGGCCGGCACGGTCGAACTCGCCCGGTGCGCGCCCGGGCAGCAGGGCCAGTCCTGGACGCACCGCCGGGACGGGTCCCTGGTCGAGGACGTCAGCGGGCTGTGCCTGACGGCTCCCGCCGCGGCCGCGACCCCCGACGCCCCGGCCGAACGGCTGCGCCTGACCGCCTGCGGCGACCACCGGGTCGACCAGGCCTGGTCCCTCCCGGTCTGAGGGACCACCCGGATGACGCGGCCCATGGCGGACCCGACCCCGGATGGGACGGCGGATCGGATGACGGACGACGCGAGGACCGGGCGGTCGACTCCGGCCCCGGGGACCCACCCGTCGGCGGTCCTGCGGGCAGTGCCCCCGACGGACCGGCACCCGGACCGGACTTCGGACCGACGCCCGGACCGCACGGCGGACCCGCGGCCGGACCGGGCGGCCGAGGCGGCGACCGGCCGGGAGACGGGCCGCCCGCCGGACCGGACTTCCGGCCGGCGGGCGGGCGGGACGGCGGGCCGGACCCGGGAGGTCCGGACGCGGTGGCGGACCCGCCGGGCCGCACTGGTCGGGGTGCCGCTCGTGCTGGCGGCCCTGGCCTGGTCGGGGGCCGCCCCCGGCGCGGGCGCGGCCGGCGCGGGCACCCCCGGCGCGGGCGCGGCCGGCGCGGGCACCCCCGGCGCGGGCGCGGCCGGCGCGGGCGCAGACGCCCCGGCCGTCGGCATGGCGGTACGAGGGGCCGGGGGCCCGGGCGTATCCGGTGTGCCGGGGCACCAGGCCTTTGACACCGCGCCCGCGCGGGCCGCGCTGGCGCGGCTGCTGCCCCGGCACGCCGCCCAGGTCACGCTCGTGGCGGATCCGGCCGCCGGGGCCGACACCTTCACGGTGTCGGGGTCGGAGGGCGCCGTCACCGTACGCGGCTCCGCCGGGGCCACCCTGCTCACCGGGGTCGGCTGGTACCTCCAGCACATCGCCGGAGCCGACATCGGCTGGCCCGGCGACAGCATCGGGCTCCTGCCGCCGCAGCTGCCCGCCGTACCGGCGCCGGTCACGCGCAGCGCGCTCGTCCCCCACCGCTACGCCCTCAACGACACGGACGACGGCTACTCCGGCCCGTACCGCACCTTCGAGCAGCACCAGCGGCAGATCGATCTGCTCGCCCTGCACGGCATCAACGAGGTGTTCGTGCAGGTGGGTGCCGAGTATCCGTACTACCGGGCCCTCCAGGGCTTCGGCTACTCCCCCGAGGAGCTGCGGGAGTGGATCCCCGGACCCGGCCACCAGAGCTGGTGGCTGCTGCAGAACCTGAGCGGCTTCGGCGGCCCGGTCTCCGAGCGGCTGATGCGCGAGCGCGCCGAGCTCGGCGGCCGGATCGCCGAGCAGCTGCGCGGGCTCGGGATGACCCCGGTGCTGCCCGGGTTCTTCGGCACCGTGCCACCCGGGTTCGCCGCCCGCAACGCGGGGGCGAGGACAGTGCCCCAGGGCGACTGGGCGGGCTTCGACCGGCCCGACTGGCTGGACCCCACCTCGCCGGCGTTCGCGAAGCTGGCCGCCGCGTACTACGCGGAGCAGCGCGCGGTGTTCGGGGACAGCGCCATGTACCGGATGAGCCCGCTGCACGAGGGCGGGACGGCGGGTCCCGTCGACGTGAAGGCGGCCGCCGGCGCCGTCCAGGCGGCGCTGCACGCCGCGCATCCGGGTGCGCTGTGGGCGGTGCTGGGCTGGCAGGACAGCCCCAGGGCGCAGCTGCTGGCGGGGGTGGACACCTCGAAGGTGCTGATCCTGGACGGGCTCTCGGACCGCTACGACCGGCTCGACCGCGAAGCCCGTTGGGGCGGGGTCCCGTACGCGATGGGCACGATCTACAACTTCGGCGGCCACACCACGATCGGCGCGAACACCTCCGTCTGGATCGACCGCTTCGGAGCCTGGCGGGCCAAGCCCGACAGCGCCCTGAAGGGCATCGCCTACCTGCCCGAGGCCACCGGCACCAACCCGGCCGCCTTCGACCTGTTCACCGACCTGGCCTGGGAGCCGGGGCCCGTCGACCAGCGCGCCTGGTTCGCCGATTTCGCGCGCCGCCGGTACGGGCGCCCCGACCCGGAGGCGGCGGCCGCCTGGGAGGAGCTGCGCAAGGGGCCGTACAGCACCTCCTCGGGGTTGTGGTCGGAGTCCCAGGACAGCCTGTTCAGCGCCCGGCCGAGTCTGACGGCGGCGGGGGCGGCGTACTGGAGTCCCAAGTCGATGCGCTACCCGACCGAGGGAGTGCGCAAGGCACTGGACCACCTCCTGCAGGTGGACCCGCGGCTGCGCGGCTCCAGCTCCTACCGCTTCGACCTGGTGGACACCGCACGTCAGGCCCTCGCCAACCACTCCCGGGTGCTGCTGCCCCGGATCAAGGCCGCGTACGAGGCCAAGGACCTCGCCGCCTTCCGCGCACTGACGGGGCAATGGCAGGACGCGGAGCGGCAGTTGGATGCGGTCACCGGGTCCGACTCGAACTTCCTGCTGGGCGGCTGGCTGGCGGCGGCCCGCTCCTGGGGCGCGGACGAGGCGGAGCAGGACCGCTACGAGTACGACGCCCGCTCCCTCCTGAGCGTGTGGGGCCGGCGCAGCACCAGCGAAGGCGGCTTCCTGCACGACTACGCGAACCGCGAATGGGGCGGCCTGATCGAGGGCCTGTACGCCCGGCGGTGGGCGGCCTACTTCGGGTCGCTGGACGAGGCGCTGGTGCGGGGCACGGCCCCGCGGGAGATCGACTGGCACGCCTTCGAGGAGGAGTGGGCCCGGCAGACCACCCGGGACCACGGCGGGGCGAAGGGGCCGAGCGGGGACCCCTACCTGCTGGCCACCGCCATCGCGACCACCCTGAAGGCGGCCCGCTGACACCCCGTGGCAGGCCGCGCCTACACCACCCCGGGCGGTGGCGGTCGGATCATGAGCTGATCGTCACCCTCCCGTGGGAATCTCGGTGCTCATGCGAGGGAGATCGGCTCGCCTGGTTCGCCGCACGGGACGGGCACTCGGTTCACTGGCCCGGAAACGATCAAGGGTGGCCGTCGGAACGATTCGACGGCCGCCGCTTCCGACGCCAGACGGCACGACACGAGCAGGGGTGCGCCGCGCATGTCCCAGACCGAATCCGCCGAGGGCCGGGAGGCCCCTGCGACGCTGGAGCTGCTGACGCTCCTGGCCGCCGGGGTCGCCGACCTGGCCCTCGACCAGTTACGGCAGTCCGCCGACCGCGCGCAGGACGTCCTGCGCCGCTCGGACCTGCGGGAGCTGCTCACCGACGGGGTGGTGGAACTGCGCAAGCGCGGCGAGCTGGCCACCAGCCGGGTGGGCGCGGGCACCGAGAACTACCTCGAATCCATGGCCCGGCGGGCCGCCGAACGAGTCGCCACCGAGGGCCATCCCCGTGCATGACCACTCCGGTTTCAAGGAGCGGATCAACGAGGTGTTGGTCCGGCTCGCCGACGAGGAGGAGCAGGAGCTCCTGCACCTCCACGCCGAACTCTCCCCGCTCACCGAGCAGTTGCGGCGTTCCCTGGCGCGCGGGAAGCGGATCCGGGCCGCGTTCCTGTACTGGGGGTGGCGAGCGGCGGGGCAGCCCGACTGCGAGGGGGTGATCCGGGCCGCCGCCGCGATGGAACTCGTACACGCGGCGGCCTGCACCCACGACGACATCATCGACGACAGCCGGATGCGCCACGGGCAGCTCACCGCGCACGCCGCGTTCGCCGCGGCCGGCCGGCGCTCCACCGCCCTCGCGATGATCCTCGGCGATCTGCTGATGGGGTACGCCGGCCACCTCTTCACCACCTGCGGGCTGCCCGGGGGCTACCTCGCCCGGACCGTCCCCCTGTGGTCCACACTGCTGCGCGAGACGATGGCCGGCGAGTTCCTGGAGGTGCTGCGCACCGACGCCGCCGGCGACCGGGTACCCCAGGTGGCGCAGTCGCTGGAGGTGGCCCGCTACAAGACGGCCAAGTACACGGTGGAGCGGCCCCTGCACCTGGGCGCCACCCTCGGCGGGGCCCCGCGCGCCCTGCTGGACGCCTTCTCCGGCTACGGGCTTCCGCTCGGCGAGGCCTTCCAGCTCCGCGACGACCTGCTGGGCACCTTCGGCGACCCGGCCACGACCGGCAAGTCGAACCTGGACGACCTGCGGGACGCCAAACCGACGGCGCTGCTGGCACTGACCCTGGCCGCCGCCGACGAGGACGACCGGCGGCTGCTCGCCAAACTGGTCGGCAATCCCGACCTCGGCCAGGAAGAGGCGGCGTCCGTGCGCGCGTTGATGGAGCGCTGCGGCGCCCGCCGGCAGGTCGAGGACATGATCCGGGAGCGCATCACCCAGGCCCGCGGTGCGCTGGAGCGCGTGCCGATGCCGGTGGAGGCGCGGTCCGCGCTGTGCGAGCTCGCCGATACGGCGGCCGAGCGTTCGCTGTAGTCACGAACTGACGAGAAAGACGAGTCAAGTGAACACCAACAAGACGGCTTCGCCGCGCCCGCGCTACGACGACGCCGCCCTCGACGCCCTGCGCACCCAGGGGGACCCGCTCGCCGACGAGACCGTCGCCGAGATGTTCCGCCGCAAGGAGGTGGGCGACCTCAACACGCTGATGCGCTTCTTCAGCACCGCCGGCGACAAGCTGCCCGAGCAGCTCCCTGCCTCCGCCCGGGCCTACTTCGAGGCGACCGCCATGCCGCCGAGCTGGGTCGACTGGGACCTGATGGAGCAGGCCCGGCTCTTCTTCATGGACAACGCCGCCCACATCAACACCGGTCTGTCCTTCGCCGCGATGCCCGCCACCTACGCCGTGCCCCGGCTGTCCCGGCTGCTCGCCTCGACGCACTCCATGGCGTACCCCTCGCGCCGGATGGCCAACACCGGCCAGTTCGTCACGTACCTCATGCAGACCAACTCCTTCGCCGAGGGAAGCAAGTTCATCCCCGCCGCCCAGAAGGTCAGGCTGCTGCACGCGGCGGTACGCCACCACCTGCGCCACGGCGGCCACTGGGACGTCGAGAAGGACGGGCTGCCGATCTGCCAGGAGGACATGATCGGCGGGCAGATCTGCTTCTCGCTGCTCGTCCTGGACGCGATGCACCGGCTCGGCATCCACATGAGCGAGGACGGCGCGGAGGCCTACTTCTACGCCTGGCGGGTGGTCGGCGCCATGCTCGGCTGCGACATGTCGGCCGTACCGGAGAACCTCGCAGAGGCCCGCGACTACTGCGACCTCTACCTGCTGCGCAACCTCGGCCCCTCCCCGGAGGGGGTCCACCTCAACGCCCAGCTGATGCGGATGTACGAGGACGTGGTACCGGGCACCCTGTTCGACCCGATGGTCCCGGCCACCGTCCGCTACCTCGTCGGCGACACCATCGGCGACTGGCTGGAGATCCCGCGCAGCCCCTGGGACACGGCGGCGAAGGCCGTGCCCGTGTTCCTCGGGCTGCTGGAGACCATCGAGGACAGCAGCCCCTTCGCCGAGTGGGCCCTCGACAAGGCGGGCTCGCTGCTCTCCGGCTTCGAGCTGTCCGCGCTCACCCGGGGCCGGGTCATGCACCATGCCATCCCGGCGGAGCTGAGGACCGAGTACGGGGTGAAGGCGCCCCGCACCGGGCGCTGGGTGCCGCCGGCACCGGTGCACTGACCCGCACCCCGGGGCGACACTGGAACCGGCAGGGCGGGGACCGTGACGGCGAGCGACAGGGGCGGTGACCGCGCATGACCCGTGGGGCGACCGAGCCGGGGCGGCGGCGCGCGCTGCCGGGTGCGGTCGTGGCCGGGCTGGTCGCCGCCTTCGCCGGGCTGGCCGCGGCCGAGCTCGTCGCGGCCGCCGTCCGGCCGGAGGCCTCCCCGGTCACCGCGGTCGGTGCGGCGGTGGTCGACCTGACGCCGGTGGGCGTCAAGGAGTGGGCCATCAGGGCCTTCGGCACCTCCGACAAGCTGCTGCTGGCCCTGGGGATCATCGTCATCCTGGGGGCGGTCGCGGCCGCCGCCGGGGTGCTCGCGCTGCGGCGGCGGTGGGCGGGGATCGCGGTCGCCGCCTCCTTCGGCCTGGTCGGTGCGGGGGCCGCGCTCAGCCGTCCGGGGGCGGCCTGGCAGGACGCGCTGCCCTCGCTGGTGGGCGGCCTCGCCGCAGCCGGTGTGCTCTACCTGCTGGTCAGGGCCCTGACTCGGCCCCGGCCGGCGGGTGCCCCGGACGGCGGGCCCTGGACGATGGACCGGCGCGGTTTCGGACGGCTGGTCGCTGCCGCGCTGGCCACCTCGGCCGGGATCGGGTACGCCGGTCGGCGGCTCGGGGCCTACGGCTCCGCCGGGGCCACGGCCTCCCGGGCGGACCTCGTCCTGCCGAAGCCGGACGTTCCCGCGCCGCCGGTCCCGGCCGGGGCGGACCTGCGGGTGCCCGGGCTCTCCCGCTTCCTGACCCCCGCCCGGGACTTCTACCGGGTGGACACCGCGCTGGTCGTGCCGCGGGTGGACGCGGACACCTGGCGGTTGCGCATCCACGGGGACGGCGTCGCGGCCCCGCTCGTCCTCGACCTCCGGGAGCTGCTGGCCCGCCCCCTCGTCGAGCACGACATCACCCTCACCTGCGTCTCGAACGAGGTCGGCGGCCCGTACGCGGGCAACGCCCGCTGGCTCGGCGTCCGCCTGGCCGACCTGCTGCGCGAGGCGGGGGTCAGGCCGCCTTCGCAGGGCGGCCCCGCCGACCAGCTGGTGGCCCGTTCGGTGGACGGGATGACGATCGGCACGCCCGTCGAGGCGGTCATGGACGGCCGGGAGGCACTGCTGGCGGTCGGGATGAACGGCGAGCCGCTGCCCTTCGCGCACGGCTTCCCGGTCCGGATGGTGGTGCCGGGCCTGTACGGATACGTGTCGGCCTGCAAGTGGCTGCGCGAGCTGCACCTGAGCACCTTCGCGGCGTACGACGCGTACTGGGTGCGCCGCTCGTGGGCGCAGCAGGCTCCGGTCAAGACGCAGTCCCGCATCGACACCCCGCGCGGTGGGGCCGAACCGGTGGCGGGGCGGGTCGCGGTGGCCGGGGTGGCCTGGGCGCAGCACCGGGGCGTCGCCCGCGTGGAGGTACGGGTGGACGCGGGCCCGTGGCACGAGGCCCGGCTCGGTGCCGCGGACGGCGATGACACCTGGCGCCAATGGCTGTGGCCCTGGGACGCGGCGCCCGGCCGCCACACCCTGGAGGTCCGCGCCACGGACCGCACGGGCGCCGTCCAGACGGGGGTGCGCCACGGCACGGTGCCCGACGGGGCAACGGGGTGGCACGCGGTGGAGGTGCGGGTACGCCCCCGGCCGTCCGCGAACCCGAGGTGACCGCCTGCCGGGTTCGTTCCGGGGCTGCCCGTACATTGACCGTATGGAGCTGACCGGTACGTCGTTCCTCTTCACCCTGATCGCCGTCGCGGCGCTCGCCATGCTCGCCGCGCTGCTCCTGTGGAACCGGATCCCGGGGCCGGGCTGGCTGCGGTGGCCCGTGCGGGTGGGCATGCTGGCGCTGTGCCAGCTCACCGCGATCGCCGTGACCGCCACCTGGATCAACGGCAGCTACGGGCTGTACGCCTCCTGGGACGACCTGCTGGGCACCGGGGACGTGCAGGCCGCCTCCACGATGACCGGGCCGCCGCTGGGCCGGGCGAGGTTCACCCGGGGCAGCGACGGCACGCAGAGCACCTACTTCCGCGGGGCGCACTCGAAGCTGGCCGGCCAGGTGATCGTGTGGACTCCGTCCGAGTACCGGGCGCCGGGCGCGCAGAAGACCCGGTTTCCGGTGCTCATGCTGTTGCACGGCTACCCGGGATCGCCGCGGACGTGGATGGACCTGGGGAACATGCCCGGCGCGCTGGACGACCTCGTCCAGCTCGGTGCGGCGCACCCGTTCATCCTGGTGCTCCCGGAGATCTACCCGGGCGGGGTCAACACCGACTGCAGCAACACGCCCACCCGCAAGGTGGCCGACTGGCTCGTGCGGGACGTGCCGGACCTGGTCGCGCGGAACTTCCGTACCCTGCGCGGGCCCAAGGGGTGGGGTGTGATGGGCGTGTCGACGGGGGCGTTCTGCGCGGCCAAGCTGCCGCTCCAGTACCCCGGGGTGTTCCGGGCGGGCGCCGCGCTGGACCCGGACCCGCTGACCGGGGACCCGGGCGTCCTGGCCGACCCGGTCCTGCGCGAGCGCAACAGCCCCATGTGGCTGGTCGGACAGCGGAAGAAGGCCGACGTGGGGCTGTTCCTGGCCACCTCCGCCCAGGACAGGGACAGTCCGCCGCAGCAGTTGGAGGCCTTCAGCCGGGCCGCTGCCGCGGCGGGCGGCGGGGTCCGGGTCAAGACGCTCGTCCGCCCGGCCGGCGGCCACAACTTCCAGACCTGGAGCGCGATGTACCCGAACGCCCTGGGCTGGCTCAGCACCGAGCTGTCACCGCCCGCCGGCTCCCGGTGAACCCGCGGGTCCCGGCGGTCCCCCGGAACCCGTGACCACGGGGCCGCGGGGGCCCCGTGACCGTGGGGCGGGCCAGGCCGGGCGGGCGGTCAGCCGGACCGGCAGCGCCTGCACGCTGTTGCCGATGAAGCTGCGCTGGTGCGGGATTTCGGGCTCGGGGACGGCGAGGTCCAGGTCCGGGAAGCGGGTGAAGAGCCGCTCCAGGGCGATGGTGGCCTCCAGCCGGGCGAGCGGGGCGCCCACGCAGTAGTGAGCGCCGTGGCCGAAGGAGAGGGCGCGTGCGGCCGTGGGCCGGGTGAGGTCGAAGCGGTCCGCATCCGGTCCGTGGAAGGCCTCGTCGCGGCCCGCCGCGGTGTATCCGGCGAGTACGGGGGTGCCCCGGGGGATCACGGTCCCGCCGACGGTCAGGTCGCGCGTGGGGTAGCGGAACGGGAACCAGCTGACCGGGCCGTCCCAGCGCAGGGTCTCGTCCACCACGTCCGACCAGCTCGCCTTGCCCTCCATGACCAGCGCGAGCTGGTCGCGGTGGGTGCACAGGGCGCGGACGGCGTTGCTGATCAGGTTGAGGGTGGTTTCGTGGCCCGCGACCAGCATCAGCCGCATGGTGCCGATGAGTTCGGCCTCGCTGAGCCGGTCGCCGTCACCGTCCCGGGCGGCGATCAGCGCGCTGGTCAGGTCGTCGCCGGGCTGCTCCCGGCGGCGGGCGGCGATGGTGCCCATCAGCTCGACGAGCTCGCGTACTGCGGCCATCGCCTCGGCGGGGGTGGTGTCGGTGGCGATGACCACCTTGTGGGACAGGTCGTGCAGCCGGCCCCGGTGTTCGGGGTCCACGTCGAGCAGCTCGCAGATCACGCTCATCGGGAGCGGGAGCGCGAAGTGGCTGCGCAGGTCGGCCACACCGTCCGGGGCTTCGGCCGCCGCCCGGCCGAGGTCGTCGAGGAGTTCGGCGGTGAGTTCCTCGATGCGCGGGCGCAGTCGTTCGACCTGCCGGGCGGTGAACGCGTTGCCGACGAGGGAGCGCAGTCGGCGGTGGTCGGCGTCGTCGGCGGTGTGCATGCCCTGGGCGTTCGCGAAGACCCGCAGGGGCCAGTCCATGGGGATGGTGCCGTCGTGCAGCGCCGGGAAGTGCCGGGCGTCCTTGGCCACGTCGGGGTGGGACAGGAACTCCTTGAGCGCGTCGTGCCCGAGGACGACCGCACCCGGCACCCCGCCGGGGAGTACGACCTCCGCGACGGCGCCCCGGGCCCGCAGCCGGGCGTTGAGCGCATGCGGGCAGCCGCCGGCGGGGTCGATGACGTGCGCCTTCGCGGGTGCCGTGTCCGGTGACAAGCCGACTCTCCTGACCGTGTGGACGAATCTCGGCCAACAGTGCGGCCTGCGGAGCGGGTTGTACAAGTCCGTTCCGGGCCTGTCTCAGAACCAGGTGAGGGTGAGGGGGAAGGTGGTGGTGGCGGTGGTGGGGGTGGTGTCGGTGGCGGTTGCGGTGATCTGGAGGGTTCCGGTGGCC
>NZ_JBWKCE010000028.1:0-56357 GCF_056436685.1 Streptomyces sp. NPDC043680 | reverse complement strand
AAGTACGTCCAGTACGAGCCGCGGGCCTCCGCCTTGCGATGCACCGCACCGGACAACGCGACCCGGCAAACCTTCCCGGCCACAGCACTAGCCGGAGCCCGGCCGTCCTGACGCCACAACGGGTACGCGCCCACGACAGTGACAAAGCGGCGCGGCCGGAACCTCGGGTACTCCACCCCGGACAAACAACGAAACCGCGCCGGAGTCCTACGGTGGAGGAGACAAGGACCCGCACACATCCGAAGGGCCGGGATTCGCATGACTTCCACCCACGCCTTCTGGCTCGCCGGCCGCCAGGCCACCGGCGATGCCAGCTTCGACGTCCACTCCCCGTGGGACAACCGGCTCGTCGGCACCGTCAGCGTGCCCACCGACGCCCAGGTCGAAGAGGCCGTGGCCGCGGCGCACGCCGTGACGGCGGAATTCTCCGCGACCCCCGCCCACGTGCGCGCCGCCGCCCTGGACCACGTGTCCAAGCGGCTCACCGAGCGCACGGAGGAGATCGCCCAGCTGATCTCGGCCGAGAACGGCAAGCCCATCAAGTGGGCCCGCGGTGAGGTCGGCCGTGCCGTGTCCGTGTTCCGCTTCGCCGCCGAAGAGGCCCGCCGCTTCAACGGCGGAGAGGCCCAGCGCCTCGACACCGACGCCGGCGGCGTCGGCCGTCTCGCCCTGACCCGCCGCTTCGTCAAGGGCCCGGTCCTCGGCATCGCGCCGTTCAACTTCCCGCTGAACCTGTGCGCCCACAAGGTGGCCCCCGCCATCGCCGTCGGCGCGCCGATCATCCTCAAGCCGGCCCCGGCCACCCCGCTCTCCGGGCTCATCCTCGGCGAGCTGCTCGCCGAGACCGACCTCCCGGCCGGCTCCTGGTCGGTCCTGCCCGTCGCCAACGACAAGATGCCGGCCCTGGTCAAGGACGAGCGCCTGCCCGTCATCTCCTTCACCGGCTCCGACAAGGTCGGCTACGCCATCCAGCAGTCCGTGCCCCACAAGCACTGCACCCTGGAACTCGGCGGCAACGCCGCCGCCGTCGTCCTCGACGACTGGACCTCCGAAGCCGACCTCGACTGGGCCGCGACCCGTATCGCGACCTTCTCGAACTACCAGGCCGGCCAGTCCTGCATCTCCGTGCAGCGCGTCATCGCCGACGCCTCCGTCTACGACCGCCTCGTCGAAAAGGTCGTCGCCAAGGTCCAGGTCCAGGTCACCGGCGACCCGGGCGACGACGCCACCGACGTCGGCCCCCTCGTCTCCGAGGACGCCGCCAAGCGCGTCGAGTCCTGGGTCGACGAAGCCGTCTCCGCCGGCGCCAAGCTGCTCACCGGCGGCAAGCGCGACGGTGCCTCCTACGAGCCCACCGTCATCGCCGAACTGCCCGCCGACACCACCCTCGCCCGCGAGGAGGTCTTCGGGCCGGTCCTGACGCTGCAGAAGGTCGAGAACACCGACGAGGCCTTCGCCGCCGTCAACGACTCGAAGTTCGGCCTGCAGACCGGCGTCTTCACCCGCAACATCCAGACCGCGTTCCGCGCGCACCGCGAGCTCGAGGTCGGCGGTGTGATCGTCGGCGACGCGCCGTCCTACCGCGCCGACCAGATGCCGTACGGCGGCGTCAAGCAGTCCGGCGTGGGCCGCGAAGGCGTCCGCTACGCGATGGACGACTACACGTACGAGCGGGTCCTGGTCCTGACCGGCCTCGACATCTGATTCGTACGGCCCAGAAGCCGACGGCCGGAGCCTACTGTGCGGGGGCTCCGGCCGTCTTTCTTTACACCCCCTCTGGCCTGGGGAAATGGCCGGATCTTGGCTGGCTCCGATGGAGTCACGGGAACACGGCGGTCACTCTCCCGGCCATGGCGGACGCGGATGCGGTAGGCATCGACCTGGGGCTCGGGTCGCCTCCACGGTGAAGAGGCGCTGGACCTCCGGCAGGCGCTCGGTGTCTTCCTCCGCCTCGTCGAGCAGCGCAAGCGCCGTCGACCGGTCGCCGCCGGAAGCCGCCGAGTACGCGGCGGTCAACAGCAACGTGGTCCGTACGGCCCCGGTGCGATCTTCGGATGGGTCCAACTCGGCTGCCTCGCCCGTGCGGACGTACGCCCGCGATCTGCGGTGACGGGAACGCACGCAAACTCGGCCTCTACCTCCCCGACCGCGACGTCCCCGACCCGATGGCCCAGGGCGACGACGCGTTGAACGACTGCGTCGTGCTGATCGAGGCGGGCACCGCGCTCCACATCGACCGACGTCGCGTGTCACTGACTGGTCAGCCGGACGCCGCGGACCGGTGGCAGCGCTGCCGCGTGCTGCCGCAAGTCTTCGACGTTGGCCGACCGGCACTGGTGAATCACGTTCGCGCGCTCCAGCAGCCACGGCAGCGTGTACCGGACGAGGTCGTGGAGGGTGCCGTGTCGGCGGTTTCGAACTCCTGCCGCACCGGCACTCCAGGCGGCTGGCCGGGATGGCGACGGGAACGGGCCGCGATCGCGGTCTTCTCGTCGTTGGACAGCACCACCGCGCCATCGGCCGGGTCGAGGAAGAGGCCGCACATGTCGGCGACTCGGTCCCAGAAGCCCGGGGTGTCCCGGCGCGTGAGCCAGCCCCTGGAGACACCGTCCCGCACCCGAGCCCCTCAATCCCGCGCAGGCTGCGGAGGCCGCCCGGCGGCCGCACCGCCCACCCGCAACCGGTCGCAGCCTGGCTTCCATCCTGTTCACCGGCGCCTCGTTCCAGCAGGTCAAGCAACGTGCTGACCTGTCAACGCTCGCCCTTCTCTGCAGCCTTGAACGCATGTGAGGTGAAGTGCGTCACTACGGCGCGAGTTGTGTCCCCCTTGTCCGATTGAGAGTTTGAACTGCCTGGTCAGAGCGCTACGTTGCAGCTTTCGTGTCGAGATCGCTCGATACTCACCGCAAGACTGAGGAAGTATGGCTACTCGCTTGTCCACGGCTCGACGTCGTGGAAGAGGGTCCTGGGGGACCTCGCACTGGATAGCGGGCGCGGCGGCACTCATCGTGACCGCCACCCTGCTCCAGGGCTCGAACACAGCAGTTGCGGCTGCGGCTCCGGCACGGGTCTCCGCCGCCGAGTCCGGCGGGGTGACCGAAGAAGTCGACATCGCGCGAGCCCGTGTGGCCGCGCGCACCGCGGGCCACCGCGTCGAGGCGGTCTCGGAGCGTTCCGAGACCGCTACGACGTGGGTGAACCCGAACGGCACTCTCACCACCGAAGTGGCCGCCGGGCCGGTCCGTTTCTACGACCAGCAGGCGCGCGGCTGGCGCAACGTCGATGTGACCCTGGGCCGCGGTACGGACGGTTCCGTGGCGTCCAAAGCCCACCCGCAGGGCTTGAAGCTGGGCGCGGGCACCAGGCCTCGCATGGCCCAAGCCGCCCCCGTCGCTGCGCCCGCGGTGAACTACATCAGCACCGAACTCGTCACCTTGGGCGACGGCGACCATCAGATCACCCTCCAGTGGAAGGGCGCCCTGCCGGCCCCCAAGCTCGACGGTGCCCGCGCCGAGTACACCAACGCCGTGCCTGGCGGCGACGTCGTCATCGAGGCGACCCGCGCCGGCTTCGAGCAGTTTGTCGAACTGAAGCAGCGTCCGGCCGCGGGCAACTACTCGTACACCCTGCCGTTGACCGCCAAGGGCCTGAAGGTGGAGCAGCAGGCCGACGGCAGTGTGCAGTTCACCGACCGCAAGAGCCACCGGGCGGCGGTCATGCCGACGCCGATGATGTGGGACTCCACCGTGGACCCGGTCTCCGGGGAGCACACCCGCAAGGTGCCCGCGGCCATGAAGGTCGTGCAGGGCAATGGCACGGTCGAGCTGGTCGTGACGCCCGACGCAAAGTTCCTCGCCGACCCGGCCACGAAGTACCCCGTGACCGTCGACCCCTCGACGTCCTCGCTGGGCAGTGTCTTCGACACCTACGTCCAGCAGGGTGAGACGGTCGACTGGTCGAACGACACCGAGCTGGACTTCGGCAACCCGGGTACGAAGAACGCGGACGGCACCTTCCGTACCGCGCGTTCGTTCATCACCTGGAACACCGCGCCCATCGCGGACTCGCTGGTCTCCAGCGCGAGCCTGAGCCTGTGGAACTTCCACTCGGGCAACACCGACTGCGTCGCGCAGCCGTGGGAGGTCTGGGGCGCCGCCGCCGCGACCACCGCGTCGCGCTGGACGAACCAACCGGTCATGAACACCAAGTACGCCACCTCCACCGAGACCCGTGGCAATCCCGGCTGCGCCTCGGCACCAGACGGCTGGATCAATGCCGACGTGACCACCCTCGTGCAGACCTGGGCGTCCGCGAAGGCGCCCCTGTCCAGCATGGGTCTGCGTGCCTCGTCGGAGTCGGTGACTGGGCAGTGGAAGCGCGTCAACTCGGCGAACGCCACGGCCAATCCGCCCAAGCTGACCGTGAACTACAACTACCGGCCGCAGACCGGTACGAAGCAGGAGGCCGGTCCTCCGTTCGTACAGGACAAGACGCCGGCCTGGCGTGTCGACACGACGACGCCGACCTTGCGCGACACGTTCGCGGACAAGGACGGTGACCTGGTCAACGGCACCTTCCAGATCTTCGACGCGGCCACGAACACCCAGGTCGGGAACACCCTGGTGTCGCCGTTCGTGCCCCAGGGCACCCCTGCCTCCGTGGTTGTGCCGGCGGGCGTGCTCCAGTACGGGCACATGTACCGGTTCCGTACCTCGCCCTACGACGGAACGCACTACAGCGCCAGCTGGTCCCCCTGGTCCAACTGGACCACCTTCACCGTCAGCCCGCTGCCCGACGCCCCGCAGGACCTCCAAGCCGGTGCCCAGCAGACCCTGACACCCATCCTGTCCGCGATCGTCACGACCCCGGCACAGACCCGCGTGAGCGCCGAGTTCTTGTTCAAGGACTCGGCCGGCAACCCGGTTCCCGGCCTGCCCCTGCCGCCCGTCTGGGTGGAGAGCGGCAGCCGAGCGGCCCTGGAGATTCCGGAGGGCAAGCTGACGGACGGCGCGAGCTACCGCTGGTCCGTCCGGACCTGCGACGGCGTCGGCTGCTCGCCGTGGTCGGCCGAGCAGAGCCTGACGGTCCGCCTCCAGCCGCTGCCCACCATGCCGGCGACGCAGTCCCTGGGCGTCACCGGCTCGGCGCTGGCAGGCGTATCGGCCGCCACCGACTGCAACGCGGCCGACTGCGCCACCGTACCGGGCGGCCGGCTCTGGGTCGGTCCGGCCGACGGGCACGTGTGGGCCACCCACCTGAAGGCGGACCTCGGCGCCCTGCCGAAGGGAGCCCGGGTCACCTCCGCCAAGCTGGCCCTGACCAGGGCCGACTGCACCACGCAATGCGAGGTGCAGAAGCCGGACGTGTACGAGCTGTCCGCCTCCTGGTCCCCCGCCCAAAGCGGCAAGGACCTGCTCACGGCCGCCGGCAGCGAGAGTTACGCCTCCGGCACCCCGCTGGCCGAGGTCGACTTCGGCATGCTGGTGCAGTCCTGGACCGACCGCGCGAACGAGGGCATGGCCCTGACCGTTCCCGCCGGTGCGGCCGGGGCGGCCTACTACTCGGATGCGGCGGCGGACCCCGCCCTGCGCCCGCGGCTGACGATCGAGTACCTGCCGCCGACCGCCCCGGGAGCGGTCACCGACGTGGTGTCCACGGCCGGCGACACGGGACTCCTCGCCACCTGGAACGCTCCCCTCGACGGGGGTGCGACCGGTGACATCAGCTACGTGGCGAAGGCTGAGAAGAGCGACGGCACCGTGGTCGGGACCTGGGAGGGCACGGAGCGTCGTGCCGTCTTCTCCGGGCTGGACAACTCGCTCTCCTACCGGGTCGCGGTGACGGCGAAGAACGGTGTCGGCAGCGGCCCCGTGTCGCGGTCCGCACTGGTCCGGGGCACCGCGGTGTCCGGGGGAAGCGCCTCCTACAAGGACTACGTCCAGGCGTACCTGAGCGCCCGGAACAAGGTCACCACGGGGGTGAGCCTCACCACCGCGGATGCCGCAGCCGAATCCCCTTACGGCGGGATCTTCCGCGAGGTCCTCGGTGTGCAGGAAGCCGCCATCGTGGGAGGCCGGGAAGCCCTGGCGACGCAGGGGCATTCCTACGTCGGCATTTCCTCGGCCCTGACGGACACCGTGATCGTCAACAGTGCGGCCGACCAGGTAGTGGTGCGGACTTCGGTCATCCAGACGGCGACCCTGCGGGTCGACGGCGTCGACCAGGTTTCCGAGGACCGCGGTTTCAAGCGCTTCGTGTTCAGCCTGGCCGGCGGCTCGGTGAAGCTGACGAGCGAGGCCGACGACAGCGAGGCCGGGCAGACCCTCTCCTCCACCGCCGCGGCGGGATCCCAGGTGGTGGCCACGCCTGCCGACACCGCCGGCGTGCCCACCGGTTTCACGGACTCCATTGAGCTCGGCGCGGACGGCTTCCCCACGAGGCAGACCTCCGCGGCCGGTGCCGTCACCGCCTCTTACGTCAACGGCTCGGGCACTGGCAACTGGGCCTTCAACAACACCTGGGTACCGCGGGAGTACGGCAGCAACGACTGTACGAACTTCGTGTCCAAGGCCCTCTATTACGGTGGCGGCATGAAGATGCGCTCCGGATTCTGGTGGAGCAACAGCGCCTGGTGGAAGAATCCCCCCACCTCCTGGAAGAAGAACAGCAACACCTGGTCCGGCGCCCAGAACCTGTTCACGCATCTGTTCGATTACCGTCAACCGGGCTACGTCAACCGTAGCTACAACCTCCAGCCGGGTGACATCCTGTTCTTCCGATGGAAGAAGGACAATGCGTACAACCATGCGGCAGTCGTGACGGGCATCAGTCGAGGGGTCGTCCTGATCGCCCAGCACGGGTATGAAGCTCACAGCACGCTGCCGGCGATCATGGCGAGGAACAACTCGGGCAACAACCCGATCGTGGAGGTCGGCGCCCTGCGGCCGAGGTCCCGATGAAGTCCCGCCCGGCCCGACGCGTGGCCGTTCTTCCCGCTCTTGCCGTCACCGTCGCCGCCGCCGTCGCCCTCAGCACGCTGAGCGCCTGCTCGGCCGGGGGCGCCCATGACGCCGGGGACGCGCGCTACGCCACCGACTACGCCAACCACCAGCCGTTGGCGGTGGTCGGCTACCCGACCACGGGATCGCTGGGGATCACCCAACAGGTGGTGTGGCGGATCGCGGACGGGAAGGCCGACGTCTTGGCGGGCCTGGCGGACGGGAAGGGGGACGCCGCCGACAAGGGCGTGCCCGAGAAGACCGCCGAGAACTGGATCAAGGCGTTCGGGAAGGGCGCCGCTGGGAAGGTCACCGCGGAGTTCTACGACGAGGGCTCCGTCCGGCAGGAGGTCGTGCTCTACTTCCACGACACCGGCCAGATCAAGCAGATCCAGGTCCTGGCCACGAACGCGGATGGCAAGGACGCCTGGAAGGTGACCATGGCCGAGCCGGATCCCGGGGAAGCCGTCGCCGTGCGCCCGTGGGTGCCGAAGACGCCGGGCGATCTCGGCTCGAAGACCGTGCGGTGAGCTGACGCGGTCGCGAGAACACCGAAGGGCGTTGTCCACGTGGGGAACCACGTGGACAACGCCCTTCGCGTCGTCCAGACCGCAGCCACACCAGCCCCAGTTCACCGGTTGACTGGACAGACCCTCAAACGGCTCGCGGACGACGTGGAGGAACTGCAGGCGTTCTTCGGCTTGCCCGCCGAGCACTGGATCCGCCTGCGGGCCACGCACCCGATCGAGTCGACCTTCGCCACCGTCCGGCTACGTACCAAGGTCTTCAAGGAGCCGGCATCCTGGCCGCCGCCCTCGCCATGATCGGCGGCGGGCTGTGAACGCGCTCCCGGCCGTCCCCGTTGGCCTGCGGCCCGTGCCTCTCGCTCCGCCCTCTCCGGACCGATGGGGTGTGACCAGGCCTGGCGGTCCAGCCGCCCGGCCCTCTGAGTTCGATTTCGGCGGGTGTTCCCAACTGTGCGGGGGCTCCGGCCGTCCCCTTTTCTTTTGCGGCTAGGTTCGCCTCCGGGGTGCTGTTGCCGGCTCCAGGAGGGCGTACGTCCTCGAAATCGCTCGTTCCTCGCGTTTTCTCCAGGCGTCCTTGCGCCGCGCCCTTCGGCTCACTCGCCCGGAGGTAGGTGTCCGGTCGGGGCCGTTTTCCCTCACTCGGACCGCCCCGGCTTTTCCCGGAGGGCCCAGCAGGGTACGACTCACAGGTAGCACCGGCCGGTAGGGCCGGTCCGACGACTCCGGCTGGCGAGGTGAGTCCCCTCATGTCCGCAACACAGCCCAAGGTGACCGAGCGCGAGGCACGGCAGGTCGCGGAAGCGGCCCGGGAACAGGACTGGCGCAAGCCCAGCTTCGCCAAGGAACTGTTCCTCGGGCACTTCCGGCTCGACCTGATCCACCCGCACCCGATGCCCGCCGACGAGGACGTCCGGCGCGGCGAGGCCTTCCTGGCCCGGCTGCGGGACTTCTGCGAGCGCGAGCTCGCCGCAGGCCTCCCCGCGCGGATCGAACGCGAGGCGCGGATCCCCGACGAGACCGTGCGCGCGCTCAAGGAGCTCGGCGCCCTCGGCATGAAGATCGACCCCAAGTACGGCGGTCTCGGCCTGACCCAGGTGTACTACAACAAGGCGCTGGCCCTCGTCGGCTCCGTCAGCCCGGCCATCGGCGCCCTGCTCTCGGCACACCAGTCGATCGGGGTCCCCCAGCCGCTGAAGATGTTCGGCACGCAGGAGCAGAAGGACACCTACCTGCCGCGCTGCGCCACCACGGCCATCAGCGCCTTCCTGCTCACCGAGCCGGACGTGGGCTCCGACCCGGCCCGGCTGGCGACCACCGCCGTACCGGACGGCGACGACGCGTACATCCTCGACGGCGTGAAGCTGTGGACCACCAACGGCGTCGTGGCGGACCTGCTGGTGGTGATGGCGCGGGTCCCCAAGACGGAGAACCACCGCGGCGGGATCACCGCCTTCGTCGTCGAGGCCGACTCACCCGGGATCACCGTCGAGCACCGCAACGCCTTCATGGGCCTGCGCGGCCTGGAGAACGGCGTCACGCGCTTCCACCGGGTCCGCGTGCCCGCCGCCCAGCGGATCGGCGCCGAAGGCGCCGGGCTCAAGATCGCCCTGACCACCCTCAACACCGGCCGGCTGTCCCTGCCCGCCATGTGCGTCGGGGCGGGCAAATGGTGCCTGAGGATCGCCCGCGAGTGGTCCGCCGTACGCGAGCAGTGGGGCCGGCCCGTCGCCCGGCACGAGGCGGTCGGCTCCAAGATCTCCTTCATCGCCGCCACCACCTTCGCCCTCGAAGCGGTCGTGGACCTCGCCTCCCAGATGGCCGACGAGGACCGCAACGACATCCGCATCGAGGCCGCCCTCGCCAAGCTCTACGGCTCCGAGATGGCCTGCCGGATGGCCGACGAACTGGTCCAGATCCGCGGCGGACGCGGCTTCGAGACCGCCGAGTCACTGGCCGCCCGCGGCGAGCGGGCCGTCCCCGCCGAGCAGATGCTGCGCGACCTGCGCATCAACCGGATCTTCGAGGGCTCCACCGAGATCATGCACCTGCTGATCGCCCGCGAGGCCGTCGACGCCCACCTGTCGGTCGCCGGCGACCTCATCGACCCCGACAAGGAACTCGGCGACAAGGCCAGGGCCGGCGCCCGCGCCGCCGGGTTCTACGCCCGCTGGCTGCCCAAACTGGCCACCGGGCCCGGCCAGCTCCCCGCCAGCTACCGCGCCTTCCACCCCGCCGGGCACACCGACCTCTCCGGCCACCTGCGCTATGTCGAGCGCAGCGCCCGGAAACTCGCCCGCACGATGTTCCTGGCCATGGCGCGCTGGCAGGGCCGCATGGAGACCAAACAGGGCTTCCTCGGCCGGATCGTCGACATCGGCGCCGAACTCTTCGCGATGAGCGCGGCCTGCGTACGCGCCGAGCACCTGCGCGGCGCGGGTGACCACGGCCGCGAGGCCTACCAGCTCGCGGACGCCTTCTGCCGGCAGTCGCGGGTCCGGGTCGAGGAACTCTTCGGCCGGCTCTGGTCCAACACCGACGACCTCGACCGCAAGGTGGTCGCCGGGGTGCTGTCCGGCACCTACGCCTGGCTGGAGGAGGGCGTGCTCGACCCGTCCGGCGACGGCCCCTGGATCGCGGACGCCGCCCCCGGCCCCTCCACACAGAAAAACGTGCACCGCCCCATCCGCTGACCTGCGATCATCGCCGCACGCCGGACAGGCGTACGCGAGCGGTGACGGGGAATCGGATGCATGTGAACGTGGACAGGGAGAGCCGGCGGCTCGCCTGGTGCGTGGCGCTCCTGCTGCGCCACGCACCCGACGCCGTCACCTCCGACCTCCTCGGGCGGCTCGATCCGCCCACCCGCCGGTTCCTGTGCCGCGACGAGTACCTGCCGGCCCCCGTCGTGACGCTGCTCCTGCGCGACGGCACCGACGAGGACCGCCGCACCATCGCCCGCAACCCGCACGTGCTCGGCCGCCCGCTCCCCGGCCTGCCCGGGCCCGCCCGGTACGCGGCCCGCCCCGCCCCCTCGCCCGGGCTGCTCGCCACCCTCCACGCCGAACTCGGCCGGGAGCCCGGGCCGGCGCTGACCTCCGAGGAGCTCGTCGCGCTGCTGCGCCGGCACGGCAGCCGCCGACCGCGGATCCCGCTCGACGTGCTGTCCCTCCCGCACGAGCTTGACCCCGAAGTCCTGCTGCGCGAGCACGCCGGCGCCCCGCTGCCGCCCGGCTCGGTGGAGGCCCTGCTGCTGGTGGCCGGGCTGGAGCGGAGCATCTGCCTCGCCCTGCTCGACACCCGCGGCCAGGAGACGTACGGGCCCGCCTGGATCCGCCCCGCCGTGCGGTCCGTCCGCACCGGGACCCTCACCTTCGACGAGCTCGCCGCCGCCGTGGCACCGGCCCACCGGACCCTGCTGCTGGGACAGGCCCACGCCATCGGCCGCTTCGCCTGGAACCTGGCCGAATGGGCCGGCATGCGCTCCGCCCTGATGCGGGTGCTGCGCCCGGCCCTCGGCGACGACCCGCGCCTGTGGGCGGAGCTGCGCCGGCACGCTCCCGGCTTCCCCGGCACCCTGCCGGAACTGGCGTCCGCGGTGGCCGACGGAACCGCCGCGGCGGTCTGCGCGACGGGCTCCGCGGCCGCCGCCGTCCCGGGCCTCGACGAGGCCGTGGACGCGTTGGCGCCCGGCTCCCCGTGGTGCCCCAGCGACCCGCTGAACAGAGAACTCGCCCTGGCCAGCCTCGGAGTGCCCAACGCCATGGGCGACCTCCACGAGGACATCCGGTGGGTCCGCGCCTGCCTCGACCGCGGCCTGCTCACCGGCGAGGACGTGATCCGGCACAAGGCCCCCGCCGCCTGGGCCCTGGACGAGGACCACTGGCTGGGGGACACCGACTACCCCGACCGCCACGACCGGCACCAGGCGGTCCTCGCGGCCCGCGCCGAAGCCGACCGGCTCCTGGGCGCGGCCCTGGCCGCGGACACCGGCGCCTGGTGGCGGGCCGCCCGCGCGCTGCCCGACTTCGCCGGGACGCTCCCCGAACTGCTCGCCGGTGTCGTTCACGGGGACTCCGTGTCCAACCGCTTCTGAGTTGCCGCGACAATGGGGGCATGAGCGACCGCCCAGCCCCCCTCGCCGATCCGCACGTCCTCTTCGACCCCGCGGAAGGCCGACGGGACATCGTCATCCTCGGATGCACCGGGTCCATCGGGACCCAGGCCATCGACCTCGCCCTGCGCCACCCGGACCGCTTCCGGGTGACCGCGCTGTCCGCCGCCGGCGGCCGGGTCGGGCTGCTGGCCGAGCAGGCGCGGCTGCTGCGGGTGAACACCGTGGCCGTCGCCCGCGAGGACGTCGTACCGGCCCTGAAAGAAGCGCTGAGCGCCCAGTACGGGGCCTCCGAGCCGCTGCCGCAGATCCTGGCCGGGCCCGACGCGGCGGCCGAGCTGGCCGCCTCCGAGTGCCACACGGTCCTCAACGGGATCACCGGCTCCATCGGCCTCGCGCCGACCCTCGCCGCGCTGCGGGCGGGCCGGACGCTGGCCCTGGCCAACAAGGAATCGCTGATCGTGGGCGGGCCGCTGGTCAAGGCCCTCGCCCGGCCCGGCCAGATCATCCCGGTCGACTCCGAGCACGCGGCCCTCTTCCAGGCCCTGGCCGCCGGTACCCGCGCCGACGTGCGCAAGCTCGTGGTCACCGCCTCCGGCGGCCCCTTCCGCGGCCGCACCCGCGCCGAACTGGCCCACGTGACCGTGCAGGACGCCCTCGCCCACCCCACGTGGGCCATGGGCCCGGTGATCACCGTCAACTCGGCGACCCTGGTCAACAAGGGGCTGGAGGTGATCGAGGCGCACCTGCTCTACGACATCCCCTTCGACCGCATCGAGGTCGTCGTCCATCCGCAGTCGTACGTCCACTCGATGGTGGAGTTCTCGGACGGTTCCACGCTCGCCCAGGCCACCCCGCCGGACATGCGCGGACCGATCGCGATCGGCCTCGGCTGGCCCGAGCGGATCCCGGACGCGGCCCCCGCCTTCGACTGGACCAAGGCCTCGACCTGGGAGTTCTTCCCGCTGGACACCGAGGCCTTCCCCTCGGTGGGCCTGGCCCGGCACGTGGGCACCCTCGGCTCCACGGCCCCCGCAGTCTTCAATGCGGCGAACGAGGAGTGCGTGGAGGCGTTCCTGGCCGGTCGGCTGCCGTTCACGGCAATCATGGATACGGTCTCTGCCGTGGTCGACGAGCACGGGACGCCGGACGCGGGAACCTCCCTCACCGTCCAGGACGTCCTCGAAGCAGAGGCCTGGGCTCGGGCCCGGGCCCAGGAGATGGCGGCACGGGCCGCCGTGGAGGCGCGCGCATGACAGCACTCATGACGGTGCTCGGAATACTCATCTTCGTATTCGGGCTGCTCGTCTCCATCGCCTGGCACGAGCTCGGCCACCTCTCCACGGCCAAGCTCTTCGGCATCCGCGTGCCCCAGTACATGGTCGGCTTCGGCCCGACCCTCTGGTCGCGGCACAAAGGTGAGACCGAGTACGGCATCAAGGCCATCCCGATGGGCGGCTACATCCGCATGATCGGGATGTTCCCGCCCGGCGAGGACGGCAAGGTCACCGCCCGCTCGACCTCCCCCTTCCGCTCGATGATCGAGGACGCGCGGTCGGCGGCGTACGAGGAGCTGAAGCCCGGCGACGAGACGCGGCTCTTCTACACGCGCAAGCCCTGGAAGCGCGTGATCGTGATGTTCGCGGGCCCCTTCATGAACCTGGTGCTGGCGCTGGCGGTCTTCTTCGGCGTCTGGATGACTTTCGGCGTCGACCGGACGACCACCCAAGTCGGCACGGTCTCGCCGTGCGTCATCCAGCAGAGCGAGAAGCGGGAGGTCTGCCGGGACGGCGACCCGGTGGCCCCGGCCAAGGCCGCCGGCCTGCGGGCGGGCGACCGGATCGTGGCCTTCGACGGACACCGGGTGACCGACTGGGCCGCCCTCCAGAAGCGGATCCGCGACACCGTCGGCCCCGCCACCGTCACCGTCGTCCGCGACGGGCAGAGCCTGACCCTCCCGGTCAACCTGATCGAGAACAAGGTCGCCAAGACCGACGGCCACGGCGGGTACGTCAAGGGGCAGTACGTGACGGCGGGCTGGCTCGGCTTCAGCCCCAGGAGTGAGATCGCCACGCTCACCTTCGGCCAGTCCGTGGACCGGATGGGCGACGTCGTCGACAACAGCGTGCAGGGGCTCGTCAAGCTCCCGTCCAAGATCCCGGCCCTGTGGAACGCCGCCTTCGCCGGCGGCGAGCGGGAGCCCGACTCCCCGACCGGCATCGTGGGCGCGGCCCGGATCAGCGGTGAGATCGCCACGCTGGACATCCCGGCCGAACAGCGGCTGGTGTTCTTCCTCCAGCTCGTCGGCTTCTTCAACCTGTCCCTGTTCCTGTTCAACATGCTGCCGCTGCTGCCGCTGGACGGCGGGCACATCGCGGGCGCCCTGTGGGAGTCGGTCCGGCGCACGGTGGCCCGGGTCTTCCGGCGCCCCGACCCCGGCCCGTTCGACGTCGCGAAGCTGATGCCCGCGGCGTACGTGGTGGCCGGCGTCTTCGTCTGCTTCACCCTGCTCGTCCTCGTGGCCGACGTGGTGAACCCGATCAAGATCACCTAGTTCGACCGCATGTGCGCCACGACGCGGGGAGCCGGGCACGAAGCGTGCCCGGCTCCCTACGTTCGGGTGGTGGGGCCCCCTCGGGTGCACGGCCCGCCGCGTGGTTGGCGTAACCTCGAAGGCTGGAGCCCGCCGATCTCGGGACCTTGATCCACACCTTGGGGTTGCACAGCAGATGACTGCCATCTCTCTCGGAATGCCGGCCGTGCCGACGAAGCTTGCCGACCGCAGGGTCAGCCGCAAGATCCAGGTCGGTTCGGTGGCCGTCGGTGGCGACGCACCCGTGTCGGTGCAGTCCATGACCACCACTCGTACCTCCGACATCGGCGCCACGCTCCAGCAGATCGCCGAGCTGACCGCCTCCGGCTGCGAGATCGTCCGCGTGGCCTGCCCGACCCAGGACGACGCCGACGCCCTCGCCGTCATCGCGAAGAAGTCGCAGATCCCGGTCATCGCCGACATCCACTTCCAGCCGAAGTACGTCTTCGCCGCGATCGACGCGGGCTGCGCCGCAGTCCGCGTCAACCCGGGCAACATCAAGCAGTTCGACGACAAGGTCAAGGAGATCGCGAAGGCCGCCGCCGACGCGGGCACGCCGATCCGGATCGGCGTCAACGCGGGCTCGCTCGACGCCCGGCTGCTCAAGAAGTACGGCAAGGCCACCCCCGAGGCGCTGGTCGAGTCCGCGCTGTGGGAGGCCTCCCTCTTCGAGGAGCACGGCTTCAGCGACATCAAGATCTCGGTCAAGCACAACGACCCGGTCGTCATGGTCAACGCCTACCGCCAGCTCGCCGCGCAGTGCACCTACCCCCTGCACCTCGGCGTCACCGAGGCCGGCCCCGCCTTCCAGGGCACCATCAAGTCCGCCGTCGCCTTCGGCGCGCTGCTCTCCGAGGGCATCGGCGACACCATCCGCGTCTCGCTGTCCGCGCCGCCGGTCGAGGAGGTCAAGGTCGGCATCCAGATCCTGGAGTCGCTGAACCTCAAGCCGCGCCGCCTGGAGATCGTCTCCTGCCCCTCCTGCGGCCGCGCCCAGGTGGACGTCTACAAGCTGGCCGAGGAGGTCACGGCGGGCCTCACCGGCATGGAGGTCCCGCTGCGCGTCGCGGTCATGGGCTGCGTCGTCAACGGCCCCGGCGAGGCCCGCGAGGCCGACCTCGGTGTCGCCTCCGGCAACGGCAAGGGCCAGATCTTCGTCAAGGGCGAGGTCATCAAGACCGTCCCCGAGTCGAAGATCGTGGAGACCCTCATCGAAGAGGCCATGAAGATCGCCGAGCAGATGGAGAAGGACGGCATCCCCTCGGGCGAGCCGACCGTCGCGATCGGCGTCTGAGACCAGGCCCCGAGCCCCGGCCCGTTCCCGCAGCTCGCGGGCGGGGCCGGGGCTCTTTCGTGACCTGCGGGACCAGGCATCCTCAGGTGGCGGCGGGTACAGTTCGGAGATCAGCAGACTTTATGGTGAGGCCCCAGTGTTGACGCAGACCACCACCCGGGTCCTTGAGCCCAGCGATCTGAACGCCGCGCTCGGCATCCTCGGGCGCGAGCCGGTCGAGAACGCCTTCGTCACCTCCCGGGTCCAGGTCGCCGGACTCGACCCCTGGCGCCTGGGCGGCGAGATGTGGGGCTGGTACGCCGACGGAGAGCTGCGCTCCCTGTGCTACGCGGGCGCCAACCTGGTCCCCGTCTGCGCCGGCCCCGACGCCGTCCGCGCTTTCGCCGACCGGGCCAGGCGCACGGGCCGCCGCTGCTCCTCCATCGTGGGCCCCGCCGAGGCCACCCGGCTGCTGTGGCAGCTCCTGGAACCCAGCTGGGGGCCGGCCCGGGACGTCCGCTCCCACCAGCCGCTCATGGTGACCGACCGGCAGTCCGCCGAGGTCCGGCCCGACCCGCTGGTCCGCCGCATCCGCAAGGACGAGATGGACCTGATCATGCCTGCGTGCGTGGCCATGTTCACCGAGGAGGTCGGTGTCTCCCCGCTTGCGGGCGACGGCGGCCTGCTCTACCAGGCCCGGGTCGCCGAGCTCGTCGGCGCCGGCCGCTCCTTCGCCCGCGTCGAGGACGGCAAGGTCGTCTTCAAGGCGGAGATCGGCGCCGCGACCGCGCACGCGTGCCAGATCCAGGGCGTCTGGGTGGACCCCGAATTCCGCGGGCGGGGCCACTCCGAGACCGGGATGGCGGCCGTCGTCGAGTTCGCGCTCCGCGATGTCGCGCCCGTGGTCAGCCTGTACGTGAACGACTTCAACACCGCTGCGCGGGCGGCGTACCGGAGGGTCGGCTTCCGCGAGGTCGGCGCCTTCATGAGCGTCCTGTTCTGACCGCCGGGGGCATACCGGCAGGCCCGGACCGCCCAGTAAGGTCACCCGCATGCTGCCTACCTCCGAGGGCCATGACCCCGCCCGCCCGGCCGGACTCCGCATCGGTCCCCTCGACCTCGCCGCCCGCGTGGACGAGGCCCTGCGCGTGCAGGCCGTCGCCTTCGGGCTCAGCGAGGAGGAGATCGGCATCCGCCGCTACATCGTCCAGCGGCACATGGGCTGCCGCGGAGCCCGCGCCCTCGGGGCGTTCACGGAGGACGGGGCGCTCGCCGGGTTCGTGTACGGAATGCCGAACGACCGGGCGTACTGGTGGTCCTCGGTCGTCGAGCCGTACCTGCGGGCCGAGGGCCACGACGGCTGGCTCGACGACTCCTTCGTCATCACCGAGCTGCACGTCCACCCCGGATTCCAGGGGCACGGCGTCGGCCGCACCCTGATCACCCGGAT
Source organism: Streptomyces sp. NPDC043680 (assembly GCF_056436685.1). NCBI lineage: Bacteria > Bacillati > Actinomycetota > Actinomycetes > Kitasatosporales > Streptomycetaceae > Streptomyces > Streptomyces sp. NPDC043680. The sequence continues at coordinate 39,405 of NZ_JBWKCE010000028.1, read as the reverse complement.
CACCGACACCGCCGAGGAGCCCCGCTCGATCCTGTCCGCAATCGACACCGAGAGCCCGGCCCGCAGCCTCTACCGGGCCCTCGGCTACCGGGACCTCGCCCGCCAGGTGCACTTCCCGAGCGCCGGCCTTCCGTACGCGGTCATGGGGGCCCCGCTGCCGCTGCGCCGCCCCTGACCGCCGGCCACCGAAGGCGGCGAATTCGTTTCCGGCGCCCGGGCGGCCCCCGATAGCCTCGCGGCATGTCTACGCAACACGTGCAGCGCATGTCCCGCCTCATGGCCAAGACCCTCCGTGAGGACCCGGCCGACGCGGAAACGCTCAGCCATCGGCTCCTCGTCCGCGCCGGATACGTCCGGCGCAGCTCCGCGGGCGTGTGGACCTGGCTGCCGCTCGGCAAGAAGGTCCTGGACAACGTCTCGCGCATCGTCCGCGAGGAGATGGACGCCATCGGCGCCCAGGAGGTGCTGCTCCCGGCGTTGCTGCCCAAGGAGCCGTACGAGGTCAGCGGACGCTGGTCGGAGTACGGGGACCTGCTGTTCCGGCTCAAGGACCGCAAGGGAGCCGACTACCTGCTCGGACCCACGCACGAGGAGATCTTCACCCTGGTGGTGAAGGACCAGTGCACCTCCTACAAGGACCTGCCGGTCATGCTCTACCAGATCCAGACCAAGTACCGGGACGAGGCCCGGCCGCGGTCGGGAGTGCTGCGCGGACGCGAGTTCCAGATGAAGGATTCCTACTCCTTCGACGTGAGCGAGGAGGGCCTGGAGCAGTCCTACGCCCTGCACCGCGCCGCGTACCAGCGGATCTTCACGCGCCTGGGGCTGGACCACCGGATCGTCTCGGCGGTGTCCGGGGCGATGGGCGGTTCGGCGTCGGAGGAGTTCCTGGCGCCGGCGGCGGCCGGGGAGGACACCTTCGTGGACTGCCCGTCGTGCGACTACGCGGCGAACACGGAGGCGGTGACCTTCGCCCTGACCCCGGTGGACGCCGAGCACCCCGTCCTGGAGGAGGTGGACACCCCCGACACCCCGACGATCGAGACGCTGGCGGCCCAGCTGGGCGTCCCCGCGTCGGCGACGCTGAAGAACCTCCTGGTGAAGGTCGACGGTGAGATCACGGCCGTGGGCGTGCCGGGGGACCGGGAGGTGGACCTCGGCAAGCTCGCCGAGCATCTCGCCCCCGCGGTCGTGGAGTTGGTGACCGCGGAGGACTTCACCGACCGTCCCGACCTGGTCCGCGGCTACGTCGGCCCGCAGGGCCTCGGCAAGGTCCGCTACCTCGCCGACCCCCGTGTGGCGCCCGGCACTTCGTGGGTGACGGGAGCCAACCGGGCCGACACGCACGCGCGGAACGTGGTGTGCGGGCGGGACTTCGAGGTCGACCGGTACCTGGACGTGGTGGTCGTGGAGCCGGGCGACCCCTGCCCGCGCTGCGGCGCCGGACTGCGGCTGGACCGCGCCATCGAGATCGGGCACATCTTCCAGCTCGGCCGCAAGTACGCGGACGCCTTCGCCCTGGACGTGCTCGGCAAGGAGGGCAAGCCGGTGCGGGTCACGATGGGCTCGTACGGGATCGGCGTCTCGCGGGCGGTGGCGGCGCTGGCCGAACAGACCGCGGACGAACGGGGACTTGCGTGGCCGGCCGAGGTGGCTCCGGCGGACGTACACGTGGTGGCGGCGGGCAAGGCCGTGCAGCTGGCGCTCGCGGAATCGGCGGCCACGGCTCTGGCGAAGGCCGGCCTGCGGGTCCTCCTGGACGACCGGGCGGGGCTCTCGCCGGGCGTGAAGCTCACGGACGCGGAGCTGATCGGCGTCCCGTGGATCCTGGTGGCGGGGCGCCGGTCCGCGGACGGCGTGGTCGAACTCCAGCACCGCGCCACGGGCACCCGCGAGGAACTCCCCTTGGACGAGGCCCTCGCCCGCCTGGCGTAGCGCACGGGCGCCGGGCGGCGGCTGCCGCTGCGCGGAGCCGTCCGCGGGCCGCCCTTCCACCGTTCCCCGTGCTGAGCCCCGGGCCCCCGGACCCCGTCCGAGGTCCAGGGCCGCAGCCCCGGTTCAGGGGGGTGGGACCGGGGTGGGCAAGGAGTCCCGCACGGCGGCTAGCCGCACGGCTCGTCCGCCTCCGCCGCCGGAGGCGAGCCGTTCAGGGACAGGCCGAAGGCCAGAGGGTCCGCGGCTTCGCCGGGAGCGCCGGCCGCCGGGGCTTCCGGCGAGGCCGGGCCGGTGAGGGACCCGGCGGCGGGGGTCCCGCCCTCGGCTGCTGCCGGCGCTGCGGCGGGGGCTTCGCCGGGCGCAGCGCCCGACGCCGGAGCGGCACGTTCCAGGAAGCGCAGCAGCTCCACCGGGAACGGCAGGACCAGCGTGGAGTTCTTCTCCGCAGCCACCGCCACCACCGTCTGCAGCAGCCGCAACTGCAGCGCCGCCGGCTGCTCCGACATGACCGCCGCCGCCTCCGCCAGCTTCTTCGAAGCCTGGAGCTCCGCATCCGCGTTGATCACCCGAGCCCGGCGCTCGCGGTCCGCCTCCGCCTGCCGCGCCATCGAGCGCTTCATCGTCTCCGGCAGGGAGACGTCCTTGATCTCGACGCGGTCGATCTGGACGCCCCACCCCACCGCCGGGCTGTCGATCATCAGCTCAAGGCCCTGGTTCAGCTTCTCCCGGTTGGACAGCAGGTCGTCCAGGTCCGACTTGCCGATGATCGAGCGCAGCGAGGTCTGCGCCATCTGCGATACCGCGAAACGGTAGTCCTCCACCTCGATGATCGCGTTCGCCGCGTCCACGACCTTGAAGTACACCACGGCGTCCACCCGCACGGTGACGTTGTCCCGGGTGATGCCCTCCTGCGCGGGCACCGGCATCGTGACGATCTGCATGTTCACCTTGCGGAGCCGGTCGACCCCCGGGACGATCATGGTGAAGCCCGGCCCGCGGACGCCCTCCCGCAGCCGGCCGAAGCGGAAGACAACGCCCCGCTCGTACTGCCTCACCACGCGTGCGGCGGTGGCCGCGACAGCCGCGATTCCCACACCCGCCGCGATTACCGCTGTCACCAGTTCCTGGACCATGACGGCCTCCCGCGGGGCATATCTCCCTATCCACCGTATGCCCTACAACCAGGCCGCGAACTCCAGCAACAGCTCCGCCTCCTGGCGCCGCCCGGCGGCCAGGGCCCGGTTCCCGGACTCCACCGCCCGGAACACCGTCCAGCCCCGCAGCCGGTCCCGGTCCACCTCCAGCGCGTCGGCGAGCCGGTTCACCCGGCGTCGGGCGCCCGCGGCCCCGGCCGAGGACGCCACCTGGTCCTCCAGCCGGTCCCGCACCAGCCGGGCCAGGTCGTACGCCCGCTCGCCGACCAGCGGGTCCGGGCCCACCGCCAGCCACGGGGCCCGCTCGCCCGCCAGCACCTTGCCCTGCCGGAAGTTCCCGTGCAGCACCAGTTCCTCGGGGGGCAGGGCGGTCAGCTCCTCGCGGATCGCCAGCGCGGTGGAGGCCAGCGCCTCGGCCTCCGCGGGGGCCTTGCGCAGGGCCTCCGCCTGCCGGGCGGTGCGCTGCTCCACCGTCTCGAAGGGGTGCCCCGGCGGCGGGGCGACCCACAGCCGGCGCAGCGTCCCGCACGCCTCCAGCAGGGCCTTCGCCTCCGGCAGCGACCGCAGCGACACCTCGGGGTGCAGCCGTTCCAGCAGCAGCGCCCCGTCCTCCGCGTGGTGGCGGGTGTCGAGGACCCGTACGGCTCCGAAACCGCCCCAGTGCGCCAGGGCGGCCAGCTCCCGGTCGGGCCGGGCGTGCGGGGGAGCCAGCTTCAGCGCGGCCGGGGTGCCGTCGGCGTACTCGACGAGGACGACCAGGCTGCTGCGGCCGCCCGGCGCCTGCACCCGCTGGGCCCGTACGTCACGCCGGGTCAGCGCCGCCTCGGTGAGCCGGGGCAGCTGCTCCAGCCAGTCCGCGTCCTGCGCCGATTCCGGCGTCTCGCCGAGCGCCCGTACAAGCCGCTGCGGCGGTTCGAAAGCCATGCGTGCGTGGTCCCTTTCAGCTGGTGGGGGCTCGGTCGGCGCGTTCCGTGAGCCCAGGGAAGGCTACGCCGACACCCCGCCAGCGTGCCGCGCGCACGGCCGCGGCGCTCAGCGCGTCGGCCGCCTCCCGGCGCAGCCGGCCGTCCGAGGCCCGCACGAGATCCGAGTACGCGCCCGCCACCCGGTCCTCGATCTCGGCGGCGAGCCGCTCTGCGTCGGCCGGGCCGCGCACCTCGAAGGGCAGGGCGTACGCCGCTTCCGCGGGTCGGGGCGAGCCGCCCATCTCGCGCACGGTGCGGGCCAGGGCGTCACGCCGCGCGAGGTGGCCGCCGTATGCCTCCCGGGCCTCGGCGGCCCGGGCGGCCCCGGCGCGTGCGCCGATCACCCCGTAGCCGTACGCCGCGGCGTGTTCGGCGGCGAGCGCGGCCTGCGCGGCCCCCAAGACCCGGTTGGCGGGGGAGGGTTCGGGCTTCACGGCGTGGCTCCGGGGGTCGAGGTCAGCAGGTACGCGTGGACGGCGCCGCACGCCGCCACCGAGGCCAGCAGCCGGGCCAGCTCCCCGGGCGCCCCGGACAGGGCGATGGTGCGGGCCTCGGCCAGGCTGCGTTCGGCGTCGGCGAGCGCGGTCAGGGCTTCCTCCGGGCCGGCCGCCACCGGCTCGCCGCTCGGGGCGGCGGCACCGGCCGGTGCGGGTGAGGCGGCGGACGGCGCGCCGGAGGGCTGCGCGGAGGCGGCCTCCGGCGCGGCCAGGGCGGTGGCGTGCGCCGCCACCGAGGCGCGCAGCGGTGCCAGGCGCCCGGCGAGGGCCGGATGGGCGGCGGCGGTGGCGTCGTAGCGTTCCAGCAGTCGTTCACTGTCCCGAACGGCCGATGCGCGCATCCGCCGTTCGAGTGGAACACCGGTGTTCGCACCGGCCGCGCCGGTGCCGTCGGAACACCCGGTGAGCAACGCGGCGCCGCCGACGCCGACGGCGCCGGCGAGCAGGCTCCTTCGCGAGAGCCTCGAAGACATGGTCCAGGGCACGGCGACGTCCTTGAGGTGGGGTCCGGCAGGGTGTGATCACCGTACCCGGGGCCCCGTCCACAGGGCGGACGGCAACACCCTCCGCGACCGGATACCCTTTGACCTGACACGCGACGGAAAACCACAACAGCACACGCGGCCGAGGAGTCACCCGGATGAGCACCACCCAGAGCGACAGGCTGCGCGGACTGCTGGAGCCGCTCGTCGCCGCCAAGGGCCTGGATCTTGAGGACATCGAGATGTCCAAGGCGGGCAAGCGCCGGATGCTTCGCATCATCGTGGACTCCGACGAGGGCGTGGAGCTGGACGCGTGTGCCGAGCTGAGCCGCGAGGTCTCCGACAAGCTCGACGAATCCGACGTGATGGGCGAGGACGAGTACGTCCTCGAAGTGAGCTCGCCGGGCGCCGACCGCCCGCTGACCGAGCACCGTCACTACGTCCGGGCGACGGGCCGTCTCGTGAAGTTCCAGCTGTCCGCCGAAGGTGAGAAGGGTGCCGGGGAACTGGTCGCCCGCATCCTCGGCGTCGACGACGAGGGCTTGGACCTCGAAGTTCCGGGCGTGAAGGGTCGCAAGGCGACCGCCCGCCGCATTGCTTTCACCGACATCGCCAAGGCGCGTGTCGAGATCGAGTTCAACCGCAAGGACAAGAAGGAAGAGGAGGCGTAGCCGTGGACATCGACATGAGTGCCCTGCGGGGTCTGGTCCGGGAGAAGGAGATCTCCTTCGACCTGCTCGTCGAGGCGATCGAGTCGGCCCTCCTCATCGCGTACCACCGCACCGAGGGAAGCTTCCGGCGCGCACGCGTGGAGCTGGACCGCACCAACGGCCACGTCGTCGTGTGGGCGACCGAGGACCCGCGGGACCTGGAGGAGGGGCAGGAGCCCAAGGAGTTCGACGACACGCCGTCGGACTTCGGCCGGATCGCCGCCACGACCGCCAAGCAGGTGATCCTCCAGCGTCTGCGCGACGCCGAGGACGACCTGACCTTCGGCGAGTTCGCGGGCCGCGAGGGCGACGTCATCACCGGTGTCGTCCAGCAGGGCAAGGACCCCAAGAACGTCCTCGTCGACATCGGCAAGCTGGAGGCCATCCTGCCGGTGCAGGAGCAGGTCCCCGGCGAGGAGTACACCCACGGCCTGCGCATCAAGGCGTACGTCGTACGGGTGGCGAAGGGTGTCCGCGGTCCGTCCGTGACCCTGTCGCGGACCCACCCCAACCTGGTGAAGAAGCTGTTCGCGCTGGAGGTCCCGGAGATCGCCGACGGCAGCGTGGAGATCGCGGCGATCGCCCGCGAGGCCGGCCACCGCACCAAGATCGCGGTGCGTTCCACCCGCTCGGGGCTCAACCCCAAGGGCGCGTGCATCGGCCCGATGGGCGCCCGTGTCCGGAACGTGATGGCCGAGCTGCACGGCGAGAAGATCGACATCGTCGACTGGTCGGACGACCCGGCGGAGATGGTCGCGAACGCGCTGTCACCCGCCCGGGTGAGCAAGGTCGAGGTCGTCGACTGGGACTCCCGCTCCGCCAGGGTGACCGTGCCCGACTACCAGCTGTCGCTGGCGATCGGCAAGGAGGGGCAGAACGCCCGCCTCGCCGCGCGGCTCACCGGCTGGCGCATCGACATCCGCCCCGACACCGAGCCGTCCCCGGACGCAGCCCGGGACCGGGACGGGGAATAAAACCGCTGTCCGTCGGAGCTGTCCGACGGGTAGACAGGATCAGGACAGCAGAACTCGACAACATCCGTTCGATTTTTCGCCCGAAGGGGTGAGGTCGGTGCGGGGAGGTAGACTTAGGCGTGTCTGGCCGGACGCAAGCCCGCGCATGCCCCGAACGCACCTGTGTGGGGTGCCGGGAGCGAGCGGCCAAGAGCGATCTGCTGCGCATCGTGGCGGTCAGGGACGAATGCGTCCCTGATCCAAGCGGTACGCTGCCCGGCCGGGGTGCATACCTGCACCCTGCCGTGGTCTGTCTCGACAAGGCGGTCCGCCGCAGAGCGTTCCCCCGGGCCCTGCGGGCCCCGGGAGCACTCGACACGGCGGAGCTGCACAAGGCCGTGGCCGACCAGGCCGAGGCGACACCGTAAGAAACGTACGAAGAGCACGGCACGGATACCCCGTGCGGTCAGGTACCTCGCGAGTTGGAAGTAGGTCGAGATTGCGATGAGCACTCGATGAGTACGCGATGAGTACGCCCATGAAGTAGCGACGGTCCGGCGTAACCCGGACCTAAAAGGAGCGAAGTGGCTAAGGTCCGGGTATACGAACTCGCCAAGGAGTTCGGAGTTGAGAGCAAGGTCGTCATGGCCAAGCTCCAGGAACTCGGTGAGTTCGTCCGTTCGGCGTCCTCGACGATCGAGGCGCCGGTTGTACGCAAGTTGACTGACGCACTGCAGGGGCCCGGCGGCAACGCCGGCAAGTCCGCTGCGAAGCCGGGCGCGCCCCGCAAGGCCGCGCCCGCCAAGCCCGGGGTTCCCACCCCCGGCGCCGTTGCACGTCCCGCTGCCCCCAAGCCCGGCGCCCCGGCCCCCAAGCCGGCCGCTGCCGAGGCTCCGGCCGCGCCCGCCCCGGTGACGCCGGCCGCCTCCGGCCCGCGTCCCGGCCCGAAGGCCCCGGCCGCCCCGAAGCCCGCTCCGGCGGCTCCCGTGGCGACCGAGTTCACCGCGCCCCCGTCGGCTCCGGCCGCTCCGGCGCGCGCCGAGCGTCCCGCCGGTCCGGGTGCGACCCCCGGCCCGCGTCCGGCGCAGCAGCGTCCCGCGGCCCCGGGTCAGCCCGGTGCCCGTCCCGGCGCCCCGCGTCCGGCCGGCGCCCCCGGTGCCCAGGGACAGCGTCCCGCCGGTGGCCCCGGTGGATCTCAGGCCCCGCGTCCCCAGGGCGCCCGTCCGGCCGGTCCCCGTCCGGGCAACAACCCCTTCACCTCCGGCGGCTCCACCGGTATGGCGCGCCCGCAGGCGCCCCGTCCGGCCGGTGCGCCCCGTCCCGGTGCCCCCGGCGCCGGCGGCGGCCAGGGTGCTCCCCGCCCGCAGGGTGGTCCCGGCGGCGCTCCGCGTCCGCAGGGTCCCGGCGGCGCCCGTCCGACCCCGGGCGGCATGCCCCGTCCGCAGGGCGGCGCCCCGCGTCCGGGTGGTGCTCCCGGTGGTAACCGTCCGAACCCGGGCATGATGCCGCAGCGTCCCGCTGCCGGTGGTCCCGGTCCGCGTCCCGGCGGCGGCCCCGGTGGCCGTGGTCCCGGTGCGGGTGGCCCGCGTCCCGGTGGCGCCGGTCGTCCCGGCGGCGGCGGCTTCGCCGGCCGTCCGGCCGGTCCGGGCTCGCGTCCCGCGGGCGGCGGCGGCTTCGGCGGCCCGCGTCCCGGCGGCTTCGGCGGCGGTCCCGCCGGTGCCGGTGGCGGCGGTCGTCCCGGCTTCGGTGGCCGTCCCGGCGGTCCCGGTGCCCGTGGTGGCACGCAGGGTGCCTTCGGCCGTCCCGGCGGTCCGGCCCGTCGCGGCCGCAAGTCGAAGCGTCAGAGGCGCCAGGAGTACGAGGCCATGCAGGCCCCGTCCGTGGGCGGCGTGATGCTGCCCCGCGGCAACGGCGAGACCGTTCGCCTGTCGCGCGGTGCGTCCCTCACCGACTTCGCGGAGAAGATCAACGCCAACCCGGCGTCGCTGGTCGCGGTCATGATGAACCTCGGCGAGATGGTCACTGCCACGCAGTCCGTCTCCGACGAGACCCTCCAGCTCCTCGCCGGCGAGATGAACTACACCGTTCAGATCGTCAGCCCGGAGGAGGAGGACCGCGAGCTCCTGGAGACCTTCGACATCGAGTTCGGCGAGGACGAGGGCGGCGAGGAATTCCTCATGCCGCGTCCGCCGGTCGTGACCGTCATGGGTCACGTCGACCACGGTAAGACCCGACTGCTCGACGCCATCCGCAAGACGAACGTCGTTGCGGGCGAGGCCGGCGGCATCACCCAGCACATCGGTGCCTACCAGGTCTCCACCGAGGTGAACGACGAAGAGCGTCGCATCACCTTCATCGACACCCCGGGTCACGAGGCGTTCACCGCCATGCGTGCCCGCGGTGCCAAGTCGACCGACATCGCGATCCTCGTGGTCGCGGCCAACGACGGCGTCATGCCGCAGACGATCGAGGCGCTGAACCACGCCAAGGCCGCCGGCGTCCCGATCGTCGTCGCGGTCAACAAGATCGACGTCGAGGGTGCCGACCCGACCAAGGTCCGCGGTCAGCTCACCGAGTTCGGTCTGGTCGCCGAGGAGTACGGCGGCGACACGATGTTCGTCGACATCTCCGCCAAGCAGGGTCTGCACATCGACTCCCTGCTGGAGGCCGTCGTCCTCACCGCCGACGCCTCGCTCGACCTGCGCGCCAACCCGGAGCAGGACGCTCAGGGTATTGCGATCGAGTCCCACCTCGACCGCGGCCGCGGTGCCGTCGCCACCGTCCTCGTCCAGCGCGGTACCCTCCGCGTCGGCGACACGATGGTCGTGGGCGACGCCTACGGCCGAGTGCGCGCCATGCTCGACGACAAGGGCAACAACGTCGAGGAAGCGGGTCCGTCGACCCCCGTCCTGGTCCTGGGTCTCACCAACGTCCCCGGCGCCGGCGACAACTTCCTCGTCGTCGACGAGGACCGTACGGCCCGTCAGATCGCCGAGAAGCGTGCTGCGCGCGAGCGCAACGCCAACTTCGCCAAGCGTGTCCGCCGGGTGTCCCTGGAAGACCTGGACTCGGTCCTCAAGGCCGGTCTGGTCCAGGAACTCAACCTCATCATCAAGGGCGACGCGTCCGGTGCGGTCGAGGCCCTGGAGTCCTCGCTGCTCCAGCTCGACGTCGGCGAAGAGGTGGACATCCGCGTCCTGCACCGCGGTGTGGGTGCGGTCACCGAGTCCGACATCGACCTGGCGATGGGCTCCGACGCCATCGTCATCGGCTACAACGTCCGTGCGGCCGGCCGTGCCGCGCAGATGGCGGAGCGCGAGGGCGTCGACGTCCGCTACTACTCGGTGATCTACCAGGCCATCGAGGAGATCGAGGCGGCCCTCAAGGGTCTGCTCAAGCCGGAGTACGAAGAGGTCGAGCTCGGTACGGCGGAGGTCCGCGAGATCTTCCGCTCGTCCAAGCTGGGCAACATCGCGGGTGTGCTCATCCGCTCCGGCGAGGTCAAGCGCAACACCAAGGCGCGGCTCCTGCGCGATGGCAAGGTCATCGCCGAGAACCTCACCATCTCCGGTCTGCGCCGCTTCAAGGACGACGTCACCGAGATCCGCGAGGGCTTCGAGGGTGGTATCAACCTCGGAAACTTCAACGACATCAAGGTCGACGACGTCATCGCGACGTACGAGATGCGCGAGAAGCCCCGCGCGTAAGCGCGAGGCACATCGCACGGTGTCGTAAGCCCGGGGCCGGTCGGCGGAATATCCGTCGATCGGCCCCGGCCGTTGCGTGTACGGTTCTGGTGATCCTGCCGCGCGACGGCCCGGCAGGCCACCTAACCCGCACCGGCGGGACATCCGGAACTGAATGTACGTGGGGACTCTGTCCTTCGACCTGCTCCTCGGCGACGTCCACTCGCTGAAGGAGAAACGCTCCGTGATCCGGCCCATCGTCGCCGAGCTCCAACGCAAGTTCTCCGTGAGCGCGGCCGAGGTGGGCCATCAGGATCTGCACCGCAGGGCCCGAATCGGGGTCGCTCTGGTGAGTGGGGACACGGGGTTCCTCTCGGACGTGCTGGACCGCTGCGAGCGGCTGGTCGCGGCGCGTCCGGAAGTGGAGCTGCTGTCGGTGAGACGGCGGCTGCACGGTGATGAAGACTGATAGCAAGACATAAGAAGGAGACGGACCAGTGGCCGACAATGCGCGGGCGAAGAAGCTGGCGGACCTCATCCGGGAGGTGGTGGCCGAGAAGCTGCAGCGTGGTGTCAAGGACCCCCGCCTCGGTACGCACGTGACCATCACGGACACCCGGGTCACCGGCGACCTGCGGGAGGCCACGGTCTTCTACACGGTGTACGGCGACGACGAGGACCGGGCCAGCGCGGCAGCGGGCCTGGAGAGCGCCAAGGGCGTACTGCGTTCCGCGGTGGGCCGGGCGGCGGGTACCAAGTTCACGCCGACCCTGACCTTCGTCGCGGACGCCCTCCCGGAGAACGCCAAGACCATCGAGGACCTCCTCGACAAGGCGCGCGCCTCCGACGCGCAGGTGCGCGAGGTGTCCTCGGGTGCCCAGTACGCCGGCGACGCCGACCCGTACAAGAAGCCGGGCGAGGACGACGAGGACGCAGCCGCGGAATGAGCAAGCACGCAGGCACGACGCCGGACGGCCTTGTCATCGTCGACAAGCCGTCCGGCTTCACTTCGCACGACGTGGTCGCCAAGATGCGCGGGATCGCCAAGACCCGCCGCGTCGGCCACGCCGGCACGCTCGACCCGATGGCGACGGGTGTGCTCGTCCTGGGCGTCGAGAAGGCCACCAAGCTCCTCGGCCACCTCGCGCTCACCGAGAAGGAATACCTCGGCACCATCCGCCTCGGCCAGAACACGCTGACGGACGACGCGGAGGGCGAGATCACCTCCAGCACGGACGCCTCCCGGGTCACCCGCGAGGCCGTGGACGCGGGGATCGCCAAGCTGTCCGGCGAGATCATGCAGGTGCCGTCCAAGGTCAGCGCCATCAAGATCAAGGGCGTGCGCTCCTACAAGCGCGCGCGGGACGGCGAGGACTTCGACATCCCGGCGCGTCCGGTGACCATCTCGTCCTTCCAGGTGTACGACATGCGGGACGCGGAGGCCGAGGACGGCACCAAGGTCGTCGACCTGGTCGTCTCCGTCGTCTGCTCCAGCGGTACGTACATCCGCGCCCTGGCGCGCGACCTGGGCGCCGACCTCGGCGTCGGCGGGCACCTGACCGCGCTGCGGCGCACCCGGGTGGGCCCGTACAAGCTCGACCGGGCGCGGACCCTGGACCAGCTCCAGGAGGAGCTCACCGTCATGCCGATCGGCGAGGCGGCGGCCGCGGCCTTCCCCCGCTGGGACCTGGACGCGCGCCGGGCCTCGCTGCTCGCCAACGGCGTGCGCATCGAGATGCCGGACGCCTATCCGGCAGGCCGGCCCGTGGCCGTCTTCGGCCCCGAGGGCCGGCTGCTCGGGCTCGTGGAGAACAAGGGCGGCAAGGCCAAGTCGCTGGCCGTCTTCGCCTGATCCACGGCGACGCCCGGTCCGCAGTGCCCGATCCGCAATGCCAGACCGCAATGACGTGGAGCGGTGAGCGCACATCACCCGCCGCTCACCGCTCCACGACCCCCCTCGCGTAGGTCTCTTTCCACCCGAGCCCCCGTATTCACCCGTCCGAGCAGGCGCGCGGAGTGACTGACGGAGCACAAGGGGGCGCTTTCCACCGTCGTATCCGCCGTGCGCCGTGGACCGCCGGGCCGCTGCGGCCACCGCTCGCGCGACGCCGTGTCGCCGAGATGACACAGAGCGCCGCGGACCCGGATACCGATGCGGGGCCCCGGGCACCGGCATGGCAGTCTTAGACCTGCAATCGGCAATCAGGACAGGGCATACAGGGCCTCAACGGTTCGGGCGAGGAGCGGTCACAGTGCAGCGCTGGCGTGGCTTGGAGGACATCCCCCAGGACTGGGGACGCAGCGTCGTCACCATCGGCTCCTACGACGGCGTGCACCGGGGTCATCAGCTGATCATCGGGCGTGCCGTCGCCACGGCGCGCGAGCTCGGCATCCCGTCCGTGGTCGTCACCTTCGACCCGCACCCCAGCGAGGTCGTGCGCCCCGGCAGCCACCCGCCGATCCTGGCCCCCTACGACCGCCGTGCCGAACTGATGGCCGAGCTGGGTGTCGACGCGCTGCTCGTCCTGCCCTTCACGGCGGAGTTCTCGCAGCTCTCCCCGGCCGACTTCATCGTCAAGGTGCTCGTCGACAAACTGCACGCCCGCGCCGTCATCGAGGGCCCGAACTTCCGCTTCGGCCACCGCGCCGCCGGGAACGTCGACTTCCTGCGCGAACTGGGCTCCACGTACGACTACCAGGTCGAGGTCGTCGACCTGGTGGCGCGCGGTGAGGCGGGCGGCGGCGTGCCGTTCTCCTCGACGCTGGCCCGCAAGCTGGTCGCGGAGGGGGACGTGCAGGGCGCGGCCGAGGTGCTGGGCCGACCGCACCGGGTCGAGGGCATCGTGGTCCGGGGTGCGCAGCGCGGCCGCGAACTCGGCTACCCGACGGCCAATGTCGAGACGCCGCCGCACACCGCCATCCCGGCGGACGGCGTGTACGCGGGCTGGCTCACGGCCAACGGCGAGCGGATGCCCGCGGCGATCTCAGTGGGCACGAACCTGCAGTTCGACGCCACCGAGCGGACCGTGGAGGCGTACGCGATCGACCGGGTCGGCCTCGACCTGTACGGCCTGCACGTGACCATCGACTTCCTCGCGTATGTGCGCGGGATGGCGAAGTTCGACTCGCTGGACGGCCTGCTGGAGGCCATCGCGGACGACGTGAAGCGGGCGCGCACGCTGACCGAGGCGTACGACGCCGAGCACTGAGCCGCGGCGGCGGACGCTGCTGCCGCGCCGGAACGCACGAGGGCCCGTACCTCCCCGCCGGGGGAGGTACGGGCCCTTCGCGCTGCCGTCGTCGGTCGGCCGGCGGGCCGGTCTGCCCGCGGCCGTCAGCCGAGGCGCGGGTCGCGCGGGGGCTGCTGCGGTGCCTGCGGTCCCTGCGGGGCCTGGGGCTGCGGCTGGTGAGGCTGCTGCGGCTGCCAGGGCTGGCCGGGCTGCGGGTAGGGCTGGCCGTACGGCTGCGGCGGCTGCTGGTAGGGGGAGGGGGCCTGCGGCTGGCCGTAGGGCTGCGCAGCGGGGTGCGGCTGCTGGGGCTGCTGCGGCTGGTGGGGCTGCTGTGGGGCGCCCCAGTGGCCCTGGGGGGCCTGCTGGGCAGCTCGTACGAAGTCCTCCGCCACCAGGGCGGACAGGTTGAAGTACGCCTCCCGGGTCTTGGGCCGCATGAGGTCGAGGTCGACCTCGGCACCGGCCGCGAGGTGCTCGTCGAACGGCACGACGACGACGCCCCGGCAGCGCGTCTCGAAGTGCTGGACGATGTCCTCAATCTTGATCATCTTGCTGGTCTCGCGGACTCCCGAGATGACGGTGAGGGAGCGCGAGACGAGGTCCCCGTACCCGTGCGCGGAGAGCCAGTCGAGCGTGGTGCTCGCGCTGCTGGCGCCGTCGACGGACGGGGTCGAGATGATGATCAGCTGATCGGCCAGGTCCAGGACCCCGCGCATGGCGGAGTAGAGGAGGCCCGTGCCCGAGTCGGTCAGGATGATCGGGTACTGCCGGCCGAGCGTCTCGATGACGCGGCGGTAGTCCTCGTCGTTGAAGGTCGTGGAAACGGCCGGGTCCACGTCGTTGGCGATGATCTCCAGGCCGGAAGGGGCCTGGGACGTGAACCGCCGGATGTCCATGTAGGAGTTCAGGTACGGGATCGCCTGGACCAGGTCCCGGATCGTGGCCCCGGTTTCGCGCCGGACGCGGCGGCCGAGGGTGCCGGCGTCCGGGTTGGCATCGATGGCCAGGATCTTGTCCTGGCGCTCGGTGGCCAGGGTGGCGCCGAGGGCGGTGGTGGTCGTGGTCTTGCCGACGCCGCCCTTGAGGCTGATGACGGCGATGCGGTAGCAGGACATCACCGGGGTGCGGATGAGCTCCAGCTTGCGCAGCCGCTCGGCCTCGGCGGCCTTGCCGCCGAAGCGGAAGCCGGAGCGCTGCGGCTTGGGCTTCTGCTTGCCGCGCAGCAGGCGGTCGGAGGACAGCTCGACGGCGGCGGTGTACCCGAGGGGCGCTCCGCCGGAGGCCGGGCCGGGCTGGTAGCGCGGGTCGTGCGGCTGCGGGCCCGGTGTCGGCTGGGGCGCGGGCGCCCACTGGGCGCCGGTGCGAGGGTCGACGTGGGGCGGGGCGGGTGCCGGAGCCGGCGCCGGAGCGGGGAACGCGTAGTCGTTCTGGGGCTGCTGGGGCTGCTGCGGCTGGGCCGGGCCGGGTGCCGGTGCCGGGGAGGCCGGCGGGGGGAAGCCGTACCCGTTCTGCGGCTGCGGCTGGGGCTGCGGCTGGGCCGGGCCAGGTGCAGGTGCCGGTGCCGGGGAGGCCGGCGGGGGGAAGCCGTACCCGTTCTGCGGGGCGAACGACGGCGGCAGCGCAGGCAGTTCACTGCCGGATCCCTCGAAGGAGGTCGCCACGGGCGGGTGAGGAGCAGCCGCAGGACTGACGGGAGAAGGCGCCTGCGGAGCCGGAGCCGGAGCCGGTGCCGCGTAAGGCCCGGGCGCGGCGTCCGCCACCGGTTCGGCATCCGGTGCCGGCGCCGCATACGGCGAGGGCACGGCGTCCGCGCCCGGGGAAGCGAAGGGCGCCGGGACGGCGTCCGCGACCGCTTCCGGGGTCGGGGGTGCCGGGGGCGTGAAGGGCGCGGGGGCCGCGTCCGTGACCGGGGCCGGGAAGGGTGCCGGGGCGGCGTCCGCGACCGCTTCGGGGGTCGGGGGTGCCGGGGGCGTGAAGGGCGCGGGCGCGGCGTCCTCCACCGGCGCAGGCGCGGACCGCTGCTCCGCCGGGGCCTCCACGGCGGCGAACGGGATGGCCGTCCCGTCGGGCGGAGTGTCGTGCCGCTGGACCGGGGCGGGCGCCTCGGCGGCGGGCTTCGCCAGGGCCACGGGCGTCGGCGAGGGCGCGGGCGGGGCGTCGTCCACCGGGGCGCTCACGGGCGCGGGCGGCCCCGGCGGCTGCTCGGCCGGAGCCGCGGACGGCGCAGGCGTGCCCGCGTCGTCCGCAGGGGTGCGCGGGGCCGGGGGAGCGATCCGCATGGTCGGGGGCGAGCCCACGTCCGAAGGGCTGTGGGGTTCGAAGCCGCTGCCCGCGGGCAGGTCGGGTACCGGCGTGCTCTGGGCCGCGCCCTGGGTGTACCAGGCCGGCGGGGTGTAGTCGATGGTGAACTCGCCCGTCATCTCGGGCTCCGCGTCGGACTGATCGTCCGTCGGGACGTCCCACGTCCCGCCGCGCCTCTCGTTCCGATCGCCGTTCACTGGTCCTCCTGGTCTGTCGAACACCGGTCCGGCGCCCACCTCGACGCCGCGCCCGCACTCAGCCTAATCGGGCCCTGAGGCCAGTGTCCGCCCCCGGTGGTCGCCGCACGGTGCCAGGGGCGGTCGGAGCCGGCTCCACGGGGTCGGCCGCGGTGGCCTCTCCCACGGGGCGGCCGCCTCTGAGCGAGCGTCATTGCCTTCCGTTCCCGCGGTCAGTCGATGCGGCGGGAGGGCCCCAGGAGGTTGGTCTCCGCGTCGGTGCCCTGGGTCATGACGAACTGGCGGTCGCGCCCCGTGCACCAGAGCGTCACGCCGTCGCCCAGCGTCGGCAAGGAATCCACCGCCGCCTGCGGCAGGTTCATCAGCCGGCCGATCTGCTCCGCCTCGTCGGGGGACACCCGCTGCACGCCCACCAGTGAGGAGTTCTGCAGCAGGCGCGGCGCCGTCGGGCTCAGGTACGGCAGCAGCGTCAGCACCGACTGCCAGGGGCCCGCCACCACACGCCCGCGCGGCGGCCGCATCCCGCAGTCGCGGATCACCAGCACCGGGCTGCCCGCCGACGCGCCCTGCGGGGGCACCCGGCCCACCTCGTGCAGGGTCACACACTGCTGCCCGCCGCCCGCGGCCTGAGCCAGACCGGACCACACCGCCCCGCGGCCGGTCTCCACCGCGACCCGTGCACCCGTGGCCGCCGCGCGCAGCGCCAGGACCTGGGCGGTCCACAGGCCGCCGATCAGCGTCACCTCGTACGGCGTCGGCCGGTTGACCCCCAGCACCGCCGGCCGTCCCTCGGCGTCCACGCCGATGACGACCCCGTCGTCCCCGACGGGCAGGGCCAGCACATCCAGATCCGCCGCCGGCACGACGTGCCGCTCCCGGCGTGGGCCGATCAGCCCGAAGCCGCCCCTCATCGCGCCCCTCCCAGCGGCAGCGAAGCCAGCAGCCCCGGTACCTGTTCACGGTCGAGCCGGACCAGGCCGGTCCGTACGCCCCGGGCCGTCCGCTCCAGCTCCCGGCGGGCAGCCACCAGTTCCTCGTCGCTGCGGCCCGTCACCCGTACGTGGCCGGTCAGGGTGACGCCTTGGCGCTCCGCCGGAGCCATCGTCAGGCTGAAGTTCGTGGCCAGGGCCGGAAGCGAGGTCAGCAGCGCCACGAACTGCGGCAGCGACGCCGCCCCGGCACCGCCCAGCTGCGGCCAGCGGCCTATCCAGTACGTGGTGTGCCGCCGGTCGTCGCAGCGCCAGGTCCGCGCCGTCTCCTCCGTCCGGCGGCCGGTGCTCGACGAGCGGCCCGCCTGGGTGATCGCCATCGGGTTCGCGCACGAGGAGGTGGCCAGCGCGGCCGTCAGCTCCTGCTCGGTCAGCACCGTCGCCCGGAAGCCGGCCCCCGTCAGCCGGCTCGCCAACTGGTCGGCCGCCCGCACCACGCAGCGCTGCGCGCCCGCGAGGCCGCCGCCGCGCGCGGTGACCGCCTCGGGGCACAGCTCCGGGTCGAGCTTGAGCGCGATCCACGTCAGCCGCACCGCCGGAGTGCCCGTCTGGGCCTGCAGCGGCGCGTAGTTGCGCGTCGCCATCGACTGGGCCGGCAGGTGCGGTGCGGGCGCCGGCTGGGTGTGCTGCACCAGTTGCGCCGACTCCAGCCGGATGCCGTCCACTTCGAGGATGTCGCGGACGAGTGCAAGGGGCAGCGGCCGGGCACCGCGGTCGGGCCGCAGGGCCGTTGCGTCCATGTCGACCTGGACCACGGCCGTCAGGAAGGTCCCGTCGCCCACCATCCCGACCGGCCGCCGGTCGCGGTCGCTGAAGGTGAGGGTGCGCAGCGCGGGATCGGCCTCGACGAGCGGGGCCAGCCCGGGCTCGGTCCCGGCCGGGACCGTGAAGGCCGCGGCACGGCGCCTGCGCGCCCGCAGCGCGAGCGCGCCGCCGATCCACTCGGGCAGGGAGCGCTGGTGGCGGCGTACGACCGCGAGCACCACGAGGGCGAGGGCCAGGGCGCCGGCGGGAACCAGCAGCAGCGGCTCCACGACCCAGGCCACCAACAGGGCGGCCGCGGCGACCTGCAGCAGCACGAGCTGTTGCAATCGGAACGGACCGAAGCGGCCAGGACTCGACTTCGGATGCGGTGTCACCCCGCCGCGCACGGGTGCGGCCGCGCCGGTGCGCGGCTGCGTCGCGGTGGCCATCACTCGCCCACCTCCCCTTCCCGGGGCCAGACCCCGTGAGTACCGGAGCTGCGCGCCGCCCGCCGCACGCTCCCGGAATCTCCCCAATCCATTCCCACAGCCCCGATGCCCCGAAGACCCTGAATAGTGCGGTCCGGAAGGAGTTGAGCGGCCGCCCCACCCTACCCGGCCCGTGCGCACCCTCCGTCAAGAGGCATAGTAGGTGCCCGGTCCGACAATCGAGGCCCGGGGACCGTAACCACCGACCGGGCCGTGCGGGGAGAAGCAGGCGGTCATGGCATCACGGCGTGATGAACTCAACGCGTACACCTTTGCGAAGCGGCGCACGGTGGCCGCGTTCCTCCAGCCCTCCGCGACGGGCTCCGAGGAAGGTGCGCCGCGCCCGCTGCGTGCGGTCCTGCCCGGAATGGTGGTGGGGGCACTGGTCCTCGCCGGATTCGGCGCCTGGGGCATGTTCAAGCCGCAGGCCCCCAAGGGCTGGGACGAGCCGGGGACGAAGGTCATCGTCGGCAAGCAGTCGACCACCCGGTACGTGGTGCTGACGACCAAGGTGAACGGCAAGGACCAGACCCGGCTGCACCCGGTGCTGAACCTGGCCTCCGCCCGACTCCTGCTGGATCCGCAGAAGTTCAAGGTCATCCAGGTCGAGGACAAGGTCCTGGACGCGGGCAAGCCGCCGCGCGGCCCCATCATCGGCATCCCGTACGCCCCGGACCGGCTGCCCGCGAAGGGGGACGCCGGCAAGGCCAAGCGCTGGGCCGTCTGCCAGGCGCCGGGCGGCAATTCCAAGACCGTGCAGACGGCCACCTTCGTGCTCGCCGACCGCGAGGCGGGGCTGATGGACGACGCCCGCAAGGTCACCGACAGCCAGATGCTGTACGTCCAGAGCACGGGCGCGGGCAAGGAGCGCTACCTGGTCGACGCGACGGGCCACAAGTACAAGTTCCCCGAAGGCACCGCGGACGCGGGCAAGATGACCAACGCGTTGGTCGGCAGTACTGGAGCCACCCCGCAGCAGGTCACCGAGCAGTGGCTGGCCACGCTCGACCCCGGCGACGACCTCGCCTTCCCGCAGTTGCCCGCCGCGGCCGGCACGAAGGCCGACGTCCAGGGCCTGACCAGCGCCGACAACAAGGTCGGCATGGTGCTGAAGGCACAGACCGGGTCCGGTGCGCAGCATTACGTCGTGCTGCCCGGCAAGGTCGCCCCGGTCTCCGACTTCGTCGCCTGGCTGCTGATCTCCGCGCCCGCGACCGACGGCCTCAACATGCACGGCAAGCCGCGCGAGGTCGACCTCCAGTCGCTCAACCCGGACACCGCCCCCTTCAAGGGCGAGGCCAAGTGGCCGCAGAAGAAGTCGGAGCGGATCAACCAGACCGCACCCGCCGACGCCGCCGCCACCGGATCCGCCGCGGGCGCCGGCGCCCGCGACACGATCTGCAACGTCCTGCGCTCCGTGGACGGCCAGGGCAACCAGACGCTCAGCACCTGGGCCGGCACCGGCTTCCCCATCGACATCACGGCCAGCGGTACGAGCGCCTACGTCACCCCGGGCTCCGGACTGCTCTACACCCAGGTCCAGGGCAAGCAGACCACCGCCGGCGGCGCCCTGTTCCTGGTCACCGACACCGGCCTGCGGTACGCCGTACAAGCCAACGGCGACAGCGACGCGGAGAAGTCGAAGATCGGCGCCCCCGACCAGCAGCAGGGCGCCGCGGGCGCCACCGGCACCGCGGACGGCCGCCCCGAGCCCAGCCAGGCGCAGGTCCGGCTCGGCTACGGAGGCGTCGTACCGGCCCTGGTGCCCATCGCTTGGTCGGAGTTCCTCTCCAAGGGGCCCCGCCTGGACACCAACTCGGCCCGCCAGCCGCAGGGTTCGTGAGGACACCGCCGATGCCCACTCCCACGTACCGGCGCGGCGCCCTCCTCGCCGCGGGCCTCACCCTCGCCGCGGTCTGCGCCGCGAACGCCGCGAACGCCGCTGCCCCCGCGGCCGCGCCCCCGCGGCAGACACCGCCGCCCGGCCTGCTGCTCAGCGGCGCAGGCGAGTGCACCTTCCCCATGAAGAAGCAGATCGCCGACCGCCCCTGGGCCCTGCAGCGGCTCCTGCTCGATGCGCTCTGGGCGCAGACCAAGGGCAAGGACAAGGACGGCAAGAGCGTGCGCGTCGCCGTCATCGACACCGGCGTCGACCGGGCGAACCCGCAGCTCAGCGCCGCCGTAGACACGGGCGCGGGCAAGGACTTCCTCGACCCCAAGGGCGGCGACGGCACGATCGACACGGTCGGGCACGGCACGAAGGTCGCCGGACTGATCGCGGCCCGCCCCCAGGAGGGCACGGGCTTCGTCGGGCTGGCACCGGAGGCCACGATCATCCCCATCCGGCAGAACGACGGACAGGGCAAGGGCAACGCCCTGAGCCTGGCCCAGGCCATCGACCACGCGGTCGCCAAGGGCGCCCAGGTGATCAACATCTCCCAGGACACCGACGCCGCGCTGAGCGCGGACTCCGAGCTCGGCAAGGCGGTCCAGCGGGCCATCGACCAGAAGATCGTGGTCGTGGCCTCCGCGGGCAACGACGGCATGACCGGCGAGAAGCGCCGCACCTACCCGGCGGCCTTCCCCGGCGTCCTCGCGGTCGCCTCCTCGGACCGCAACAACGAGCGGGCCGCCTTCTCCCAGCCGGGCGACTTCATCGGGGTCGCGGCACCCGGCGTCGACATGGTCTCCACCGTCCCCGGCTTCGGCCAGTGCATCGACAACGGCACCAGCTTCTCGGCCCCCTACGTCGCCGGCGTCGCGGCCCTGCTGCGCGCCAAGCACCCCGAGTGGACGCCGCAGCAGGTCGTCTGGCAGATCGAGGGCACGGCCGAACGCTCCGTCAACGGCCGTGATGACTACGTCGGCTGGGGCGTCGTCGACCCGGTGCGCGCGCTCACCCAGGACCACGACACCCCGAAGGCGCCCGTCCCGGACCCCGGACCGCCCCCGGCAGCCGCCCCGGAGGCGGCGCCGATGCAGCTGTCGGAGACGGCGCAGGAGCGCGAGGAGCGGTTCGGGACGTACGCTCTGGGCATCGGGGGCGTGTTGATCGCGGTCATCGCCGGTACGGCGACCGTCATCCGTGACGCACGGCGACGCCGTCGCCGTTTGCAGTGAACAGTCACAGTTCATCAACGGAAGCAGCCCACCGATGTTGGGGCAGTGCGATGAACTGGCTAGAGTGGCACCAGGCTTCACGACTGTGATCGGGGGATCGCGTGAAGCGGAGGGGGAGTTCCGGAAGCATGTGGCTCAAAACCGTGCCGGGAACGTCCGCTCTGCTGCGCAATCCGCCGGTTCTGCCGGCGAATTGAGAAGTGAGGAGCTTCGGATGAGCAACAATTTCGGTCTCGCAGACGATCCGATCGTCCAGGCGAAGAACAAGATCGAGACGACGGCCAACGCCGTCACCACCCAGTCCCGCGAGCTGGCCGACATCCTCGCCACGGTGAGCGCCGGCTGGACCGGTGTGGGTGCCTCGGGCTTCATCGACGCCCAGACGGTCGTGAACGAGGACCACGACGAGATCCGACGGCTGCTCGGAGTGCTGCACAACGCGGTCGCGCAGACCAAGAACCTGAGCAACGCCCAGGACGACGACGTGCGCGCGGCCTTCAAGGCCGTCCAGTCCTCCGGCGGCGGTTCGGGTTCGGGTCTCAACAGCATCTGACCTGACGTCGTCACGTCACGTCGTTCCCCACTCAGCCCCGCGCGAAGGAGAAGATCATGGCTGGTACCGACGGGCACACCCGGGTTCGGTATGAGAGCGTCCAGGAGATGGCCAACCGGATCCGGATCGTCTCGAAGAAGATCGTCACGGACCTCCAGGAGATGGACCAGGCCCTGAAGGTCGTGACCGACACCTGGGACGGTGAGGCGCACGCCGCCTACGTCACCCTCCAGGGGAAGTACAAGGCCAAGGCCGACCACATGCACCACCAGCTGGAAAAGGTCGCCACGCTCATCGAGCACGGCAAGGGCCAGTACCGTGCCACCGACGTGAAGGCCTCGCGCCTGTTCACCGAGGCCTACTGAGCCACGCGGGCCTCCCGGCCCACCGGGGCCTGCCGGGCCCCTGCCGTACGTGACCACGGGGCGCGCCCGCATCGGGCGCGCCCCGTCGTCGTACCCGGAAGCGTCCGGCAGAGGCCTAGCGGGGCCCGCGTTCCAGGTCGAACTCCCCGTCCCGGGCACCGAGTACGAAGGCCTCCCACTCGGCGGCGGTGTACCGCAGCACGGTGTCCCGGTCGAGCGAGGAGCGCATCGCCACCGCGCCCTCGGGGAGCCGGGCGATCTCGACGCGCTCCTCGTCGGGGCTGGTCCCGGGCGGCCCTTCCCACTCCACGCCGCTGATGTCGAGCGCGTACAGCTCGTCCTTCTCCTGCTGGGTGCCCATGTGCGGCCTTTCCCTCGGCGGTGCTGCGTGTTCGCTGCCGATTATCGGTGCTGCGGACCGGGCCGGGGGAGTGTTTCCCGCCTAGTCACCGATCTGGGCGGCGAGTGCCCGGCGACGGCCTCGACCTGGTCGGCTCGGGCGTCGGGGACGGGGGGCCCGGTTGTCCGGGCCCCCCGTCTCACATCCCCGGCAGCCGGCCCAGCTGGACCAGCGAGGCACCCCGCTTGCGCGAGTGGAAGTAGGCCCGGCCCGGCGGCATCGGGCGCGGGCGCACGTTGCCGATCAGGTCGCCCTCGGACGGGTCGCCCGAGAGCACCACGCCCTGCGCCCCGAGCTCCTTGAAGCGCTGCATGAACGGCTCGTACATCGAGCGCGAGGCGCCCGCCGAGTTCCGCGCGATGATGAAGCGGACGCCCGTGTCCCGGGCGAACGGCAGGAACTCCACCAGCGGCGCCAGCGGGTTGCCCTGGCTGGTGGCCACCAGGTCGTAGTCGTCGATGATGATGAACACGTCCGGGCCCGTCCACCAGCTGCGGTCCCGCAGCTGCTGCGGCGTGACGTCGGTCGGCGGCTGGCGCCGCGAGAACACGCCGCCCAGCGCCTCCATGTGCGTCTGGAGGGAGCTCGCCATCGGCGCGTACTCCAGCAGGTGCTCCTCCGGCAGCGCCCCGAGCAGGCTGCGCCGGTAGTCGCCGACCACCAGCCGGGCCTGGTCGGGCGTGTACCGGTCCGCGATCTGCTGGGCGATCAGCCGCAGCAGGTTCGTCTTGCCCGACTCGCTCTCGCCGAAGACCAGGAAGAAGGGGTCGCTCTCGAAGTCGACGAACACCGGCTCCAGGTCCGTCTCGTCGATGCCGATCGCCAGCCCGCGGCCGGGGTACTCCCCGCCCCGGGGCAGCTGGTCGGCGTGCAGCAGCCGCGGCAGCAGCCGTACGCCGGGCG
This sequence comes from Streptomyces sp. NPDC043680, assembly GCF_056436685.1. Lineage (NCBI taxonomy): Bacteria > Bacillati > Actinomycetota > Actinomycetes > Kitasatosporales > Streptomycetaceae > Streptomyces > Streptomyces sp. NPDC043680. The sequence goes on along the minus strand of NZ_JBWKCE010000028.1, from coordinate 15,733 downwards.
CCGCGGCCCCCGTCCAGTTCTGCTTCACCGCCGACACGAAGGCGGCCGTGGCCTCCGACAGGTCCTCCGGGTCGTGCGAGCCGTCGATCCGCGGCAGCGCCCCCAGGAAGTGCAGCTTCTCCGCCACCTGACCGCGCCCGGGCATGCCCGGTGGTACGTTCGCCGCGACCTTGCGGTCGAACTCGGAGTCCATGACGTCGCCGAGCCGCAGCTCCAGCCGGTTCAGCATCTGGTCCTTGAGGGCGGCCCGCACCTCCATGTACCGGGCCGCGGTGATCACCACGTGGATGCCGTAGCCCAGACCGCGCGATGCGATGTCGGTGACCACAGGCTCCAGGCCCTCGTACTCGCCCCGGAAACCGCCCCAGCCGTCGACGACGAGGAACACGTCGCCCCACGGCTCACCGGGCAGCTCGCCCGCCGCGCGCCGCCGCCGGTAGGTGCCGATCGAGTCGATGCCGTTGGCGCGGAAGAACTCCTCGCGCCGGTTGAGGATGCCCGCCACCTCCGCGACCGTACGCCGCACCCGCTCCGGGTCCAGGCGCGAGGCGATCCCGCCCACGTGCGGCAGCTCGGCGACCGCCGACAGGCTGCCGCCACCGAAGTCCAGCCCGTAGAACTGCACCTCGCGCGGGGTGTGCGTCAGCGCGAACGAGGAGATCAGCGTCCGCATCAGGGTCGACTTGCCCGACTGCGGACCGCCGACGACCATCATGTGGCCCGCCGCACCCGAGAAGTCCCGGTACAGCACCTCGCGCCGCTGCTCGAACGGCTTGTCGATCAGGCCGAGCGGCACCACGAGCCCGCCGGGCCGCGTGTACCCCTCCGCGTGCAGCCCGCGCTCGGCCGAGGGGGCCAGCGCCGGCAGCAACTGGTCCAGCGGCGGGGCCTGGTCCAGCGGCGGCAGCCACACCTGGTGCGCCGGCACCCCCTGCCCCTCCAGCCGGCTCACGATCACGTCCAGCACGGTGTCCGCGAGCGCGTCGTCCTCCCGCGGCGCCTGCGCCGCCAGGTACGCCGGGTCCGGCGCCGCGTACACCACCGGCACCGGCGCCGCCGTGAACAGCGCCGGGCGGCGCTCCACCGGGAACAGGCCCACCGACAGGTCCGGGCCGCCCGAGCGGTAGGTACCGGAGACGTACGCCGCCTTGAACCGCGTCATCTCGTCCGTGCCGAACTTCAGATAGCCCGAACCCGGCACCGACGGCAGGTGGTAGGCGTCCGGCACACCGATCGCCGTACGCGACTCCGCCGCCGAGAAGGTCCGCAGACCGATCCGGTACGAGAGGTACGTGTCCAGGCCGCGCAGCTTGCCCTCCTCCAGGCGCTGCGAGGCCAGCAGCAGGTGCACGCCCAGCGACCGGCCGATCCGGCCGATCTGGATGAACATGTCGATGAAGTCGGGCTTGGCCGTGAGCAGCTCGGAGAACTCGTCGATGACCAGCACCAGCGAGGCCAGCGGCTCCAGCGGGGCGCCCGCCGCGCGCGCCTTCTCGTAGTCGTGGATGTTGGCGTAGTTGCCCGCCGAGCGCAGCAGTTCCTGCCGGCGCTGGAGCTCTCCGCGGATCGAGTCGCCCATGCGGTCCACGAGCGTCAGGTCGTCCGCCAGGTTGGTGATGACGGCCGCGACGTGCGGCATCTGCCCCATGCCGGTGAAGGTCGCACCGCCCTTGAAGTCGGCGAGGACGAAGTTCAGCGTCTCCGAGGTGTGCGTGACCGCCAGGCCCAGCACCAGCGTGCGCAGCAGCTCCGACTTGCCGGAACCGGTCGCGCCCACGCACAGGCCGTGCGGGCCCATGCCCTCCTGCGCGGCCTCCTTGAGGTCCAGCATGACCGGCGCGCCGTCCTCGCCGACACCGATCGGCACCCGCAGCCGCTCACCGGCCGACCGCGGCCGCCAGGTGCGCGCCACGTCGATCGAGGCCGCGTCGCCCAGGTTCAGCAGATCCGTGAAGTCCAGGTTGGCCAGCAGCGGTTCGTCGTCGTCGCCCCCGCCGGTGCGCAGCGGCGCCAGCTGCCGCGCCAGCGCCTCCGCGGCCGGCAGCGACAGCGTGTCCGGCACGCCCTCGTACGCGACGCCCGCACCCGACTCCAGCCGCAGCCGGCCCGGCCGCACCACGACGGACAGCCCGCCGCGCGGCTCGTCCAGCTCGCCCGCGACCACCTCGACGATGGTGACGCCCTGCAGGCCCTCCGCGGCCGCGAACACCGAGTCCGGCGGCACGAGTCCGCCGCGGGAGTTGGCGTCCAGCACGACGACCAGGTGCGGCTGGTCCAGCACCGGGGACACGTCCCGGCTGAACCGCGGCCGCCCCTCCAGGCGGGGCGCGAGCAGCGCCTCCAGCTCGGTGAGGTGGTCGCTGAACAGCCGTTTCGTACCGGCACCGTCCACCTGCCCCGGCACCTGCGTGTGCGGCAGCCACTTCGTCCAGTCCCACGCGGGCACCGCGCCCGGCGCGGCCACCACGGCCACCACCAGGTCCTCGGGGGAGTGCAGCGTCGCGAGCTGCGCCACCATCGCCCGCGCCGTCCCGCGCGCCGACTCCGGCTCCCCGGACACCGTCACGTGGTAGAAGGCCCGCATCGACACCGCGACCGGCAGCCCGTCCAGCGAGGAGTGCACCTTCAGGAAGCGCTGCATCGCACCCGCGGTCAGCGGCTCCAGCTCGTCCACCGGGGCCGTGTCCGGCGCCACCAGAGGCGTCGACAGGCGCTGCGCGCCCAGCCCCAGCCGGGCCTGGCCGAAGTCCGCGTCACCGACCCGGCGCTCCCACAGCCGCGAACCCTCCGCCACCACCGACCACAACTGCTCGGGCGCGGGGTGCAGATACAGCTGTGCGTCGCGCTGCGCCCGGGCGGTCCTGCGGACCTGACGCCGGGTCTGCGCGAGGTATTTGAGGTAGTCCCGGCGCACATCGGCCATTTGCCCCTGCGTACCGCGCCGATGGCGCATCAGCTGGGCGATCATCATGCCCACCGTGGACACCAGCATCAGCACACCCATGATGCGCATGAACGGCGCCGCACCCGGCATGAAGAAGAAGACGACCGACGAGCCCATGCCGAGCATCGGCAGGAGCTGCATCAGCATGCCCTCCTGCTGCCCGCGGGGAAGCTCCGGCGGAGCCTCCAGTCTCAGCTCGTCCGAAGGGACTTCGGGCGGCAGGGACCGCGGCGGGCGTTTGACGACGATCTGACTCACCGGAGCATCAATCCCTCGAAAACGGACGGGACGTCGCTACCGGCGCCCCCAAGTCCCGGACGCGAAGGGGTCTCCCACCCGCGCGACGGTGATCCTACTTGCCGACAGTCACGCATACGCCCGGTAGGGTGGCCCGCGCAGTATGCGCATCCGCGAATCCGAGGCGGCGGACCGCGCAATCGCTTCGCCAACCAGGGGGGTCACACAGGTGAGTACGGCCGCAACGACGGGCTTCTGCAGGGTCACCGTCGTGGCTCCCGACAGCCGCATCGACGTCGCCCTCCCCGAGGACATCGCCGTCGCCGACGTCTACCCCGAACTGCTGCGCCTCACCGGCCAGACCCAGCCCGTCGGCGCTCCGACCGGCTTCCACCTGGTCCGCCGCGACGGCACCGTCCTCGACGGCGCCCGCACCCTCGCCGCCCAGCAGGTCCTCGACGGCGAGGTGCTGAGCCTGCGCCCCTTCGCCGAGTCCCTGCCGCCCGCGGTCTTCGACGACGTCTCCGACGCCGTCGCCTCCGCCGTGGTGCGCGACCGGCACCGCTGGAGCGACGACATGCTGCGCGGCGCGGGCCTGGCCGGAGCCGCCCTGCTCTTCGTCCTGCTCGGCTTCGTCCTCTGGTACGCCGACCCGCTCCGCCACGACATGCACGGCCTGCCCGGGATCATCGCCGGCGCGGCCGGGCTGCTGCTGGCCGCCGCGGCGGGCGTCCGCGCCCGGGTCTACCGCGACCGCGGCTCCGCCGTCGCCCTCGGCCTCGCCGGCCTCCCGCACCTGCTGATCGCAGGGTCCGGCATCATCGCCCCCGCCGCCGGGCACGGCCCCGGCCGGCTCCAGTTCCTGCTCGGCTGCATCTGCGTCCTCGTCGCCTCCGTGGCGCTGGTCGCGCTCACCCCGGACGGGGACGCACCCTTCGTCGCGGCCACCTTCGTCGCGGCCACCGGCACCCTGGCGACCTTCCTCGCGATCGTCACCGAGGCCTCCGCGACCGCCACGGCCGCCGTCTGCGCCCCCGCGGCCATCGGCCTCGTCGCCTTCCTGCCCGGCCTCTCCGCCCGCTTCGCCCGGCTGCCCATCGGCTACGCCGCCCCGCAGAGCGCCGTGGAGGACTACGAGACCCCGGACCGCTACGAGGCCGAGCCGTACGGTGACCCCTCCGGCTCCGAGCAGCCCGAGCCGGGCGCCCCGCTCGATGCCGAAGCCATCGCCGCCCAGGCCCGCCGCGGCCACGAGATGCTGCTCGGCCTGGTGGGCGGCTGCGCGGCGGTCGTCGTCGGCTGCGCCGCGGTCCTCGGCTTCTCCGACAACACCTGGGGGCGCCTGTTGGCCCTCGCCACCGGTCTGGCCATGCTGCTGCGCGCCCGCCTCTTCCGCTACACCTCCCAGGTCGTGTGCACCCTGGTCGCCGGCCTGTCGGCCGTCGCCCTGCTGATCCTGGGTCTGGCCCTGCACCCGCCGGCCGACCTCCTGCGGGAGCTCGTGCAGTACCACGACCGCGGCGGCCTGGACCTCCGTACGATCTGGCTGTCCGCCGCGGTGGCCGCCGGTGCGGCCCTGCTCGCCGGAATTGCGCTGGTCATCCCCCGCAAGGGTCTGTCACCCTTCTGGGGGCGACTGCTCGACCTCACCGAGGCAGCGGTGCTGCTCAGCCTGGTCCCGCTGGCCCTGGCCGTGCTCGACGTGTACGCCCGGGCCCGCTCGCTCACCAGCTGAGACGGGGCCGGGCGGCAGCCTGGTACGCTGTGTAACGGCCGTTTGTGTACGCGCCCCCGGAAGTCCTTCTGGAGGCTGCGCCCAGCGGACCCGCCTCCCGAGTTACGGAAGATCCCCAGAGAATTCGACCTGGGGCACTCGGTGGCCACGAAGACCCATGAGGAGTACGCGTGTCGCTCGACGCCGCTACGAAGAAGCAGATCATCGCTGAGTTTGGTGCCAAGGAGGGCGACACCGGCTCCCCCGAGGTCCAGGTCGCCATGCTCTCCAAGCGCATCACGGACCTGACCGAGCACCTCAAGACCCACAAGCACGACCACCACTCCCGTCGTGGTCTGCTGATCCTGGTCGGCCAGCGTCGCCGCCTGCTGCAGTACCTGGCCAAGAAGGACATCCAGCGCTTCCGTACGCTGGTCGAGCGCCTCGGCATCCGCCGCGGTGCGGCCGGCGTCAAGTAAAGACGCTGTGAAGGGAGCGGTTCCCACACTGAGGGGGCCGCTCCCTTTGCTGTACGTGCCGCTGTACGTGCGGGACGCACCGGACGCTTTGTAGTCTGGACGTACGCGCAAGTTCAGCACCACGTGCACAACTGAAGAGGAGGAGCGCCCTCCCAGGCCGCCGGTCCTCGGTAGTGGTACCCGGAAAGCCCACGGGCACCGAACCGGGTACTTCGATCGAAGACCGGCCCGCACCCAAGGAGCGCTTCTCCGCACCGTCCGCCGCCACACGGGCTGCGGACGGAGACGACGAAAATGGAGAAAACGCTAGTGGAGAACGAGACCCACTACGCCGAGGCCGTCATTGACAACGGTTCCTTCGGCACCCGCACCATCCGCTTCGAGACGGGCCGTCTGGCCCGCCAGGCCGCCGGCTCCGCCGTTGCCTACCTGGACGACGACACGATGGTGCTTTCCGCCACCACCGCGTCGAAGAAGCCCAAGGACCAGCTCGACTTCTTCCCCCTGACGGTGGACGTCGAGGAGCGCCAGTACGCGGCCGGCAAGATCCCCGGCTCCTTCTTCCGCCGCGAGGGCCGCCCCTCCGAGGACGCGATCCTCACCTGCCGCCTGATCGACCGCCCGCTGCGCCCGTCCTTCAAGAAGGGCCTGCGCAACGAGATCCAGGTCGTCGCCACCGTCATGGCGCTCAACCCGGACCACCTGTACGACGTCATCGCGATCAACGCCGCGTCCGCGTCCACCCAGCTGGCCGGCCTGCCCTTCTCCGGCCCGATCGGCGGCGTCCGCGTCGCGCTGATCCGCGGCCAGTGGGTGGCCTTCCCGACGCACACCGAGCTTGAGGACGCCGTCTTCGACATGGTCGTCGCGGGCCGCGTCCTGGAGGACGGCGACGTCGCGATCATGATGGTCGAGGCCGAGGCCACCGAGAAGACCGTCACCCTCGTCAAGGGCGGCGCCGAGGCGCCGACCGAGGAGATCGTCGCCGCCGGTCTGGAGGCCTCGAAGCCCTTCATCAAGGCCCTGTGCAAGGCCCAGTCGGACCTGGCCTCCAAGGCCGCCAAGCCCGAGGGCGAGTTCCCGGTCTTCCTGGACTACCAGGACGACGTCTACGAGGCCCTCGCCGCCGCGGTCAAGGGCGAGCTCGCCCAGGCGCTGACCATCCCCGGCAAGCAGGACCGCGAGGCGGAGCTCGACCGCGTCAAGGACCTCGCCGCCGAGAAGCTCCTCCCGGCCTTCGAGGGCCGCGAGAAGGAGATCTCCGCCGCCTACCGCAGCCTGACCAAGGCCCTGGTGCGCGAGCGCGTCATCAAGGACAAGGTCCGCATCGACGGCCGCGGGATCACGGACATCCGTACCCTCGCCGCCGAGGTCGAGGCCATCCCGCGCGTGCACGGCTCGGCGCTGTTCGAGCGTGGCGAGACCCAGATCCTGGGCGTCACCACCCTCAACATGCTCCGTATGGAGCAGCAGCTGGACACCCTTTCCCCGGTGACCCGCAAGCGCTACATGCACAACTACAACTTCCCGCCGTACTCCGTCGGCGAGACCGGCCGCGTGGGTTCGCCCAAGCGCCGCGAGATCGGCCACGGCGCCCTCGCCGAGCGCGCGATCCTCCCGGTCCTGCCGACCCGCGAGGAGTTCCCCTACGCGATCCGCCAGGTGTCCGAGGCCCTCGGCTCCAACGGTTCGACGTCCATGGGCTCGGTCTGCGCCTCGACCATGTCGCTGCTGAACGCCGGTGTGCCGCTGAAGGCCCCCGTCGCCGGTATCGCCATGGGCCTGATCTCCCAGGAGATCGACGGCAAGACCCACTACGTCGCCCTCACCGACATCCTCGGTGCGGAGGACGCCTTCGGCGACATGGACTTCAAGGTCGCCGGCACCAAGGAGTTCGTGACCGCCCTCCAGCTCGACACCAAGCTGGACGGCATCCCGGCCTCCGTCCTGGCCGCGGCCCTCAAGCAGGCCCGCGACGCCCGCCTCCACATCCTCGACGTGATGATGGAAGCGATCGACACGCCGGACGAGATGTCCCCCAACGCCCCGCGGATCATCACCGTCAAGATCCCCGTGGACAAGATCGGCGAGGTCATCGGCCCCAAGGGCAAGATGATCAACCAGATCCAGGAGGACACCGGCGCCGAGATCACGATCGAGGACGACGGCACCATCTACATCGGTGCCGCCGACGGCCCGGCCGCCGAGGCCGCCCGCGCCACGATCAACGGCATCGCCAACCCGACCATGCCGGAGGTCGGCGAGCGCTACCTGGGTACGGTCGTCAAGACCACCACCTTCGGTGCCTTCGTCTCCCTGCTCCCGGGCAAGGACGGCCTGCTGCACATCTCGCAGATCCGCAAGCTCGCCGGTGGCAAGCGCGTGGAGAACGTCGAGGACGTGCTCGCGGTCGGCACCAAGGTCCAGGTCGAGATCGCCGAGATCGACCAGCGCGGCAAGCTCTCCCTGATCCCCGTGATCGACGGCGAGGCCGCCGGTGACGACGCTGACAAGGACGACTCCGACAAGTGACGTCGCGTAGTTCCCGTGTGACGGCCCGCCCCTCCTCCGAGGGGCGGGCCGTCGCCCGTACCCAAACCCTCCTCAAGGGCGAGAACGGCATCGGCACCGTCCGGCGCACGGTCCTCCCCGGCGGACTGCGCATCGTCACCGAGACGCTGCCCTCCGTCCGCTCCGCCACCTTCGGCATCTGGGCGCACGTGGGCTCCCGCGACGAGACGCCCACGCTCAACGGTGCCACGCACTACCTGGAGCACCTCCTCTTCAAGGGCACCGCTCAGCGCAGCGCCCTCGACATCTCCTCCGCGATCGACGCGGTCGGCGGCGAGATGAACGCCTTCACGGCGAAGGAGTACACCTGCTACTACGCACGGGTGCTCGACACCGACCTGCCGCTGGCGATCGACGTCGTCTGCGACATGCTCACCGGCTCGCTGATCCGCGAGGAGGACGTCGACGCCGAGCGCGGCGTCATCCTCGAAGAGATCGCCATGACCGAGGACGACCCGGGCGACTGCGTGCACGACCTGTTCGCGCACACGATGTTCGGCGACACCCCGCTGGGCCGGCCCGTCCTCGGCACCGTCGACACGATCAACGCCCTCGGCGCCGACCGGATCCGCCGCTTCTACAAGAAGCACTACGACCCCACCCACCTGGTGGTGGCCGCGGCCGGCAACGTCGACCACAACAAGGTCGTACGCCAGGTGCGCGCGGCCTTCGAGAAGGCCGGTGCCCTCGGGCGCACCGACGCCGAGCCAATCGGCCCGCGCGCCGGCACCAAGCGCATCCGCACCTCCGGCAAGGTCGACCTGATCAGCCGCAAGACCGAGCAGGCCCACGTGGTGCTCGGCATGCCCGGCCTGGCCCGCACCGACGAGCGCCGCTGGGCGCTCGGCGTGCTGAACACCGCCCTCGGCGGCGGCATGTCCTCCCGCCTCTTCCAGGAGGTCCGGGAGAAGCGCGGCCTGGCCTACAGCGTGTACTCGTACACCTCGGGCTTCGCCGACACCGGCCTGTTCGGCGTGTACGCGGGCTGCCGGCCCAGCCAGGTCCACGACGTGCTCCGGATCTGCCGCGGCGAGCTCGACAAGGTCGTCTCGGAGGGGCTCACCGACGAGGAGATCAAGCGGGCCATCGGCCAGCTGTCCGGCTCCACCGTCCTCGGCCTGGAGGACACCGGCGCGATCATGAACCGCATCGGTAAGAGCGAGCTGTGCTGGGGCGACCAGATGTCGGTCGACGACATGCTGGCCCGGATCGCCGCCGTGACCCCGGACGACGTCCGCTCGGTCGCCCGGGACGTCCTGGCCCAGCGGCCGTCGCTCTCGGTGATCGGACCCCTGAAGGAGAAGCAGGCCGCCCGCCTCGACGAAGCGGTGGCCTGAGACCCGGACACCTCGGGGCCGGGCACCGGCCGCCGGCCGGTGCCCGGCCCGTACGACAGGAAGCGAAGGAAGCATGAGCAGCAAGCTGCGCGTAGCGGTTCTCGGTGCACAGGGCCGCATCGGCTCCGAGGCGGTCAAGGCCGTCGAGGCAGCCGAGGACATGGAGCTGGTGGCCGCCCTCGGCCGTGGCGACAAGCTGGAGAAGCTGGCCGAGACCGGCGCCCAGGTCGCCGTCGAGCTGACCACGCCCGCCTCGGTCATGGGCAACCTCGACTTCTGCATCCGCCACGGCATCCACGCCGTCGTCGGGACCACCGGCTGGACCGAGGAGCGCCTCGCCCAGCTGGACGCCTGGCTCGCCGGCTCCCCGGAGACCGGTGTGCTCATCGCCCCGAACTTCTCCATCGGCGCCGTCCTCACCATGAAGTTCGCCGCGCAGGCCGCCCGCTACTTCGAGTCCGTCGAGGTCGTGGAACTGCACCACCCCAACAAGGTCGACGCCCCCTCCGGCACGGCCACCCGTACGGCGCAGCTCATCGCGGCCGCCCGCGCCGAGGCCGGCTGCGCCCCGCAGCCCGACGCCACCGCCACCGCCCTCGACGGCGCTCGCGGCGCGGACGTCGACGGGGTCCCGGTGCACGCGATCCGCCTGCGCGGCCTGCTGGCCCACCAGGAGGTGCTGCTCGGCGGCGAGGGCGAGACCCTGACCATCCGTCACGACTCCCTTCACCACAGCAGCTTCATGCCGGGCATCCTCCTCGGAGCGCGCCGCGTGACGCAGACCCCGGGCCTGACCTTCGGCCTGGAACACTTCCTCGACCTCGGCTGATGAGCAGGCAGTAGCACCATGCGCGCGAAGATCACCTACTTCCTCACGGCCGCCGTCCTGGTCGTCTACTTCGTCCTGGTCGGCAGCCGGGGCCTGATGCTGCTCCGGCAGGGCACCTGGCTGACCGTCACCTTCGGCGTGGCGGTGCTGGTCCTGCCCGTCATCGGCGTCTGGTTCCTCTGGAAGAACACGCAGTTCGTGCGGAAGGCCAACCAGCTCGCGACCGAGCTGGAAGCCGAGGGTGGACTGCCGGTGGACGAGCTGGAACGGGACCAGTACGGCCGGATCCTGCGGGACTCCGCCGACGAGGTCTTCGCGCGCCGCAAGGCCGAGACGGAGGACGCGCCGGGAGACTGGCGCAGCTGGTTCCGCCTCGCCGTGGCCTACCACGACGCCCGCGACACCCCGCGGGCCCGCAAGGCCATGCAGCGGGCCATCGCCCTGCATGACAGGAAGCCCGTACAGGTCTGATCCCCGTACGGGCTTCCGGTCCTGGCCCGCCGCCTCAGGCGGGTACGGCCCGGTACTCCTCGGCCCAGGCCTCCACCGCGTCGGTGGCCCGCTCGAACGCCTCCGCACGGGCCAGGAAGTCGGCGTTGTGGTCGGTCAGCAGCACCGGCAGCTCGGCGCCGTCCCGCCCGGCCACCGTCAGGGCCTGGCCCTGTACGGTCCTCGGCAGGCCGAGCCAGCGCACCGGCTGCTGCGCGGTGCGGACCTCGGCGACCTCGCTCCAGGTGAGCGAGCGGGTCCTGAGGAAGCCGACCAGGCGCAGCCCCTTGGGGCTGACCCAGATCCCCGCCACCAGCAGCCGCAGCGCCGCCCCGATCACGCTGAGCGCGGCGACCAGGCAGACGATCGCCACCGCCCCGGCGCCCGCGAACGCGATGATCATCGTGGCGAGCAGCATGAAGGCGGCCAGCAGGAGCAGCAGCGCGGCGCCTGCGACCCGCCAGGGGCCGGGCCGGTAGGGCCGGCGCCAGCGGTCCTGGTCTGCATGGGCGAGGACCTCGTCGCCGTCCTCGTGCGCGTCGAACGCGCTGTCGGCCGTCATGAAGGGCAGGGGCACGGCGGGACCTCACTCACATGCACGTTCGGTTGGGCTGCCCGTGAGGCTACCGCCCCCGGGAGGCCTCCGACTGCTGCGACGTGGCGGGCGTCTGATGGGGCTGCAACGCCGGTACGCCGAAGAGCAGGGAGCCGACGAGCCCCGCCACCACGGTCAGCCCGACCAGGGTACGGGCGGCGAACTGCGTCTTGCTCAGACGCTCGCGCGGCGGCGGGGTGACGTTGCTGCGGAATCGGTCGGCCTCGGCGACAAAGGCGAACGGGACGGGTTCGCGCCGGCTGAACATGAGGGGACTCTCCTCGGGATCGGAGTGGCTGTACTCACAAGGACGTGCGAACTGCCCGCCAGGTGCCCCCGATCGGGAAATCGATGCGCGAGCTGCCCTGACGGGCGCCGTAGAGTGGGCGCGCCCCATGTGAGACGTTCGGAAGGACCCCCGGTGAGCGAGACCGCCGCTTCAGACCTGAAACCCAGCTTCCGCAGTGATGTGACGGTGGAGCTGGTGAAGCACTCCGCCGCCGACTCCGACGTGCTGTGGGCCGCCCGCGTCTCCACGGCGGGCGAGCAGTCGCTGGACGAGCTGCAGAAGGACCCGGAGCGCTCCAAGGGGCTCATCAACTACCTGATGCGCGACCGCCACGGCAGCCCCTTCGAGCACAACTCGATGACCTTCTTCATCAGCGCCCCGATCTTCGTGTTCCGCGAGTTCATGCGCCACCGCGTCGGCTGGTCGTACAACGAGGAATCGGGCCGCTACAGGGAGCTGGAGCCGGTCTTCTACGTCCCGGACGCCGAGCGCAAGCTCGTCCAGGAGGGCCGCCCGGGCAAGTACGTCTTCGTCGAGGGCACCGCGGCGCAGCAGGAGCTGACCGGCCGGGTCATGGAGGATTCGTACCGCCAGGCCTACGAGGCCTACCAGGAGATGCTGGCGGCGGGCGTGGCCCGGGAGGTGGCCCGTTCGGTCCTGCCCGTCGGCCTCTTCTCCTCGATGTACGCCACCTGCAACGCGCGCTCGCTCATGCACTTCCTCGGTCTGCGCACCCAGCACGAGCTCGCCAAGGTCCCGTCCTTCCCGCAGCGGGAGATCGAGATGGTCGGCGAGAAGATGGAGCAGCACTGGGCCTCGTTGATGCCGCTGACGTACGCGGCCTTCAACGCCAACGGGCGCGTGGCCCCGTAAGGCCCGGACGGCGTGTTCGTACGGATGTGCCGAGCCAGGTCCGAAGTGTCCGTATTGCCACGTTTCGTAAAGTTCATCTAGGCTGATCAAACGGACCCGGCACTGCTTGAACCCCCGAGCAGGCAGTGCCGGGCTCCACACTCCTCCCGGCCCACCGCCGGAGGCGCACCACCCTGTTGACGTCCCCCGAGGGGACACCGCGAGCATGGCAGCGAGTAGCGTGTTACCCATGGCTCCGATCTCGACTCCGCAGACCCCCTTCGGGCGGGTCCTCACCGCCATGATCACGCCCTTCACGGCTGATGGCGCACTCGACCTCGACGGCGCGCAGCAGCTCGCCGTCCACCTGGTGGACGCAGGCAACGACGGCCTGATCATCAACGGGACCACCGGCGAGTCCCCGACCACCACCGACGCGGAGAAAAACGACCTCGTACGAGCCGTCCTCGAAGCGGTCGGAGACCGTGCCCACGTCGTCGCCGGCATCGGCACCAACGACACCCGCCACACCCTGGAGCTCGCCCGCCAGGCCGAGCGCACCGGCGCCCACGGCCTCCTCGCGGTGACCCCGTACTACAGCAAGCCGCCGCAGGAAGGCCTCTACCGGCACTTCACGGCCATCGCGGACGCCACCGGGCTCCCGGTCATGCTGTACGACATCCCCGGCCGCAGCGGTGTCCCGATCAACACCGAGACCCTCGTCCGGCTGGCCGAGCACCCCCGTATCGTGGCCAACAAGGACGCCAAGGGCGACCTCGGCCGCGCCAGCTGGGCCATCGCCCAGAGCGGCCTGGCCTGGTACTCGGGCGACGACATGCTGAACCTGCCGCTGCTGTCGGTCGGCGCGGTCGGCTTCGTCTCCGTCGTGGGCCACGTGGTCAGCCCGGAGCTTCGCGCCATGCTCGAAGCGCACCTTGCCGGCGACGTACAGAAGGCCACGGAGATCCACCAGAAGCTGCTCCCCGTCTTCACCGGGATGTTCCGCACCCAGGGCGTGATCACCACGAAGGGCGCCCTGAACCTCCAGGGGCTGCCCGCGGGCCCGCTCCGGCTCCCGCTGGTCGAGCTGACCGACGAAGAGACGGCCCAGCTCAAGATCGATCTTGCCGCCGGCGGGGTACAGCTCTGACACCAGACTTCACAACTGAATAAGCAATACCCCACGAAAAGACACATGAAAGTGCACGAATGCATGCCCGCCACGTGCCTACGAGGAACGTGGCGTGCATGGTGAGGAGAGACTTTTGAGCCATCCGCATCCTGAACTCGGTCCGCCGCCGAAGCTCCCGAAGGGCGGCCTCCGCGTCACCCCCCTGGGTGGTCTCGGCGAGATCGGCCGCAACATGACCGTCTTCGAGTTCGACGGCCGGCTGCTGATCGTTGACTGCGGCGTCCTCTTCCCCGAGGAGGAGCAGCCGGGCATCGACCTGATCCTGCCGGACTTCACGTCCATCCGGGACCGGCTCGACGACATCGAGGGCATCGTCCTCACCCACGGTCACGAGGACCACATCGGCGCCGTCCCCTTCCTCCTGCGCGAGAAGCCGGACATCCCGCTCATCGGCTCCAAGCTGACGCTGGCCCTCATCGAGGCGAAGCTCCAGGAGCACCGGATCCGCCCCTACACCCTTGAGGTGAAGGAGGGCGACCGGGAGAGCCTCGGGATCTTCGACTGCGAGTTCATCGCGGTCAACCACTCCATCCCGGACGCGCTGGCCGTCGCCATCCGCACCCCCGCGGGCCTGGTCGTCGCCACCGGCGACTTCAAGATGGACCAGCTCCCGATGGACAACCGCCTCACCGACCTGCACGCCTTCGCGCGTCTGAGTGAGGAGGGCATCGACCTCCTCCTCTCGGACTCGACGAACGCCGAGGTCCCGGGCTTCGTCCCGCCGGAGCGCGACATCTCGGGTGTCATCCGCGGTGTCTTCGCGGGTGCCCAGAAGCGGATCATCGTGGCGAGCTTCGCCAGCCACGTCCACCGCATCCAGCAGGTCCTGGACGCCGCGCACGAGTACGGCCGCCGCGTCGCCTTCGTCGGCCGCTCGATGGTCCGCAACATGGGCATCGCCCGCGACCTGGGCTACCTGCGGGTCCCGGCCGGCCTCGTCGTCGACGTGAAGACCCTCGACGACCTGCCGGACGACGAGGTCGTGCTGGTCTGTACGGGTTCCCAGGGCGAGCCGATGGCGGCCCTGTCCCGGATGGCCAACCGCGACCACCAGATCCGGATCGTCCCCGGTGACACCGTGATCCTCGCGTCGTCGCTGATCCCGGGCAACGAGAACGCGGTCTACCGCGTGATCAACGGCCTGACCCGGTGGGGTGCGAACGTCGTCCACAAGGGCAACGCGAAGGTGCACGTCTCCGGCCACGCGTCCGCGGGCGAGCTGCTGTACTTCTACAACATCTGCAAGCCGCGGAACCTGATGCCGGTCCACGGCGAATGGCGCCACCTGCGGGCCAACGCCGAGCTCGGCGCCATGACGGGTGTCCCGAAGGACCGCATTGTCATCGCCGAGGACGGCGTGGTCGTCGACCTCGTCGACGGCAAGGCCCGGATCTCCGGCAAGGTCCAGGCCGGCTACGTGTACGTGGACGGCCTGTCGGTCGGCGATGTCACCGAGGTCCACCTGAAGGACCGCCGGATCCTCGGCGACGAGGGCATCGTCTCGGTGTTCGTCGTGGTGGACAGCACCACGGGCAAGGTCGTGAGCGGCCCGAATATCCAGGCCCGCGGCTCCGGCATCGAGGACTCGGCCTTCACGGCGGTCGTGCCCAAGATCGAGGAGGCCATCGCCCGCGCCGCGGCCGACGGCGTCGCCGAGCCGCACCAGATCCAGCAGCTCATCCGCCGCACGATGGGCAAGTGGGTCTCGGACGGCTACCGCCGCCGCCCGATGATCCTCCCGGTCGTCGTCGAGGTCTGACCCTCGCCGTAGCGCCGTCACCGGAGCGGGGCAACCGGATTTGCATCCGGGGCCCCGCTCCAGTACGTTTACGGCTCCACCTCGTACGACGCCCGTGCACATCCGTGTGCCCGGACGCGTCCCGCGAGGCGGGTGGTCATCACGACTCAGATCACCTGATAAAGTCTGATCCGCCCGAAAGGGAAAGGCCCTCCAACGGCCTCCGAATTCAAATCCAAGCCGGAAACGGCACGGAAATGATCTGGTAAGGTTGGAATCGCCGGAAAGGGAAAGCGCGAAAGCGAAGAACCTGGAAAGCGAGCGGGACTGACTCTGATAGAGTCGGAAACGCAAGAACGAAGGGAAGCGCCCGGAGGAAAACCCGCGAGGGTGAGTACGAAGGAAGCGTCCGTTCCTTGAGAACTCAACAGCGTGCCAAAAATCAACGCCAGAAGTTGATACCCCGT
>NZ_JBWKCE010000027.1:0-68428 GCF_056436685.1 Streptomyces sp. NPDC043680 | reverse complement strand
TGCGCTTCGCTTCGGACTGTTCGGGTTCCGCTTCGCTGCACCCGAACGAGGTCCGCTTCGCGGACCCGGGCCTCCCATGCGCAGCACGGGAGGTGACCTCGTTTCACGAGGTCCGGGCCTGCGGCCCGTTGGGCGGGTTCGCTGCGCTCCCCCGCCCTGGTCCTTCTGGCTCCGCCTCCAGGACTTAAGGCCCGCTTCGCCGGCCTGGCTGGCAGCAGGGCGGGGGCTGGGGTGTTTGCTGTGGGCGGGGTCCGGTCAGGGTGCGAAGTACCAGCAGTAGAGAGGCTGACGAAGGCCCTGTGCCGTGCGGGCCAGGTCCGCCACCTCCGTTAGGATCTCGACCGCTGTCTCGGCTGGCACACCCTCGTCCTTGACCGCGGCGAGCTCAGCCCATGCAGGTCAACGAGCCGGCCGCTGCTCGCCTGCACCAGAGCGGAGCACAGCCCGGAAGGCAGCTGGAACACCGTGAAGCCGTCATTTTTCATCGGCACCACATCACGCGAGCCTGTGTACCCACACCCTCTGCCAGCAGAACCTCCCAGTCCGCCACCGCATCGTCGGGGTAGAAATCCGCGCACGCGAACGAGGGAAACCCGTGACGCGCTGCCGCGGCCCGACCTGAGCAGCCACCTCATCATCCGGTGCCACGAAGAACTCGACAGTGATAGCCATGACCCGATCATGCCAGCCCATCCCGTGCAGGATGATTCATTCTGATTCACAGATTACAACTGGGCCTAGGGGGCATGCCTCGCTGAGGCCAGCTCGCAGAGTGGGTGTCCAGTCTCAGCGAAACCTTGACCGATCTCACTGAACTTTGACCGCTCACCGCGGACTGAAACCGGCTGCACACCAGGCCTGGGGAAAAGCCAGCCGACCTGGCACCCAGTCCCAGCCCGGCGGCCGGTCGATCAGGGGTGGGCGGCATCAAAGAGGGGATCGAGCGGATCGCCCTCGTACCCCACCACGAGGCAGGCCTCGGCCAGCGGCCCTCGGGAGAGGTCCACGAGCCGTGCCAGGACCGTTGCCTCGGATGGCAGGCCGGCCGGGTCGATACCGAGCATCCGGGCCGCACGGTCGCGTCGCCGGTCGAGGTCTGGCAGGTCCTGCCGGTACTCGTCGGCGACCGCCCGGAGTTCTTTGGCCGTCCGACCAGGAGCGTCCCGCCACCATGGCGCCACAAGACAAAGCCGCACCAACTCCGGCAGCCCGATCGCGAGTGGGCCGGCCTCGCCGTCAAGGCTCACGTATACCACCGGGCGTTCCTCGCCACCCTCGCCAACGAAGCAGAACGCGTCCCCCGAGCCCGCCCGCGCGAACTGCTCCAACCGGGCCCCGGAGGCAAGCCGGACTTCGGCGTCCAGCTCGTGGGAGCTAGGGTCCGTCGCGTCGAGGTCCGCGACTCCGGCAAAGAACGCGACGACCTCCTCGTCCGTCCCCAGGAGGGAGAGCAATGCGCCCGGCACATCGGGCCGGGCGGGTCCACAGAAGCCGGTCGATGCGTTCGATCCGTTCACGCGGCCACCGTATCCCGGGCCCGGACAGCGGTCGTGGGCAGGCCGTCATGTCTGTCGTGGCTTGAGCGCTCCTGAGACAGGCGGGTCATGCAGCCCCGGCGAAGCCCATGCTGCTGCGCCGTCGAGTACCGCCTGGAGCTCGGCCGTCTGCCATATCAGCGCGGGCTGTACCCGACCCTAGCCGTCCCAGCAGAGCGGCAGACCCGTCCCAAAGGCACCACGGCAATCGGAGGCCACAGTTGGCCCCCTGAGCGCCTTTCAGGTTGCTCTGCGGCCGGTGGGGCTGCGGGGTCCTGTGAGACGCCCAGGGAGGCTAACAGGACCTCCCCAGCGGGGGCGCCAACCGCACAGTGACACCACCACTTGCGTGGCTTTCACAGCCTGTTACCGCTTTGGGCGAGCATACTCGTATGCTCGCGTCCCTGCTGCCCGGCCTTCGTGAACTGCGAACCCCCCTGGCAACCGGCTACCTCTACCTGCTGTCGCTGTTCCTCGTGCTGGGCGACAAAATCCCTACAAAGGCCGAGGCAGACGATCTCTTGAAGCAGCTGTACGACGTTGTGGGTTGGATGGGAAAGCCCACCGCCCTCGCGATCAGCACCTTCGTTGCTTATCTGGTGGGTAGCGTGCTTGAGACGCGCGCCACAGATGTCAACCGTGGAATCCGGTGGGTGCGCTCGCGTTGGGGTGGCTGGGGGCGGCCCGACACCGACAGACGGTGGCCCCTACGTGTGTCATCTTTTAGCTTGTCAGAGCTGCCCGCCCCAACCATGGGAACGCTTCAGAACTACATCAACGACAGACTCCCCGGCGGCGACCAACGGGTGCGGCCTCTTAACGATACTGATTTCGAGCACGGTTTCGTCATGCTGCTGGAGGATTTGCCACAGCTGCGTACCCGCCTGTACGGAGCGAGCAAGGACTTGTACGGGGACTACGACCGCCTGGCCTCTGAGGCCGATCTCAAGGTGAACGTGGGGGCGGCGGCCATCCTTCTGAGCTGTGTCGCGGCTACCGAGCTGAATCCGTTCTGGCTCCTTCTAATCATCCCCATGCAATTTCTGATCTTCCGCGGTCTTTCAGCAGCCAAGCAAGCCAATGACGTCCTGATCCAAGCAATCGTCACCGACGTCGTGCGGTCTCCCCGGTTCGAGAAGTACATCGAGTCGCGGTCAGGACCAACCGGAGGCCACCGCGGATGACCCTGCGTCGCAAGCCGCAGGGAGTTCCTCGTGACGACGGGAGCTCGTAGGCCGGGAGTTTCAGGCCGAGTCCACAGCCCCGCCCCGGCGGGCGAGGGAGGGCGGCCCCGAGGGCCACGGCTGCGACCGAGATCCGTGTGCCAGGTGCAGACCCGCCTGCGGCCACTCATACAGGCGCGACAGAGCGGCGCTGGAGCCGTCCAGAGCCCGCCACGAGGCGCTATGGAGGGCAAGGTCGACGCCGCGCCCGGAAAGCGGACCGTCCCGGAGCCAGCATTGATGTGGTCGAGGGCGAGGTGGCGAAGTTCGGTAGTGGAGGAGGGCAGCCAGGCCGATGAACGCCTCGTGCCGCAGGACGTCCTTGGCGGCACTCCAGCGGTGGTAGACGGCGCGCTGCTCATCAGGAGTGAGGGTGGAGCTCTTGAAGCCGCGGGACTGCGGGGCTTCAAAGGCCGCGGCGGGGTTGTGAAGTACCAAGCCGGTGCGGTGCAGGTGGGAGAGGAACTGCCGCAGACCCGCGAGCCAGGAAGCCCGGCGGGCCGGGTTGCAGGCCAGGAACGCCTCCAGGTCGGTGACGTTCACGCCCGCCCAGGTGGTGAGTTCATGCGCATGGAGGTGAAGTGCGAAGTCCCGGACGGTGTCGAGACCGATCTCGATGGTCTTGAGCTAAATCGGCCCCAGCACGAGACGCTCAGCAGTCTCCCGCTGGACCACCAGCGCCTCGACGAAGGCTCGTACAGCGGGGCGCAGCACGGCCGGGACACCCTCGATCCGGCGCTCACGGCGAGCGGTGGCGCGTCCGCGTCCCCCCGTGCTGCCGTCCCGCGTCCGCGGCCCGTGGACGCGCCGACGAACGTTCGTGGCCAGTACCGCAACGGCTACTACGTCCGGCCGCATCGGCGTCGGTTAGGCGCTCCGGTCGTGGTGGCCGGCTGCTACTCCTGATCGTGGTTTTGCTCGCGCTCTTCGGCGGCGGTGGCGAGGCGCCAGCAGGGACCTCTCCCACTCCGGCGGTCAGCGCTACCGGGGCGTCCCGGTAGCAGACGGCCACAAAGCAGGCCCCGGACGGCTGCCGTCCGAGCCCGCTCGTTTTTTTCGAGTGGTGGCTACGCTGCGGCCGGCGGCGCCGTCAGTCGTGCGACGGTCTCGGCGAACTTGCTGCGGTCGGCGTGGAAATGCCGCGCCCGGCTCCACCAAAACCCGAAGAACTGGCGCTGAACGGGGAGGGTCAAGTCCCCCAGCAGCTCCAGCTTGGTCGTCTCCTCACGCTCGGACAGCATGAGCATCCGGGTGTGGCCGGAGTAGGCGACAGCGAAGTCGATCAGGCCCTGGGAAGGCCAGCCGCCGGCGAACGTGGCGACGTGGTCATTCATCCACTGGGTGGCCTCGTCGATCTGCTGCAGCCAGCGTTCCCGCTCGGCGGTCAGCCGCTCCCGGACGACCGTCGTGCAGGCCGGATCGTCGGCCGCCGGGAGCTGGAAGTTCCGGAGCCTGGCGGACGCCATGAGCACTGTGGTGAGGTGGGTGTTGAAGGCGTCGCGGGCGGCGTGGGCACCCCCCGATGCGCTTCTTGCGGGCGTCCAGCCTGGGGGTGACGGTCAGCCCGGTCGCGGTGGCGGTCACCACGGCGGTGACGGCAGCGACGGCGATGGTCCACGCGGTGTTCGGCATGGCCGCCATGGTGGCGCACTCCGCACGCCCGAGTGCCGGGTTCACAGGATCGGCCCCAGCACTCGGCCTTGATACTGGTGAGCTCGCATATTCGTATGCCGCGTATTCGCCTGGGATGACGGGTCAATGACTACTTTGCGTTGCGGCCCGGCGGTGGAAACTGAGCACCGGTCCTGCTCAAGCCTCTGACACAACAGCAGTGGGCCCGACTAGCCTGGTAGCACAGCCTTATCTCACAAGGAGACAGATGACCGCTGAAGAGCAGGTGCAGCCCGACCAGGAGTCGCAGCCCGGCGAGGTCCAGCAGATCCCGATCCAGCTCCAGCTTCAGGACGCCCCTGCCCTCGCTGCGGCACGCGAAAGCCTGCTGGAAGCGATCGGCCGCGAGGCGAGGGCGGTCGCAGACCAGCAGCCGGGGAAGGCGTCGGCGGCGTTGGTAGAGCTGGCACGAGCCTTCTGCCTGGTCAACGCCGGCTCGCCGACCACCGAGTTCTCTGCTACTCCCGGGCAGCTCACTTCGCGGATGTGTTCGGAGGTCTTCGGGTCCGCCAGAGTCGAATTCGACAGGATCGACAGTGCTCCCGAGGAGAAGGCCCGGTAGTAGGCCGCCGCCGAGCGCCTGGACCGGCTCGGGCTCCCGCCCCACGACCTCCTCTGGGCCTGGATCCACACCAAACGGCAACGCCCCCGACACGACTGCCTACAGACGGGCCATTACACCTGCACAAACGATCAGAACACCTACGCACATCTGGAAAACCCGGCCAACCTGAGAAAACCCCAGGTAGCACCCCCGCTGGTAACCGCGAGGTCCCCCATCGGGCAGCCCCGCGGACCACACCAGACACCTACCAAGCCCACACCAGCCAACCAACCTGAACACACCCAGGTCACCGCACCCACCCAGCCACCACATCAATGGCCCGTCATAACGGGCACTCAGGGCGCTACCTGTAGTGGGCAGACCAGGGTCTTCACTTCACGTTCGGCAGAACGGGGCCTTACGTCCGCCGGATGCGTTCGTCGACCGTGCAAGCGGGCGCCGGGGCGCGCGGGAGCGGCTGGGCGGGGTCCGGCGCGCTCGGGGTTCGGCTCCGCCGACCACGCGAGGGAGGTCCGCCTCCTGGAGCGGTACGTGGCCCGCTACCGGCAGGCTCCGTATGCCCCGCACCCGGACCGCTGCCTGTGCCACGCCTGCCTCACCGGCGAGTCAGCCAGTGACCGGCGGACGGCCCCGGTCACGACGGACACCCGGACGCCTCCTATGTAGCTCTCTTACGGATCACTGGCGGCGAGATCTGATCGCAGGACCGGTTGGTGTTATCAGAGCTGCTGCCTGCAACGATGCGTCTGCGAGCTAGACCTTGCTGTACGGGACGGAGACCGTCCGTTCGACAACCGTGCTGCGGGCTCGACGTATGACGAGCTCTAGGAGCGCTACCTGGAGTCGGACGATGTCGTGCCTCCCGCCTCACGCATCGTGGCGTGCGTGGAAGCCCTCGTTGCGCAAACCCCAGTTGCCCCTCAACCTCCGCAATCTGAGCATCGCCGACAGGCTCGGGAAGGTCCATGCCGTCCGATGCGGTCCGGGTGGCAACACGTCGCACGAGGTCATCAATAGCGGTCATGGCCGTGCTGCTGTCAGAGCCCACTGACATGTCGGCGACCAGGGCCGCCAGGCAGATTGGTGGGTGACAGGAAGTTCAGCCAGCAGGTCAAACCGCTCTCACCCGGCACACCCCGTTCTCAACCCAACCTGCAACATCCCAGCTCACCGACCCCCCGATACCCCAACTACCCACCCCTTCAACGACGGCGATGTGGTGCTCAACCTGGCGCAGTTCACGCTCCAGGAACACCCGCATGGCCCGGTGGTGGCAGACAAGAATCAGGCGCGCCCCGGTCCGTCGTCGTAACGCCAGGAGGGCTCTGAAGCGGTGCGGGGTCAGCAGGTGGGCACGCAGCAGGGTGAGGTGAGTGGTGGGGGTGGCAAGGATCCAGGCGGCCGCGATCGACCAGGCCGGGCCCGCATCCAGCGGGCGGTAGCCGCCCCGGGGACGGGCTTGCCCAGGGCGGCGAGGACGTCGTACGCGAGCGCGGACCCAAAAACACCAGGCCACCGGCCAAGGCAGTCAGAGCAGCACCCACCGGCCAGCCAACCTGCACACACCCAGCCAGAAGACCAACACAAGCACTACATGTCATACATTAACAGCCACAAATCACCATTCCGGGGGAAGCGTTCCCCAATTCCTGATTGCTGACGCCGTGTAACCGAAACTGGTCGCATTGAAGGAACAGCGGAAGTTGATGAAGTGGGTCACGCCGTGGAAGTTGCGGTCACTGGATACCGAGTACGGATAGGCGCACGCGTCGACGGATCGAATTGCGTTATCCCACGTTTTATTCCATATACCAATTTCATTCGGGCGCGGGACTTGTGCCAGATCAGGCACCATTGCTTCCGGTTCGAGTCTAAGAATGTTTCCATGTAGGTTAGGGCGGTCGCGGCAATCTAGAACCAACTTCACCGGATCGCTATCATCAAGACAGCCGAGAGCAACGTGATCTCTGAGCAACTGGCGCAGTTCGGAGTTGTACGTCATTTCTCGGGCACACTTGAGCATTGCCTTGGAATCGACGAAAGCAGCCAGTGCAAGACCTGATTTGTGTACCACTGGCGTGATGTACAGATCACCTGGATACTCCAAGTTCATTCGTTCAATGTCTTCAATCAGCTCTCCGTCAATTACCACCGGCAGCGCCGGAGTGAACGGGCGTTGACGCCTAACCGGTTCGGCGCGCCTGACCCATTGCTCCTGGAATTCCTCCGACAATGTTGAAGAGTTCTGCAAATCGGGAGTATGCGATGACATGGCAGCCTCCAACTGATGTGAGTCACGACCAGGTCGGCCTGGTAGGCCCAGCGGGCACTGGGTGGCTCGGGTGCTGAAGAGGTCAGGCGTATGCATAGTCGGACGACGAGTATTCCGAATAACAGCCAGCCGTCGGGCGTGGAACGCCGTTGCCGCACTGCGCGCAGCTGACCGGGCGGCCTCCGTCCCGACCGCGAATGGTGATCCACTCACCACTCTTGCCGGATAGGACCTGACGTAGGTCTTCCTTCCCGTGTGCCCCCGATTCGACCGCTGTTTTGGCAAAGTCGAGGAAGGACAGGCGGTGTGAGCAGGAGGGGCACCGAACGTCAACGACCTTCAGGGGGCCCCTAAGGTCCTTGGCTTGTACGTCTAGATACTCGGCCAGCTTCAGTATCTCGGCCTCGTCCATCTCTCGCATACCAGCTGCCTCGTCGCACCCGAGCCTGGAGATAGACCCTCTCGGCACCTGGTACGTCCGGGTCACGTCAGGCCTGCATTCGAGGTATCCGCGCATCTCGTCGAATGTGAGTTGTGGTTGCACTTTTGAGCCCTTCTCTTTTAAGACGGCGCCCGATTCGACTGCCGATCAGTCAACACCACGCTCACCCATATTGGCCTAGGATCATTTCGATCATCTCACGGAGCAGCCGACGATGCTCGACCGGTGAAAATTCCACCATTTAACGTCGAACGGCGAGGACGGATCCGATTTCGGGACCAGCGCAGCGTGCCCTTGCCAGCGTCCGCGTAGCCGAGCGGCGAGTGGCCCTCGGGCGGGCGGGGCCGCCTGATACCGGACTGGTGAAGACCCGTGAGCGCTCACAGCGGCCCGATTGCCCGTTAGGGTCCGTACGGGAGCCTCCAACCGAGTGCGCCCGACGAAAGACATACCGCCCTCGGTAGTGACGGCATGTGAGCACCTTCATGATGAAGGTGAACCGGTTCACAGAACCCGTCACGCGCACGAGGAGACGGCCGCGGTCCCACCGGCCAAAGACGGCAGGGACCGCCCCTCGGGAGAGACGAGACCCCGCCGCCTCACCGACAGCGCGCCGTACCCCGGTCACCGGCCACGCCGTTGGGCCCCGCGTGAGGCTCGACGACCTCTACACCGACATCGTGGCTGAAGAACTCGGCACCGACACCGCACCCGCACGGCTACCGATGCTCAGCCACCGCGACGACCAGCTGGCCTTGGCCCTCTTCACCGCCGTCGCCGAAGGCGAGACCGGCGAGGAGGTACGCGCCACCGCCCGAGCCCTCGGCAGCCGGCTCGGCATGCGCCTTCCCACCGCCTGAGGCAAGGTGCAGCGCCCTCATAGCGCGGAGCCCCGCTACGGCGCGGGCGCGTCATGCGCTGCTATGGGCCGTTACCAGGCGTTCCACGTCCCTTGATCAGCGGCAGTCTCCCCGGTCCAAGTGCCCGTCCACCCGGCGGGCTCTGGCCGCCACTGCCCTGCAAAGTAGCGGTAAGTAGAGTCGGCCCAGTAGATCTTGAAGGAAATGAGATTCTTGATCGAACTTCCGTACCAGTTCCCTGTCAGATTCCAAGTGTGGTCGAGACCGAAGACGCGGACGACGGCCTTTCCGGTGAACTTACCGTCGGGGCTGGGTTGGTTGATAACCAACTTGTACACGTCGTACCAGGCCGAGTCTTTGATGTACCACGAACCCTCGACTCCTGGCTCGGAGCGCTGGACCAGTCCCTCGGTTACCAGAGGCTCGCGCTCGTCGTTCAGCTTCATGAATTCGATCTCTGCTCTCAGCTTTGGATATGAACCTTTCTCAATGTGTGACACCCACACCGGCCTTCAGGACACCAGGATCCGGTGATTAGCCCTATCGCTTCGGTACGTGGCCGCAGCAACAAACCGGACAACGGATTCCGGTGACACGTCCGGAGCACAGTTGCGTTCCGCTACCCGCACTGGTCGACTTCCGCGAAAGCGCCCACGCCAGCGCCGTCGGCAAAGCCACCCTCGCCCAACTCGACCGCGCAGCCCGCCTGGACCACCTCTCCCGCCACCAGCCCGAACCCCTGACCCCGCACACCATCACCAACCCCGACAACCCCTTCCGCTCCCTCGACCTCACCCCCGTCCAATACGACCTCACCGAGTACTCCGACCAAACCATCTGCGCCGCCAACCCCCTCACCCTGCCCGGCCAGACCACCTGCATCGCCGTGGCGCTCACCGCCACCGAACGCCGACGCCTCAACCAGGCCCCCCCTCAAAGCCCCATCCACCACCATGGCCGTATCCCTCATGCTCACCCTGAACACCCCCCACCCCCGACAGCCGAGGTAGCCCCCCACCACCGGCGCACCCTTGCCACTCGCGGCCGCCCCCTCTGGAAGGGACGGCCCCCATCGGTGTGCCGGGCCCGGAAGAACGCGTTCGCCAGGACGCGGCGGCTCGTCAGCCGACCGCCGCGGCCGCCCCCTGCCCGAAGGACGGGACGTCGTCCACGGCCACATCCAGACGGATCCGCTGAAACCGCAGCGGGTGCCGAAAACGCCCTGGTCAACGGCCCGATCCGCGCGGAATTCCGCCACCAGCTCCGGGCGCACCAGCGTGGTCCAGGACGTCACGGCTCCCCCACGCCGAGGCGAACGTGACCCCGGTCCAGGGTGCCCGGGACGGGCCGCGGTCAGGTGCTCGGCAACCTGCCGGGCCACATCGGGGCGTAGGGGTACCGTGCGGCCGACCGCGCGCAGTCGGCCGTCCCGGTCGTAGCGGCCGAGGAGGAGGAGCTGCGGGCGGGCCAGGGTGCCCGTGATCGCGCCGATGATCGCCTCGGTGGTGTCTCTGCGGCACTGGTGAAGGGTCGGTATTTGTAGCGTGCGCAATTCCGCGACAACGGCTGGAGCGACAGCCGAAAGGGGCGCCAACGGGAGAATGCCACCCCCCGGATCCCCGAACCGGTCCTCGGCGCCCTCATCGGCTGGGCCCTCCGGTTCATCGACCACTTCGCCGACGACATCCTGCGAGCCAACCAGCGATGGTGGTCGCTTCGGCGGCCCCTGTCGGCGTACTTCTATGAGTGCTCCACCAAGTACAGAGGTATGTGCACCAGCAAGGGCCCTGCGATCAGTCGATGTCATCCGGCGGGCATGGCGGGGGCAGGGCGGTGAACCTCCCGAATGACTGCGGTGCCGGCCACGGATCGGTCCTCGTGCATGGTGATCAGCTGGCCGGGCTGGACGTGCTTCCACTGCGAGGGGGTGAGGGGCACGAGGCGAACCGTGGCTCGCCCGCCGGGCTCCAGAGAAGTCATGTCCTCAACCCAGAGCCGGGCGATGTTGACCGCGCGTTCACCGGCGGGTGAGAGGTGTCCGATGTCCCACATGGGCCGCAGAACACCGTGGCCAGCGATTGGCGTCGTGCGTCGCGCCTCGGCGGCAGGACGGAGCGTCAGGTCCGCCCGGATCACGCCGTTGCGGATCTCGGAGCACCGCCAGTGGCACCAGGCCGAGCTCCGCTCAAGGCGGAGCTGTTCAGCCGCGTCGGCTAGCTTTTCCCAGAATATGAGAGGAAGCGGATGACCGTCCCCGAGCTCCTCCAGCAGGCCCAGGGCGATCTCCCACTCGTCGTGGACGAGGTAGTCCCAGATGTCTCGCACCGTGATGTCGTTCTCGGTGGCGGTCTCTTCCGGAACCAGCAGGGAAGCCGATTCGAGCAGCTCAGGGACGTCCATGCGCTCATTGTCGGCCACGTCGTTGTCAGGCTGCGTTGTCCTGGTCTCGCTCGATGGCAGCGAGCCGGTTCTTGAGCCGGTAGCTGGGGCCGTTGATGGAGATCACGTCGCAGTGGTGCAGGAGGCGGTCGAGGATGGCGGTGGCCAGGACCTCGTCGCCGAACACCTGTCCCCATTCGCTGAAGGTCTTGTTCGAGGTCAGGATGATCGAGCCCTTTTCATACCGCTTGGAGATCACCTGGAAGACCAGGTTGGCCTCCGCGCGTTCGAGGGGCTGGTAGCCCACCTCGTCGACCACGAGAACAGCAGGCCGCAGGTAGCTGCCGAGCTTGCTGGTCAGCGGCCCGGCCGCCTCGGCGGCCTTGAGGTTGCCCGCATCATCGTGCCCATCTTCCTGGAGCCGAACGAGGACCCCACCGACATGGTCGCCTCCGCCAGCTACAAGCCCCTCGTAGCCGTCCTCCAAGGCCTCCGCTCCCATGATGAGCGCCTGGTCGAGCAACTCGCCTCCCGCGCCCTCACCAGCGGAAAGCGCACGGTCCACCTCCGGCGCGACGAAGACGGGCGGATCGTCGGGGCCGGCGGCGAGGGCGAGGACCAGGAGGACGACACCGACGCGGCCGCAGAGTCGGCGCTGCTGCACTTCTCCAGCCCCCGCGACCCCGCCACCATCGCCGCGTTCCTGCGCACCCGCGTCTACCGACCCGAGTCACTGGTGTGGCTGGAGGGGTACCAGGCCCTGCTCCGCTGGCGCAGGGAGAACGAGATCACCGGCCTCTACGCCGTCCCGTACGACGTTGAGGTCGAGGTCGGCGTCACCAAGGACTTCCCCCTCGGCCGGTGGGTCCACCAGCAGCGCAAGGCGCTGCGGGCCGGCGAGCTGGAGGAGCGGCGCAAGGAGCTGCTGGACGCGCCGGAGGCCGGGATGGTGTGGGAACCCGGCGAAGAGGCGTGGGAGGCCAAGCTCGCCGCGCTCCGGTCCTACCGGAAGGCCACCGGCCACCTCGCACCCCGACAGGACGCCATGTGGGGCGAAGACGACGAGATGGCGCCCATCGGACAGCACATGGCCAACCTCCGGCGCAAGGGCACCAAGAACGGCCTCGGCAAAGACCCGGACCGCGCCGCGGAACGCGCGGCGCAGCTGACGGCGATCGACCAGGACTGGAACTGCCCCTGGCCGCTGGACTGGCAACGCCACTACCGCCACCTCGCCGACCTCGCCGAGGACGAACCCGGTGGGGTGCTGCCCGACATCCAGCCCGGTGTACTCATGGACGGCGACGACATCGGCAAGTGGCTCCGGCAGCAGAAACAGCCGGCCACCTGGATCCGGCTCCTGCCCGAACAGCAGAAGCGATTGACCGCACTGGGCGTGGAACCCGCCCAGGCGCCGCCTCCGGCCCCGGCCGCCCGCCGTACGGCGAAGGGGCCGAGCAAGGCGCAACAGGCGTTCCAGCGCGGCCTGGCAGCCCTCACGCAGTGGGTCGAACGGGAAGGCGCGGACCGGCCGGTCCCGAGGGCCCACGGCGAAGAGATCGCAGTCGACGGCGAGGCGGAGTCGATGGTCGTGAAACTGGGCGTGTGGGTCTCCAACACCAAGAGCCGCCGCGACAAACTCACCGCAGACCAGCTCGCCGCCCTCGCGCAGCTGGGCGTCGACTGGGCGTGACCGAGCACTGTGCGCGAAAGCGCCCCGAGTCACCGGCGCCTGATGGGCTCCGCTGCGTGGTCAGTGGGCTGCGGCCCTGACCTGGTACCTGTCGTGCAGTCGGTGGAGCAGCGTCCTGGTGTGCCGTGTCAGCGGGCGGTGCTGGTCCTCGTCGATGACCAGGGCCATCAGGTAGTGGTCGGGGCCGCTGCGCACGGCGTCGATGGGCATGGATGCCCGGAGGTTGGGCCAGTACCGGCCGTGGGCGAACCCTGACGCCGCGCGCCAGGCGGCGGTGACCTCTCGGGCTTTCAATCCGGCGTCTTCGGCGGCTTCCCCGATTACCTTCCCCGCCTCTGGCTTGCTGAGTGAGGCGGTGGGAATGCCGAGAGACAGGGCGAGGTCGGCTATGTCCTGGCGGCGCTCGCGGCCGGTCTTGCCACCGGTGCCTGGCTGGTGGTCCGTGTCGTCCTCGTGCTGGGCCCGGTTGCGCATGTCCTCCCGCCACAGGGCCAAGGTGCGTCGGCGGCGCTCGGTGCGATCGTTGCCGCCCAGGATCCAGACGGCTGTGGCGAAGTTCTCCAGGGCGCCCCGCATCAGGGTCCACGGGCTCTGCGGGTCTACTTCTCCGGCGTGCACGAGCCTGCGCAGCGCATCGGCGTGGGCGACCCCCGCGCTGTAGGAGTTCCGGATGAGCGTGGACGCGGAGTACATGCCCAGCGGTGCATCGTCCGTCGCGAGGCTGCTCGACGGCTGCGGTGCCGGCAGCTGCCGGTAGGCACCTTCTCCACGCAGTCGCTCCACGTCCGCGAACAGCGGCTGGAGGTAGGCGAACTTGAACTCAGACCGTGCCATCACGCCAGGGTAGAGATGCCCCCTGACATAAGGCAGCACGATAGTGGGCGTGACAGGTTGCCCAGCTCGTCGTTGAGCGGGGAGGTCAGCGAAGTGGAGGCTCCGGGGCGTCGTGACCCCCGGGGCCTTCGTCTGGCCCTCCCGGCACCGGACGGTGGTGCAACACGGAGCTGCAACGCGGGCCCCAGATCGGCTCTGCCCGGTGTTCTCGCAGGTCAGGGGTGCAACGTGCTCACGCGTTGCAGAGCGGGTGTTGCACGTCCGAGCGGGTGCGTTGCAGTCGCCGGTGCCGCGTCACCGCTTCGAGTGGCTTGTTCATCACCGGCCCCGGGGAGCCTTGCCGGGAAGCACGCACCCCTGTGGTCCCCCTCCGCTACATCGGAGCGGGGCCGACTGCCCTGCCCGCCGTAGGAGAAAGAGCCCACCGCCTCATGACCGACGCCGCGAACACCCCTCCCGCCACCCGCGCCGCGCGCGTGCTCACCACCGTCCTCGTCATCATCACCGTCGCCTACATGGGCTTAATGACCTTCATCTCGGTACCTGAGCTCACGGACTACATGAGCGGCCGGGACATCGACTTCCCGGTGTTCCTAGCCATCGCGGCCATCGCCGGCCCCGCCCTGTTCTGGGCCTACATCGGCCTCGGCTTCGGGCTAAGCAAGACGGGCTGGGCGGCTGGCATCGCCCTCACCGGCATCCTCACCACCCTCACGTACGGGTGGCTCCTCGCCTCCTCCAACGGCCACGGCTTCTCCTACTGGCTGTTCCTCACCCTGATCGTCGCCATCAACCTCGGCGCCTTCTGCGTCATGCCCTACGCCCTCGTCCGCGGCACCATCAGGAGCCACTGATCCTCCAGGCCGTTGCTGCGCCACCCGCGCAGGCCACCGCCTAGGACTGCTCACCGCCCGCCGCGCGCCACCGGCCGGCGAGGTCCTCCAGGGCGCGGCGTTGCTGTTCCTCCCGGGCAATCTGCCGGGCGAGGACGTCGCGGTCGATGTACGGGGCGACGGCGGCCAGGACCAGGCGCTGGAGTTGTCCAGCTCCGCGTCACGCTGGTGAAGCCCGAGCCCGACGCCCCCGCTGGCCATCGGCGGCGCCGTGACCAGGACGTTGGAGCGGCTGTCAGCCTTGAGCTTCCAGCGGCGCTTGGGATGGACCGGTGGGTGAGCGGTCGAGGAGTGTGGCGAAGAAGTCGGCAAGCAGGGGCTGGGCGCGGTTCCGGTCGCGGAGTTCGTCGTGGCCAAAGCGGAAGACCTCGTAGCCGCGGAACTTCAGGTCGCGGTCGCCGGCCATGGTCGCGGCGTACTTCGAGCTGTCAGGCTCGGTGCCACTGTTTCGGGTGAAGTGCTGCATGCCGTCGACTTCCAGCACCACTCGCCGGGTGCCCGGGAGCAGCATGAGAAAGTCCATCCGCAGGTTCTTCATGGCGTGCGCACCCCGTTCGCGGAGGGTCTTGGGATCCCAGTGCAGCCAGATCTCTGGCAGCAGGGCGGGCAGACCGCTCAGGCGGTCCCAGTTGGCCTGGTGGTAGTACCAGAAGAGGTTCTTCTGCCCTGGGGATTCTTCGGGCAGGGAGTCCTTCATGCGGTTGTAGAGCGCCCTCGCCGCCTGCTCCTGATCAGCGATACCTCGGGTTTCCTGCCACCAGGACAGGAGGTCCCGCCAGAGCAGTCCCTCCTTGCCGACGGGGCGGTCGTAGACCAATACCTTGTCGTCGCGTTGGGCGACCTCAATGTCGTTGTCGAGGGCGCTGGTGAAGCGGATGTCGGGCTTGCCCAGGGTGGCGAAGATGAGGTTGCGCGGCCGGCGCGCGGTGCCGCGGCCGTGTGGGGCCAGATGGAACTGGGGGTAGCCGTCGTCCTCTCCGTCCTGGCTCAGGACGGCGCCCGCCGGTTGCAGGTGCCGGTTGGCGAGCTCGACGAAGCGGCGCTGTGCCGGCTCGTCGGGAAGGACGGCGGCGGAGGCCAGCCCCTCCAGGAAGACACCGAAGCGCGGATGAGGGGCTTCGAAGGCGCCGAGCTGTTCGAAGAACTCCTCGGTCGACCAGTCGCCCGGGTTCCTGAAGACGTGGCGGTTGATCTGATCGCGGAGACTTCTGGTGGAGGTGACCCATCCGCTCATCGGGTCGTTGTCCAGGTGCCACATGCGGCCCAGCAGTGCCATGAAGCGGTCCGGGTAGCCGAGGTGGTCGGAGAGGTCGAAGTCCCTGGCGAACTCGCGCCGGGTCCGGCTCGGGATCTGTACGTGGTGGCGGCCGAGCCACAGAACGTCCTGCAGCGCCATCCTCTCGGCCTGGCCCAGCTGCTCCTGCTCAAGAACGGCGTCGGCGACATCCGGCAGGCGGTCGTCGGGGCAGGCGTTCAGGCTGGCGACCAGGCGCTCGTGCTTGGTGTTCCCCTCATCGGGTGGGGGAAGACCGAGGCGGCGGCACAAGTCCGGAAGCTCCTTGAGCCCGTAGCGCGTGTACAGCGTGGCCAGCACGCGGTCGATCAGCCTCCGCAACAGCGCCAGGTCCATCTGTTCCCCCATCCCCTGATGATGAGCGACGCCCGGCCTCGATTCCACTGCCTCTTCGTCCTGCCCTGCCAAATTCGCGGTGCACCCGCACCTGGCCCTCTACCTTGATGCGCATGTCGCACGAATCAATCCACGAGCACCTGCTGATATCGGCCCGGAAGTGGGCGCGCACGGCTGTCGACGCGTACCTGGAAGAGCCCATCGACCAGGACTTCTCCGTGCATCACATGGCGGTCGCGGTGGAGCACGCGTCCAAGGCATACCTGGCGTCGATCGCTCCCGTGCTTCTCGCGTCGGAGAGGCAGCCGAGCGTGGACGACCTCCTGGTCCTGAGCGGGAACGAAGACAAGACGAAGGAGGGCCGCGCTGGGCTGAAGACCATCGGCGGCGAGGGGGCCATCCTCCGGGCAGCCAAGCTCCTCGGCCCCGAGTACAAGGCGCCCGCCAAGCTCAAGGAACTGCGGGAGTCCCGCAACGGCATCACCCATATGGGATGGGGCCAGCCCGTGACCGAATGCCGCGCACTCCTGGCCGCCGGCATCGAGCACATCAACGCCCTGCTGAAGCCGCTATCGACCGAGCCGGCCAGCTTCTGGGGCACGCACTTCGAAGCCTGCACCGCGCTGGTGGACCAGGCCAACAACGAGATGGAGATCCGGTACCAGGCGAAGCTCCGGCAGGCCCGCGAGCGCTTCACCCAGACCACACGGAGCCTGTCCGAGGCCGAGATCGCAGAACTCGTCAGCAGTCTTTCCGCACTGCCTACAGCCGCTCCGGGGCTGCTGTCCGTACCAGCCGTATGCCCCGCATGTGGCCACACCGGCTTCGCGAGCGGCCGGGACAAACTGGGCGACTACCTGGACGTCTGGTTCCTCCCCCGGCACTTCGGCTGCCGCCTGTGCGGCCTCACACTCACGAGGTGGGAACTCGACCTCGCGGGCATCAAGGCCCAGGTACTCAACGACGGTGAAGAGCCCGACCCCGACTGGGAACCCGACTTCGAAACGTACTGAGGACTCAGGCCAATGCGCCCCCGCTGACCGTGCCCCATCCGTCGAAGAACTCGGAAACGAGCGGCGCTGCTGTTCCTCGCGGGCGATCTGCTCGCGAAGACGCCGCGGTCGATGTAGGGGGCGACGGCGGCGAGGACCAGGCGCTGCAGTTCGTCCGGCTCCAGCGCTGTGTACCCCTGCGGCGCCGCCGGCCCCGGACACGGGACAGACCTCTTCGTCCGGCACGCGGACAAAGAGGTGTCGTTTTCCGAAAGGGGCTTGCCCACGGCATCTGACCTGCACGAATGGAAGATCATCGGATTCGGGGGGTCCCACTCCCGGTCACACCTTCGGTCCCCCGCCTAGTGCAACCGTGCAGACAACCCTCCAGCCGCCCTCCGGTGCAACCCCCCGCGGAGGATCAGCGGGAGGGCTCCCAGCCTTCCGGGCCGGCGCCTCGCCACTCCACGAAGTCGGGATCGGTGAGGTCCACGTCCTCGGCGTTCTCCAGCCCGGCGGCCGCGAGGAAGACCCGGATGTCGGCTGGCCGGTGCGCGACCCCGATGGCGACCCCGTCGTAGCGCACACGGCGCCAGCCCTGCTCGTCGGGCGGGTAGACGATCAGCTTCGCGACCATGCGCCCAGCCTGTTCCCGTCGCACCCCACTGGCACCTGGCCGGGCGCGAACGGGTGAGGCCGCAGAGCGCGGCCACCAGCGAAGAGCCCCGACGTTGACCTTGGCCCCGGAGTACGTTCGGACGTACGGGGTGCGGCCCTGGCCACCAGGGCCGCGATGGGGGCCGCACCCCGACAGAGCCGACGGTGCGACGCCCGCGGCCTGAGTCGGCTCCCTCGTGCGGGTGGACCCGGGGCCGGCGGCGAACCGGTCCGGTCCCAGCGCCGTCGCAGGACTCATGAAGCCGATCGACGAGCAGCACATCGCGGAACCCGGCCTGGTGGTCCTAGACATCACGGGCGGGGACGAGGACACCGTCCGGGCCGTCATGGCCGCGCTGGAAGAACGCTGGGCCACCTCAGGCGTCGGCCCAATGCGCAGGGATCCCGGCGAGCCAGGCGTCCGGGCCCGCCTGCGGTTGTCGGTGAGGGCGTTTCAGGATTCGGGATGAGCCAGGCGGCTGAGCAGGGCTACCGCGTCGTCGAAGGGCACCGGCTGGAAGAACCGCGCGTCGGCGCGCTCAACGGCGGCAATCGCGCGTGGGGCCAGGTCGGCGCCGGCGCCGGTGACGCGCAGTCGTTTGGCGCGGGTGTCGGCCGGGTCGACTTCACGCCCGATGAGTCCTTTGTGTTCCAGGGTGCGTAGTACCTGGGAGGTCATCTTGACGTCGGTGCCGGCTTGGCGGGCGAGAGCCAGCTGGTTGGGATGCTCGCCCTGGGTGTTGAGCCACCAGGCGCAGGCGAGCAGCACGAACTGCACATGGGTGAGATCGAGCGGGGCCAGAGCTGCGGCGATGTCACGCTGCCAGCGCAGGGTGGCATGCCACAGCAGAAATCCGGGGCTGTCGCCGGGGCTGAGGGGCATCAGCTCAGAGCCAGTTCGGTCAGCGCGGCCATCGTGTCGGGCCAGTCGGCGGTGATGCCCGGGCCGATCTGCGGGCCGACCTCGTCGGCGCCGGTACCGGTGATCTCCATCCGGTACACCACCCGGATCCGGTCTTGGTCGATCCGGTCGATCTGGTGGGTGGTGCGCAGCAGCAGGCCGTTGAAGCTGGCCTCGTCGACGAACAGTTCGTCTTCGACCGCCTCGGCGATGCGCAGCAGTACCGGGTCGTCCCCGGGCGGCGTCATCGTGATCTGCGTGCCCGCCGCGAACGTGCCACTCATCTCGATCTTCTCGATCTCGGCGTTCCACGTGCCCCAGTTCTCAACGTCGGCCCAGAGCCGCCAGATCGCCTCGGGGGTGGCGCTGGTCTCGATGCTGTGCTCGTACTCCCACATGAGTGGTCTCCCGGCTAGATGTTCTGTCCATAGATTATCTATGCAGAGATTATCTGTCCAGTGGTGCACGGACCCCATCCCGCAGTGCCCCGATCCCACCCGAACCACTGCCCGCGCCCGCACCACCGAGGAGGTCCTAGCCCACACATGCGAGCTCCGCCTCACCGCCCAGGCATCCTCCCGGCCTCTGGCACGGCACCCACCACTGCGGCAACCCCCCGAGGGATTTCGAGAGTCGACCACTTAGGGAGCCGTCCCGCCACGTGAACCGGACGCTGGGCAAGCCCTCGGCGCGGAGGGCTTGCCCAGCAGAATCCGTAACCGGTCGGCAGGCCGGTCGTGACCGATCCGTCTCCCGCGATCGGTCAACCAGCACGTCAGCGCCGTGACCGGTCCATGCAACTCCCGGCCTGAGCGGTGACCGATCATCGGTCACGCGTCATCGGTCAGCGCGCCCTGGCCGTGAAGGCCGGCGGTGGCCGTGACCGATGCCGCCCTGCCGACGACCCCCGGCCGGTGTGGGCAAGCCGGTGTTGGGGGTGGCTTGCCCAGGCTCCCCTTGGGCTTGCCCAGCACCGGTCAGCGGCCGACCGCTTCGGGGTAGCGGGAGCGGCGCCGGTGCGGGTCGTCGACACCGATCTCGTACCAGGGCTCGCCGCGCTGGAGCCGAGGCAGGGTGTTCACCCACACGGCGATGGTGATGCCCTGCACCGCGGCGGTGAGCGCCTGGAGGCGGTTGTCGAGGAGGTGCTCGGCCTTGCCGGCCAGGACGACGTGCAGCCGCGGGAAGGTGGTGGAGCGGGTGTAGCGGTGGCGCTGCCAGAACGGGTACGTGGTGCCGATGGTGCCGCGGGCGCCTTCCCAGACGCGGTGCCCGGCGTAGCGCTCGTAGTCCCAGACCTCCTTGGTGAGGCGGGCCTGGGACATGGTGCCGTTGTCGAGTTCGAAGAGGCGGACCTCGCTGGTCTTGGTCGGCGCGGCGAGGACGGCGTCGGTGTTGAAGGACAGGCCGGTCTCCTTGATGGCGTGGTTGACCTCCACCTGCCAGTCGGTCAGGTACTCCCGGCGCCCACCGAGGACGGTGTCGGTGTAGGCGAGGATCGTGTCGGTCACCGCGACGGCGTGCGGGCCGAACCCGGCGCGTACGGCCTTCGCTCCGGTGCCGGCCTTCGGTCGTGCCGGTAGTTCGTTGCCGTCGGCCAGAGCCTTCTGCCCGGCCGGGGTGAGGTTCCAGATCTGGTGCTTGCCGTCCTTGCCGTTCGTCTCCGCCAGCCCCAGCTTCGCCAGTTCCGCCATGGCTCTGCGTACGTACGACCGGCCGTCCGACCCCTCCCCCGTGATCACCTGGGCCATCTGCCGGACCGTGGCTATCCGTACGCACCCGAGCATCCGCAGCGCATCGGCCCGTACCTTCCTGGCCGTGGGAGTGGACTTCTTCCCCTTCGCTGGTGTCTCAGGGGTAGGGAGAGAGGTGTCAGCGTGCCGGGCAGGCCCCTGACGGGTGGTGTGAGCTGCGGTGATGGGCACAACGTTGGAATCGTTCACGGCACTGGACGCGGCACTGGAATCTGGGACGTCTGCAGGGCGCTGAACACCCCTTGACCAGGTCGGGCGCGGCTCCGGATCGGGCTGCCGGGCACTGCTGGCATACGTCATCGTCAAGGCTCCTCACGCGAGTGGCGAGGGACTCCAGGCAGAGTCCCCCATTCACCTGCTACAGGTGCCGGGGAAGCCGACGGTGTGACGTCTGTTATCGAGCCGTGACATTCGGCAGGTCGTGGATGTCGGTGTAGTGCCCGACGAGGCAGTGGGCGCGTGCGTCGGGGACCGGGAACGGTACGGGCGGCCCACGCCGCAAGGGCGGGGGCCGCGACGGTGGTGGGGTTAGCGGATCAGGGAGCGGAGTTCCTTGATCGTGTACTCGCCCTGGTGGCTGATCTCATCGTTGCGGGCCCACGCGAGGAGTGCCCCGTTGGGCTTGTCGCGCCAGCGGACGGGGGTGGAGTTGGCGCCGTCCGATTCGACCAGCTGCTCGATCATCTGGCAGAGAGCGTAGGGGCCGCCTCCGCCGTAGCCGATGCCGTAGCCGGAGGAGTCGGTGCGGGGCAGGAAGTGGAGCTCGGACTCGTCGTCCCTCATCCAGAACTCGTGCTTGTCGACGATCAGGCTGCGGACGGTCCGTCCCTCGGGCAAGCCGCGGCTGGTGATCGTCTTGTAGGTCCAGCTCTCGATGTTGCCGCTGCGGGTGCGGTAGTGCTCGCGAACGACGGGCAGGCCGGTGATCGGGTCGGCCATGGACTTTCGGCACAGGCAACCGCTGCCACCGACTGCGGACGGGCTGTCCCTGTCGTCATAGACGCACGGCTGGAACAGAGCCGGGATCTTCTCGTCCTCCACGAGGAACGTGTGCAGCGCGATGGGCTTGCAGTCCTGAAGCCTGTCGATCCAGGTGTCGGCGTAGCGGCTGTCACCCTGCTTCACGGAGATATGGCCGGTGTGGTGGAGAGTGGCGACGTTGAGGCCAGGCTCGTAGTAGATGTCCAGGCTCATCCAGCCCCTGGAATGGTCGAACACGTAGCTCTCGTACGGGTCGCTCATATGGTGCGTGGCCCCTTTCGGCGTGCCGTGCGGCAGGCGGTTGGTCGGGTGGGGGGCATCTCATGGTGTCGCGCGGGTGCAGAACCTGGAGGCTGGTGGCTGGTTCTGGCGCGGGGTGGCCGAAAGGCTCGGTGGCCGAACCCGGCAGCGGCGTTTCCCCGGCCGTCGCTCAGAGTGTCGGGACGGAGATTTCTCCACTCTCCGGATGGGCGGTTTGTCGCCCCTGGCGAGCCTGGTCAAGGGGAAACGCGCTGCCGTCCGAACCAGGACAAGGGGTGGGTGACCGTCGGTGCGCGGACTCTGTCCACAGGGCCGCTCCCCGAGTCTCGGGACCTGGGGCCGTCGCGATCCGCGCGGCGGCCCGTACGTGAGGAGCCGTCATGCCCGAGACCACCAGTCTGCCGCTCGCCCCGATGGCCCCGTACGCGGCGATCAGCGCGTTCAGCTACCTGCGGGCCGTCCAGGCCGGTGACGTCGAAGCCGCCCGCGAGTTCGCCGGCGCCGAGCCGCGGATCGCCGAGCTGCTCGTCGACATCGTGGAGCGCATCGTCGTCCCCGTCACTTCCCTGGCCGGGCCCCTGGGCGGCGACAAGCCGTGCGACGCGGCCTTCGCCCTGGAAGCCGTCGGACGCGTCCTGGTGAAATCCCTGCGCATCCGGGAGCAGACCGGGCCCGAGGCAGCGGAGGGCATCGCCCACGCCGTCATCGAGTTCGTGCACCAGGTCCTCACCCAGGACCACGAGGACGTTTCCGATGTCCTGCGCCAGCTGGAGGCGGTGGGAGTGGGCCAGGCCCTCGATGCCCACCCCGCACCGAACGGTGCCCACCTGGTGTGCCTCTCCATCGTGTAGTCCGCACCGGGACGGCGGTGGTGCGCACCGCGCCCATCGGGTGGAGGCCACCCGATGGGCTCACCGCACCGCACCGCACCGCACCGCACCGCACCGCACCGCACCGCACCGCACCGGGCCATGATGCGCACCACCGTGCACCGCACCAGGTGCGCCTCCGCGTTGGCGGGTCCCTATCACACACCCCCTTGACCAGGCCCTGATCGGCGGCCGCAACCTGCTGTGTCAAGGAGAAACGTGCGGGTGAACAACCTGGTCAAGGGGTGGAGCCGACCCCGGTCAAGGGGTCGGCCGAACCTGGACAAGGGGGCGGCTCGTGCTGGGCGGGAGGCAGCTACGGCGCACCAGGTGCGGGCGAGAGTGGCGCACTCGGTGCGGCGGGCCACCGTGGTGCGTCCGAGAGTGGAGTCCACCGTCAATCGGTGCGCGCCGCAGGGGACTCCACCCGGTGGAGGCCACTGAGTGGGGGCGCCCACTGGGTGGAGGCCACTGAGAGGAGGCCACTGAGTGGGGTCCGCTCGATGGGCTCCACTCAGTGGCGGCATTGGGCGGTCCACACGGTGGACGATGCCCGGCGTCGTCACCACAGCCAGGCGTTCGAGTGCCGCATCCGGGACAGGGCGCGGGCGTCGCGGCGGGCGGCGGCGCTGCCGATGCGGTTCTGCCGGGGCCGGGGCCGGCGCGACTGGGCGCCGTAGAACCGGCGGACACCGGCCGCCTTGAGCCGCTTGCGCTGCTTGGCCAGCTCCGCCTTCTTCGCCTTGATGGACTTCGGCTTCCGGGGCCGCTTCCAGATCGGCTGCCAGTCCGTCGGCGGTGCGTACGCCTCGGCGCGCTTCTGGGCGGCCTCCTTCAGCCGGGCGGCGACGGCTTCGATCCTCGGGTCCGCGGGCGGCGTGGTGGTCATGCGATTCCTCCGGTGGGTGTGGTCCGGCCCGGCGCGGGCTGGACAGACTGCTGGGGGGGCGGTGGCGGGGACGTCGCCGGGGCGGGCTGTGGTGCAGGGCGGCGGGCGGCGGCTCGTTCTCGGATCCCGGCCTGGAGCCGGGCGGCCATCTCGGCGGCGGCGGTCTTCAGCGTCCGGCTGGTCAGCTCCACCGCGGCAACGTCCGTCATCGGTTCCAGGTCCGGGCCGGCCCTCCGCCCCGGGCGCAAGCTCGGGCGCGGGTTCGGGGTGGTCGGCACGGTGATGGTGCGCGGCCGGGTCCGGGAGTTCAGGCGGTCCGCGCGGCGTACGGCGTGGACCCGGGCGGTCAGGGCGCCGGCCGCGAGACGTGCACGCTGGTACGGGGTGGCGGACCGGCTGCGGGTCAGGGGGCGCAGCACGGCCTGGTCCGCGGTGTCGCGGGGGTACAGGGCGCGCAGGTCGGCGGTCATCATCCGGCCCCGACCGACCGGGCGGGTGTACGCGTCGATGGCCGTCTGGACGATCTGTTCGTCCAGACCGGGCTGGTGGGGTCGGCCGCGCAGGACGTAGGCGAGGTGGCGGCGGGCTTCGGCGAGTAGGTGGTGGCGCTTGAACGCGCCGCGCATCACGTACACCACGGCGGCGACGTCGACGGCCGCCAGGGCGACGTCAACGGCCGGCCGGACTCGCGCCCACACGGCTGCGGCTGCCGCCCTGGCCCGCTCCGCCAGCCGGTTGATGACGTCGGCGCCGTACGCCCGGATCGCCGACTTCCGCCAGCCGGCGCGCAGCTCGGTCAGGGATCGCGGGTCCTTGCGCTTTGGCGGGCGGGTCCGGTCGGCGGCCTTCCGGGTAAGCGCGTACGCGGCGCGCTCCCCTGGCGGGTGCCCCTGGGTTGCTTCGTATTCGGCGACGATGGCGGGCAGCGCGTCCGCGATCTGCTGACGGCGGGTCGACTGCCAGCCGATTAGCCGCCTGTCGATCCCGGCGATCTCCATGACCGGTCTTTTGCCCGCGGTCACCTCGCGCGGCTCCCATGCCCACCCGAGCCGGGCCGAGACCTCTTCCATGAAGTAGAGGGAGTACAGGGTGCCGGCCGCCACGATGTGGGCCAGCATCCGGTCCTGATACCAGTTCCCCCACTTCCCGTCCGGCCGCCGGGCCCGGATCGACACCACCGCATGGTCGTGGAGGAGAGGCCGTGATTGGCGGGCTCGGGACTCGTAGTGCCGGAACACGGCGACGATCAGCCCGTCCAGGATCGGGGCGCTGTGCTTGCCGCCGCTCCCCCAGCGGATCTCCGCCACCGCCTCCTCCAGCCATGCCAGCGTCTTGTCCCGGGCGATGTCCTGGCACAGCTCCAGCACTATCCGGTGCTTGTCGTCGCAGAGCGCCCACGCGATCTGCGCGGTCGACGGTGCCCGGAACACCAGGTCCATGGCCAGCCAGGGCGTCCGCTCCTTGGCCTTCTCGGTGGCGGGCGACTGGTTGTGCTCGATGGGCCGGCCCAGCACGGTCGCACGGCGTGCCTTCTCCGGATCGTCGCCCGCCGCCAGGCGGTCGTGCTCGATCCGGTCGGAGTCCGGGTGGCGGCCTTCCCCGATGAGGAGTGCGGCCTGCCGCTCGGTCACCGTGTCCCCGGCGAGCAGTCCGACCGCGGCCAGGCCCCGGCCCGTCCAGAACCCGGCCGGAACGCCGGCTTCGTCCTGGGCAGCGCGCAGCGACGTGCCCGCACGGCGGTGGCCGTCACCGACCATCACGCCGTTGCAGTAGTACGGCCAGCCCTTCGGCCCGACCTGCCATCCTGTGAGCATCGGGCCATGAAACATGGGCCTTGACCTGCGCAAAAGCGGGATCCGGGGTGCTTCCCGTCAGGCGGGCAACTATCACCAACTCTTGCCCCTGGCCTCCCGTCAGGCGGGAAGCGCGGCAGCCCGAGACGGTAGTGCTGCGGTGTGTGCAGAGTCCCCCGCATGAAAGACGAATCGCTGTACGCAGACCTCTGCCCGCTGTGCTCGAGTCCTCTCCGACCGGAGTTCCGTAGCACGCGTCCCTCGGGTCAGCAGGACCAACTGGCCCGCACCTGGTTCTACCGGTACCGCTGCGCTGGCTGCGAGGCCGCCCGGCCTCAGCAGTTGTGGGATGTGATGCGCGGGCTCTACGAGAGCTGACTGCGGCCGTGCGAATGCTGCGCCCGGAACACACGAGCCCCACCCACTCCGGAATCGCGCTCCAACCGACTCCACCGTCATCGAGCGCACAGCAACGCACAACTCCCCTACAGCCACCGCCGCTGAGTGCACCACGTCACCGACGCCCTTCAACACGAACGACCAGCACCGCCCCTGGCCCCGGCCGGGGGCTTCGTGCTTCCTGGAGGAGTTCGCCGTGCCCACGTATGAGGCCCTGCCACGCCTCACTCTCGACCGCCACCGGCTCACTCCCAGCGCCGCGCCTTCCGTCGATGGCGCGAGAGTCAGCGTGAGTTCAGCGCGGTCAGGCGACTGGTCAAGCCGTGCGAGACAGGGCGACCCGTGGGCCTGTCTCTTCAAGGCCCAGCGCGGTCATCAGGGGTTCGCCCCACCGGGCCCAGCGGTTCAGCCGTGCAAGGCGAGTGCGACGTCGTCGGCGATGCGGACCTCGCTTGCCCACGGAAGTGCGCGCAGCATGCCGTCGCGGTCCGCGCGGCCTGTGTGCTTGCCGATCGTGCGGCGCAGTGGGGGGCTTTCGTGGCGGTTCGGTGTTACTTCCGCATTCCGGTCACCGATCACCGGGGAGGTTACACACTGCCCCTGACAGCACTGGGAGACCCCTTCCGGCCGCCGTCATGTCGCTGCGCATGGCGGCTTCTTGCGTCTGCAGCAACAACAAAAGGGGACGAACCTGGCACCTGGAAGGCACCATACACGGTGGCTCACTGGTAAGTTGCCTTCATGACCGCAGGAACCAGTGACTCCGAGAACGAAAAACTAAACGTCAATCTCACTGCAGAGCTGCGCATGCGCCTGCGCAGCGTCTCCGCCCAGCGTGGCCTGAACATCTCCGAGGCGACGAGCCAGGCGCTCGACCTCTGGTATCAGACGCCGGAGGCTCCAGCCATAGAGGTCAAGGACGCGAAGTCCTGGGGCACGTGGCTGCCCACGGGTGGCGTGGCTCGGTTCTACACCGAGTGCGAGCAGCGTGAGCTGACCAAGGTGCAGGGGATCGCTCAGGCCTTGTCGTTGTGGATCAGCAGCGACCAGCCGGCTCCCGCCCCTCGCCCGCGTGTACTGCGGCGGCTCCTTGTCGCTCTGCAGAAGGGCGGCGTTGGCAAAACGTTCCTGGCCGGCGGTCTGGCGCAGGCCCTCGCCGAGCTCGGGCTGCGTGTGCTCCTGGTCGACTACGACCCGCAAGGGCACCTGACGCGTCGGCTGGGAGGACAACTCATCGCCATGGACAGTGGCGGCAGTCTGCTGGAGCACATGCTGGGGAAGGCGACACGACACATTCGCCGCTCCATCGTGACCCTCCCGCAGGAACGCTTTGGAGAGCGCCTGCACCTGCTGCCCGCATGCAATGACGCCTTCCTCTTCGACGCGGTGATGAGCACAATGCGGGCCGGCCGTGAGGAGTCCCTGGCGCGCGCGTTGGAACCGGTCGAGAAGGACTACGACATCGTCATCCTCGATGGGCCTCCCAGCCTCGGCCTCGCGATGGACATCGGCATGCACTACGTGCAGCGCCGCGAAGGGGAGCTTGCGGACCGCTCAGGTGTACTGATGCCGGTATGGGCGGACCTGCCGAGCTTCGAGGCATACGACCTCTTCAACGCGCAGCGTCAGCAGTTGGAGAAGCTCGCCCGCATCCAGGTGGACGAAGTCGGCTTCGTCATCAACGCCTACGACAGCCGCCGTGGCGCCTCCGTGCAGATAAGGCGTGAGGAGTGGGAGGAGCGGTCAGCTCCTGGTGTTCTCGCCGTCTTCCCGGACCTCAAAGAGCAGCGAGACGCCCAGGACCGTCAGACGCCGCTACTCGAATGGGAACCCGACTGCTCCCTGTCGAATGGGCTGCGGAGCTTGGCAAAGGAGCTGGCGGCGTGAGCAAGAAGGACTCTGTCCCCCGCTACGCAGGGGCCGCTCAGGCTGCCGGTCCCTCGCGCAACGAGATCCTTGCGCACTACGGCATCTCTGGGTCTGCGGATGAGGACCCCCGCGAGAGGGAGATGCGGGAGTGGGAGGAGCAGCAGCAGCGACGGCTGTCGGGACAGACGGTCCCGTCCGAACTGGCGTTGGAACTCGTCAGCGCCAATCCGGAGAATCCTCGTGAGCTCCTTGGGGACCTCGAAGGCTTGGCGAGCAGCCTGAGGGAGGTCGGCCAGGTGACGGCGATCACCGTGGCCAGTGTCGACGCTTACCTCAAGGGGCGGCCCGACCGGCAGGGCGACCTGGAACCGGGCACCCAGTATGTCGTGGTCGACGGGCACCGTCGGCTGGCTGCAGCACGCGAGGCTGGCTTCTCGACGCTCAAAGTCACCGTCAACGATGCCTTCGCAGCCACGGACGAATCGCTCCTAGAGGCCGCCTTCGTCGCGAACGCCCAGCGTGAAGACCTCACCGAGCTCGAAGAGGCCCAGGCGCTGCAGCGACTCGTGCAGCATTACGGCTCTCAGCACAAGGTGGCCAAGCGGCTCGGCCTGACTCAGCCGTACGTATCCCAGCGGATCTCGCTTCTCGCGCTGGCTCCTGACCTTCAAGCCGACCTCGTAGAGGGTCGGCGCACTGTGGAGCAGGTACGAGGGTTGGCCAAGCTCAGCCACAGCGAGCAGCGCGCGGCGGCGGATGCACGACGTGTCGAGGTGCCCGCAGCTCGTAAGGAGCGCCGACCCCCGCCCGCAGCCAGTGCGGATCAGGCGGACCCCGATACCGGTCAGAACGGCGCTGGCACTGATAACGGCGTTATCAGTGCGAAGCTGGCCTCAGCCCCGAGCTCCCCCTCGACAGACGGTAGTGATAACGCCGTTATCAGCGACGTGGCTGTCGAGCAGGATGCCGGGCCACTCCTGGTGGACATGCGCCGGCTGCCGAGAGTTCCCTGGCACGACGGTCATGGCGTCGCCGACCTCATCCTGGAGAAGATGGATGCGGATCAGCAGAAGATCCTGTTCGAGCGGCTCTCTGCAGCCCTCCTGGG
This sequence comes from Streptomyces sp. NPDC043680, assembly GCF_056436685.1. Taxonomy (NCBI): domain Bacteria; kingdom Bacillati; phylum Actinomycetota; class Actinomycetes; order Kitasatosporales; family Streptomycetaceae; genus Streptomyces; species Streptomyces sp. NPDC043680. The sequence goes on along the minus strand of NZ_JBWKCE010000027.1, from coordinate 39,958 downwards.
CAGCCGGGTAGGCGAGTCCGAGGCACAAGGCAGCGACGGCTGATAACGCCGTTATCAGAGTCGTCGGCAGCGCTCGGCGCCGCGGACAGCGCAGCAACGCATGAACAGGCCTCGCGTCATCTGTTGAGGGCGGCGGTGATAACGGCGTTATCAGCCGTCGCAGTCGAGTCATGTTGAAGCAGCCGTAGGCGTGGCATGACAACCAACAGCGTCGCCTCTCTCATGCGGCCCCGAAACAGCAAGAGGCCGGTACCTCACGCATCGCGTGAGGTACCGGCCTCTTACTGTTGGTCAGATGTAGGCATCAGTTGAGCGGTCCCAGCGTCGGCGGCGAGGACCTGGCGGTAGATGGCCCGTGTCGTTCTGGTCGGCGAGCATCGTGACGGCGGTGCACCAGGCGAGGGTGGAGCGGGCGATCGGGCCGGCGTAGTTGCTGGCCCACGGGTCGGTGGCGTCGGCGGGCGGTGCGGCCAGCGCGGGCGCCAATGTCCGCCTGGAGGTGCAGTTCGGGCTGCAGCGCCGGGCCGACGTCGGGGACCGTCACGGCTGGCTGGAGGCTGCGCTCGGGCGTATCAAACAGCTACGTGCCGAGAACAGCGACCTCGCCCGACAGCTGGAGACCGCATACGGTGAGATCCGCAGGCTCCGCAGCGGACAGCCGTTGCCCTGATGATTGATGAGATCCCCTGGCGGCTCTGCGCCAGGGGGCAGATCCACTTGACATGGGCTTGACGCCCAGAAGAACTGCTCAGCCTCGCGGGAAGAAGTAGTCGAGCAGCGCAACGATGGTAGCGATGATGCCCGCGACGCTGGCCAGAACACTGATCACGACAACCCGCTGAGTCGGCCCACTGGCGTTGGGATGGTTACTGCTGCGCTGCACCAAGAACTTCCGGATGCCCTGAGGCTGGTTCATGAGCATGGACCGGGTCAGCTGGTAGTGAGTACGGAAGAGCACGAACGCCATCAGGCCCGCACCGGCTCCCACCAATCCCGGCGTCCCGGATGGCTCGTAGATCAGGCTAAACAGCGCGATCACCAGGCAGAGTCCTGACAGACGGCCAATCCATTTGGTTAGGCGTCGCCCCAGGAAGCGAGCCTCGTTGAAGACGGCCCCCACTCTGAGCGCCACTCCGTTCTCCCACGCCTCAGATCCGCCTTCGATCCGGGTGACGGCCAGGTGCGGCCAGTCGAGGATCTTGTCGAAGCGATCACCACCGATCTTGAAAATGATCTTCTGAGGGCCGGTTGAGGCTGTGCATTCAACTTCAAGATCAGTGATCACTGGTTCGCTGCCCACGTGCGTTTGCAACGAGGCGAGATCGGTCCACTCCCGCTTCTCGGTTGTGCTGACGACCAGATCGTCCCTGTCCGTGCGGGAAGTTTTCGAGTAGCGGACGGTCATCTGACCGCTGGGCAACGCATCCTCAAAGATGGCCACCAGGTCGTCCAGGTTCTTCCACGAGAACCAGCAGCCGCCGCGCACAACACGTGTCCCCCACTCCACCATGGCAGCAAACTTAGCGGCCCGGTGATCAATCTGTCAGCAGGGCCAGCCCCTGTGGGCAACCGACCAAAGATCCCTCGTGTTGGCGAGGAAGTACTCATGGAAACAGTGCGCTCTCAACCACGTGGACAGCCACTTCGCCGAACGGCTGAGGGTTGGTTGCGTGGCGGCAACGACCGAACCAGATTCCGTGAGGGCGGAACTCTTATGAACCACCGCTGAGCTATCCATAAGCCAGGGGGCGGGCCGGTTCTCCGTGGTCTTCCCCGCGAGGATGCAGGCGGCCCAGGGCCGGCGGATCGTGATGCCGCGGATCCAGTCGCCGCCGTCGAGCCCGGTCATGCGGCGCGCTCCAGCGCGGTGCCGGGGCGTCCCTGTCGGCGGCCGTTGACCGTCGGCGTCTGGAGGTCCTCGATCTCCGCCCATCCGTAGCGGCCGGAGTGCTTGGTCCGGTACATCGAGACGTCCGCGCCGCGCAGCAGGGCGGGCAGGGCGCGGATGCCGAGGTAGTCGGGTACGGCGGTGCCGACCGAGGCGGCGACCGGGAGCGGTCCGGCCTCGGTGTGCACAGGCTCGTGGAGCGCGCCCATCAGCTGCTCCAGGCGCTCCTCCATCGCGTGGTCACCGGCCCGGGTGTCCACGCGGGTCACGACGGCGAACTCGTCTCCGCCCAGGCGGCCGACGACTCCGTGCGGCCCGGCCCAGTGGGCCAGGCGCTCGCCGGTCGCGGCGAGGGCTGCGTCACCGGCGGCGTGGCCGTGGGTGTCGTTCAGGCCCTTGAAGTCGTCGAGGTCGACCAGGCAGAGCAGGGAGTCCTTCTGGTGACGGGCGAGCAGGCGCTGGGCGCGGCGCTCGAACGCGGCGCGGCGCTGGGCGCCGGTGAGCGGGTCGCGGCGCTCTGCCGCCAGGCGCCGGTGGAGCGTGAGCGCGTGGACGGCCCAGCCGGTGACCGGGACGGCGAGGGTGGTGATGATGAGGGCGCGCTGCCCAGCGCGCGTGGCGGAGTCCATACTTGGGGTCTCCCTCTCGGCATGTGCGGGATGGGGTGGACCCGGGACGGTCGGTTGGTTTGGACGCCTTGTCGTCCGTCCCGGGGCAGGGCTGCAGAGCCGAGTCCCGGCCGGTGGCGTCGGGATCAGCGGTAGGGGTTGTGCCAGAGGCCGGCCTTCGCGGCGGACCAGTCGAGCGCCCAGTCGGGCCGCAGCCCGCGCGCTCCCCAGCCCCCGACCTGCTTGCCGGGGTTGGCAAGTCCGGCCGCCTGCGCGGCGAGCGCGGCGTCGTACGCCTCGTGCGCGCGGCGCAGGGCCTCGCTCGTCGACGACGCCTCGCCGGTGAAGACGTGGACGCCGTGCAGCTGGCGGTTGGTGGTGTGGCGTATGGGGACGTCAACCTCGAAGTAGCGCATCGGCATGACGGCCCATCTCCTTCCGTGCTGGTCGTGGCGGAACACCGCGACCGCCCCGGCCACGGAGGCCGGGGCGGCACGGAGGAACGCCGCGCTGCTGCGGAGGAGGTCAGGCGCCGGCGGTGAAGGTGGCCATGCGCTCGGAGAACTTCGGGGCGTCGGCGATGCGGACCCACTCGGCGTCGGTGATGCGCTTGGCCCCGTGGGCGGGCGTGGTGTGGTCGCCGTAGAAGGCGTGGAGGACCGGGACGCCGCCGCTCCACCGGTCGAAGTGCTGCCAGGTGAAGGCCGGGTGCTTGGGGTCGTCGTAGTAGCACTCGCCCGCCGGGACGTACGCCTGCGTGAGGTCGAAGACCTGGCCGGTGGCGGGGTTGGTCCACTCGGTGCGGCCGATCTCGTCGTCGTCGACCGGCCGGCCGTCGGCGTCGATGCGGCGGTCCATCCACGAGACGGTGACCAGGCAGCCGCGGTGGTCCCAGGTGTTCGGGTACGGCTTGCCGACGCAGTGGTAGTCGACGTGGACGTCCAGGTCGGTCAGCGGGTGGCGGCCGCGGAGCTCGGCGAGGACCAGGCGGGCGCGGCCGGGCTCGATCGGCTCGGTGTACGGGTCCTCGAGGCGGCCGGTGCCGCCGCCGTTGACGAGCCAGCCCCGCAGGGAGGCGTACACGCGGCCGTCGCGGTCGGGGGCGTTCTCGGTGAACTCCCAGTCGGCGATGCCCAGCGGGACGTCGCCCGCGAAGAGCAGGGTGCCGTGCTCGGTGTCGGCGATCCTGTGGTCGGGGGTGTTCCAGTCCTGCATGACGAGTCCTCTTCGGGTGGGAGCGGTCGGGCCGCTCAGAGCTGGATGTGGATCGGGGTGCGCGGGTCGCCGTAGTCACGGCGGGGGTTGTGGACGGTGCGGCGGTGCGCGGCCAGGCCGGCGGCCCCGCCCTGCACCGGCAGCTGGCATTCGTCCCAGCCGTAGAGCCATCGGTCCCCGGCCGAAAGCTCCGCCGGGGTGAGGGGATGCGGGTGCGGGCCGTCGGCGGCGCGGCTCACTCGCGGACCGCCGCCGCAAACTGCTCTTCCAGGTCGGCGCGGCCGTCGAAGTCGTCGTCCATGCCACGGGCGTGGTCGTCGGCCTCCTGGTCGACGTCGTCGGGGCCGCCGTGGACGGAGCAGACGGCGTCCGGGTGCAGCCCGCTTTCGCTGGTGTGGGCCTTCAGCAGGTCGGTGACCGAGAAGACCGGCTGCCACGCCGGGGCGTCGCAGTCGTCGTCGTGCGGGCAGCCGACCAGCAGGTCGAACCCGAAGTCGCCCTCGCCGTCGACGTCCGTGCGCAGGGCGAGGACCAGGCGGTCGGGCCCGAGGCGGATCTCGCCGACGCGGTCGCCGCCGGCGAGCGGCGAGTTCTCCCGCCACCGCCACAGCGGCAGCACCTCCGCGCCGAACGTGCGGCGGACCAGGAGCAGGCCGCCCAGGCCGTCGCCGCCGTCCCAGCCGAGCTCGCAGCGGCGGATGTCGCTGGCGCGCTTGAGGAGCGGCTCCAGGCGGTGGATGTTGTCGGCGAAGACGACGTGGTCGAAGCCCTCGCCGCGCAGCCGGGGGAAGGCGGCGACGGCTTCGGCGTGCTGGCGGCGTACGACGCCCTCGGGCACCGCGCGGTCCGGACTCCGGTCGGCCTGGCGCTCCACGCACACATCGGCCGGGGTGGAGAGCAGGAACGCGACGGTGGGCACGCCGTAGTTCCGGGCCATCTGCACAAGGCCAGCCCTCACCCGCTCCTCGGTGTTCGACGCGTCGATCACCGTCGTGCGCTTCCGGGCGAGGCGGGCCTCCAGCACGGTGTGCATCACGTTCACCGCGGACAAGGTGGCCGACTGATCTCCGGCCTCGTCCGAGACCATGGCCCTGAAGTGGTCGAGCTCCAGGACCTGCGTGGAGGGCCAGGTGTTCGCCCATGTGCTCTTGCCGCTCCCCGCCGCGCCGATGAGGACGATCAGCGCCGGATCGGGGATGGTCGTGTCGAGCGGCTGCATTGTGCCTTCGAAGGTGGTCCTCACGGGCGTTCCCCTTGCGGGTCGAGGGTGGAGGTGGCCAGGTGCAGGCGCATCCCGGCGGAGTCGAGGAGGAAGGCCGCGGCCGCAGGCGGCGGACTCGGAGTCCTCGCCGTCCAGCGGGGTGAGCGCGGCGGCGCGCGAGGCCATCGTCAGCAGCTGGTTTGAGGGAGCCGAGGACGCCGCCCTTGGGGTCGGCCTCGTCGAACAGCTCGCGCAGCGTCTCGGCGAGGAACTCGGCGTCGATCGGCCCGCCCAGCCCGTCCTCGATCTGCTGGATGGCGAGCTTCACGATCCCGGCCGAGGCACGGACGCGCTCCAGACGGGTACAGGCGGCGGGGGTCACCTGCGATCGCCCTTGCGCAGGGTGAGCCAGGTCGTGACCAGGGCGGCGGCCACGCCGATCGCACGGTGGGCCGCCTGGTCCAGCTCCATCAGCGCGGTACCCGGGCCGGAGACGTCCTGGACGGCCTTGGGGTACTCGGTGCCCTCGCCGCCGGCCTTGCGGACAACGGTGGCGTGCTTGATGTAGCCGGTCTTGCCGGCCTTCTCGGCGAGCCAGAGCAGCGGATCGCGGCGGTCCAGGATTCCGTGTGTGACCGCGTTGATCGCGGCGCCGGTCAGGAGCGCGGCCACGGGAACGCGGTAGCCCAGGGTGCGGGTGACGGCGATCGTGGAGGCGAGCTGCAGGGCGCTGTAGCTGGCCACGTGTCGGCTCACGCTGCGGCGGCCGTACGCGCTGGCGGTGCAGGTGCGGCCCTCCTTGCCGCTGCGCCAGGGGTTCTCCTCCACCGGGGAGCCGTCGTTCGTGTAGACCAGGTGCGAGCCGTGCATGCCCTTGGTCGACGCGTCGTGGCTGTTCTGGACGAACTGGTCGCCGAGGGGGTGGACAGAGTCGAAGACGGCGGTGAGAGCGGCGACCAGGGCCAGGCCCTCGATGGCGCGGAGGCGATCGGTCATGCTGGGTGTGCTCCTCATCTCGGTGTTGCGGGGTGGGGTGTGCGGGGCGCCCGGCCTCTTGCCGATGCTGCGGACGCCCTGCGATGCGCACCGCCCCCGACCGGTCTCCGGCCGGGGGCGGTGGTGTTTCAGAACGGGGGCTCGTCCCAGGCCGGGACGGGCCAGAGCCGGATGCGCAGCTCGCGCCGGTGGGCCCAGCAGCCGCACGCCTCCATCTCGGGGAAGGCGCCGCCGACCCACCAGCCGCCCTCGCCGTGGCAGCGCGGGCAGCCCGGCCGGGGGCGGGCGGTGATCTCGATGCGGTGCCTGTCGGCGTGCAGCGCGAGGTGGCCGGCCTTGAGTGCGGCGGCGGCCGTCGCCGCGGCGAGCGGGACGGCGGCGGCGAGCAGCAGGGTGGTGCGCAGGCCGGTCACGTCAGCGGGATGGCGCGGCAGGCGGTGGCGTGGTTGTTGGCGTCGGGCCGGATGCGGAAGAGGTAGTCCTTCTCCGGGCTTCGGGAGGCGTCGCCGCAGCCGAGGCAGTTCCAGCTGTTGTTGTCGAAGTGCTCGCCGTGGCCGGTGACGTCAACGTAGCTGCCGCCGGTCGTCACGAAGCGGATCAGCAGGTTCTTGGGCCGGTCGGGCTCGGTGAAGACGGAAGGGCGAACGGCGGTGCTCATGAGCGGGTGTCCTCTCGGTCAGGCGGCCAGCGGGTGGCCGGACGGGGGAGCGAAGTAGGAGCCGGGGTCGGCCGGGGTGCCCTCCGCGCATTCCAGGCACGAGCCGAGCGTCTTGAGAGGGAGGCAGAACACGTACCGCCGGCCGCAAGTGGGCACGGGGCACGTCTGGCGGGCGGCCATCGCGCGGTCCAGCGCCCACTCCTGGGCGAGCGTCGGGACCCGTTTCGGTCGGGCGAGGCTCGCGTCGTAGCGCCAGCCCCGGGTGGGGTGGTTGCAGGACTGGTCGGGCCGGAAGGCGCAGTACTTGCAGCGCAGGACCGCGACCGGGTCGTGGCCGCCGGGGCTCAGTCCCCTTTCCCGCAGTTGCCGCCGCGTGAGCAGCCCTTCGGGTATGGCCCCCCGGTCGTGCTCGGGCAGGGTCGCGTCCGTGCGGGGGACTCGCTTGAGTTCGCGGCGCCGCTTCCGTCGCGCCCGCGGCATCAGCTGCTCCAGGTGCCGGGCAGTCGGCGCTGGGGCAGCGGGTAGCGGGGGCCGGGGATGGTGGGGCGCGGGCGGCCGATCCTGCGGCGGGGGCGGGGGATGAGCACGATGAACCCTTCCGTGTCGGTGGAGTGGACGTGGATGTGCCCGCCGCCTTCAGGTGCGGGGCGGCGGGCACGGGCTGAGCGTGTAGGCCGGTCGGCCTGTCCGGTCACCGGCCCGGCCGCCCCGGGTGCGGGGTGGCCGGGCCGGTGACCAGGCAGGGCGGTCGGTGCAGGGGTCAGAGGGCGGCGGAGATGATGCCGAGAACGAGGGCGGCCGCGCTGCCGAGGATGAGGGTGGCGGCGGCGGAGGCCCAGAAGGGGTGGCCAGTGCCCTTGGGGTCGCGGAGGTCGCTGAGCCCGTCCGTGATGCGTGCGTGCATCGCGATCAGCGGTCCGAGGGAGGCGTACCAGCGGCCGAGGCGGTCGACTTCACCGGCGCCTTCGTTGTCGGGTATGTGCCCGCCGTGGAGTGCGATGCGGTGGGACTCGCCTTCGGCGGCCAGGTCGTCGGGCTGGTGGACGACGGGGCTGGTGGTGCGGCAGACGGTGCAGCGGTAGGCGTAGCGGCGCACGGGCGGTGTCTCCTGGTGTCTGGGTTTTGGGCAGGACAGTGCGACGCCCCGCCGGGAAGGGTCTCCGGGCGGGGCGCGGGGCTGAGCTGGGGGCTGCGGCTAGGTGTTCTTGCGGTAGTAGCCGAGCCGGACGTGTTCGATCTTGCCGACCTTGACCAGGGCGGTCAGGGTGGTGGTGAGGGTGTCGCCGGTCAGGTTGGTGAGGGCGCCGATGGCGTTCTCGTCGACTTCCAGGCCGAGGGCGTCGTGGAGGCAGGCGAGTACGGCGGCTTCCGGGGTGGGTGCCGCTGGTGCGGTGAGCGCCGGGGCCGGCGCGAGCGGCCGCCAGTAGTTTCGGACGGCGCCGAGCTGGAACACCCACTGCTCGCTGTTCGGGTCCTGCCACTCGTGCTCGGGGAACACGTGGTAGTGGGCGCGGAGCACCCCGAGGGCTTCGAGGCAGGCCGAGCGGCCCCCGGTCACTTCGATGTGGATGACCGGCTGATGGGAGCAGTTCCGGTTGGGCTCGTGGTCGCCGAGGGCGCCGCAGTTGCACGGCGCCTCGAAGTCGCTGCTGCCCTCGCTCGGTTGCATGGCCTCATGAAACCGCAGCCGGGGTCTGTGCGCCCAGGGGTTACCGGGGCCCGAGTTGGGTCAGTTCGCGGCGCGGAACAGGAGGTCGAGGACCGGGCCGGCCCACGTCTGGCGGTTGTTGAAGCGGGGGAGCTCGTGGGGGTCGGCGGTACCGAGGGTGTTCATGAGCCGGAGTTCCGCCGCCTTCACTTCGCGCGCCCATACGGTCGGGTCGTAGGCGAGGGCGGCGGCCTGGACGGACCCGAGCAGGCACAGGCCGTGTCGGTCGCAGAGGGTTCCGCGGGTCCAGCCGTAGCGGATGATCAGCTCCCGGCCGGTGCGCAGGGTGTGGCGGATGCTGGGCTCCGGGTAGCCGGCCGGGCCGGTGGCGAACACCGCGTCGACCTGACCGATCAGGCCCTGCACGGCTCGGGCATCGGGGCGGGGGAGGCCCGCACGGTGTGCGGGCCTCGCGAGGTTGCCGAGCATGGGTTCTTGCTCCCTTCTATGCGTTCTTGCGGTAGACGCCGTTCTTGACGCGTTCGATGGCTCCCTTCTTGACCAGGTCGGTGAGTGTGTTGGAGAGCGTCTTCTCGTTGAGGCCGGTGAGAGCGAGGATCGTGGCTTTGGGCATCTCCAGGCCGGCGTGGTTGTCGAGGCAGTCCAGGATGGCGACGTCCGCGGCGGGTTCGGCCGGTGCCTTGAAACCGCCGCCGGGCGGGGGCTCGTATCCGCCGCTGCCCCAGTCCGAGCCGCCGCTGCTGGCAGGGGCGTCGCCGTCGCCGTTCACGGGGGTGTCGGCGATCTGGTGCCGGTCGTCCCAGCTTGTGAAGTCCTGCGGCCAGATGATGGCGTCGTGGCGGATGTAGGGGGCGGCGGATTCCAGGACCCAGGTCCGCATCATCTGCACCGGCTCGCCGGGCGAGCCGACGTAGCCGAGGCCGAACGTCCTCGCCGGGTCGTTGATGGGCAGGTCGTCGGACCAGATGAGGGGCTCGTCCTCGATGTTCCAGGCGGCGGGGATCGCGCCGGGGTCGATGCCCTCGAAGCCCTCCACGGTCACGAGGTTGGACTGGGCGCTGTCGGTGCGCAGCATGATCATCGCGCCGCCCTGGATGACGTTGGTGCGGATCGCGGTGTCGCCGCCGAGCTTGGCGGCGTTGACGGCCTGGTTGACGATCAGCAGCGTCATGCCGAGGTTGCGGCCCAGCGAGGCGAGCTTGTCCAGGATGAACACCGCTTCCTTGCCGGTCTCGGTGGCTGTGTCGGTGATCATGTGGGTCTCGTCCACGACCGTCATGATCCACGGGCAGTCGTCCGTCGCCTTGAAGTTCTTCCTGCCCAGGCGCGCGGACTCGGCGATCCGGTGCTTGAGGATGGCGTAGGACAGGCGCAGGGCCTTGATCGCGTCGTCGCCGGTGGCGGCGTAGGCGGCCATCGTCTCGACGTCGGGGTTGCTGGATCCCTTGGGGTCGGCGTAGATGATCGCCATCCCGGCGAGGTGTCCGGCGAGGGCGATGATCTGGACGGCGCCGCCCTTGCCGGAGCCGGTGACCCCGGCGATGAACACGTGCTGCGCGCCGAGGACGGGGTCGAAGAGCTGGAGGCGGGCGGGGCGGCCGGAGACGCCGCGCCCGATGGAGATGTATCCGCCCGGGGACGGCTTGAGCACCTGCGGGCCGGGGAAGGGCACCCCGTCCTCCAGGGGGTTCTTCTCCATGATGTGGATCTTCGCCTTGCGGGGGTCGGACTTGTTGGGCTGGTAGTCGACCAGGGTCATGGTGGACCGCAGAGCACCCACCAGGTCCGTGCGGTTGGGGACGGGCAGGGACGCCTTGTCCTCGTCGGCCACGACCCACGCCACCCAGCCGCCGGTCGCCGGGTCGACCTGGGCGTCCTTGAGGTGGGTGCCCGGCATGACGGTGGGCCGGACCAGGCGGGCCCACATCCCCTCCATCGTGGTGGGGTCCAGCTCCGCCGGCGGGGTGCGGCGCACCGTCACGTACTGCTCGCCGGGGTGGTGGCCGGCCGCGAAGCTGACCCACTCGGCCGGGACCCGGTACGCGGAGCCGACCGATTCGGCGGAGACGTTCACCGACCGGCCCTGGGGGGCCTCGATGATGCCCTCCCACCGGTCCCCGGTGTCGCTCACGCCGACGAGGTGCTGGCCGGGGTGCGCGCCGCTCTCGCCGGAGATGTGGTCGGCCCACACCTTGTAGAGACCGCCCGGCCCTGGGGCGGCGGCCGGGCCGGCCTCCGGGGTGGGGGCGGTGATGCGGACCCTGCGGGCTGCCAGGGCGGGGCGGAGCTTGATGGTGAGGCCGGCCCACATCGTCCACCAGGCGGCGGAGACGAGCCCGGACACCGAGGCCGGGTCGAGGAAGCCGGCCATGAGTGCGTCCGCGTACGCGGGGCCGAGGAACGCGCCCGGTACGACGGCCATGGAGGTCAGGAGGCTGGAGCCCAGCAGGGTGGAGCGCTGGGCCGCCAGGACGTCCCCGATCCCCGTGGCGTTGACGATGTTCGCCGGTACGCGGCCCACGTAGTGGGTGGCGAAGGCGGCGCTGCCGCAGACCGTGGCGGCCGCGGTGAGGGCGGCGAGGCCGGGCTCGAGGAGCGGGGTCAGCGCGCCGAGGACGGGCGGGGCGATCACCGAGACCAGCGCGGGGACCTGGTCGGCGAGTTGAGGGCGGCGGGTCACGGTGATCTCGGACATGCTCGGTTACTCCTGTTCGTAGAAAGAGGCGCGGGCCATGGGGACGGTCATCGCACCGACCTGCTCGTCGATGCCCTCGTGGGACTTCTGGGCCTGGGCGTCGGCGGCACGCGCGGCGCCGCCCACGTTGTCGGCGGCCGACGCCGCGGCGATGGCGACCTGGGACAGGCCGCGCATGATCCGCGCCGTGTCCTTGGCCTCGCCGGTGGTGTGGGTGTCGACTTCGAGGTTCGCCAGGTTGTCGGCGACCTGGGCCACACGCTGGGCGTTCTGGTCGGCGCGCTGGCCGATCTCCCGGATCGTCTCGCCCTCCCTGGCCACGGAGTAGGCGACCTTCTGTACTTCGGCGCGCAGCGCGCGGTAGGTGGTCTCTGCCATCTGGGGTCTCCTATCGGGTGTAGAAGGCGCGTTCGGCGGGGCTGGTCTCGGGGGAGTCGGCCACGGCCTTGTAGACGCCGCCGTGGCGGGTCTCCGCGTTCTTGTTGAGGGTCTGCAGGGCGTCGATGCCGCGCGCCGCGTTGGCGTGCATCTTGTCGGCCTCCTTCGCCTGGGCTTCGGTCGCGTCGTGGAGCTTCTGCAGGGAGGCGACCAGGTGCTTGCCGCCCTTGATCTTCGGGTCCTGGCACTGCTCGATCAGCTGCTGGATCTGCTGGACGCGGTTCGCCGAGACTTCCTTGGCCTGCTTGCACTGGTCGACGATCTGGTGGGTCTGCTGCTCCTTGCCGTGAAGGAACCGAGTGAAGGCGCGCAGGTTGAGGACCTCGCCGCGGGTCAGAGTGGTGCCGTTGGACAGCTGCACGTTGTCGCCGACGACCTTCGCCCCCAGGGGCGTCACTCCCGGCGTCGCCGGAGCGGCGGCGGGGGGTGCGGGCGGGGCCGGCGGGGCGGGGGGCGTGGCGGGCACGGGCGGAACTCCTCGGGTGCGGTCGCGGGCGGCGTCCATCTGCTGCTTGTCTCGGGCGGCCTTGTCGCGGATGGCCTGCTGGCCGTCCGCGTAGCCGTCCTTCCACGCGGCCTTGTCCGCGTCGACGGCGGCCTGCTGCGCCCCGGCCTTGAAGCCCTCTTCGCGCGCGGGTTGCGCGCTGTAGGGGCCCTTGCGGAGCTTGACCTTGCCCCGCTTGCCGGTGGGAGCGGGGCCGGACGGACCGGTCGGCCCGGCCGGAGCCGGACTGGTCGGTGCGGACGGGCCGGGCGCTGGCGCGCCGGGCGCGGGCTGGGGGCCCGGCTTCGTGGTGGCCGGGTCCGGCTTCGCCGCCGTGGGCTTGTCCGCGGCCTTGGCCGGAGTGGGGGGTGCGGTGGCCGTGCCGGGGGCGGGGGCCTTCGGCGGCGTGGTGGCGGAGGCGGGCTTGCTCTCCGGCGGTTGCCGCCCGTTCGTGTCGGTCTTGCGGCTGGTCTTGTCGTCGCGGGCCGTACGGTCCTGGGTGTCCGTGGACGTCTTGCCCGTCTGCTGGCGGGTGTTGTGGTCCTTGCGGTCCGAGGCCGTCTTCGCGTCGCGGCTGTTCTTGTCCGCGGAATTGCGGGTGTCGGCCGTCTTCGCGTCCCGGGTGTTGCTGTTCTTGTCGGCCGAGCTGCGCGTGTCGGCCGTCTTGGCGTCGCGGCTGTTCTTTTCCGCAGAGCTACGGGTGTCGGCGGTCTTCGCGTCGCGGCTGTTCTTGTCGGCCTTGGTGCTGGCCGCGGAGGTCTTGGCGTCGCGGGTGTCGGCGGTCTTGGCGGACTTGTCGCTCTTGTTGCTGTGAGCGGTGGTCGCCGTGCGGTTCGACTTGGTGTCGGAGGTGGCGCCCTTCTTCTCCGTGATCCCGTGGTTGATCTTGCGGTCGGTGGACGTGCCGCGGATCTCGCTGATCGTGTGCTGCACCGCGATCTTTTGCTGCGGACGATTCGCGATGTAGGCGGCGATCCCCTTCCACATACCGGGGCTCGCGGTGTTCTTCGCCCCCTTGCCGGGCTTGCTGTCCGTGCTGCCGTTCTCCTCCTGGGAGGCGTAGGCGGCGGATCCTCCGGAGGCGTCCCGGGTGGGACGCGCGAGCGTAACCGGAGCGAGGATCCCGCCCCCGGCCGGGGCGGCCGGAGCGGGGGTGGAGGGCGGCGCCGGGGTCTGGGCCGGCGGGGTGGCCGGGGCAGCGCCGGGGGGCGACTGAGGGGGCATCGGGGGCGGGGCGGGCGGGGTCGACACTGCGAGATCCTCACTTTCTGTGACTTCCTTCCTTCCTTCCCTCCCGGCCGAAAGGCCCGTTCACGGCCCCATGGGACGCGGGAACGGGCCTTTCTGTGTGGGAGGGAAGGAAGGAAGGAACTTACGTGGCGTTACTGGCCTTGTTGGCCTTGCGGACCATGAATCCGATCCCGACGACCGCGACTCCGGCGATGACGAGACCTCCCGTGATGCCGGACCCTCCGCCCTGGTTGGAGTCGGAAACGGAGGACACGTTGGCCGCGCCCCGGGAGCCTCCGAGGTTCGTTGCGCCGGGGGCCGGGAACGCCTGCGCGCAGACGTCCTTGTTCATGCCGGCCTTCTCGATGCACGCCTGGAATCCGGCGATGCGCCGCTCTTCCGCTTTCGCGTCCGGGGCGTTCAGCTTGGCCCGCTCCACCTCGAGCTGCTGGGCCTGGAGGGCGAGCTCCTGGGCCCGCACCTCGGCCTGCCCGGAGGAGGCGCTGAAGGCGGAAACTCCGACCGCGCTGGCGCCGACGATGACCAGTCCGGCCATCGCGAGCAGGGCCTTGGTCTGTCCCGTCATGGGGGCCTTGACGGGCGGTCCGTAGGGGGTGGGGGCGGGCTGCTCCCACTCCACGCCGGAGGTCAGGTTGGTGAATCTCTGGTCGATGTATTCGCGTTCGCGGTCGTGGGTCACGCTGGTTCCTCCTTGGAAGGTCAGGTGCTTTTGTCGTCATTTGCGCGTCTCGGCGAGGGCGCGACAGCTCCGGCGAGGACCGGCTGGGCCGGGCTCGCCGAAGCTGAGGACAGAGGAGGTCCCAGTACGAATGACCGGGCCTGCTGGGGGCGGTGAATCTGGTCTACTGGGCAGGCTGTTGCTGCTTCCGGCAGTCGCAGCGAAGGCCAGCCCAGGTCGAATGGGCTGGCCTTCACTGTTGGTGTCGGACGCTGTGCGGGGCGGTCAGTGCCGGCTGCGCCCGCGCGGGAGGCGCGGGTGGCACCAGAAGCAGCTGGGGCCGTGGTCGTACGTCGTGCGGGAGTGGACGATCAGCAGCGGCGTGGCCACGAGGGCGGCCAGAGCCGCCAGGACGAGGACCATGCCGATCACGTACTGGGACATGCTCACAGGAGGAGCTCCTCTCGGTCGGACGGGGCGGCTGGCGCGGCCGGGTTGGCCGCGTCGTCTCACGAGACGTTCGTGTAGCGGGACCGTGCGATCTCAAGTCGGCGGCCGGCGGTGGCCCGTGAGACGCCGAGGATGTCCTTGGCCTCGTCGACTGAGACGGTGTCGAGGCCCTGCCGCCGGTACATGAGGCTCAGCAGCGAGGTGACCTGTCCTTCGATCTCAGCGTCCCGGGCGAGGGCGGGGCGGTTCGTCTCAACCGAGCGCAGCGGGAGGGCGACCGCGCCCCCGGGGCTGGTGTTCGTCTCACGGTCTGACCTGCGGGTCTCACCCGTGTGAGACGTCGTCTCAGTCGTGCTCACCGGGGTCCCGGTCTCACCGGGTGCCGTCTCAAGGGCCCACCGCGTCTCACCCTCGGCCGTCTCAACAGAGGGGGCCGGAGCGGTGCGCGGGTGCGGGACCGTCTCACCGGAGGCGGTGAGATCGGCGGACCGGGCGGTGTCGGTCTCACCGGCGGGCCGGGTTCGGTCGGTCTCAAGCGGCTGCGCCGTCGTGGCCGTGCCGGTCTCACCGACTGCCGTCTCACCGGGTTCCTTGGTGATCTGGTGGATCCGCCACATCACCCACGGGGCGATGGCGGCGACCGCGACGATCAGCCACCACAGCGGCTTCAGCTTGTCGCCGACGGGCGTCTCGACGCCGACGAGGCCGGCGGCCGCGAGGTGGTAGGCGGCGTTCGCGGCGACCATGAGGATGAGGGCTGCGGCGACGTCGCGGTGCCGGCGGAACGCCTGCACGACGTACACGTCGATCGCGAGCGGCAGCGCCCAGGCGACCTGCCACGGCCAGCCGGACAGCTTGGCCAGAGCGAACTCGCCGGACGCGGTGAGGACGATCGTCGCGCCGAGCGCCACCCGCGGGCCCCAGGTGTTGACGAAGTTCTTCCGCTTCTCCTGGAGTGCGATGAGCGCCTGCGCCTTGGCGATCTCCTCGCGAGAGGCGGTCAGCTCCTGCCACACCTCCTGCTGCTCGTAGCGGAAGCGGGAGCGGACCGACTCGGCTTCCTCCTCGGCGTCTGCGACCAGCCGTGCGGCTTCCTTCTCGGCGACCGTGATCCGTTCGGCGGCCGCGGCCTCCGCGCCGGTGATGACCCCGGCGGCCTTCGCCTCGGCCAGCGAGCGGACCTTAAGGACCTCGTCCTCGGCCTGCTCCTGCGCTGCCTGGAGCGTCTGCTGCGCCTCCGTGCGGCGGTCGTCGGCATCGTCCTCGGCCTCCCGCAGCACCTCACGGGCCTGGCTGCGGGCGGCGTCCAGGATCCGGGCCGCGTCCTCCTCGGCGGCGGCCACTCCGTCGCGGGCCTGCGTGCGCAGCTGCTCGGAGTCCTTCTCCGCCTGCTCGCGCATCTGGGCCGCGGCGTCGCGCCGGGCCTCCGCGTCGGCCTCGGCCGCCGCGACGAGGTCCGCGGCCCGCTGCTTGGCTTCCTCCACCAGGTGCGCGGCGTGCGCGGCGGTGGCGTCGGATTCGCTCTGGGCGCGGGTCTTGTCCTCCTCGGCCTCGGCGCGGATCTGCTCAGCCCGGGTACGGGCCGCTTCCACGATCCGGCCGGCCTCCAGCTCGGCTTCGGCCTGGAGCTTCTCGGCGGCCTGGCGGCGGCGGGCCAGGGTCTGCTCGGCGGCGGCCAGGTCGCCGTCGGCGATCGTGCGGGCGCGCTGCACGGTCTCCTCGGCCGCGGTGATCTGCTCGTCGGTGAGCTTGCGCATCCGCTCGGCCTGCGCGGTCGCCGCCGCCAGGATCTCCTCTGCCTCGCTCTGCGCCTTCAGGGCGGCGGCGTCCGCGTCGTTGACCTGCTGCCGGGCCTGGTCCACTAGGGACGCGGCTTCGGTGCGGGCGGCGGCGAGCAGCTGGTCGGCCTCGGCGCGCGCGGAGGTCACCAGCGCCTCGGTGTCCTCCACCGGGGCGGTCGCGGTGGGCTCGGCCACGGTGGTGGCGGTCTCGGTGGTCTCGGCGGACTGGTCGGCGGCGGTGGTCTTCTTCGTCGTGGGCTTCGTGGCGGGCCGGCGGGCAGGGCGTCGGGTGGTCACAGCGGGAAGTCCTTTCTGGCAGTGCGCTTCCTTCGTCTGCCGACCGGGGGCCGGTCGGCAGACGGAGGAAGGGGTGGGGGAGCGTGGCCGGGTCAGCCGCTGTGGGGCGGCAGTTCCGGGCGCCGGGAGAGGGTGGCGGCCTGCTGGGTGAGCCAGGCGACGGCGGCCGGGGTCATGTCGGCGGCCGTACCGGTGTTGAGCGGGGCGGTGTCGATGTCGCGCATCGCGTCGACGGCCGGCAGCGGCCGCATGTAGTCGGGGCTCGCGGCGCCGATCTGGCGGCCCGACGGCAGCGGGGTCAGGTCGTAGGTGGTCCCGCCCACGCAGATCCGCTCGACACGGCAGACGAAGGTGTGGCCCTCCTGCCCGGTCCAGAACATCTCCGGGTTGCGGTAGAGGACGTACTGACCCCGCATGTAGGTGGTCACGGGGGCGGTGCTCTGTGCGGTGTCGGGCACAGCAACTCCTCAGTCCTGATGGTCCGGGCTGTCCGGCTCCCCTTCACCGCCCGACCCGGCCGCCAGATGTTCGGCGGTCGGTGCGGGCGGATCAGGCAGCCGTCAGGCCGACCGGGAGGAGTTGGCCAGGGTCGCCAGCTTGTGGAACGCGGCGCTGTCGGTCTTGCCGCTGCCGACCGTGCCCTCGATGAGCGCATGCGTGTCCGGCCGCCCGAAGGGCTGCCCGGCATGCATGGCCCCGACGGGCCGGTGCGGGTCGATGATCCGGCCGTCGGGCAGCAGCTCGCCGGTGTCCTCGAAGACCAGGACGGAGTTGCAGAGCAGGCTCCAGCCCTGTTCGGGGTGGGAGGCGATGGTGTGTGCGGCCTCGCGGTCGGGGCTGTCTGCGGTCGGGCACGTCGGCCGGTGCGTGCACAGGGACTCCGGCAGCCGGCTGCCGGTCGGGGCCGTCCCGGTGTCGAGCTTGGTGCTGCGTTGCATGGGGCTCTCCTGGCGAGTGACGGGCCCGAGACTCTCCCGGACCGAAGGTGTGTGAAAGGGCGGCGTCCCGGAGGGCGGGCGGCCGGTACGCGGCGGGGCCAGGGCTGCGGTCCAGAGCCTGGCCTCCGGGCCCGTCGGGCGGGACGCCGGGTATTCAGCTCTTGCCGCGTCTGGCGAGGGGCGGGTGGATGTCGGTGACGCGGTGGCCGGCGTCCCAGGCGGCCGCCGCGGTGAGCACGGCGGCCGCCAGGCGCGCCTGGGTGAGCGGGTGGGTCAGACCGCGCGCGGCGATGGCCCGTACCGCGTGGTGCTGGGCGGTACGGGCGGCCGGTATGTGCAAGCCCTACTCCTGTTCGGGCTGCGGCTGCGGCGGCGTCCCGCAGGTGCAGGGCTCGTGTTTGACCGACTGGTACGGCTTGCCGTCCGCGCCGGTGGAGTTCACGGTGACCAGGGTCGGGGGGTGGCCGCAGCTACTCACCGGACCGTGCCCGTCGCGCTCGGCGGCGGCGCCGGGGCGGCGGCGTTCCCGCAGCGGCAGGTCCAGAAGCCGCACAGGACGCAGGCGTCGTCCGCCGCGCGGACCGGCACGTTGAAGGACAGCAGCGGGGGCCGGACGTAGCCGGGGGCCATCTCCGCGAGGGTGCGCCGGGCCCGGCGGCCTTCGGGGATCCGGGCGTCGTCCCGCTCGGCCATCGTGAGCAGCAGGGTGCCGAGCTGGTGGAGGGAGTCGGTCTCGTCCCGCTCGTAGCCGCGGGAGTCGTCTTCGCGGCGGATGTCGTCGATCTTCCCGGCGCGCGGGGTCAGGGTGGCGGTCATGCCGCGACCTCCCAACCGGTCCGGGCGCGACGGGCGGTGCGCACCACAGCCAGCTTGGCGGCGAGCTCGGCGATCCGCTCGTTCTGCTGCCGCAGGAGTGCGGCCTGGTGCGGCATGCCACCGCTCCGGGTCGGCATCCGGCGGGCCTCGCGGTTCAGCTTCACGGCGAGGTCCTGGAGCTTGTTCCACTCCCGGTCGCTGGCCTCGTCGGCGGTGATCGCGGCGGCGAGGCGCTGGGCCTGGAGCTCGCGGAGGGCGACCAGCTCGTAGCCGGAACGGCCGCCGCGGACCAGGTCGTCGACGCGGTCGTTGCCGTCGCCGTCGCGCAGGGCCAGCTCCTCGCAGGCCGCCCGGACGGGGCAGCCGTGGCAGAAGCCGATCGCCTCGGCGCGCTGCGCCTGCCAGGTGGCCGGCGGCTCCCCGTCGGCCCGGAAGAAGAGGTCGGGGTCGGCCTGGGCGCACTTGGCGCCGGCGTCGATCGCGGCCTGGAGCACCGGGCGCCGCATCCGGCGGGCCTGAGTTGATGTCATCCTGTGCATGTGCGTCTTCCCTTTCCTGGAGGGGGACTGCAAAGACGACCCCCGGGGGCCTAAGCCCGGGGGTTCGTCGTTTCATGACTGCCGTACGAGCAGCCACGGCCTCGGCCGCCCCGTCGTGCCGGGCGGCCGAGGCCGTGGTCGTTCGTCGCGGTGTGCAGGTCAGGCAGCGAGTGCGGACCTGTGGCATCGGGCGGTGTACGTGGCGACGGTCTCGCCCGGGGCCGGCACGGGCAGCGCGGCCCTCACCGCAGCCAACAGCGCGGTGTGCAGAGGCTGGTCCGCCGGGGTCAGGGGGCGGCGCCAGACCGTGGCCAGGTGGGTGTAGGCGGCGCGGGTGAGGTGCTCGTCGAGGACGTCGCTCGCGGAGCGGTCCTGGTGGGCGTCGGCCAGGGCGCGAAGGGTGCCGGTGGCCAGGGCGCGGACGGAGCGGCGGTTCCCCGCGGTCTGGGGGGTCATGGCAAGCGGGGCGCCAGCGGGTCCGTCGACGGCCCGACCGCGCGTGGTGGGGATCGCGTCGGCGGGCACCGAACGGGCAACGTCGGCCCGGCGGGCGGCGGGCACCGTACGCTCCCACTGGACTCGCCGGTCGGCGGGCCGCTGCTGCGGCCGGGCGACCTTGAGGGTCTGGACGGTGGCCCGGCGGTGACGGGTGACGTCGACGGCGAGCCGCTCCTCGCGCGCCCAGTCGTTGTACTGGCGGCGCCAGGTGTCCCCGCTGATGTCGACGTCGACTAGGCGGTTGCTGGAGCTGCAGCGGATGGCGTCGGCGACGCCGGCCTTGCCGGTGTGGTGCGGGACGAGCTTAAGCAGGTAGGTGCCGCGGTGGGGGGTCACGGCCACCCAGGTGCCGCAGTCCGGGCACACCACCGAGATGCGGCGAGTCTGCGTGGACTCCACGGTCCGCATGTCGATGTGTCCGGGCGACAGGGTCGAGAGGGCGATCGCGTCGAGGGGGCTGACGCGGGATGTACGGGTGCGGCCCTTGCGCTTAGCGGCTTTGGGCATGGTGAGCTCAGGCATGGCGACTCCTCGGCAGGGAGAGGGGGTGTTCGCGGGGCGGATGCTCTCTCCGCCCACCAGGCCCACAAGCCAACGCCCGAGTCCTGGCAGACAGACAGCGCATCAGCGCTGAGGTCGTGCAAACAGTCCTGCCGGCCGGGGGGTTTGTTCGTGCTACCGCCTCCGACCACTTGCCCAACTCCGAAGAGTCGAGCTGCAGAAACTGCGGTGGTGCTGACTCGGTGTTCCCGGAGGACCACGAGCTTTACGTACAATGTGCACTATGTGTATAAGGTTGTCAAGGAGGTGTTCCCAATGACGACCCAGACCCTGCACCCACTGCTCACCGAGCCCATGTGCTGCACTATGAGCAGCTCAAGCAAGCGGCCATATGAGGAAGGAGCAGTGGTGGGGAACGGTCAGCCGGAGTACCAGCGCGTCATGGAGGACCTTCGCCAGCAGATTGCCGATGGCCGTCTTGCGGTCGGAGATCCGATTCCCTCGACAGCCAAGCTGGGATCGCAGTACGACGTCTCCAGCACCGTGGTCCGGCGCGCCGTCACAGAGCTGACTGCCGAGGGCCTTCTGTATGGACAGGCAGGGAAGGGCGTCTTCGTTCGTGCCCGGCCGATGCCTGTCGCAGCGCAACCTTCCACGGCCGAGCTTGCTGCCACAGTCGAAAGGCTTGAGGCCAAGCTTGACGCGATGGCCACCCGACTCGCAGAACTTGAGCGAGAGCGGAAGGCCTGATCGCGCCACGCCAGGCGAAGCAAGTCGACTGCGCACTGGGCACCTCCTCATCCCACCATCCGGCTGCGCTGCTGGAGCAATCACACCGCGCGCGCTTCGGCGAGGACATCACAGCGCGCTGTCGAAGCACGTACATGAGCGCGTTCACGGGTTTTCAACATCCGCGTACACATGGGATTTCGAGCCCGCGCTCTAGGCTCGCAGGCATGAAGATGACGGAGGGGCAGAGGGTGGGGAAGCAGCGAGCGGGGTGGCGGCCGGACCGGCTGCGTGAGCAGCGCGAGGCACACGGCCTGACCCTGGAGAAGGCTGGCGAGAGGCTCCGTGAAGTAGCGGAACGAGCCAAGCTGAAGGGGATTCCCGCCGCGAATCCGCAGACGCTGTGGCAGCACGAGCAGGGCGAGGTTTACCCGGGCCCGCACTACCGGCGCGCCTATTGCCTCCTCTACCGGGCTACCGAGCCCGACCTCGGCTTCAGGACCCCGCTGCCCGGTGAGGAGACGTCCTTCAAGCTCACTCCGATGGACGATCGCCTCAACGGCGCGCACGTCCTGGCCGTCGAACGTGCCATCCACCGCATCTCGCCCGGCAGCGAGGACGCTGGCCACTTCGCACTCCAGCAGCGCATCATCGACGCCTGGAAGCGTCGGCACACCGGCGGTGACCCCCACCGACCCGTCCTGATCCTGGTTGGCGGTTATGCCGGCAGCGGCAAGACCGAGCTGGCGCGGTTCTTCGTCCAGCTCACCGGTTGGCCGCTGCTCGACAAGGACCCCCTCACTCGGCCGCTGGTGGAGCGCCTCCTGGTGGCCTTGGGGGGCGACCCGAACGACCGGCATACGCAGCTCTACCGGGAGCGTGTCCGGGCTGTGGAGTACGACTGCCTCATGCAGTCGGCCATGGCCAACATCAAGTGCGGGATCAGCACGGTGCTGAGCGCGCCGTTCATCTCGGAGATGACGGACCCGGAGTGGATGCAGCGCCTGTCCAACCGGGCCGCGTCCATGGGGGTCGACGTCTTCCCTGTGTGGGTGCGCTGTGATGAGGAGTCGATGCGGGAATACATCACCTTCCGCTCGGCGGCTCGGGACGCCTGGAAGCTCGCCCGCTGGGACGAGTACATGGCGACGATCGACCTGGACCTGCGGCCGGCGGTTCCGCATCTGGTTGTCGACAACCGGTTGGGCACTGCAGTGACGCTTGCGGATCAGGCGCGCCAGGCGATGGGGGCGATGTACGCATGACCGCGAAGAGGGGAGTCGTCCTCTACGGTCCGCCAGCAGCGGGCAAGGACACCGTCACCACCGCGCTCACCGAGCTGAGTCCAGCGTACGCGCAGTTCGCGCGGCTCAAAGTCGGCACGGGCAAGTCCGTTGGGTACCGGATGGGTACACCCGAGCAGCTCCGAGAGCTGGAGGCTGAGGGTGCCGTCGTCTACGCGAACAGCCGGTACGGCAACACCTACGTCATCGACGCGCCCGGTCTGGACGACGCGTTCGCGGCTGGCGTTCCGGTGGTGCACCTGGGGCAGGTCGACGGCATTCGGGCGCTGGTAGACGGCTATCCGGCGAGCTGGTCCGTGGTGCTGCTGTGGTGCTCTCGCGACGCGACGGTAGAGCGATCAGTCGGCCGAGGAGACAGCGACACCACGGCTCGTCTGACGGCGTGGGATGCGACCCGCGAGGATCTGGCCGCGCACCCGGAGACGGTCTGGGACCTGACGGTGGACACCACGATGGCGTCGCCGCAGGAGGCGGCGCGGCTCATCGACCAGTTGCTGCAGGCGGGGTAACGACGGCATGAGCGCGGGCTACGGCTGGGCAAGTCGGGCCAAGGCGTCGGTGAGCGTGAGCTCGCTGTTGTCCTGGACGTCGTGCCACCGTGCCAGCGTGGATGCGGCCGCCCGCAGCATCTCCGGCGGAAGGCCGGCGGCTGCGAGCGCGTCGGCGGCTTCCTGCAGCTCGGGGCCCCAGCGCCAGGCGCGGGCTGCGGTCTTGGCGATGTACTGCGGTTCGGAGAGGTACGAGTCGGTGCGCTTCGAGGCGACCTCGAGGAGCTCCTTGTCCACGCCGTACTCGCGCGCCATCCCGACCGCGAGTGCCACCAGGACCCGCGACGTCTTCTGGAAGCTCGTGTACGCCAGCTTCAGCGCGGACGCCTTCCCGACCTCCGTGCCCAGCACTGCGGTCCGGACGGCGGTGCCCGCGAAGAGTTCCTCGATCCGCTCGGTCGCCGTGTTCGGGCCGGACAGGTACAGGGTCGGTGTCTTGCCGCCGACCGGTGGGGAGCCGACGACCGCGCCGTCCACGACGGTCGCATCCGGTTCGAGTAGCGCGGTGATGCGCTGCGCCCGCTCGGGGTTGATGGCGTTCGCCTCCACGTACACCCCGACAAAGCCGTGCCGGGCGACATCGCGGGCGAGGTCCTCGGCGGCGGCTGGCGGGCAGAGGCTGATGACAATGTCGCTGCGGTCCAGAAGTTCGGCCAGGGTGTACACGCGCGTCAGGCCGAACTGGGCGGCGCGCGCCGCTGACGCGGGGCTGCGTCCCGCCTGGCACCACAGGACCGCGGCCGCGTTGGTCGCGGCGGAGGCGGCGACGGCGGCGCCCATGCTGCCGGGGTGGAGGATGCCGACGGTCGGTTGGTCCATGGTGCTACTCCGAGGTCTCGTTGAGCAGGATGGTGATGGCCTCGGTGACGTCGTCGACGACGTGGTGCGCGTTGGGAAGGTCTGTCGGCCAGGGACGACCGCGCAGCCAGATGGTGCGCAGGCCGGCCTGATGGCCGCCGCCGACATCGCCGGCCGGGTTATCGCCGGTCATCCAGCCGCCGTTGGCGAGGTCGTGTCCGCAGCGGGAGGCGGCGACCTCAAAGAGCTTCCGGTCTGGCTTGCGGATCTCCAGATCGCCGGAGACCGCAACGCCGTCGACCAGGTCGGCGAGTCCGGTCGCGGCAAGCTTGGCGCGCTGGATGTCGCTGGCTCCGTTGGTGACGATGCCGATGGTCCAGGCGGCTGCGCGAAGTTGCGCCAGGCCCTCGAGGACGGCTGGGCGACAGGTAACAGCGGACACCATCAGGGCCACGTACTCCTGCCACAACTGCGCGGCGGTCACTGCCAGGTCGAAGGCATCTCGCAGGCGGACGAAGTCGTTGGGGTTTGCGCGGTCGGCCAGTTCAGTACGCAGGCACTGCTCGATGGGGTCGTCGAAGTGGTGATTGCGGCAGAGCGCGGTTACGGCGTCGCTGAGGGCGGTCTGCCGGTCAACGAGCGTGCCGTCCAGGTCGAAGAGGGCGAGTCGGGCCATGGGGAGGAACCGTACTGGGTGCGGGGACGGCCGGCGATTATGCCTCCCTCTCAGGGTCCTGGTGGTGTATCTTTCAGGGATCTGTCGATCATGAGAGGCTGCGCCATGCCCGACCCGGACCGCTTGAGGCAGGTCGACGCCCTGCTGGACGGCCTGGATGACGTCCTGCCGCCGCCTCGAGTGCGCGCCCAGCTCCGTCTTGCCGCCGGCCTCACGCAGAAGGATGTCGCGGACGTTGTAGGCGTGAAGCGTGTGGCGGTCGCGCGCTGGGAGTCGGGCGAGGCCCACCCTCGGCGCCCGCACCGCGAGGTCTACCTCCATCTGCTCAAGGGGCTCGCGGAGCGTTTTCCCGAAGCCGCTCAGCTGGATGAGGGCATGCCGACGCCGACCTCCGAAGGGGGATCGGGATGACCTAGCGGCCATCGGCCGCGCGCGCCAGTAGCGGACTAACCACCCGCCGGCCGTCGCGCGGCCCGTCTTCCGACTGCGGATTTACCACCCGCGTCGGCTGCTCAGTTCCCGGTTCCCGCCGGCTCTGAGCTGCGGCTCACCGAGCCGCTCGTTTTCCCAGGCCCCTAACCAGGGCCACTGCACCACCGGCCACTCACCACGGCCACCACAGCCACAGCAGAACCAGCCGCGTCACCACAGGCCCCCACCACAGGGGCTTCGCGGTTCAGCAAGAACCAAGAGGGAGGAGAAATCTCCCCCCGCCTGATCGGTGTCTGCCCCGCTTCTCACGAAGGGGGGCTTACCCGTCACATCCACACTTCCGGCCGTCCATGCCCCGAGGGGCGCGGTCGTCCAGCTATATGGAGAGCAGGTCGTTTCTCATAGTGCACGACGTGGTGTCCCCTTGTCAGCCTGGCCTTGTCCGTTTCACCCCGGTTCAGGTTCGGCGGTCGTCCCGTGTGACGGGATCGGCGTACGGTTCGTCCGTCTTTGCCTGGTTCCTACCGGAAGTTGGATTTCCGGTAGGAAGCTACAAGAGCAGTGGTTTCGGAGCGGCCTCGAAGGGCGTGGTCGCGATGTCGGCTGCCTCGCTCATGCACCCGCTCACGGAGATCATCAACAACTCCGTTGGCGGCAGTGTCCGCAGGGGCGTTGTCCCGTGTGGCGGGACGGTTTCCGAGATTGTTGCCCGCCGTGCGGGAGGGCTGGGGGTGATCCGGGCTCGCCGGGCTCTGTCCACAGGCTGCCCGGTGCAGGGTCTGCGGGTGGAAGACGAGACGCGGTTCCTGGCTGCTCCGAACGGGGGTGTCCGCTTTGGCGTGTACACCGGCCCGATGACGACACAGACGGCTTGGCCCCTGGCGGTCCTCCCCGCTCCTGCCGGATCGGTGGGCCGATGAGTTCCCTGGCGGCGCCGGCCGCCGTGATCGGCAAGGCCCCGGTCAGGATTCCCAGCCAGCGGAGCGCGCTGCAGCCCGTGCCGGGCGCGGCGGAAGTACGGCGGCAGCGGGTTCGTGTGCCGATGCGTCTGGTGTGGTCGCCGGCCTATCAGGATGTGGCGCTGTCGGTGTACGTGAAGGTGAAGGCGCTGGCGTCGCGGCCGGAGGGCTGCCAGGCAAAGACAGAGACGATCGCCTCGTACCTGGGGCTGTCGGCGGCGTCGGTGGAACGGGGCATGACGCAGCTACGCCGTCCCGGCTCGGACGGTGTAGTGGAGCTGCGTTCGAAGCGCCGGACGCTGCCGGGCGGGACGGGGCAGTCGGCGGTGCGCACCGTGCGGACGATGTCTGGTGAGGAGGCGTTCGTGTGGCTGCCGGTGGCGGCCGCGGAGGACCTCACGCCCCGGCAGCTTCGGGTGTACGCGCTGGTCGCGTACGCGCAGGCGCGGGGGATCGCGTTGACCGAGGCGGAGCTCGCCTCGTGTCTTTGGCACCACTCGGGCAAGAAGGCCGGCGAGGCGCTGTCGGTGGTGGCGGCGGCGGCGGTCGTGGACGAGGTGGAGGCGGCGCGCTGGATGACGGTGCAGCGGCGTGCGGGGCAGCGGGGCCGGAACCTGTACATCGCGCACGACCTCGCTCCGGAGGCCCGGCCGGGCGTCCCGGCCGACGGTTGCGGCGCTGCTCGGGAGGCCGCTGAGGCGGTTGTGGACAGTGGGTCTGAGGGGTCGGCCAGTTCCCAAGTTGGTGAGGGATCGGGTTCCCCGGTTGGTGAGGGATCCCTCGCGTATAAGGAATCACCTAAGACTGACTCACCTGATGACGAGCGTGCACTGATCTCACCCGCCGTAGGCGAGGTACCGGTAGTTGAGGGCGCTGGGGCTGTGGAAAAACCGGCTGACGCGGCGACACGTTCGACCAGCGGGGGTGGTGTCGCGCTGCGCGCGGGTGAGATCAGCCAGCCCTCCTCGAAGCCGAGCAGCGAAAAGCGCAGCAGCAAGGGCGGGGGGTCGTCCCGGTCGTCGTACACCGGACCGCAGCTGGCCATCAGCCCGGAGATCTACGCTGTGCTGGAGCCGGTCCACGTGCTGTTGGAGCAGGTCACCAGCAGCTTCGTTGCCCGGAAGATCGCCCGTGAGGTAGGCCGTCAGCTGCGCGAGGGCACCGCCCCCGACCGTCTCCAGCACCGGCTGACGGCCCGCCTGGCCAGGGTGATGCTCTCCGATATCCGCGATCCGGGCCGGTGGCTGCTGGGGGTGGCCCTGCCCCGCTGGGGCTGCGGCTACCAGGACTGCGAGGCCGGCATCATCTGGCGGACCGGCGCAGCCTGCGAGCTGTGCGCCGAAATCGCCCAGGACCAGCGCGCCGCCCGCCAGCGCGAGCAGCGCCTGCAGCAGGGCCTGTGCCCCCAGCACGGTACCCGCCCCGGCGCGTCCGGGCGCTGCTTCGACTGTGAGCTGGAGGCCGCCAACCGGCGCCCGGCGCGGGTCCCAGCGCCTCGGGAGCCCGAAGGCCCGCAGCGCTCCTCGTGCGGCGGCTGTGGCTGCGTGATCTTCCTGACCGGGCGGGCCGTCGACACCGGCCTGTGCAAGCTCTGCCGCCAGGAGGCCGACGCCCTGACCGCCGCCGCGCCTGCCGCGCCCGTTACGCCGTCGGTTCCAGGGACCTGCTCCAGCCGCGACGGTGAGCCCTGCACCCGCAGGGCCCTGCCGACCCGCAGCGTCTGCCTCACCCACCGCTCCCAGGAGCTCGCCGGAAGGTGGCGTGATGAGCCAGAGTGCTGAGCTCAGCGGCGTGGACCTGGCCCGTGTCGCCCTGCGGGCCGCGCGGGAGGCCGCCAAGAAGACCGGCGCCCGCACGGCGAAGAGCAAGCCGCGGCTGACCCGGACGGTCCGGCGCGACGGCCGCGCCCCCATGGGCCTCGGCGAGGCGTTCACCGCGCTCATGGCCGAGCGCGGCTGGGACATCCCGACGGCCGGCGCCGGGCTGTGCGAGCGGTGGGCTGCCCTCGCCCCCGACCTCGCCGAACACGTCGCGGCGGTCGGCTACGACGCGGAGCGCGGGGAGCTGACGCTGCGCCCGGACTCCACGGTCTGGGCGATGAAGGCCCGGCTGGAGACGTCGCGAATCATCACCGACGCCAACCGCTCGGCGCGCACCAACGCGGTCCGTACGGTCCGCGTGCTGTCACCCGGACCCCTGCCCGCGCCCAGCGCGGCCGCCGAGCCGGACCCGGCGAGTGCACCGGTCGCGCAGGGCCCGGTACGTAGGCGCGACACGGCGGCGGCTGGCTACCGCCGTGCACTCGAAGCCCACCAGCAGGCCCACACCCAGCGACAGCCGGACCCGGCCATCGCGGCTGCCGTCGAGCGGCAGAACCGGGTCCTTCGGGAGGTCAGCCGTCACGCGTTCCCGGAGCCCGAGGCGGCCCGCGACGATCAGCCGACGCCGATCGACGCTGCACTTGTCCAGCGGCGCCGTGACGCCGAAGCCGTACGCCTGCGAGCACTGCACCGAGCCCGAACCGAGCGGGCCGGACTCCCCCAGCTACCCGCCCAGGTCCCGAAGGCAACTTACTCAATGGATCAGACCGGCTGAGCCGCCGGTCCGTCACGAGGGACGCGCTGGGCCTGGCACTGCGCCAGGACATCGTGGCTCTGCACCGCGACCTGCTGGGCTCGTGGGTCAAAGGCGCCCACCTGGAGACACTGATCCCGCTGAACGGCAGCGGCGGCGGTGCCAGACGGCGTCCCTCCGCCTGACCGCGTCAAGTACATCTGCGGACGGACACCGCTGTTTCCTTGCATGGCCCACACCCCTCGCGGTGACATGCCAAGATCGGCGTCATGGTGATCCTCGGGGTACGCATTGAGTTTTACGAGAAGGTCGGCGACGTAGGGGAGCCGTCGCAGAACATGCTGGGCGCGCTCTACCGCGACCACGGATTCAGAGCCGCGGGTGTGCCCGGCGTGGGAGAGCTGTTCTCTGTGGAGCGTTTCGCCGCGCCGGACTCCGGCTGGGTGGGGCTCTTCCCCCAGCCGGGCGTCCAGCTCACAGAACTGGACCGGCTCTGGTGGGAGCTGCGTGATTCGCGCAGCCACGCCGCCGAGTAGCCGGCCCTCCCCACTTCTCTTCGCGAGCCTGCTGCACCTGTCCGGTCGGATGGAGGGCGCCCAGTTCTGGTTCCAGAATGCCGCCGGCGCTGGCTCGGCCACCGCTGCCCGTGCCCTTTACCTCCTGCACCTGTCCCGCGCAGAGGTGCTCACTGTGATCGGCTCACTTTGCGGCCCCATCTGTCCCTGTCCCGAAGGTGGGCGCTTCCTGGGTCGTCATGTCCAGTCGGAGTCGGCGCAGCCTGACCGGATGGCGATAGACACCGCCGCGGTCGACCGCCGTGTCGGCACTGATCTCCGCAACGAGCTCAGGACGAACGAGGGTCACCTCCAGCAAGTCCCGGCTGCCCCAGGCCGCGGCAAACCGCATGCCCGTCCAGGGATGCTCCGGACCGGCTTCGGCCAGGCTGCCGGCGACGAGGCGCGCCGCGTCGGGGCGCAGGGGCGCGGTTCGTCCGACGGGGTGGAGGCGTCCTGCCTCGTCGTTGCGTCCCAGCAGGAGAAGGTGCGGTCGGACCAGCGTGCCCGTGACGGCGCCGATGATCGCCTCGGTTGTATCGCGGCGCCGGAGTTTGTACCAACCTCTGTATCCTGGCCGGTAGGGCTGGTGCGTGGGCTTGACCACGATGCCCTCCAGTCCCGAGACCTCGGTCCAGGACTCCAGCCACTGCTGTGCCTTCACCAGGTCGGTGGTCATCGGACACAGCGTCCACGGCGCGGCGAGCTGCTGCGTGGCGAAGAGGTTCTCCAGCCGCAGGCGACGCTGCCGGTAGGGCTGGCGAAGCAGTTCGGTCCCGTCCAGCTGCAGGATGTCGAAGGCGATGAAGAACGCAGGCAGGGACGTCGCGAGCTCGGCGGCGGTCCGGCCGCGGGCGCCGGCACGACGTTGCAGTCCATCGAAGGACAAGCGGCCGGCTGCGGTGTCCCAGGCGACGACCTCCCCATCGAGGACCAGGCCGTCGGGCAGCTGCTCGGCGGCGGCCCGAAGGTCGGGAAACCGGTCCTGGATGTACTTGCCCTGGCGGGTCTGGAGCACCAGGCCGCTGTCCGTGAATGCCAGAGCCCGGTAGCCGTCAAACTTCTGCTCGAACGCGAGCTCGCCCAGCGTGCCCGGGCCAGGCACCGACTCCACGGCCTGCGCCAGCATCGGCTCCACCGGTGGGCGCAGCACCATCTCGGCCTCCAACGGCGGTTATGTCCGGGACGAGGCCAGAGCCTTCAGGAGGTCGTTGCGGGACATCTGCGAGCGGCCGGGGAGGTTGGCGGCGGCGGCCTTCTTGTAGAGGTCGGCCTTCGACAGCTCGCCCAGGTCCTCTTTGGGTGCGGAGCGGATCCGCTTCTTCGCCGGAGGGTTCTTGGCCGCCGTTTTCGAGGACGCGCTGGCCTTGCGGGACGTGGTGGCCTTGCCGCCGGCGCCCTTTGGGCTGCCTGCGCGTTCGACGCTGGCGCGCAGGGCCTCCATCAGGTCGACCACACCTGTCGGCTCGGCCGCCCGCTCGGCCTTCTCCACCGTCTCGCCGGCCTTCTTCGCCTCGATCAGGGCGGCGACCTTTTCCTGGAACGTGTCGTGGAATTCTTCGGGGTCCCAGGTCATGCTCATCGCGCCGATGAGCTGCTCAGCCATCTTCAGTTCCTTCTCGGACGCCTTCGCCTTCCCGGGGAGGGTGTCGATCTCCGCTTTAGGGTCCCGGATCTCGTCCGCCCAGTGCAGGGTGTGCAGGGTGAGCAGCCCGCTCTCAGCCTTGAGGGCGACGAGATACTCGTGCTGGCGCATCACGAATGTGGCGATGCCAGCCTTGCCGGCGTTGGCCAGCGCCTGCTCCAGCAGGCTGTAGACCTTCCCGTACTCGGAGCTGCGCGGGCCGAGGTAGTAGGTCTTGTCGAAGAAGATCGGGTCCACCTCCGCCAAGTCGACGGACCCGGCGATCTCCAGCGAGCGGGAGCGGCCCGGGGCGATGTCGTCCAGCTCCTTCGGCTCGACCAGGACGTACTCGTCGCCGGTGTCGTAGCCCTTCACGATGTCGTCGAGCTGTACCTCGTCGCCGGTTCTCTCATTGACGCGGCGGTTGCGGATGCGGTCGGAGGTGCCGCGCTGGAGCTGATGGAAGTGAATCGTGTGGCTGTCGGTAGCCGTGTAGAGGCCCACGGGCAGGCTGACCAGCCCGAATGACAGGTTTCCGGCCCAGACGGGACGCGCCACGGCCATCACCTCCTCCAGTCGCCCCCTCATCCAGTGCACGGCGCCTACCCGGGCAGCACCATCCGAGCTGTCAGCCTCCCGCTCTGCCGAACGGGTCACGAACCGGAGCGCCGACTTCCCTTCCATATTCGAACAGAATTACGATTCAAGGGTGAACGACGAGACCGCCTTCCCCCACGACCTTCTCCAGCTCCAGGAACGCCTCCACCGCGCCCATGCCGAGCACCGCGCCTACCTGGCCGCACTGCCCTGGAGCGTGGAACCCATGAAGGGGTGGGCGCGTGGCGAGCGGTACTCCCATCGCGGGGACGTGCCCGACAGCCCCGGCTGGGGCGACGAGCAGAAGGAGACGGTCGACCGGATGTGGGCGGAGATCCGACAGCTGTCCATCGACGTCGTCGACCACCCCCACTGGAAGAGCGTCCCCACCGACATCCTGGTGAAGAGCCGCATGCAGCTGAAGCGGCAGGCCCGCCCAGCCGAAGCCCCTGAAGCAGCCGAGGCGGCGTAGCCGCCATGCCGGAACCTCTCCTGCCCCTGCCGCCAGCCCTTGACCAGCTCCTGGTCATACGCCGCTGGCTGGAGCTCACCCTTGCCCGCGTCGACGAGAAGATCGGCGTCGTCCGGGCCGCCGACGAGGAACGGACTCGCCGCCGACCGCCGCCGGAGCCACCCCGTTGGTGGATCGAGTACGGCATCGGTGCCACGCGCCGCCCCGAACGCGTCCACACCGGAGCCTGCCAGGTCACCAGCCGGGGCCGGGCGGCCACTCGCGAGTCGGTCCTGGAGGTGCTGCGGACCGTGCCGTCGGTCATCGCGTGCCCTCTGTGCCGCCCCGACAGCGAATTGGGCCTGCTCGAAAGTTGACCCGGTGCCAACAGCAGATACCCGATGGGAGTCCCGGCCGATCGGTGACTACATAAGGTTCGTCCAAGAAGCACTGACAGGCGGAGGGGTGGGCAGACCATGGACGGTCACAAGGTTGCCGACAATCAGGCAGAGATCGACTTCTGGGTCCGCCTTCGCGACGGAGCCGAGCCTCACAACCACCGCATGCCGATATGGCGACCTGCGGAGACACCGGGCGCCGACCTGAAGTTCCCGCCCGTCGACAACGGCCTGGACTACCTCGTCAGCGTCGTGGATTTCCTGGCACCGGATGAGGAACGCCAGGCGCCGAGTGCACGCGCCCTGAAGTACGCGGTCCTGCACCTTCAGGCCGCAGCCGAAGTCCTTCTCAAGGCACGCCTGGAAGCAGCGCACTGGACTCTGGTGGCCGAGGACATCACCCGCCGGAAGGTCACGAGGGCCAAGTTCGAGCAAGGGGACTTCAACAGCATCGCCCCCGACGAGGCCGTACGGCGACTTCGCGACATCGTGGGCGTCGAGATCCCCACCGAAGCCGCCACCAACCTCGACGCGCTCCACAAGAAGCGCAACGCGCTCCAGCACTACGGGCTGAACGCCACCCAGGAAGACATCGAGCCCGTCGCCGCCAAGGTGCTGGACTTCCTCATCGCCTTCCTGGACGAGGCCCTGCTCCCCGTTCTCGACCCCGCAGTGCGCGCCCGGGCCGAGAACGACATGACCTACGTACGCCGCGGCCTTCACCTCATCCAGAGTTTCGTAGCCGCCCGCTTGGAACGCCTCGCCCCCGAGCTCGCCGGGGTCGAAGACCGCACCGTGCAGTGCACTCGCTGCTTCCAGGACACGCTCGTCGCCGGCGACGGGGAGGCTCCCGAAACCGCTCGTTGCCGTTTCTGCCATGTGGCCTTCGCACCGGAGGCCATCGCCGCCGAGTACGTCGGCGTCCACAACGCCGGCATGTTCGCGAGCGGCGCGACCGAGGTCTGCACCAAGTGCGGCGGCACCGAAGCCGTCGTCCGCCACGTTATCCGCGTCTGCGACCTGCGCCCCGACGGGGCGTACGGCATTCACGACAGCGTCACCTTCTGCTTCGCCTGCGCCGCCCCTGCCGGCAAGTAGCAGTGGGCAGGGGTACGTACTCGTACCCGCAGGCCGCCCGACTTGGCCTCCAGGCCGGCTCGGCGGGGCACCGAGTGACCTCTGACCGCGAAGTTGGGACGTTCGCCATCGGAGTTGGGACAACGTCATTTCCTGACAGCGAACACAGCTAGAGCTTGCAACGACAACGAGGAGAACTCGAATGGCTCGCACCATCTACACGACTGGCGGGCTCACGGACGAGCAGATCGACGGCCTGTACGCGCTCGCGGAGGAGTTTGGAGTCGGGATCTGCCTCTGGGGTAACACGCCAGGGCCCAATCGCGAGTCCTTCACCTGGGCGGTTACGGGCGGCTTCCTCCAGGTGCGCCGGTTCATGCCGAACTTGAAGGCGCTGAAATGACAGTGCCGCTCCCGCTGGTGACCTGTGCCAGCGAACCCGGACCGTGTGCCACCGAAGGTGGACCGACGGCGTTTTGTGACACCGAAGATGGACCGCCGCAGGTCAGTCGTGCTGCCGCAGGAGCGAGAGTCGCCGTTGGGCCTCGTCGCGCACCCCTCGATCTGCGTCCGACGTCAGCTCCTGGAGTTGCCGGATGAGTTCAGCGACGCCGTTGCCGGTCATCCAGCGCGGGTCACCGTCAAGCTCCCCGCTGAGCTGGTCAGCGGTTCCCTGGTCGGTCGCGACGGCTCGGGCGGCGAGCACGGCACGTAGACCGGGTAGGTCCCCACGTGCCAGCAGCGCCACGGCTGCCTCCGAGGTCACTGCAGTGTCTTGAACATCGAGCAAGAGGCGGTGGAGGACATCGGCAACGGCCTCGATCCGAGGTGCTGCCGCCAGCCGACGCCCTGCAGCAGCCCTGACGCTCCATGAGGGAGAGTCCGCAGCAGCGAGCGAATCAATGAGCTCTCGATCTTGGAAACCTTTCATATAACCAGCGTGCCAGGAGGCGTCTCGGCTGCGGTGGCCCGTCTTCACTGATTCCTAATGTGGTCTGTCAAGCGGCGAGGGCTGTCGGTGGTGTGAGTTCGTAGCATCGTCCATCGCGGAGGAGAGCCCAGAGGACGTTGACGCGGCGGCGGGCGAGGGCGAGGACGGCTTGAGCGCTAGTTGGCCAGTCCGGGAAGGCCGGGGGGTCAGTTCCCGCGGGGTGCGTACATGATCACGGCCATGCCTGCGAGACACACCAAGGCGCCGATCACGTCGTAGCGATCGGGCCGGTAGCCGTCGGCGACCATGCCCCAGGCGATCGACCCGGCCACGAAGATCCCGCCGTACGCGGCGAGGATGCGCCCGAAATTATCGTCATGCTGCCAGGTGGCCACGACGCCATATAGGCCGAGGGCGATGACGCCGGCGCCGATCCAGATCCATCCCTTGTGCTCGCGGATGCCCTGCCACACCAGCCAGGCGCCGCCGATCTCAAAGAGGGCGGCGACGACGAACAGGGCGACGGAACGAGCGACAGTCATGCCCGCTGACCCTACCGGCGGCCCGTACCGCTGATCTTCAGCGGGTCGGCGGACGTCTTGCAGCCGCACCCGCCCTCACCTGCACTCTTCGGCGAGCAGGAGCAGGAGCGGCGGCGCTGGCTGAGCCACCAGGTTCCGGCGGCGAGCACGGCCAGGACGGCGGCGAGGGCGGGCAGCCAGCCCACCACCGCCCCGGCGCCGGCTCCGGCTCCGACGACTCCGGCTGTGATCAGGACGGGCAGCGCGCAGCACGCCACGCAGGCCAGGGCGGCCAGGCCCCCGAGCGCCTTCGGGGCGCGGTGGGGGCGGGGGTCAGCAGCATGGTCCGGCATGGCGGTTCTCCTCGGCGAGGTCGGTGAAGGGGATGGGGCAGCAGGTGTTGGAAGCGCATACGGTCAGGTCGTCACAGCCCGCCTCGACGGCGGCGGCCAGGGCGGTGCGGATGGTGGTGAGGTCTTCGCGTCGACCTCGGCGAGCTTGGCCGCGGCGCGGTCCTGCAGTCCCGCCACGGGGCGGCCGTGCCGGTGGCGGCCTGCCTCCAGGAGCTCGGCGACCTCCTCCAGGGTGAACCCGAGCCGCTGGGCGGCCTTGATCACCCGCAGCGCGGTCACCGCGTCCTCGCCGTAGAGGCGGTGGCCGCCGTTGCTGCGTTCCGGCTCGGCCAGCAGGCCTCGCCGCTCGTAGTAGCGCAGGGTCTGAATGTTCACCCCGGCCGCCTCGGCGACCTGCCCGCTGCGCAGGCCCGTGCTCACCGCTGCTCCCCGGCGGCAGCGGTCCGCACGGCCAGAGCGTCCAGGACCGCCTCGTGCGCCTGGTCCACCGAGATGTCCAGCCGGATCAGGTCCTGGCCGGGGGTGGTGGTGAAGGTGAAGAACGAGCAGCAGCCGCTCTCCCCCGAGCAGCGGGCGGCGGCCCGGGTCGCCGCCCGCGCCGACCAGCTCCAGGCGCTCCGTGAGCGGGGCACCCTCGAGCAGACCGAGCCCCGCGAGGGCGACGAGGCAGCCCGCGACGAGCTCACCCGCCGCGCCGGGTCCTATGTGCAGCCGGACATCGATGCCTGGCTCGCCCGCGCCCTTGCCGCGCACCGGGGCCACTACACCGACCCGGCCGCCCGCGAAGCCGCCGCCGGCCTGTTGCACCCGCCGGTCTTCGCCCACGCCGCGCTGCTCGCCGCCCTCACCCAGCTCGTCCCCGGCACCGACGTCGACCAGCTGCCGTTCGCGGCCCGGCTCGCCGCCGCCGATGCCGAGGCCGTCGGCGACCTCGCCGCGTTCCTCCCCCGCACGCTCACTGCGGGGAGCCCGGCATGAACCACGGCCAGGAGCAGGAGGTCGTCGCCGTCTGGGAGGAGCACAGCGCCATCGGCCACCACTACGAAGAACTGCGCGCCGACGGGACGGTCGACGCCTGGACGGAGCCTCCATTCGGTGAGACCCGGTACCCCGGCGAGGACGACCCCGACCACAACCCGATCTGCTCCTGCCCCGGGCCCTGGCCGCTCGCCTTCTGTCTGGAGTGCGCCGGCTGCTCCAGCTGCGGGCAGTGCCCGTGTAGCCGCCCGCGCCTGCTGTGAGAGTCACCCGGAGCGACAACAACACCCCTCACAGCTCGCCTCACATCCGGCTGTGAGGGCGCGGCAAAGTTTCCTATATACCCTGTTTGCCTATGTGGTGGCAGCCTGTTTCCCTAGGTGGCCAGGATTGCGAAGGGTGTTGTGAGCCGGGTGGCCCCAGAACATGTCACGCTCACCCAGTGTCCTCTGACAGGTGATCTTGACCGTTTGCCAGGTGAGTTTGACCGCTGCTGGGTTCTATCTCGGCCAGCGGCCGGCGCTCGGTGAGGGTCGGTGGGATCAATGATTGCGGAACGGTGCCCAGGGGTCGGGGAGGGGAGCGCTCGGGTCATCATCCTCGGTGGAGAGTCCGACGTAGGCGCGTAGGGCGGGGCGGGTACCGGGGAGGCCGTACTGGGTGAACCGCTCGTGGAGGTCCGAGCCGAACGGCCAGGACTGGAAGTCCGTGGTGGTCAGCAGGTCGGCCAGGACGCGTAGCAGTTCCCGGCGCCCAGGGGAGAGATCGGCGAACACCGGTACGGTGTCCGCGGGGTCGAACAGGGCTTCCAGCAGGTTCTCGGCGCGGACCGCCAGCGGGCGGGGCACGACTCCGGTCTCCTCGATACGAGGCAGGGCGCGGACGATCTCCAGGAGGACCCCGTCCGGGTCCTCGGCGGCGCCCATCAGGTGTAGCAGGCTGCGGACGGTGTAGCTGTGCAGGTCGCCCTCGTGGTGGGCGGTGGCGGTCTCGGGGGCCGGCCCGGCGCCGAAGGCCGCCAGCTCGGCGGCGATGCGCTCCGCCAGCGGCAGGCCGGGCGCGGTGGCCGGGTGTGCGACCAGCAAGCGGGCCAGGGCGGTGGCGGCGGCCCAGCGCGGCAAGGGGTGCTCGTGGTCGAGGTGGTGCCGGAGTCGGCCGTCCGGGTCGTGGTCGGCGATCAGCCCGACCGAGACGAGGACCGTGGCGACGCAGACTGGGTCCCGCTCGCCGTCGAGGCAAGCCAGCAACGGGAGCAGGGTGGCGTCTGCCTCCTCGGGAAACCAGCCGAGGAGGTACGCGGTCTTGGTGCGGATCTCCGGGTCCTGGTCGTCGAGCAGTTCGAGCAGGACGGGAAGCTGGGCGCGGACCGCGTCATAGGAGCGCAGTGCGCCCTCGCGGGCGTCGACGGGGTGCCCCGCCGCACAGTAAGCCCGTCCCTCGCACAGGTTCTTCAGCCGCTCCTCGTCGGTCTCGGCGGCGATCTGCTCGTCGTACCAGCGCAGATTCTCTTCGGGGCTGATGGCTGCGGCGCGCCACGCGGCGGTGTCGATCCCGAGCGGGAGGTCGTACTCGTCGTGCCAATCAATGGCCAGACGGGTCAGCAGCAACAGCGCGTCGGCCCGGGCGCCGACCGGGCCCGCGACAGCGATTCGGGTGAGGAACGGCACGGCGTACGGAGAGGCCGAGTACCGGGTGCCCTGGTGGAAGATGTTGCCGAACAGGCTGCGGAAGGCGCTCTCCCGGGCCTCCTCGTCCAGTCCGCACACCGTCCGAAGTTGGCCGGGCACGTCCTCGGCGCTGCCGTAGGCGTGCTCCAGGGCTGCCCAGTCGATGTCGTCCAGCCCAGCCAGGAGATCGTCGGATCGTTTCATGATCCGTATGCTCGCAGGGACCGCTGACACCGAGCCCACAGGCGAGCTGTCTCCTTGAGCCCAGCGGTCAAACAACCTGTCAATCGGTCAAGATCGCCTGTCAAAGGACACCCAGCGTCACACCGGAGGTGTCACGGCCACCTGTCACGCTCGCCGGGCAACGGCGAGGACCACACCGTCGAATGTCCGAATTGGATCTTTTGGGATGTCGGAGCGGGCCCGAACCCCCGCTCCAGGGCTCTTCCGGCGTGACACCCGACAGCGTGACACCCAGCCCGGCACCCCGCGCCGTCCATCACGCTTGTCCTGTCTCACTCAATCGAGTCGGATTCTCGGCGAACCGAGTCGTCCGGGCTTCTGTCTCAGCGCCCCTGGGCAGACCGCCTGCCAGCCCGGCCTTGACGGGATTGAACGCTCGGGCCAGTCGCTCAGCGCTTTACTCGGCCGCGGACCGCCAAGAAGACCAGGGCCAGCAGTACCGGCTCTACCAGACGGCAAGTCATCTCGATATAGGTCCCGGCCACGGTCAGGCCCTGTCCTGCGGAGCGGAAGAGGACGGAGTTCAGGGCGGTTCTTCCCGCCCTCTCCGCTCGGGGCCACGTGAGCCATTCGTCGGGCGCGGTGCCACCGGGGTCTGGGTTCTCGTTGATCATTTCGATCTGCTGCCCGGCGGTCATCCCCGGGTCCTTCGTCCGGGGTGTGGCTGGCAGCCCCACACACATCAGCAGCACGACAGTCAGGCCTATGGCGAGGAGCAGCCAGACCAGAGCGCGGACAGCACCCAGCCCGTAACCGGAGACCTTCCAGTAGAGCCACAACAGGGCCCGCTCGACCGGGGGACGATGGTGCGTGAGGCGGCGCATCTCCATCTCGCCGTAGTAGAAGCCCGCCGCATCCGGCTGATTCTTGGAGTCCTCCAGCGCCTTGCGCAGCTGGCGGTACAA
Source organism: Streptomyces sp. NPDC043680 (assembly GCF_056436685.1). Lineage (NCBI taxonomy): Bacteria > Bacillati > Actinomycetota > Actinomycetes > Kitasatosporales > Streptomycetaceae > Streptomyces > Streptomyces sp. NPDC043680. The sequence goes on along the minus strand of NZ_JBWKCE010000027.1, from coordinate 2,058 downwards.
AGGAGCCAGGCCAGAGGGCTGTGCAATCGTCCCGGCGTCGGCCTCGCCGTCGTCCACTTTGAGCCAGCCCTTCGCTGCTCCCCGCGGCGTGCTTGCGCGCCAGTAATGCTCCTCGATCAGTGTGGGCCTCTGAAGGTGAGAACGGCCCCCGGGGCTCGGCTGGAATCTGACGTGTCCCAGACTGAGCTGGTCGAGATGGACGGATCCCATGAACGTGCAGGGGGAAAGATCGACGTCATTGAGGGCCAATCGGCCCGCATCGATGCCGCTGAGCGAGCTAATGCGGACCAGCGTCTTCCCTCCCTCGTCGAGTCTCTTTTCGTCCCGCTCTTTGAGGAGAGCGGCGTAGCGCGGGCGCAGCGCCTTAAGCACCCCCTCGTCCACACCCTCCAATTCCGTAGGGCGGGAAGTGATGCTCAATGAGACCTCAGGAAGCGCGTCAGTGAGGTCCAGGGTGGTATACCGCAGGCGCATGCCAGCAGCAGACTGCCACCGGGTCCCCTGACACTCAAGGGAGCATGCGGCCGCCTCGATGGTCACAGGTCCACGGAAGACGGCCCTTGACAGATTCAGCCGCCCCCTGCAAGCCAAGGGCCCAAACTCTTGCGCGGCGGTGAACGTCGCTCCATCGAACGATGCCTCACCGTAGAAGTTCACGCCGCTGAACCCGGCGTCGCCGGAGAACGTTGCCCTGCTGAACACAGCGTCGCCGGAGAACGTTGCCCTGCTGAACACAGCGTCATCGCAGAAGGTCACGTGGTCGAACCCAACGTCGCCGGAGAACATGGCGTCGTTGAACGATGCCTCACCGTAGAAAGTTGCCCCGGTGAACAGGGCAGTTCTGAAGACTGCGCGTCCGGCGGTCGGGCCTTGGAGTGCTTTCAGGAGTCTTTTGAGCAACTCCTCCGTGAAGGTGGTGTACCGATGGTCGATGTCCTTGCCGGGAGCAAGACCCCGTAGGTATTGCTCCTGCTTTTTTGGGGAGAGATGTGCCAGGCAGGCTCGGCCAGCGACACGGACACCCCGACAGGGATCGGTTGCTGAATCCGCTCTCAGCCGTCTGTCTCAAGTGACCGGGTCCACGAATCTCACCAAATCCAGTCCACGCAGGTCAGCGCCTTCTGGACGATGGCTTTGTCCACGAGATCGGACAGCACTTCGACACCGTTTTGGGAGGCGGGAAGCCCACGAGACCGGGGTGGAATGTTCACGAGATTCGACAGCGCAACCAGGGGGTGGCCGGGCGGGCACCGAGCCCTGACGTACGTTCGAACCCATGACGCGCACCCTGAGATCCCGGCTGGTGGCCCAGTGAGCGGCTGGTGGGCCTACTTGGAGGAACGGACCTGCCGAGAGGTCGATGCTGATGTGCTGCGCGACCGCCGGCTGTCGGCGGTCAGGTCCGTCTGGGAGGCGCTGCGCCCGCTGGGGGTGGGCCTGCACGAAGCCGAGCGGGTGGTCCATGCGCGATACGAGACTCTGGGCGACCGCGTGCAGCGCACCCCGCCTGATCCGCTGGACCTCCCCTCGCTCGCAGCCCGCGCCGCAGCTCTCCCAGGCCGTGTGGTGGCAGTGGAGGCGCTCTGGGACGGCGATACAGTGCACGACTGGTTCGTGCTCCTGGTCGCGGTCCTGGACGCTCCAGAGGGGGAAGGCCACCTGGCGACCGTCTACCACCGCTCTGACGGCCCTCCTCCTGGTGGTGCCGCGGCCGAGGCCGGCCGGGCGCTGGCCGGCCACCTTCGCGTGCCTTTTCACTTCGCGTCTCCGGACGTCCCTAATGACGACGCCCGGCGCTGGAGGACGATTCCAACGCTTGGCGGAAGGGCCGTGACTGGAGGTATGGACGGAGCGTGACGACCCCAAGCAGCCCGGACCACCTGGTGCCTCCCGTTCTCATGAACATGGCCTCAGGTCCGATCCGGCTGCCTTCCGAGACGGTGAACAACTGCTGTCGAAACTCGGTTCTGGCACAGATCTTGGGGAGCGATCGCGGAGGGTGACAGCTTCGTTCGATTGTAAGGAGGGGCGGCGACCTGGGGGACCGTCACCGATCAC
>NZ_JBWKCE010000026.1:0-78941 GCF_056436685.1 Streptomyces sp. NPDC043680 | reverse complement strand
CGGACCTCGGAAGCGGAGAGCTTCTTGCCCTCGGCGGCGGCGGGAGCGGCGGACGCCTTCGAGTCTTCCTTCACGGCCTCGGAACCGTAGCCGCACGAGGCGAGCGCACCGATCAGGAGCGGCAGGGCGGCAGCGGCGGAGACACCGCGGCGCAGGGTCTTGCGGGTGAGGCGGGTGGCAGGCACGAGGGCTTCCTCTCGTGGCGTCAACTCATGACGCACGTCTTCGTTTACGGAGCAACTGCGGATACGGCTCGTGGGAGGTGAGGGCGCGCGAGCGGTGCGCGTACGTCATCGCGCACATCGCGCCACCCCTCCCTGGCCGCTGCCGAGGCGGCCGCTGCCCACGCGCCCGCCCTCCTTGGCGAAGGTGGCGTAGAGGTCGGCATGCATGATCTAGAAGTCCCAGCCTTCCTCGTCCGCCTGAACGGTGGTCGCGGCCTGGGAGGCGAAGGACTCGCCGGCCATGCCCGCCGCCAGGGTGGTGCCGTCGGCCGGGTCGATCAGCAGGAAGGACCCGGTGCGGCGCGAGTCGGCGTACGCGTCGAGCGCGAGCGGCTCGGCGGTGCGCACGACGACCCGGCCGATGTCATTGGCCACCAGCTGCCCCGGGTTCGGGTGCTGGGACAGGTCGTCCAGGGTCAGCCGCGAGGGGATCTCCTTGACGATCGCCTTGACCGTGCGCGTGGTGTGCTTGAGCAGCACCCGTGCGCCGACGGCCAGCGGCTGGTCCGCCACGTGGCAGACCGTCGCGACGACGTCCTGCGTGGTGGCCGGGGCGCTCGCGGTGGGCGCGATCAGGTCGCCCCGCGAGATGTCGATGTCGTCCGTCAGCCGCAGCGTCACCGACTGCGGCGCCCAGGCGATGTCCACGCTCTGCCCGAGCGCGTCGATGCCCTCGATGACCGAGGTCCGGCCCGACGGCAGGACGGTGACCGGCTCGCCGACCCGCAGCACGCCGGAGGCGATCTGGCCCGCGTAGCCCCGGTAGTCCGGGTGCTCCACGCTCTGCGGACGGATCACGTACTGCACCGGGAACCGCGCCGGGCAGGCCGTCAGGTCGTGGCTGACCGGGACGGTCTCCAGGTGCTCCAGCACCGTCGGGCCGCCGTACCAGTCCATGTGCGCGGAGGGCTCCACCACGTTGTCACCGGCCAGCGCGGAGATCGGTATCGCGGTGATCTCCGGGACGCCCAGGTCCGAGGCGTACGCGGTGAACTCCTCGGCGATCTTCGCGAAGACCGCCTCCTCGTAGCCCACCAGGTCCATCTTGTTCACGGCGAGGACCACGTGCGGCACCCGCAGCAGGGCGGCGACGGCCGCGTGCCGGCGGGTCTGCTCGATCACGCCGTTGCGGGCGTCGACGAGGACCACGGCCAGGTCGGCGGTGGAGGCGCCGGTGACCATGTTCCGGGTGTACTGCACGTGCCCCGGGGTGTCCGCGAGGATGAACCGGCGGCGCGCGGTCGCGAAGTAGCGGTACGCCACGTCGATGGTGATGCCCTGCTCCCGCTCGGCCCGCAGGCCGTCGGTCAGCAGCGCGAGGTCGGGGGCGTCCTGCCCGCGCTGCGCGGAGACGGCCTCGACGGCCTCCAGCTGGTCGGTCAGGACCGACTTGGAGTCGTGCAGCAGGCGCCCGACCAGGGTGGACTTGCCGTCGTCGACGGAGCCGGCGGTCGCGAAGCGCAGCAGCGTGGTCGCCGCGACGTCAGCGAAGTCGGCGAACTGCTCGGTGGTGGAGGTCATGGCTAGAAGTACCCTTCGCGCTTGCGGTCTTCCATCGCCGCCTCGGACATCTTGTCGTCGGCGCGGGTCGCCCCCCGCTCGGTGAGACGGGAAGCGGCGATCTCGGTGATCACGGCGTCCAGCGTGGTGGCGTCGGAGTCGACGGCACCGGTGCAGGACATGTCACCGACGGTGCGGTAGCGGATGAGACGCTTCTCGGGCGTCTCGCCCTCCTTCGGGCCGCCCCACTCGCCGGCCGTCAGCCACATGCCGTTCCGCTTGAACACCTCGCGCTCGTGGGCGAAGTAGATCTCCGGGAGCTCGATGCCCTCGCGGGCGATGTACTGCCACACGTCCAGCTCGGTCCAGTTGGACAGCGGGAACACGCGCACGTGCTCACCGGGCGCGTGGCGGCCGTTGTAGAGCTGCCACAGCTCGGGGCGCTGGCGGCGCGGGTCCCACTGGGAGAACTCGTCGCGCAGCGAGAACACCCGCTCCTTGGCGCGGGCCTTCTCCTCGTCGCGGCGGCCGCCGCCGAAGACGGCGTCGAACTTCAGCTGCTGGATCGCCTCGGTCAGCGGGACGGTCTGCAGCGGGTTGCGGGTGCCGTCGGGGCGCTCGCGCAGCTTTCCGGCGTCGATGTACTCCTGCACGGACGCGACGTGCAGGCGCAGCCCGTGCCGGGCCACCGTGCGGTCGCGGTACTCAAGGACCTCGGGGAAGTTGTGCCCCGTGTCCACGTGCAGCAGCGTGAACGGCACCGGGGCCGGCGCGAACGCCTTCAGCGCCAGGTGCAGCATGACGATGGAGTCCTTGCCGCCGGAGAAGAGGATCACCGGCTTCTCGAACTCGCCCGCCACCTCGCGGAAGATGTGCACGGCCTCCGATTCGAGGGCGTCCAGGTGCGTCAGCGCGTACGGCGCGTCCGCATCCGGCTCGGCGTGCAGGTGCGCGGCGGTGGTCATGCCAGACCCCTCTCGGTGAGCAGCGCGTACAGGGCCGAAGCCGACTCCTGCACGCTCTGGGTGTGCGACTCGATACGGAGGTCCGGGGACTCCGGCGCCTCGTACGGGTCGTCGACCCCGGTCAGACCGGAGATCTCGCCCGCGGCCTGCTTGGCGTACAGGCCCTTCACGTCCCGCTCCGAGCAGACCTCGACCGGGGTGGCCACGTGGACCTCCAGGTATGCGGTGCCCTCGGCGGAGTGCCGCTTGCGGACGGCCTCACGGCTGTCCGCGAACGGCGCGATCACCGGCACGAGCGCCTTGACGCCGTTGCTCGCGAGGAGTTCGGCGACGAAGCCGATCCGCTGCACGTTGGTGTGGCGGTCCTCCCGGGTGAAGCCCAGACCGGCGGAGAGGAACTCGCGGATCTCGTCTCCGTCGAGGACCTCCACGCGGTGGCCCTCGGCACGCAGCCGCTCGGCCAGCGCGTAGGCGATGGTGGTCTTGCCCGCGCTCGGCAGCCCGGTCAGCCACACGGTGGCGCCCTGGTCGCTCACGCTCATCGTTTTCGTCTCCGTCGGTTCGTTCACTGCTTCGGGATCGGTCATCAGCCGTGCAGTCCGCACTCGGTCTTCGCCCGGCCGGCCCAGCGGCCGGCCCGCGCGTCCTCGCCCTCCGCCACGCGGCGGGTGCAGGGGGCGCAGCCGACGGAGGCGTATCCGTCCATCAGCAGCGGGTTGGTGAGCACGCCGTGCTCCGCGACGTACGCGTCCACGTCGTCCTGCGTCCAGCGGGCGATCGGCGAGACCTTGACCTTCTGCCGCTTCGCGTCCCAGCCGACCACCGGGGTGTTCGCCCGGGTCGGGGACTCGTCGCGGCGCAGGCCCGTCGCCCAGGCCTCGTACGCGGTCAGGCCCTCTTCCAGCGGCTTGACCTTGCGCAGCGCGCAGCACAGGTCGGGGTCGCGGTCGTGGAGCTCGGGGCCGTACTCGGCGTCCTGCTCGGCGACCGTCTGGCGCGGGGTGAGGGTGATGACGTTGACGTCCATCACGGCCTCGACCGCGTCCCGGGTGCCGATGGTCTCCTCGAAGTGGTAGCCCGTGTCGAGGAAGACCACGTCCACGCCGGGGAAGGCGCGGGACGCCAGGTGCGCGACCACCGCGTCCTCCATGGAGGAGGTCACGGCGAACTTCCCGCCGAAGGTCTCGGCGGCCCAGGTCAGGATCTCCAGTGCGGAGGCGTCCTCCAGGTCCCGGCCCGCCTGCTCGGCCAGCGCCTTGAGTTCGTCCGCGCGCGTCTCGTGAGCGGTGGTCATCCCTCTTCCCCTCCAGTGGTGTCGCTGCGGAGTCCGCGGGCCAGCAGCCCGAGGTACTTCAGCTGGAAGGCTCGGTTGCAGGCCCTGCATTCCCAGGCGCCGTGGCCCTGTTCATGGGGGAACAGGTCCTCGTCGCCGCAGTACGGGCAGTAGAACGGTGCGGCGCGCTCGCTCACGAGAGGTCCTCGTCCTTGGCCCGGGTGACCCAGGCGGCGAAGCGCTCGCCGTCCTCGCGCTGCTCCTGGAAGCGGGTGACGACCCGCTCGACGTAGTCCGGCAGACCCGCCGAAGTGACCTTGAGGCCGCGGACCTTGCGGCCGAAGCCGGCCTCCAGGCCGAGCGCGCCGCCCAGGTGCACCTGGTAGCCCTCGACCTGCTCCCCGTTCTCGTCCAGGACCAGCTGGCCCTTGAGGCCGATGTCCGCCACCTGGATACGCGCGCACGCGTTGGGGCAGCCGTTGATGTTGATGGTGAGGGGCTCGGCGAAGTCCGGCAGGCGCCGCTCCAGCTCGTCGATCAGCGAGGCGCCGCGCGCCTTCGTCTCGACGATGGCGAGCTTGCAGAACTCGATGCCGGTGCAGGCCATGGTGCCGCGGCGGAACGGGGAGGGCTTGACCTGCAGGTCCAGCGCCTCCAGGGCCGCCACGACCGAGTCGACCTGCGCCTCCTCGACGTCGAGCACGATCATCTTCTGCTCGGCGGTGGTGCGCAGGCGGCCGGAGCCGTGCGTCTCGGCCACCTCCGCGATCTTGGTCAGGGTGGCGCCGTCGACGCGGCCGACCCGGGGCGCGAAGCCGACGTAGAAGCGGCCGTCCTGCTGCCGGTGGACGCCCACGTGGTCGCGCCACTGGCCGGTGGGCTGCGCGGGCGCCGGCCCGTCGGTCAGCTTCCGCTTCAGGTACTCGTCCTCCAGGACCTGGCGGAACTTCGCGGCGCCCCAGTCGGCGACGAGGAACTTCAGCCGGGCGCGGGTGCGCAGGCGGCGGTAGCCGTAGTCACGGAAGATCGAGATGACGCCCTCGTACACGTCCGGGACCTCGTCGAGCGAGACCCAGGTGCCCAGGCGCACGCCGAGCTTCGGGTTGGTCGAGAGGCCGCCGCCGACCCAGACGTCGAAACCGGGGCCGTGCTCGGGGTGGTCCACGCCGACGAAGGCGACGTCGTTGATCTCGTGGGCCACGTCGAGCAGCGGCGAGCCGGAGACCGCGGACTTGAACTTGCGGGGCAGGTTGGAGAAGGCCGGGTTGCCGACGATGCGGCGCTGGATCTCCTCGATGGCGGGCGTGCCGTCGATGATCTCGTCCTCGGCGATGCCGGCGACGGGCGAGCCGAGGATGACGCGGGGCGTGTCACCGCACGCCTCGGTGGTCGAGAGGCCGACGGCCTCCAGACGGCGCCAGATCTCCGGGACGTCCTCGATGCGGATCCAGTGGTACTGCACGTTCTGGCGGTCGGTGAGGTCGGCCGTCCCGCGGGCGAACTCCTCGGAGATCTCGCCGATCACGCGGAGCTGCTCGGTGGTCAGTCGGCCGCCGTCGATGCGGACGCGCAGCATGAAGTACTTGTCGTCCAGCTCCTCCGGCTCCAGGATCGCGGTCTTTCCGCCGTCGATCCCGGGCTTGCGCTGGGTGTAGAGGCCCCACCAGCGCATGCGGCCGCGCAGGTCGTTGGGGTCGATCGAGTCGAAGCCGGTCTTCGAGTAGATCGTCTCAATGCGTGTCCGCACATTGAGACCGTCATCGTCCTTCTTGAACTGCTCGTTGCCGTTGAGAGGGGTGTGGTGTCCAACGGCCCACTGACCCTCACCGCGGTGACGGCCGGACTTGCGGCGCGCGGCGGCGGGCGTTTCGGGGGTGGAGGCCATGACGGTACGTCCTTCTTCGGCGGCTCAAGGCAAGGGCAGGGGAGAGTGGTGGCGTGACCCCTGTGGCACGGGTGCCGCTGAGCAGGTGTGGCTGATTGCCGCCGTTTTCCGGTTGTGCCGGTGGTCAGGGCGGTCTTCGGCCGTCAGGGGACTGGCTGGTTCCGGCGCGCGCCGCGACGACGCTGTGCGGGCGCTGTGCCGGTGCTGTGCGGCGGGGCTGGTTCCGTCAGCGCGCCGAACAGATGGCGCTGGACATGCGGCCGAGATCGACGTGCCGTCGACTCACCAAGGCAATTCCAGCTCCATTCATGGCGGAAGCGTGTCATGTGCCGATTGGAGGAGTCCACTACTGTCCACGATGCGGACGATGTCGTCCCGTATCGTGGTACGACGTGACGGCGGTCACCCTGGGGGACACCGGATGGCAGGATCCGTGGGGCCCAGCGGAGACCGAACCCGCGCGCCCGCGGGGGAGGGCCCCGGGCCGAGCCGCGGGCCCGGGCGGGAGCCACTCCTGCACGGCTCGGAGGGTTACGCGCCGGGCCAGGGGCCCGGGGTGGGGGTGTCCTGCTTCTCTTCCGTTTCCGTCTTGAAGAGCTTGAAGCCGCGCCGCAGGTAGTTGTCCATCGCCGTCGGGCCGTCCTGGCTGCACGTGTGGAGCCAGACCCGCCGGGTGGGCTCCCGCTGCGGCCACCGCTCGGCCAGGGACCACGCGGCGGCCACTCCCACCGACAGGAGGTGCCCGCCGATGCGCCGGCCCCGGAAGTCCGGCAGCAGGCCGAAGTACATGATCTCCACCACGCCGTCGGGCTGCGGATCCAGTTCCACGTATCCCGCCGGAGTCCCGCGGTCGTACGCCACCCACGTCTCCACCCCGGGCCGCGCCAGGTACTCCACCCACTGCGCACGGGTCAGCGACAACCGGTCCGTCCAGTGGATGTCGCCGCCCACCGATGCGTACAGGAAGCGGCTGAACTCCGGCGAGGGGACCTCCGCCCTGCGGACAGCGATCTCAGGACCCGGGACGGCCGACGGGACCAGATCGTCCGGGGAGGTCATTTCCAGGGACCACGTGGTCAGGGTGATGCTGCTCATGCAGGTCAGGGAATCATGCCCGGCCCCGGACGGCCCAGGCGGGCCCTGACCACCGCCGGGGCCGTGGAGTGCGGCAGCAGCGCCGCCGGGTCCTCCGGGCGGATCAGCTCGACCTCCACGTCGTCCGCGAAGCGGTACGGCCGGTGGGTGAGCACCCCCGCCAGGCGCCGGCGCACCCGGGAGAGCTCCGCGCGGACCGTCACCGTACGGGTCGGGTCCCCGAACAGCTCCTGCGACAGCTCCGCCGCCGACCGCCCCCGCGGACTGTCCGCCAGCAGGAACAGCAGCTCCGCGTGGCGCGGGCTGAGCTCCTGCGACCAGCTCCCGGCCGCCCCGTACACCGTCGCCGACCAGGTGCGGGGACGGCTCAGGTCCAGGACGACCCGGCTCGCCGCCGCCCCCGCGCTCCGGTCCTCCTCGACGCGCAGCAGCCAGCCGCCCGGCAGCGGCTCCACCACGCAGCCCCCGAGCTGCGGCACCCATACCGGGCCCGGCCCGAAGCCCTTCGGCAGGGCGATGCGGTCCGCAGGGACCAGGCCGGTCACCGCCGCCGTCCAGCCGTGTGCGTCGACGGCGAGGGCCCGGCCGGGCAGCCGGGCCAGCAGGGGCGCCGCCACGGTGCGCAGCCGCTCCAGCGACTCCAGGTGCCGCACCCGCAGCTCCCGCTCGGCGAGCCGGGCCACCGAGCTCACCCAGGCCAGGGTCGCCGGGTGCATGGTGGCCAGCGGCCCGCTGACGTCCACCACGCCCAGCAGCCGCCCGTCCCGCGGATCCCGTACCGGGGCCCCCGCACAGGTCCAGTCGTGATGGCTGGAGACGAAGTGCTCGGCCGAGAACACCTGCACCGGCCGGCGGGCCACCAGCGCGGTCCCCACGCCGTTGGTGCCGACCACCGCCTCGTCCCAGTCGGCGCCCACCCCGAAGCCGAGCCGGTCCGCCTTGCGCAGGATCGAGGCGGCGCCCTCCCGCCACAGCAGCCGCCCGTCCGCGTCGGCGACGACCATGATGTGCAGGGCCGTGTCCAGCGTCGGCAGCAGCCCCTCGCGCAGGACCGGAAGGATCTCCCGCAGCGGCGAGACCTGCCGCCGCTCCTCGGTCTCGGCGGCCGACAGCATCCGCGAGCGCGCGTCCCGGTCCGGATGCACCCCGCCCGCCAGCATCCGCCGCCAGGACTCGGCGATCTCCGGGCGCGGCGCCGCCGGCGGCAGCCGGTCCCCGGCCAGCACGGCCGCGCGCACCCCCTTCAGCAGACGCGCCGCCTCCCGCGCGTCCATGGCCGAGATGCGCGCCACATCGACCGTGCTGCCTGCGGTGTCGGCCAACGGAACCTCCCCGTGTGGAACAGGACGTACGAGACTCAGAGGGTTGCAACGGTATGCAACTCTCGCCAACTCCCGGTCGCCCGACCGAAACTGTCCGGACGTCGCCCAGCGGCGTGACAGCTCCTCCTCGGGGCTCTCGGATCAGGGGTGGTGCCGAGTCGGCGCGGCGCCACTCCTGTTCCCGGTCAACGGGCCCGGATCCCGGCTCGGAACGGTTTGGGGACCCTCCCTAGCCCGCGATCCGCGCCCGTTCCACGACCGCGGCGAGATCCAGGCTGTGCGGCAGCGTGCCGAAGGCGGCGCCCCCGTCCCCGCCGAGCCGCGAGGCGCAGAACGCGTCCGCCACCGCGGGCGGAGCCCAGCGCACCAGCAGCGACCCCTGCAACACCAGGGCCATGCGCTCCACGACGCGGCGGGCCCGCGCCTCGATGCCCTCCAGATCGGCGAGCTCCGTCAGCAGGCCCTTGATGGCCGAATCCAGCCGGTGGTCGGCGCCGCGGGCCTGCCCGACCTCCCGCAGGAAGGCGTTCAGCGCCTGCGGCTCCCGCTGGAGGGCGCGCAGCACGTCCAGGGCCTGGACGTTGCCCGAGCCCTCCCAGATGGAGTTCAGCGGGGACTCGCGCAGCAGCCGCGGCAGCCCGGAGTCCTCCACGTAACCGTTGCCGCCCAGGCACTCCAGCGCCTCGGCCACCATCGGGGTGCAGCGCTTGGTCACCCAGTACTTCGCCGTGGGCACCGCGATGCGCAGGAAGGCCCGCTCGTCCTGCGCCCCCGAATCCTGGACCGCGTCGTACGCCGCGGCGAGCCGCAGCGCCAAGGTGGTGGCCGCCTCCGACTCCAGGGCGAGATCGGCCAGCACGTTGCGCATCAGCGGCTGCTCGATGAGCCGTGCTCCGAAAGCAGAGCGGTGCTCCGCATGGTGCACCGCCTGCGTGAGGCCCTGCCGCATCTGCGCGGCCGCGCCGACGACGCAGTCCAGCCGGGTCGCCGCGACCATCTCGATGATGGTCCGCACCCCCCGCCCCTCCTCGCCGACCCGCCGCGCCCACGTCCCGGCGAACTCCACCTCCGCCGACGCGTTCGACCGGTTGCCCAGCTTGTCCTTCAGCCGCTGCAGCGCGAACGCGTTGCGCGTGCCGTCCGGCAGCACCCGCGGCACCAGGAAACAGGTCAGGCCGTCCCTCCCCGCGGGACCCGCCTGCGCCAGCACCAGGAAGCCGTCCGACATCGGCGCCGAGCAGAACCACTTGTGCCCGGTCAGCAGGTACTCGCCCGGCGCGTCCAGCGGCGCGGCCGCCGTCGTGTTCGCCCGTACGTCGCTGCCGCCCTGCTTCTCCGTCATCGCCATGCCGAACAGCACACCGGCCTTCTGACCGGCCGGCCGCAGCCCCTCCTCGTACACGTGCGAGGTCAGCCGCGGCTCCCACTCGGCGGCCAGCTCCGGATCCGCCCGCAGCGCCGGCACCGCCGCGTGGGTCATCGACACCGGGCAGCCGTGCCCCGCCTCCGCCTGCGACGCCACGAAGAACCCCGCCGCGCGGCGCAGGTGCCCCGCCGGCCGCCCCCAGGCGTCGGTGAGCCCCGCACTTACCGCACTCCCGAGCAGCCGGTGCCAGGCCGGGTGGAACTCCACCTCGTCGATCCGGTTTCCGTACCGGTCGTGCGTGCGCAGCCTCGGCGGGTTCTCGTTCGCCTGCCGGCCCCACTCCTGGGCCTGCGCGGAGCCCGCTGCGCGGCCGAGTCCGCCGAGCTCCTCCCGTACCGCGTCGCGCAGTTCGGCGTCCGCCCCGGCGAGGTGCCGCTCCACGCCCTCCGTGAGGGCCCGGTCGCTTCCGTAGACGTCGTAGCCCACCAGGGGCGGAGCCTGGTTCGTGACGGTGTGGGTGGTGGCTGCCATGCGGATACCGTAAGGACGTGCAGCCAGCAAAAGAAACACCCGAGTGGGTCCCAGGGCGGCTCCACCGGGCCCGTGCCCTCTACCGCAACGTGTCCAAGCGCAAGATGGCGTGGCTGCTGCTGAAGGACACCGTCAATTCGTGCATCGAGTACCGGATCCTCGGCCTGGCGGCCGAGGCGGCGTTCTTCACGCTGCTGTCGCTGCCCCCGCTGTTCCTGGGCCTGCTGGGCGTACTCGGGTACGTGGACGGCTGGACGGGCGGCACCTTCGTCGCGAGCATCGAGGAGAACATCCTGCGGGCGGTCGGCACCGTGCTGTCCGACCGTGGCGTCAACGAGATCGCGAAACCGATGCTGGACGACGTCACGAGCCGCGGCCGCCCCGACCTGATCTCGCTCGGCTTCGCCTTCGCCCTGTGGTCGGGCTCGCGGGCCGTCAACGTCTTCATCGACACCATCACCGTCATGTACGGCCTCGACGGACAGCGCGGCATCGTCAAGACCCGGCTGCTGGCCTTCCTGCTGTACGTGATCGCCCTGGTGATCGGCGCGGTCGTGCTGCCGCTGATGGTGGCCGGACCGGACGCCGTGGTGCAGTGGCTGCCGTGGAGCACCGAGGTGATCGCGGTGCTCTACTGGCCGACGGTCACCCTGCTGTCCATCGCCTTCCTGACCACCCTGTACCACGTGTCCGTGCCGGTGCGCTCGCCGTGGATCGAGGACGTGCCGGGCGCGCTGGTGGCCCTGGCCATGTGGGTGCTGGGCTCGTTCCTGCTGCGGATCTACCTCACCAACACCGTCGAGGGCCCGACCATCTACGGCTCGCTGGCCGCGCCCGTCGCGGTGCTGCTGTGGATCGGCGTCTCGGCCTTCGCGGTCCTGGTCGGCGCAGCCGTCAACGCCGCCATCGACCGGGTCTGGCCCTCACTGGCGACGGCCGCCGCGCGGGAGGCCAACGAGCGGGTCCGGGAGGCGGAGGCCGCCCAGCTCGTCGCGCGGGCCGCCGCCTGGCGGGCCCTGGCCGAGGGCGAGTCGGAGGACGACGAGGACGGCGACGCCGTGATGCCCTCGGAGTTCCCGGAGCGGTGGTCGAGATTCCTCCCCCCGGAGGACTACTCCTCCCGCCTGCGCAAGCACTGACGGGAAGGACGGGTGGCTGCCGGCCGCCACCCGCCCACCCGCCCGCGCCGGAGCGACCGCGCCGAGACCGGGCGGGACGGTGCGCGCACGCCCTAGCCTGGGACCGTGTACGAGGAACGGCGGTCCCCGGCGGTCCCCGGCGCCGTCCTCTGGCGGGCCTCCGGACCGGGCCGCGTCGTCCTGCCCGACGGGTGCATGGACCTGCTGTGGGTCGACGGGAAGCTGCTGGTGGCCGGCCCCGACACCGGGCCGCACCCTGCCGGAGAGGTGCCGGGCGGGGCGTTCGTCGGGCTGCGCTTCGCCCCGGGCACCGCGCCCGCCCTGCTCGGCGTACCGGCGTACGAGCTGCGCGACCGGCGCGTCGAACTGGCCGACCTGTGGCCCGGGCCGCAGGTACGCCGCCTCACGGAGCGCATCGGTGCCCGCCCCGACCCCGCTGAGGGCCTGGAGTGGCTGGCCCGCACCCGCGCTGCCGGGTCCGGACCGCCCGACCCCCTCGCCGAACGGGTGGCTGCCGGGCTCCGGGCCGGGGAGCCGGTGGCCGCCGTCGCCGAGGCCGTCGGCCTCGGGCCGCGCCAGCTGCACCGGCGTTCGCTCGACGCGTTCGGTTACGGGCCCCGCACCCTGGCGCGGGTGCTGCGGCTCCAGCGGGCGCTGGCCATGGCGCGGCGCGGGCTGCCCCTGGCCGAGGTGGCCCAGCGGGCCGGCTACGCGGACCAGCCGCACCTGGCCCGCGAGGTGCGGGCGCTGGCGGGGACGACCCCGAAGGCCTACGCGTCGGGCGCCGCGGCGGCGAACAGGGACACGCCGCAGCCGTCCGGATCCAGAACGACGGCGTAGCGCTGGCCCCAGAAGGCGTCCCAGGGCTTCAGATGGCCCGTGTACCCGGCCTCCGTCAGCTCCGCGTACAAGGCGTCCACTTCGCCGGGGGAGTCGCACAGGAACGCCAGGTCGCGCCGGCTGTCCCCGGAGGGGCGGGACCAGGACGGGTCGAAGGAGCGGACGACGTCCTCCGTGTCGAAGCCGATCCGGATCCCGCCGGGGAGGAGGACCTCCACGTGCGGTTCGCCGTCCGCCTCGGCCGGGATGTCCAGCCCCAGGCGGCGGTAGAAGGCGAGCGAGGCGGCCATGTCGGAGACGACCAGGCCGATCATGTCGAGTCGGGGAGTCATACGGCCAGGCTAGGAACGCCCGCGCCCGCCGTCTTGAACGAATCGGTCATCGGCCACCGGAAAAAAGAATTGGCGCCGGTCCACGGCTGGTTGCTACGGTGGGCCCGTTCCCGCCGATCGGCGCGGGACCGTCGGCAAGTGGCATGACCCGGAGGTGAGTTCATTGATGACTGTCGTTGCGCAGGGCGCTGCCCGCACTCAGAAGACCATCAATGTCACTTCTGTGGCCACCGGCTGATCCCACACCTCTTCGCGCACCACCGGGCGCGCGCTGCCGGGGCCACCCTGTGAAGGGTTCCCCTTGTCTTTCTCTTCTGCTTCGCTCTCCTCCTCGTCGCTCCCGCACGCCCTCAGCCCCCTCGGCTGGGACGAGGCGTGGGAGGCCGAGTTCGCCCCGTACGCCGAACAGGGCCTGCTCCCCGGCCGCGTGGTACGGGTGGACCGGGGCCAGTGCGACGTCATGACCGCGGACGGGATCGTCCGCGCCGACACCGCCTTCGTCACCCCGCACGACCCGCTGCGTGTCATCTGCACGGGTGACTGGGCAGCGGTCGAGGCCGCCGGCCACCCGCGCTACGTGAAGGCGTACCTGCCGCGCCGGACCGCCTTCGTCCGGTCCACTTCCTCACAGCGCTCCGAGGGCCAGATCCTCGCCGCCAACGTCGACCACGCCGTCATCGCCGTCTCCCTGGCCGTGGAGCTCGACCTGGGACGCATCGAGCGCTTCCTGGCCCTGGCGTGGGAGTCGGGCGCACAGCCGCTGGTCGTCCTGACCAAGGCCGACCTGGTACCGGACCCGGTGACCCTGTCCCACCTCGTCCAGGACGTGGAGACCTCGGCGCCGGGCGTCCAGGTGCTCACCGTCTCCTCCCTCACCGGGGAGGGCACGGACATCCTGGCGGCCGTGGTCGCGGGCGGTACGAGCGTGCTGCTCGGCATCTCCGGCGCTGGGAAGTCCACCCTCGCCAACGCGCTGCTCGGGGCCGAGGTGATGGAGGTCCAGGCCACCCGCGAGGTGGACGGCAAGGGCCGCCACACCACCACGACCCGTAACCTCCTGGCGCTGCCGGGCGGGGGCGTGCTCATCGACACCCCGGGACTGCGCGGGGTCGGCCTGTGGGACGCCGAGGCCGGCGTCGGGCAGGTCTTCTCGGAGATCGAGGAGTACGCGGCCCGGTGCCGGTTCCACGACTGCGCGCACCAGGCGGAGCCGGGGTGCGCCGTGCTGGAGGCGGTCGCCTCCGGGGCCCTGCCGGAGCGCCGGCTGGAGAGCTACCGCAAGCTCCTGCGGGAGAACCAGCGGATCGTGGCCAAGACGGACGCCCGGCTGCGCGCCGACATCCGCCGGGACTGGCGGATGAAGTCGGCGGTGGGCCGGGCCAATTACGCGGCCAAGCACAACGGCCGGTTCTGACCGGCGGACTGCGGGGGCGGGGCGCGGTGGGCGGGGCGCGGGGGCGCGGGAGTACGGACCCGCCCCCGCGCCCCGCGTCCGCGCCACCACCGCTCCGGGCGCCTCAGTCCTCCAGGCACCCCCAGGTGAACACCCGCTCCGGGTGGATCCGGATCACCTCCGGGCTGAAATGCGGGCCCAGGGCGTGCTCCCCCACCTCCAGCGTGGCGCGTCCGCGGATCTCGATGCCGCGCACGCGCCACGGGCGGGTGCTCACCAGGTCGTCGACGACCAGGGCGAGCCTCGGATTCGCCTGCAGGTTGCGCCATTTCTTCGTCGTGCCCATGGCCGCTCCGCCCACCAGGATCGTGCCGTCCGGCTGCGGGAAGAACCCCACCGGGTTGGCCTGCGGCTGCCCGTGCGCGTCCACCGTCGCCAGCCTGCCCAGCCGTTGCGACCGCAGGTATGCCAGTTCCGCCTCGCTGAAACCCTCGAACCGCGTCATACGGCCCAGCCTCTCAACCTCCCCCGGCCCCCGCATCGGACCCGAGACCGAACGGACGCCCGCCCGGACCCGGGTCTCCGGTCCTCGGTCCTCGTCGACCACACGTCAACTCACCAGCACCGCGCCGATCCATGCGCCCATCACCATCAGGCAGGCCAGCAGCTCCACGAGCACGCTCGTGCCCACCGCCCGCATCACCGCCCGCACCGACGCCAAGGCCTCGCCGTGCGTGCCGAGCCGCAGCCGCTCGCACAGGTAGACGCCGCCCACGAACCCCGGTACGGCCCCCAGCACCGGCACGAGGACGAAACCCAGGACGGCACCGCACCCCGCGTACATCGCCATCCGGCGGGTGACCCCCACGCCCCGCAGCCGCCGAGGCGGCAGCTGCCACTCGATCACCTGCACCACCAGCAGCAGCGCCGTCACCGACACCAGCAGGGACCAGGCCAGCGCCGACCGCTCGTGCAGCGCCCACCACAGCACCCCGGCCCAGACCAGCCAGGACCCCGGAACACCGGGAACCAGCACCCCGAGCACCCCGAGCAGGAGCACCAGCCCCACCAGGAGCAGCTGAGGCACGTCCATCTGCTCAGCGTGCCCGACCAGGGGCTACCGAGCCACCCAGCCCCGTTCGCACGCGTACCAGCCGAGCTGGAGCCGGGTCGTGACCCCGGCGACGTCCATCAGGTTCTTGACCCGCCGCTGCACCGTCCGCAGACCCAGCTCCAGGTGTTTGGCCACGCTCGTGTCCGTCATCCCCGCGAGCAGCAGCGTCAGGATCTCGATGTCGGTGGAATCCGGCACCCCACCCGACTCCTGCGGCGCCCCCGAGGCGCCCAGCCGCAGCGGCAGCGCCTCCCGCCACACCGCCTCGAACAGCCCCGTCAAGGACTCCATCAAGCCCGACGCGTGCACCACCAGCGCCGCCGGCTCCGCCCCGGGCCCGGTCAGCGGCACCAGCGCCAGCGACCGGTCCGCGATCACCAGCCGCGTCGGCACCTGCCCCGTGACCCGGACCTGCTCGCCCCGGGCCAGCGCCGTCGACGCCTCGCGGATCCCGGTCGGCAGGGACAGCACCTCCCGTTCGATCACCACCCGGTACGCCACGCCCCGTACGGCGGCCTGTTCCTCCGCCTCGTTCTCCATCCCCGTCACCACCTGCGGCCGGCTGCTGACCAGCGCGCACACCTCCTCGGCCGCGCCCAGCTGGAGCTGGTGGAAGCGGTGCGCGACCGCGCTCGCGCCCGTCACCACCTCCACCAGGTCGTGCACCGCCGGCTCGGTGGCCTCCGCCCGGTACTCCTGGGCCAGCAGTGCCGCGGCCAGCTCCGCCTGCTCCAGCTCGTGCCGCTGCTGCGTCAGCAGGGCGCCCAGCGCCACCGTCGGCGGGGCCGCCACCCAGCGCCCCGGCCGGGCCGTGGACTGGGCCGCCAGGCCGTGGCGCTCCAGGTGCCGCAGGGCCCGCTCGGTCTGCGGCACCGGCAGCGCCAGCCGGTGTGCGAGATCCGGCACCTCCGCCGCCCCCATCGCCACCAGCGCGCGGTACGCCGACTCCTGGCCCTCGTCCAGGCCTATCGCACCCAGCAACCCGTCCACCCACCCTCTCCGACCGGTCCTGGCGGGAAGCGGCCACGGCGCAAACCCGCCGCGGACATCATCGCCGCACCCCCCGGCCCTCTGACAAGGTGTGACCGGCCGGCCGCCCTCGCGCGGGCCGGGCCGGCCGGCGCGAACGGCGCCGCCGTCACCCGGACGGCCCGTGCGGACGTACGACAGCCGTCAGGTCGTACGAGAGATACGGAAGGGGTCCACCGGGCGGCGGCCCGGTGGGCTCCTTTTCGCGCATTCGGCGTTTTCTGCCGCTCCGGGGGGCTGAGAATGGGCGCATGAGTCAGCAGGGCGCGGACGACTGGTGGCAGAAGCTGTACGAGGACCCCGACGCGGGACCGGGGCCGGACCCGGGGGACACGCTGGAGAGCCGGTTCCACTCGGCGTCGGTCCTCACGACCCCACCGGGCGCCCCGTCGTCCCCCACGGCCCCACCGGGCCTCCCGCCGTCCGCCGCGGCCCCGCCCGGGTGGCCGGAGCAGGCCCCGCCGCCGCACGCCGTGCTCCCGGGCCCCCGCCGCGAGCCGGAGCCTCCCGCCCCCGGCCTCCCGCCCACGGCTGCGCCGCCCGCCGCCGAGGGGGCCCGCCCGGGCCCCGCCGCCCCGCCACCCGTCGACGTGCCGGGTCCCGCCGCGCCGCCACCGGCCGACCGACCGGGCGAAGTCGCGCCGTCGCCGGTCGGGCTCCCGCCCGCCGCCGCGCCGCCCGCCACCCCGCTGCCCGGGCCCGCCGCCGCGCCGCCCGCCGCCGCGCCGCCCCCGCCCACGGTGCGGCCCGGCGCGGCGCCTCCGGTCGACGTGCCGGCCCCCGCGGCTCCGCCCCAGGGTGCGCCGCCCCCGGTGGTTCCGCCGCCGCCGGCCGGTCCGCCAGCCCCGGTCGCGCCGTTCGCGACCGGCCTGCCGGGCCCCGCCGCGCCGCCGCCGGCCGGGCCGCCGCCGGCGCTGCCCGCCGACCCCCGGGAGGCCGGCAGCACCGGGTACGGGCTGGGGCACGTGACCGTGCCGCCCGCGGCGGACGGGCGGCCCGCCGGCCCGCCGCCGTCCGCCGCACCGGTGCAGGACCCCGCCGCCGGAGCCCCGGCCGGGTCCGCCGCGGCGGAGGTCCGCCAGGAGCCGGCCGCGCCCCGCGGCGAGGCGCGGCCCGAGGTCCACCACCTCGGGGACCGGGCGCCCACCTACGCCGCCGAGCCCGGCACGCTGCCCCTCGCCGACCCCGGCGGGCTCGACGCCCTGGTCCCGGACACCGTCCTGGAGGGGGCCCGCCACGGCTCGTACACCCTGCGGGCCGCCTCCGTACGCGGGGACTCCGCCCGGTTCCGCGGCGAGACCCGCCGGGACTTCCTCCTGACCGCCCGCTTCGGCACCGGCGACGACGCCCTGGTCCTGGTGGCCCTCGCGGGTGGCGACCGGGCCGCCGCCGGGGCCGCGGAGGCCGCCGCCGACGTGTGCCGCTGGATCGCGGCGGCGATCGGGCGCAGCCAGGAGCGGCTGGCCGGGGACATCCGCGCCGGACGGCGCGACGCCCTGCGCTCGGGGCTCCAGCGCCTCACCGACCGCGGCTACGGCCGGCTGCGGGCCCGCGCCGTGGAGCTCGGCCTTGAGGAGGAGGCGTACACCGCCGGGCTGCGCGGAGTGCTGCTGCCCGTCGACCCCGAGTGCCGGACCCGGGTCTGCTTCGGAGCGGGCGCGGGCGGGCTGTTCCGCCTGAGGGCGGGCCGGTGGGAGGACCTGGAGGTCGGCGAGTCGCCGCACGAGGGCTTCCGCTTCCGCGCGGCCGTGGCCCGCCCCGGCGACACCCTGCTGCTCTGCTCCCGCGGCCTCGCCGGCCCGCTGCGCGAGGAGGAACTGCTTCCGGCCGAACTCGCGGCCCGCTGGTCGGACGCGGAACCGCCCGGCCTGGCGGCCTTCCTCGCCGACACCCAGCTCCGCCTCAAGGGTTACGCCGACGACCGGACGGCCGCCGCGGTCTGGGAGGCGTAACCGCGCGGAACGTGCATGGATGGAAGGCGCACACCCCAAGGCAAGCAGAGCCGACCCACGGGAAGGGGCGCCCCTCCATGGCCAAGCAGAACGTGGCGGAGCAGTTCGTCGACATCCTCGTCCGGGCAGGCGTACGCCGCATGTACGGAGTCGTCGGCGACAGCTTGAACCCCATCGTCGACGCCATCCGCCGAACCGGTGCGATCGAGTGGATCCAGGTCCGGCACGAGGAGACGGCCGCCTTCGCGGCCGGGGCCGAGGCCCAGATCACCGGCCGGCTCGCCGCCTGCGCGGGCTCCTGCGGTCCCGGCAACCTCCACCTGATCAACGGCCTGTACGACGCCCACCGCTCGATGGCCCCGGTCCTCGCCCTCGCCTCGCACATCCCCTCCAGCGAGATCGGACTCGCCTACTTCCAGGAAACCCACCCCGACCAGCTGTTCCGCGAGTGCAGCCACTACAGCGAGCTGATCTCCAATCCGAAGCAGATGCCCAGACTGCTCCAGACCGCCGTCCAGCACGCCGTCGGCCGCAGCGGGGTCAGCGTCGTCGCGCTGCCCGGGGACATCGCCTCCCAGCCCGCCCCCGAGAAGGCGGTGGAGCACGCCCTGGTCACCTCGCGGCCGACGGTACGGCCTGGCGACACGGAGATCGAGAAGCTGGTCCGGCTCGTCGATGAGGCCGACCGGGTCACGCTGTTCTGTGGCAGCGGCACCGCCGGGGCGCACGCCGAGGTCATGGAGTTCGCGGAACGGGTCAA
Organism: Streptomyces sp. NPDC043680; assembly: GCF_056436685.1. Classification (NCBI taxonomy): domain Bacteria; kingdom Bacillati; phylum Actinomycetota; class Actinomycetes; order Kitasatosporales; family Streptomycetaceae; genus Streptomyces; species Streptomyces sp. NPDC043680. The sequence goes on along the minus strand of NZ_JBWKCE010000026.1, from coordinate 60,221 downwards.
GGCGCCGGTCGGGCACGCCCTGCGCGGCAAGGAATGGATCCAGTACGACAATCCGTACGACGTCGGGATGAGCGGGCTGCTCGGCTACGGCGCCGCCTACGAGGCCACCCACGAGTGCGACCTGCTGATCCTGCTCGGCACCGACTTCCCGTACAACGCCTTCCTGCCCGACGACGTGAAGATCGTCCAGGTGGACATCCGGCCCGAACACCTGGGTCGGCGATCCCAGTTGGACCTCGCCGTCTGGGGGGACGCGCGGGAGACCCTGCGCGCCCTGAACAGCCGGGTGCGCACCAAGACGGACCGGCGCTTCCTGGACCGGATGCTCAAGAAGCACGCCGACGCGCTGGAGGGGGTGGTGAAGGCGTACACCCGCAAGGTGGAGAAGCACACGCCGATCCACCCCGAGTACGTGGCCTCCGTTCTCGACGAACTCGCCGACGAGGACGCGGTGTTCACTGTGGACACCGGCATGTGCAACGTGTGGGCGGCGCGCTATCTTTCGCCGAACGGCAAACGGCGCATCATCGGCTCCTTCAGCCACGGCTCCATGGCCAACGCTCTGCCGCAGGCCATCGGCGCACAGTTCACCGACCGGCGCCGTCAAGTGGTGTCCATGTCGGGTGATGGCGGTTTCTCCATGCTGATGGGAGATTTCCTCACCCTGGTGCAGTACGACCTCCCAGTCAAAGTGGTCCTGTTCAACAACTCATCGCTGGGAATGGTCGAGTTGGAAATGCTGGTTTCCGGCCTGCCCTCGTACGGAACCACGAACCGGAACCCGGATTTCTCGGCCATCGCTCGCGCGGCGGGGGCGTATGGAGTCAGGGTGGAGAAGCCCAAGCAGCTCACGGGGGCTTTGAAGGACGCATTCCGGCACAAGGGGCCTGCTTTGGTCGATGTGGTGACCGACCCCAATGCGTTGTCGATTCCGCCCAGGATCAAGGCCGAGATGGTGACCGGTTTCGCACTATCCGCCAGCAAGATCGTGCTGGACGGCGGGGTGGGCCGCATGATCCAGATGGCTCGATCCAATCTCCGCAACGTGCCCCGCCCCTGAGTCCGCAGGAGTGCGGATTCCCTCGGCGGGCATGCATCCCGTAGACCAGTTCGAGATCAGGCAACACGGGGGAGGTACGTCGCCGTGCCGGTGGGGGCGAGGACCGGGAAGCAGTGGAGGAGAGGACGGCCCGTAGCGCGTGAACCGTCCGTCGAGGACGGGGGAGCGGTGGACGCGCTGGAGATCACCCGCAGCCTGCGCCGGGCGGATCTGAAGGGAGTGGGCGAGGTCCGCCGGGCGCTGAGGGAGTTGATGCGCCACCGTTGCAGGGCCGATACCGCCGAGGTGGCGGAGCTGCTGACGACCGAGCTCGTCACCAATGCCCTCGTCCACACCGACCAGGGTGCGGAGGTGTCCGCGCGGCTCGAACCGACCCGCCTGCGGGTGGAGGTCCGGGACCACGCATCGCGCCGGCCCCGCCCGTACGTACCGACCGCCGACGACGGTACGCACGGCCGGGGGCTGGTGCTGGTGCAGGCGCTGGCCGACGCCTGGGGGGTGGACGCGGTCGCCCAGGCCGGGGGCAAGGTGGTGTGGTTCGAACTGGACGGTGCCTTCGACTCGTTCCACGACGAGGCGTAGGGGAACACCGCCCCGCCCCGTACTGCGGGAGGGGCCCGCCCGGCCCGGCGGGCCCCTCCGCCCGGGGCGTCAGCAGCGATCAGCCGAACTGTTGCTCAAGATCCTTGAGTTTGCGCTCCAGGGAGTCGAGCCGGGGGATCGTCTGGGTGTCGTCCTCGGCCGTGAGGTCCACCGTCCGGGGGCCGGTCCCCTCGGCGGTCTCCGCCGAGGTCACGGCCTGCAAGGAGGGCCGGCGGCGCGGTGCGGGCAGCTGTTCCGGTTCCGCTATGGCCGGCTCCGCGCCGACCGGCGCGGAGCCCGTCCCGGGGGCGAGGCCCGGCATGTCGACCTGGCGGGCGCGGGGACGGCCGAAGGCCCGGTGCTGCCGGCCCAGCGCCTTGATGTGGGCGCGGTCCAAGCGGTGCTGCTCGCGCCGGCGGTGGCGGTCCTGCTCCTTCTCCTTCTTGTCCTCCCGTACCTCGTCGACGGCCTCGTCGAGGGTGCGGACCCCCTCCAGCAGCATGAGCGACCATGCGCCGAAGGTCTCCCGGGGCGCCCGCAGCCAGCGGACCATCCGGATCTGCGGCAGCGGCCTGGGGATCAGACCCTGTTCGCGCAGGGCGGCCCGGCGGGTCTGCTTGAGGGCCCGGTCGAAGAGGACCGCCGCCGACAGCGACATCCCGGCGAAGAACTGGGGGGCGCCGTCGTGGCCCATGCCGCGCGGGGCGTGCACCCAGTTGAACCAGGCGGCCGCACCGGCGAACAGCCAGACCAGCATGCGGGAGCCGAGGGCCGCGTCACCGTGGCTGGCCTCGCGGACGGCGAGTACGGAGCAGAACATCGCGGCGCCGTCGAGGCCGAAGGGAACCAGGTACTCCCATCCGCCGGAGAGGTTCAGGTTCTGCCGGCCGAAGCCGACCAGTCCGTGGAAGGAGAGCGCGGCGGCCACCGCCGCGCAGCAGAACAGCAGGACGTAGGAGGCGGTTCCGTACACGGCTTCCTTGCGCCGCCGCCGCTCCTCGCTGCGCTCCCAGGTGTCCTCCGCGGCCGCCTTGTCGCCCTCGCGCTTGCCCCGGGCCAGTACCGCAACTGCCGCAAGCACGCCCAGGATCAACAGGCTGCCGGGCAGCAGCCAGTCCAGCGATATGTCGGTCAGTCTCATGCGGATGTCCCTTGCCTCTGCCTCGCGTATGCGGCCTTCCGGGTGCCATGGTGACGCAGTGGATCGGCCCGGCACGCGGGTTTCGGGGCAAGTGGACGCCTCCGAGGGGTCCGGCCCGCCGGATAGGGTGTTGTGTCTCGAACTCCCTTGCCCATGGCCGGAGTTGCGTTCGATTACGGTCAGCCTGGAGGGTGGGTTCAGGTGACCGCGGCCGTGAGAACGGGCGAGGCGGTCCGCACGGCGGGTGCGCGGGACGGGTGACACCGGTGCTCCCGGGACGGAGGGTGCAGAGGGGGCGGCAGGCGGCGGGCCCGGTCCCGGGTGGCGGAGCCGGTCCGGTCCCGGGTGGCGTGGCCGCAGGCCGTCGGGCAGGGCGGGACGGCCACGGCGGTCCCGACCGCAAGGCACCGTGCGACGAGACACAGGCCACGGCCCCGGGCGGGTGGGGGCGGCTATCCTCGGCAGGTCGAACCCACCCACAGGAGGACCGAGTGCGCGAAGCGGCCCCAGCCGGGGTGCCGGCGCTGATCCCGACCCAGAAAGTGCTGCGCCATTCGGTGCGCCGGCAGGTCCTCGACGCGCTGCGCGCCGCCCTCGTCGACGGGGAGCTCGTCCCGGGCGAGATCTACTCCGGCCCTGCGCTGGGCGAGCGCTTCGGGGTCTCCGCGACGCCCGTGCGCGAGGCCATGCAGCAGCTGGCGCTGGAGGGGGCGGTGGAATGCCTCCCGAACCGGGGCTTCCGCGTCCTGGCCCGGACCCCGCGGTCCCTGGCGGAGCTGGCCGAGGTCCGGGCGCTGCTGGAGGTCCCCGTGATGCTGCGGCTGGCCCGTACGCTCCCGCCGCAGGCCTGGTCGGCGCTGCGCCCGGCGGCCGCGGCCACGGCCACGGCGGCGGCGGCCGGGGACGTGCCCGGCTACGCGGACGCCGACCGCGCCTTCCACCGCGAGGTGCTGGCACTGGCCGGGAACGAGCAGCTGGTCCAGGTGGCCGAGGAACTCCACCGCCGCGCCCAGTGGCCCCTGCCGGGGGCTCCCCGGGTCCGCCGGGCCGATCTGGTCGCCGACGCGGCGGAGCACTCGGCGCTGCTGGAGGCGCTGATCGCCGGTGACCTGCCGGTGGTCGAGTCCCTGGTCCGCGAACACTTCACCGGCGCCACGGCCTGACCCGGGACACCCCGGCGAGGTCCTGGGAGGTCCCGGGAGGCCCCGGGACCGGGTACGGCCCCGCCCGCGCACAGCACCTGGCCCGGCCGGAGCCGACTCCCGGTCAGGTTGCCGGGGCGGGGTGGAGCTGGTCGGCCAGCCAGGTGGGGATGCCGCCCAGGAGGTGGAACAGGCGTCGGGCCTCGGCGCGCAGGCGAGAGGCCTCCGGCTCCGGTTCCGTCTCGGCCAGGGCCGCCAGCGCGGGCGCCGTCCCGATGAGGAACCCCAGCTCCTCGCGGATGCGCAGGGACTCCGCGAAGCCCTTGCGGGCCTCCGCCACCTCGCCGTCGCGCAGGGCCAGCGCCGCCAGGTGCCGCCAGGTGGAGGACAGCAGCAGGGTGTCCCCGTGGGCCGCGGCTCCGGCGTGGGCGCGCCGGTAGGCCGGGCGGGCCGACTGCGGCGCGTCCGCCAGGTGCTCCGCCACCAGGCCCCGGCGGAAGTCCAGCAGGGGGCGGGTGGGCGAGCCGGGGGAGAGCAGGGCGGCCGCCCGGCCGAGCGCCGAGCGGGCCTCGTCCGCGCGGTCCCGTACGCCGAGCACGGTGGCGGCGTAGGCCAGCTGGCCCCGCTCACAGGCGGCGGCCCCCCGCTCGTCGTCCTCGACGGCCACCGCCTCCGCGGTCCGCAGGGCGTCCTCCGCCTCCGCCCAGCCCTGGCCGGTGAACAGACAGCGCTCGACCAGGAGGGCGGTCCGCTGCACGGCCGCGCCGGCCTCGTCCGCGTGCGGCGTCAGCAGGGCCGCCGCGTCGGTCCAACAGCCGCGCGAGCGCAGCCGCCATATCGCCCGCTGGAGGGGGTCGTCTCCCCCGCTCGTTCCGGCACCGGACATGGCGGTGTCCGCCACATTGCCCTCCCCAAAGCAGCCAAGCAGCACGTCTTCGAGCCCTGGGGCGAAATGAGAGCACGGATCGGATGCTCCGGCCAAGGGGTCGGGTGAACTCTTTCACAAAGTCCGGATGCCGCGTCAGGCGCCCCTGGGTCGCCCCCCGCTGCCGTCTGGCCGGATCTGCTCAGCTCATGCGCAGTGCCAGGAAGAAGTCCAGCTTGTCCTCCAGCCGGGACAGGTCACGCCCCGTCAACTGCTCGATTCGCCCGACCCGGTAGCGCAGCGTGTTGACGTGCAGGTGCAGCCGCGTGGCGCACCGCGTCCACGAGCCGTCGCAGTCCAGGAACGCTTCGAGGGTGGGGATCAGTTCCGCCCGGTGGCGCCGGTCGTAGTCCCGCAGCGGGTCCAGCAGCCGCGCCGTGAAGGCCCGGCGTACGTCGTCCGGCACGAACGGCAGCAGCAGCACGTGCGAGGCCAGCTCGTGGTGGCCGGCGGCGCAGACCCGGCCCGGGCGGGCCGCGGCGACCCGGCGGGCGTGCCGGGCCTCCTCCAGCGCCCCGCGCAGCCCCTCGGCGGAGTGCACGGCCGCGCTGACCCCCAGGGTGAGCCGGCCGTCGCCGTCCAGGCCCGCCTGGAGCGGGTCCCGTACGGAGGTGAGCAGCTCGTCGGCGTGCAGGGCGGACTCCGGCCCCTTCTCGTCCCCGGCGTCCGAGGGGGCCACGGGCAGCGGCACCAGTGCGATGGCCTCGTCACCCGCATGGGCCACCGCGATCCGGTCGGAGGGCTCGGGGCCCGAGACCGACGGGTCGACCAGGATCTCCTCCAGCAGCGACTGGGCCACCGGGCCGCCCGGGATGTCCCCGCCGTCCCAGTCCACCCGCGCCACGACGACCTGCCAGTGCGGGGCGGTGCCCAGCCCGGGCACCAGCACCGGGGCGGCCACCCGCAGGCGGGCGGCGATCTCGGCCGGGGCCGCGCCCGTCTGGACCAGCTCCAGCACCTCCTGGGCCAGGCGGCGGCGCACCGTGCGGGCCGCGTCGCGCCGGTCCCGCTCGACCGCGATCAGCTGGGTCACGCCCTGCAGCAGGTCGAGCCGCTCGGCGGGCCAGTCCCCGGCGTCCGCCTCCACGGCGAGCAGCCAGTCGGAGAGCACGCTCTCGCGCACGTCACGGGCGCCGGGAGCGCCCGGGCCGCGCCCCGCGGCCCTGATCGGGAACAGGGAGTAGGTAATACCCTGGATGGAGATCCGGTGCGGGCCCCTGCGCCCGGTGCGGACCGCCGCCAGGTGCTCCCCGGCCAGGGCCGCGCAGACGCCCGGCGCCAGCGGTTCGCCCGCCCCGGCGATCTGCCGCCCCGTGGGGGACAGCACCCAGGCGCGCAGATCGAGGTCGGTGGTGAGGAGATCGAGCACCACGTCCGGCCCACCGCCCGCGGGACCCGAGGTCATCAGCCGGCGGTGGCGGTCCACGACGGCGGCGAGATCGCCCGCGCGCTCGCCGGAAACCTGCCGCACCACGTACTCCGTGATCGTGGCGAATGCAACGTCTTCGTTCACAGCGAACAGCGGCAGCCGGTTGCGCCGACAGGCCGAGACCAGATCGTCGGGGATGTCCCCCAGCTCGGCCTCGCCCGCCGCGAGCCCCGCCACGCCCGCGCTCGCGAGGATTCGTACGAACGGCTCGGAGTCGGCTGAATTTCTTCGCCAGGCCAGGCCGGTAAGGACGAGTTCACCTCCGGTGAGGTATCGGCTGGGATCCCTCAGGTCGGTCGTCATGACGCCGCGGACCGTCCGGTCGAGTTCTTCCTCGCCGCCCAGCAGCCGCAGCCCCAGCGCCTCGGTTTCCAGCAGTGCGCGCAGCCGCATGGTGTCGCCGCCGATCTGTCTCGAATGTTGCCGTTGGAAATCGGGCAGGTCGTCGCATCCTGCCTTTCATACGAATCTACAAGACGAGGGAGGCCGCCAGCCAACTCCTTCATGGTTTCGGTGACTGCACCGCGGGGACGCGCGGCTTGTGTACTGACTCCACACCGCGTTAACAGCACGTGAACGACCAGTCGAGGGCCCCCGAGGCCTCCTGGCTTGAAGTGAACGACACGATGAAGAAGAAGAGAGCCGCAGATGGACTTCCTTCGCCCCGCCAGCTGGGAGGAGGCGCTCGCCGCTAAGGCCGAGTACCCCACAGCTGTGCCGATTGCGGGTGGCACCGACATCATGGTCGAGATCAACTTCGACCACCGCCGTCCGGAGTACCTCCTCGACCTCAACCGCATCGAGCTGCTGCGGGAGTGGGAGGTAGGCGAGGAGGTCACCAAGCTCGGCGCCTCCGTCCCGTACACCCAGATCATGGAGAACCTGCGCGGTACGCTGCCGGGTCTCGCGCTCGCCTCGCACACGGTCGCGTCCCCGCAGATCCGCAACCGCGGCGGTGTCGGCGGCAACCTCGGTTGCGCCTCGCCCGCCGGTGACTCCCACCCCGCCCTCCTCGCCGCCGGCTGCGAGGTCGAGGTCGAGTCCGTACGCGGCTCCCGGCTCATCCCGATCGACGAGTTCTACACCGGCGTGAAGCGCAACGCGCTCGCCGCCGACGAGCTCATCAAGACGGTCCACATCAAGAATGCCACGGGCCCTCAGCAGTACTCGAAGGTCGGCACCCGCAACGCGATGGTCATCGCCGTCTGCGGCTTCGGTCTCGCACTGCACCCCGACACCCGCACCGTGCGTACGGGTATCGCCTCGGCCGCCCCGACCCCGATCCGGGCGAAGGCCGCCGAGGAGTTCCTGAACGCCGCGCTCGAAGAGGGCGGCTTCTGGGACAACGGCAAGGTCGTCACCCCGTCGATCGCCAAGCAGTTCGGTGAGCTCGCCTCCGGCGCGTGCAACCCGATCGACGACGTCCGTGGCACGGCGAAGTACCGCCGTCACGCGGTTGGCATCTTGGCTCGCCGCCAGCTCGTCTGGACGTGGGAGCAGTACCGCGGCACCAACGGCCGCTCGCTTGAAGGGGCTGCGTAACCATGCGCGTCAATTTCACTGTCAACGGTCGTCCGCAGGAAGCCGACGATGTGTGGGAGGGCGAGTCCCTTCTCTACGTCCTGCGTGAGCGCCTGGGCCTGCCGGGTTCGAAGAACGCCTGTGAGCAGGGCGAGTGCGGTTCCTGCACCGTCCGCCTCGACGGCGTGCCCGTCTGTTCCTGCCTGGTCGCGGCCGGTCAGGTCGAGGGCCGCGACGTCGTGACCGTCGAGGGCCTGGCCGACTTCGCCAAGCAGCGCGAGGAGCACGGCCACTCCTGCGGCACCGGCGCGTGCGGCGGCGGCAAGGGCGTGTCCACCGACGAGGCCAAGCAGTGGTCCGCCAAGGGCACCGACTCCCAGACCGGTGAGGGCGTCGAGCTCTCCAACATCCAGCAGGCGTTCATCGACGCCGGCGCCGTCCAGTGCGGTTTCTGCACCCCGGGTCTGCTGGTCCAGGCCGACGCCCTGCTGGAGCGCAACGCCGACCCGTCCGACCAGGACATCCGTGAGGCCCTGTCCGGCAACCTGTGCCGCTGCACGGGCTACGAGAAGATCCTCGACGCGGTCCGCCTGGCGGCCGCCCGTCAGGGAGAGGCGGTCTGATCATGGCTCAGAACACCCGCACCGTGCCCGCCGGTACGCCGACCAACGTCACCCAGAAGCACACCAAGGGCGGCATCGGCGAGTCCACGCTCCGCCCGGACGGCACCCTCAAGGTCACCGGTGAGTTCGCGTACTCCTCGGACATGTGGCACGAGGACATGCTGTGGGGCCAGACCCTGCGCAGCACCGTCGCCCACGCCGAGATCGCCTCCATCGACATCTCCGAGGCCCTGGCCATGCCGGGCGTCTACTCGGTGCTGACGTACGACGACCTGCCGGCCGAGATGAAGAACTACGGCCTGGAGATCCAGGACACCCCGGTTCTCGCCAACGGCCGGGTACGCCACCACGGTGAGCCGGTCGCCCTCGTGGCCGCCGACCACCCGGAGACCGCCCGCCGCGCGGCCGCCAAGATCAAGATCGACTACCGGGAGCTGCCGCTCGTCACGGACGAGGCCTCCGCCCTCGCCGCCGACGCGCCGCTGATCCACGAGGGCCGCGACGACCACCACGCCGGTCACGTCCCGCACCCGAACATCGTGCACCGCCAGCCGATCATCCGCGGCAACGTGGAGGAGGCCCGCAAGCGCGCCGACGTGATCGTCGAGGGCGAGTACACCTTCGGCATGCAGGACCAGGCCTTCCTCGGCCCGGAGTCCGGCCTCGCGGTGCCCGCCGAGGACGGCGGCGTCGACCTCTACGTCGCCACCCAGTGGCTGCACTCGGACCTCAAGCAGATCGCCCCCGTCCTCGGCCTGCCCGAGGAGAAGGTGCGCATGACGCTCTCCGGCGTCGGCGGTGCCTTCGGCGGTCGCGAGGACATCTCCATGCAGATCCACGCCTGCCTCCTGGCCCTGGCCACGAACAAGCCGGTCAAGATCGTCTACAACCGGTTCGAGTCCTTCTTCGGCCACGTGCACCGCCACCCGGCGAAGCTCTGGTACGAGCACGGCGCCACCAAGGACGGCAAGATCACGCACATGAAGTGCAGGATCGTCCTGGACGGCGGCGCCTACGCCTCGGCCTCCCCGGCCGTCGTGGGCAACGCGTCCTCCCTCTCCGTCGGCCCGTACGTCATCGACGACGTCGACATCGAGGCGATCGCGCTCTACACGAACAACCCGCCCTGCGGCGCCATGCGCGGCTTCGGCGCCGTCCAGGCCTGCTTCGCCTACGAGGCCCAGATGGACAAGCTCGCGGCGAAGCTGGGCATGGACCCGGTCGAGTTCCGCCAGCTGAACGCCATGGAGCACGGCACGATCATGCCCACCGGCCAGGTCGTGGACTCCCCGGCCCCGGTCGCCGAGCTGCTGCGCCGGGTCAAGGCCCGCCCGCTGCCGCCGGAGCGCCAGTGGGAGACCGCCGGCGAGGGCGCGGACGTCCGCGCGCTGCCGGGCGGCCTCTCCAACACCACCCACGGCGAGGGCGTCGTCCGCGGTGTCGGCTACGCCGTCGGCATCAAGAACGTCGGCTTCTCCGAGGGATTCGACGACTACTCCACCGCCCGCGTGCGCCTGGAGGTCATCAACGGCGAGCCCGTCGCAATGGTGCACACGGCCATGGCGGAGGTCGGCCAGGGCGGTGTCACCGTCCACGCGCAGATCGCCCGTACCGAGCTGGGCGTCACGCAGGTGACCATCCACCCGGCCGACACCCAGGTCGGCTCCGCCGGTTCCACGTCCGCCTCGCGGCAGACGTACATGACCGGTGGCGCGGTGAAGAACACCTGTGAGCACGTCCGTGAGGCGCTGCTGGAGATGGGCCGCCGCAAGAACGGCTCGTACCACCCGGCGTGGGCCAACGCGGAGCTGCTGCTGGAGGGCGGCAAGGTCGTCACCGACGGCGGCGAGGTCCTCGCGGACATCGCCGACATCCTTGAGGGCGAGGCCATCGACCTCGAACTTGAGTTCCGCCACCGGCCGACCGTCCCGTTCGACCTGGTCACGGGCCAGGGCGACGGCCACGTGCAGTACACCTTCGCCGCGCACCGCGCGGTCGTGGAGGTGGACACCGAGCTCGGCCTGGTCAAGGTCGTCGAGCTGGCGACCGCCCAGGACGTCGGCAAGGCCCTGAACATGCTCTCCGTGGTCGGCCAGATCCAGGGTGGTACCACCCAGGGTCTCGGCGTGGCGGTCATGGAGGAGATCATCGTGGACCCGAACACCGCGAAGGTGCGCAACCCCTCCTTCACGGACTACCTGATCCCCACCATCCTCGACACCCCGACCATCCCGGTCGACGTCCTGGAGCTCGCCGACCCGAACGCGCCGTACGGCCTGCGCGGTCTCGGCGAGGCCCCGACCCTGTCGTCCACCCCGGCCGTCCTCGCGGCGATCCGGCAGGCGACCGGTCTGGAGCTCAACAAGACGCCGATCCGTCCGGAAGCCCTCACCGGCACCCTCTAGGACGGCGCGGTCCGGGGGTCGCGAGGCCCCCGGACCCCCTGAGACTCTCCGGGCGGTGTGACACGGGAACGTCACACTTCCAGTCCCACCGCCCGGAGTGCGAAGTACCGCACCGCTCGCGGTCCGCTTCCACTGCAGTACACCCCCCCAGCAGTACCCCCGCAGTACCCGTACACGCAGTAACCATTCGCGTCGCCTCGGGCCGTCACCCCGGGTCGTGCAGCCAAACGCACCATCCCAAATCCCGCGATCTCCAATCCCCATGCGGGTGCCCCTGTGAACCTTGGGAGTTAGGCACCATGACCCAGTCGTCTGTGGAGCCCAAGACCACCGCGGAAGAGGCCGGCGACGGCTCTCGCAACCCCGCCGGACGGTCTTGGCTCGACCGGTACTTTCACATCACCCACAGAGGATCCAACCTCGGCAATGAGATTCGTGGCGGCGTCACGACCTTCATGGCGATGGCGTACATCCTCCTGCTCAACCCGCTGATCCTCTCCGGCAAGGACGTCGCCGGGGACACCATGAGCCAGAAGGCTCTCATCACGGCCACCGCCTTCGCCGCCGCCCTGACCACCCTGCTCATGGGCTTCGTCGGCAAGGTCCCGCTCGCGCTGGCCGCCGGACTCTCCGTCTCCGGCGTGCTCTCCTCGCAGGTCGCCCCGCAGATGACCTGGCCGCAGGCCATGGGCATGTGCGTGATGTACGGCGTCGTGATCTGTCTCCTGGTCGTCACCGGCCTCCGCGAGATGATCATGAATGCGATCCCCCTCGCACTCAAGCACGCGATCACCATGGGCATCGGCATGTTCGTCGCCCTGATCGGTCTCGTGAAGGCCGGCTTCGTCGGCAAGGGCTCCGAGTTCGGTCCGCCGGTCCAGCTCGGTTCGGTCGGCGAGCTCGCCGGCTGGCCCGTCCTCATCTTCTGCGTCACCCTGCTCACCATCTTCATGCTGCAGGCCCGCAAGGTTCCCGGCGCGATCCTGATCGGCATCGTCGGCGGAACCATCCTCGCGGCCATCCTCAACGCCGTGGCCGACATCGACCCGAAGGCCTGGAAGAACGGCGCGCCGGTGCTTGAGGGCTCCGCCGTCTCGATGCCCGACTTCTCGCTGTTCGGCAAGGTCGAGTTCGGCGGCTGGGGCGACGTCGGTGTCATGACGGTCGGCATGATCGTCTTCACCCTCGTCCTCGCCGGCTTCTTCGACGCGATGGCCACCATCATCGGCGTCGGCACGGAGGCCAAGCTCGCCGACGACAAGGGCCGCATGCCGGGCCTGTCCAAGGCTCTGTTCATCGACGGTGCCGGTGGCGCCATCGGTGGCCTGACGGGCGGCTCCGGCCAGACCGTGTTCGTCGAGTCCGCCACCGGCGTCGGCGAGGGAGCCCGCACAGGCCTCGCCTCCGTCGTCACCGGCCTCTTCTTCGCCCTCTGCCTCTTCTTCACCCCGATCACGCAGATCGTCCCGGGTGAGGTGGCCTCCGCGGCCCTGGTCGTCATCGGCGCGATGATGATGCAGAACGCCCGCCACGTGGACTGGGCCGACAGCGCGACCGCCATCCCGGTCTTCCTGACCGTGGCGATCATGCCCTTCACCTACTCGATCACGCCCGGTGTCGCCGCCGGTGTGCTCTCCTACGTGGCCATCAAGGTCGCGCAGGGCAAGGCCCGCGAGATCGGCGCCTTCATGTGGGTCCTGACGGGCGTCTTCCTGGTCTTCTTCGCCCTCCACCCCATCGAGGCGTGGCTCGGCGTCAAGTAAGTCAGGTCCGCCCCACCCGACCCTCCACGCATCCGATACTGGAAACCGACCCTCTCCGAGGAGGCCGCAATGCTGGACATCGCCGAAGAACTGAACCGGTGGGTCGAGCAGGGACGTGACTTCGCCGTCGCCACCGTCGTGGCGGTCGGCGGGAGCGCACCGCGGCAGCCCGGGGCCGCACTCGCCGTGGACGGCGAGGGCACGGCCATCGGCTCGGTCTCCGGCGGATGTGTGGAGGGCGCGGTGTACGAGCTGTGCCGGCAGGCGCTCCAGGACGGCGAGTCCGTCGTGGAGCGCTTCGGCTACAGCGACGACGACGCCTTCGCCGTGGGCCTGACCTGCGGCGGGATCATCGACATCCTCGTCACCCCGGTCCCCGTGGGCGCTCCCGTCAGGGAGGTGTTCGCGGCCGCGCTGGCCGCCGCCGCCCGCGGGGAGGCGGCGGCGGTCGCCCGGATCGCCGAGGGCCCGGCCGAGCTCAAGGGCCGCGCCGTGCTCGTACGGGGCGAAGGAGGCCACGAGGGCGGCTTCGGCGGCCACCCCGAGCTGGACCGCACCATCGCCGAGGAGGCGCGCGCCTTGCTGGACGCGGGCCGGACGGGCGTACTGGAGATCGGTGCCGACGGGCGGCTCTGCGGAGAGCCGCTCAAGGTCCTGGTCGAGTCCAGCGTCCCGCCGCCGCGGATGCTGGTCTTCGGGGCCATCGACTTCGCCTCCGCCCTGGTGCGGATCGGCAAGTTCCTCGGCTACCACGTCACGCTGTGTGACGCGCGGCCCGTTTTCGCGACGAAGAACCGTTTCCCCGAGGCGGACGAGATCGTCGTCGACTGGCCCCACCGCTACCTGGAGGCCCAGTCGCAGCAGGGCCTCCTGGACGGCCGGACCGTCCTGTGCGTGCTCACCCACGACGCGAAGTTCGACGTCCCGCTGCTCCAACTGGCCCTGCGGCTCCCCGTCGCGTACGTCGGCGCCATGGGCTCCCGCCGCACGCACGAGGACCGCAACAAGCGGCTGCGCGAGGTCGGCGTGAGCGAGCTGGAGCTGGCCCGGCTGCGCTCCCCGATCGGCCTGGATCTCGGCGCCCGCTCCCCGGAGGAGACCGCCTTGTCCATCGCCGCCGAGATCGTGGCGAACCGGCGCGGCGGCTCCGGTGCGGCGCTGACCGGGGCGCACATCCCGATCCACCCGGACGCCTCCAAGTCGGTGATCGGCAGGATCGGCTCCGTCGCCTGAGGCGTGGGAAAAGGGCGCAACCCCGCGGGGGTTGCGCCCTTTTCCCATTGCCTCTATTTTACCCGCCGGTAACAGCGCTTTCCTATGAGGGAGTTGAGCGGATGTCCCGGCCCGAACGCACCGCCCGCACGTCCGTACGCACGCTCCTGGCCGGCGCTCTCCTGGCCGCCGCCTCCCTCGCGGCCGCCCCGGCCGCCGTGTCCGCCGCCCCGGCCGCAGGGCCCGCGGCGTCCGCCGCCCCGCCTGCCGCAGGGCTGCGCGAGGTGCTGTTCGTCGGGAACAACTGGGAGGGCACCGCCGATGTGCTCGCCTCCACCGGGGACCTCGCCAGGATCGGCCGGATCAACGTGATCCCCGACAAGGAGGAGCGGCTGCGGGAGATCTACCTCAACCCCGTCAAGCTCGGCTTCTTCCTCGGGATCCGCAACACCGCCGGCGAGGGCCACGACCAGTTCGTCGACGACATGTACACCACCCCGGACGGTTCCGCCGTCGTCGTCTCCCGGCCCAGCTTCGCCGACGTCGTCTCCGTCGACCTGGGCACCGGACGGATCAACTGGCGCTTCCCGGTGGCCGGTTTCCGCTCCGACCACATGGCCGTGTCCCCCGACGGCACCCGCGTGGCCGTCTCCGCCTCCACCGCCAACACCGTGCACGTCCTCGACATCGCCACGGGCCGACAGATCGGCTCCTTCTCCACCGGCGACAAACCGCACGAGAACACCTTCACCCGCGACGGCCGCTACCTGTGGAACAGCTCCATCGGCGACGTGACCTCCGCGCTCGACGCCCCCTGGCTCGACTGGACGAAGGGCGACCGGAAGATCACCGTCGTCGACACGCAGACCTTCCGCACGGTCCGTGTGATCGACATGCGGGAGCGGCTGGACGCCTTCGGGCGCAGGGACCTCTCCGACGCGGTCCGGCCGATGTCCTTCGGCCCCGACGAGTCGAAGCTGTACTTCCAGGTGTCCTTTTTCAGCGGCCTGGTGGAGTACGACATCGCCACCGACCGGATCACCCGCGTCAAGGAGCTCCCGCAGAACCCCGCCACCAGCACCGACCGCACCACCTGGGTCAACGACTCCCGCCACCACGGCATGTCCATGAGCCCGGACGGCGCCCGGCTCTGCATTGCGGGCACCATGGACGACTACGCCACCGTCCTGGACCGCGCCACGCTCACCCCGGGGCCCCTGGTGCCCGCCTCCAAGCCGTACTGGGCCACCGTCGACGGCGACGGCACCGCCTGCGTGATCTCCGAGAGCGGGGCCGACCGCGTCACCGCCATCGACTTCGCCACCGGCGCCAAGCGGGTCTCCGTACCCGTCGGAGACCACCCCCAGCGCGTCCGCCTCGCCCACGTGCCGAACGGCTGGACCGGGCCCGGGCCGCAGTAGGGGGGCCGGGCCCGGGCCGCAGTGGGGGGCCGGGCCCGGGCCGCAGTGGGGGGCCCGGTCGCACCCCCGGGCAGGCGGGAACCGGCCAGACTGACAGATCCGGCCTTTATGGGGTGACCGGTCCGCGATGACCGATTAGTCTCCGGATCATGGTGGACATCCGCGAGGTATCCGAGTCCGACATCGACCGCGCGCTGGAACTCGCCTACCTGGTCTTCCACGCCCGCCCCGCGAAGGAGGGGCGCGCACGCCACCACGCCCTCCTGCGCCAGTGCGCCCGGCTCGGCGCCTACGACGGGGACACCCTGGTCGGGTTCATGGCCGCGCACGACTTCCGGCTCTCGGTGCCCGGCGCCGATCTGCCCTGCCCCGGGCTCACCTTCGTCTCCGTCGCCCCCACCCACCGCCGCCGCGGCGTCCTCACCGCCCTGATGGGGGAGCAGCTGAGGCGCACCCGGGCCGCGGGATGCCCGGTCGCCGCCCTGTGGGCCTCCGAATCCGCCATCTACGGACGCTTCGGCTACGGCGCGGCCACCCAGGGGGCCACCGTCGAGATCGACTCCACCCGGCCGCTGGCGCTGCGCATCGAACCCGACCGGCGTCCGCTGCGGCTGGTCGACCCCGCGGACGCCCTGCAGGTGATCGGGCCGTACCACGAAGCGGCCCGCGCGGTCCGGGCCGGACGCCCGACCAGCAGCCCGCAGCGCTGGAACGAGGGCCGGCTGTGCGAACAGGACGAGGGGGACAAGGAGTTGAGTCCGCCCAGGATCATCGTCCTCGGCGAGCCGGGGGAACCGATCGCCGGGTACGTCCTCTTCCGCACCAAGCCGGAGGACGACAGCGGGGCCGTGCGCAGCCCGGGCCTGGTCCGCGTGGACGAGCTGGAGGCCGACACCCCGGCCGTCGCCGCCGCCCTGTGGGAGTTCCTGGCCGCCCTCGACCTCACCGGCCGGGTCCGGGCGTGGGGCCGGCCGCCCGACGACCCGCTGCTGCACTTCGCCTCCGACCGGGACCAGGTCCGGGTCACCGCCCAGTTCCCGGCGCTGTGGCTGCGCCTGGTCGACGTACGGGCGGCGCTGACGGCGCGGTCCTGGGCCGCCCCGGTGGAACTGGTGCTGGAGGTGGCCGACGTACGGCTGCCCGCGAACGCCGGGCGGTTCCGGCTGAAGGCGGCCCCGGGCGGGGCGGCGTACGAGAGCACCGACGCGGCCCCGGACCTGGAACTGGAGGTACGGGACCTGGCGGCGTGCTACCTGGGCGGGACACGGATCACCGAACTGGTGGCCGCCGGGCTGGTGGTGGAGCACACGCCCGGCGCGGCGGCGGCACTGGACGCGGCCCTGCGCACGGAGCTGCTGCCGCACACCGCCGACGCGTTCTGACCCGGGCCCGGCGGGCCGCCTGCCGGCCGGCCGGGGAACCGGGTACGGCGGCGGGGGCGGGCGAGCGGACCGTCCCCGCCGCCGGGCTCATCGGTCAGGCGGGCAGCGAGACCCGGGCCGCCGCCATGCCGAAGGAGGGACTCCGGACCGCGGAGGACAGCCCGTCGGGTGCCCGGGTCAGGTCCTCCTCACGATAACGCCGCGCCTGAACATGCCAGTTGAGGATGCCCGCGATCCAGTCCCGGAGCTCCCCGACGTAGGCCTCCATCCCCGCCCTGGCCGCGGCGTCCAGCTCCCAGTCGTCGTAGAGCAGCGGCAGCTGGTTCGCGACGATGTGCTCGAACTCCTCGATGCGCTGCGTCATCAGCGCATGGCAGATGTGCAGGGCCTGTGGATAGCCGATGTCGAAGAAGTTCCGTGTGACGACGAGGTGGTTGTGCACCTCGCCCTCGAACTCCACCTCCTTCTGGTAGGAGAAGACGTCGTTGACCAGACAGGCCGCGTCGGCGGCGGCGTTCTCCAGGGACCGGATGGCTCCCGAGGCGTAGACCCCGTCGGGGATGCCCCGGCCCGCATGGCCCAGCCGGCACAGGTACATCGTCAGGGACGAGCCGAAGGTGCGGCGGCGCATCTCGGCGTAGTCCACGGGGTCCGGGATGCGGTGGTGGACCCGGTTCTCCACCTCCCACAGCCAGCTCTCCAGCATGTCGACCAGCGTGGCCCGGAACTCGGCCCGGTTCCCGGGGGCCATGCCGTGGCTGGTGCGCACCCACAGGTCGGCGAGCGCGCGCTCCATCGCGGTCACCGGCTGCGCCTGCTCGGCGTGGTCGACCGGGACCAGGGCGATCAGCCGGGCGGTGGCCGCCTTGGCGGCGGCCAGGTCCCTCGACCGGGCGAAGACCACCGGGTAGTAATCGTCGGCGTACGTGCCCCAGGTCAGCCAGCACGCGTTGAGGAGCAGCTCCTGAGGCGTGGCGTCGGGGTCCAGGCCCGCCGAGCACAGCGCGAAGTCGAAGCCGCGCAGCTTCTCCTCGGACCAGATGACGGAGCCGGGGTCGCCGGGCTGGGGATGGAGCAGCCCCATCTCCCAGGCCCAGGCGACCGAGCCCTCCCGGGCGTACGCGTGGTGCGGGCTGAGGGAGAGCGCGAACGGCAGGCGGATGTCCGGGATCACGGACGGCCCGGTGCGCTCGAAGGGGATGTGCGTGAAGGACCGGCGGCGCAGGTCCATCGCGCGGGGCGCCAGGATCGAGCGGAGGTCGAGCGCGGCGGTGCCGAGGCCCTGCGGAAGGAACGGCAGGGACAGCGGGCCGGTGGTCCGGGCCTCCTCGTTCATGTAGCGGCTGGAGACCATGTGCCACTCGTGGCCGCCGGACTGCCAGTCCTGCAGTCCTTTGGCGTAGGCGAGGACGGCGGCGATCTCGGCCGGGGTCATCGCGTGGTCGGCGAACAGGTGGGGCAGTTCGACGAGCGCGGTCTGCTCGAACTGCTGGAGGCGGGAGGTCAGCAGGTCGTTGGAGGCCTCGGCGGCCTCCTGGGTGGTGCAGCCGAGGAAGGTCTCCAGCACCAGGACGGCGTTGGACAGTTCACCCTCGTCGGCGACCTCCCGCTGGTAGGAGAAGAGGTCGTTCCTGATGTGCACGGCGTCGGAGAAGGCGTCGCGCAGCACACCGAGCGGCCGCGTGTGCGCGACCCGGGCCGGGACCTCGGCGGAGACGTACTCGACCAGTCCGGCCGACCAGGGGGCGCCGCCCACCTTGCGGCGCATCTCGATGTATTCGAGCGGGTTGGGGACCCGGCCGATGTCGATGTTGGCGAGCTCCCACATCGACTCGTTGAGCAGGTTCGCGGTGCTGGCGGAGAATCGTTCCCGCCAGTCCGCCGACATGGCAGGGACGGTGCGCAGCCAGAGGTCCCTCAGCCCGGCCTCCACCGGGTTCGTCGGCTCGGGGAAGCCGTCGGCCAGGTCCATCGGCATGAAGGCGGCGAGCCGGTCGAGATAGGCCTTGGCGCCGGCGCGGTCCTGGGAGCGCTTGTACGTCTCCAGGAAGTGGTCGTCGAAGAAGAACACCCACACGTACCAGTCGGTGACCAGGTTCAGCGCGTCGCCGTCGCAGTCGGGGTGGGTGTAGGCGCACAGCAGGGCGTAGTCGTGCGCGTCGAGGTCCTCCTCCTCCCAGACACCGGACCCCTCCAGCATCCCGAAGTCGCGGGCCCACTGCCTGCTGTGCGTTCTCGCGGCCTCCAGGTGGGGGTTCCGTCGCGCCGGATAGGGCAGGTAGAAATCCGGCAGGTGGAACGGCTGCGTCACGGCGGAGAAACCTTTCGGTCGGAGAGTGCGGCGGCCCGGCATCGCGGCCCCGCCCGAGTTCAGCCGTGCCCTACCCCTGCTCGCGCCGGGTCAAGGGCGATTTCACCGCTTCAGGTGACGCAGCCGCCGTTCCCACGCCGCCGCGGCCTGCCGGCGGATAAGGGGATAGGGGATGGGGGCGCTCCTTCCCCGAGAGCCGGAGCGGGAGGCCGGGGCCCGGGTCCGCGGGACTTCCTGCGACTCCATGTGACTGAGGGGCGGGGCCCCGTACCCGCAACTCGTTCAGCAGCATGCATACTTGTCATCCTCTGACCTGACGCCCGATCGACCTGTCCGATGAGGGGTGGGGTCCGCAGGAAACGTGAGCCTGCGACACGCGCGCGCCCGCTCTGCACGGTGCAGAGCGGGCGCGTACTCCTGACGGTCGAAACGGCGCTCGGCTCACCGAGAGGGTGGGCCGGGCGCCGTTCTGGGTGCTGAGGGCGGGGGTTACTCCGCCTCGGCCTCCAGGTTGCCCTCCGTGTCCAGGTAGACCTGGCGGAGGGCTTCGAGGGTCTGGGGGTCCGGCTTTTCCCACATGCCGCGGGACTCGGCCTCCAGGAGGCGTTCCGCGATGCCGTGCAGGGCCCAGGGGTTGGCCTCCTCCAGGAAGGCGCGGTTGGCCGGGTCCAGGACGTACGTCTGCGTCAGCTTGTCGTACATCCAGTCCGCGACCACGCCCGTCGTGGCGTCGTAGCCGAAGAGGTAGTCGACCGTCGCCGCCAGTTCGAAGGCGCCCTTGTAGCCGTGGCGGCGCATCGCCTCGATCCACTTGGGGTTGACCACCCGGGCGCGGAAGACGCGCGAGGTCTCCTCGACCAGGGTGCGGGTCTTGACCGTCTCCGGGCGGGTGGAGTCGCCGATGTACGCCTCCGGGGCCGTGCCGCGCAGGGCGCGGACCGTGGCCACCATGCCGCCGTGGTACTGGAAGTAGTCGTCCGAGTCGGCGATGTCGTGCTCGCGGGTGTCCGTGTTCTTCGCGGCCACCGTGATCCGCTTGTACGCCGATTCCATCTCGGCGCGGGCCGGGCGGCCCTCCAGGCCGCGGCCGTACGCGTAGCCGCCCCACACCGTGTAAACCTCCGCGAGGTCGGCGTCCGTACGCCAGTCGCGGGAGTCGATCAGCTGGAGGATGCCGGCGCCGTACGTGCCCGGGCGGGAGCCGAAGATGCGGGTGGTGGCGCGGCGTTCGTCGCCGTGCTCGGCCAGGTCGGCCTGGGCGTGGGCCCGGACGAAGTTCTGGTCGGCGGGCTCGTCGAGCGAGGCCGCCAGCCGTACCGCGTCGTCCAGCAGGCCGATCACGTGCGGGAACGCGTCGCGGAAGAACCCCGAGATGCGCAGGGTGACGTCGATCCGGGGGCGGGCCAGCTCGTCGAGCGGGATCGCTTCGAGGCCCGTCACGCGGCGCGAGGCCTCGTCCCAGACCGGGCGGATGCCCAGCAGGGCGAGGGCTTCCGCCACGTCGTCGCCCGCCGTGCGCATCGCGCTCGTGCCCCACAGGGACAGGCCGACGGAGGCCGGCCACTCGCCGTTGTCCGTGCGGTAGCGGGTAAGCAGGGACTCGGCCAGCGCCTGGCCCGTCTCCCACGCGAGACGCGAGGGGACCGCCTTCGGGTCCACCGAGTAGAAGTTGCGGCCCGTCGGCAGGACGTTGACCAGGCCGCGCAGCGGGGAGCCGGAGGGGCCGGCCGGGATGAACCGGCCGTCCAGGGCGGCCACCACGTGCGCGATCTCGTCCGTCGTGCCCGCCAGGCGGGGAACCACCTCGCGCGCCGCGAAGTCCAGTACGGCCGCCACGTCCTCCCCGTGACCCGCCGCGACCGAAGCCACCGCCTCCGGAGCCCAGTCCGCATCCTCCATCGCCTGGACCAGGTCCCGGGCCTGCTCCTCCACCGCATCGGCCGAGGTGCGGGTGGCCGCGGACTCGTCCAGGCCGAGCGCCTCGCGCAGGCCGGGCAGGGCCGTCGTACCGCCCCAGATCTGGCGGGCGCGCAGGATCGCGAGGACCAGGTTCACCCGGGCCTCGCCCGTCGGGGCGCCGCCCAGGACGTGCAGGCCGTCGCGGATCTGGGCGTCCTTGACCTCGCACAGCCAGCCGTCGACGTGCAGCAGGAAGTCGTCGAAGCCGTCGTCGTCCGGGCGCTCTTCGAGGCCCAGGTCGTGGTCGAGCTTCGCGGCCTGGATCAGGGTCCAGATCTGCGCGCGGATCGCCGGGAGCTTCGCCGGGTCCATGGCGCTGATCTGCGCGTACTCGTCCAGGTGCTGTTCGAGGCGGGCGATGTCGCCGTACGACTCCGCGCGCGCCATCGGCGGGACCAGGTGGTCGACGAGGGTCGCGTGCACACGGCGCTTGGCCTGGGTGCCCTCGCCCGGGTCGTTGACCAGGAAGGGGTAGACCAGGGGCAGGTCGCCGAGCGCGGCGTCCGGGGCGCAGGCGGCGGACAGGCCCGCGTTCTTGCCGGGCAGCCACTCCAGATTGCCGTGCTTGCCCAGGTGGATCATCGCGTCGGCACCGAAACCGCCGTCCTCCGCGCGCGCCTGGATCCAGCGGTACGCGGCCAGGTAGTGGTGCGAGGGCGGCAGGTCCGGGTCGTGGTAGATCGCGATCGGGTTCTCGCCGAAACCGCGCGGCGGCTGGATCAGGATGAGGAGGTTCCCGCGGCGCAGGGCCGCGAGGACGATGTCGCCCTCCGGGTTGGCGGAGCGGTCGACGAACATGTTGCCCGGGGCCTCGCCCCAGTGCTGCTCGACGCTCTCGCGCAGCTCGGCCGGGAGTTCGGCGAACCACCGCTTGTAGTCGGCGGCCGGGATCCGGACCGGGTTGCGGGCCAGCTGCTCCTCGGTCAGCCAGTCCTGGTCGTGGCCGCCGGCCTCGATCAGGGCGCGGATCAGCTCGTCGCCGTCGCCGGAGACCACGCCCGGGATGTCCTCGACGGAGCCGAAGTCGTAACCGCCCGCGATGAGGGTGCGCAGCAGCTCCACCGCGCTGGCCGGGGTGTCGAGGCCGACCGCGTTGCCGATGCGGGAGTGCTTGGTCGGGTACGCCGACAGCACGAGCGCGATCTTCTTGTCGCGGCGCTCGATGTGCCGCAGCCGGGCGTGCCGTACGGCGATCCCTGCGACCCGGGCGGCCCGCTCGGGGTCGGCCACGTACGCGGGCAGGCCGTCCTCGTCGAACTCCTTGAAGGAGAACGGGACGGTGATGAGCCGGCCGTCGAACTCTGGCACGGCGACCTGGGTCGCGGCGTCGAGCGGCGACAGGCCCTCGTCGTTCTCCTCCCAGGCGCTGCGCGAACCGGTCAGGCACAGGGCCTGGAGGATCGGCACGCCGAGCGCGGCGAGCGCGCCCGCGTCCCAGGACTCGTCGTCCCCGCCCGCGGAGGCGGTCGCGGGGCGGGTGCCGCCGGCCGCGAGCACGGTGGTGATGATCGCGTCCGCGGACTCCAGCTCGGCCAGCAGCTCCGGTTCCGGGGTGCGCAGGGAGGAGACGTACAGGGGCGCGGGCGTGCCGCCGTTCTCGACGATCGCGTCGCACAGGGCGTGCACGAAGGCGGTGTTGCCGCTCATCTGGTGGGCGCGGTAGTAGAGGACGGCGATGCGCGGGCCGTACGGGCGTACGGGCGTGCGCTCCAGGTGCCCCCAGGTGGGCGCCGCGGCGGGCGGCTCGAAGCCGTGGCCGGTGAGCAGCACGGTGTCGGAGAGGAACCGGGCCAGCTGGTCGAGGTTGGCCGGGCCGCCGTGCGCGAGGTAGGCGTGGGCCTCGGCCGCGATGCCGATCGGGACCGTGGAGGCCTCCATCAGCTGCGCGTCCGGGGCCTGTTCGCCGGTCAGGACCACGACGGGGCGGTGCTGGCCCGGGGCGAGGAGCAGGTCGAGCCCGTCCTGCCAGGCGCGCAGGCCGCCGAGGAGGCGGACGACGACCAGGTCGACGCCGTCGAGCAGGCCGGGCAGGTCGTCGAGGGGAAGGCGGGAGGGGTTCGCGAACCGGTACGGGACGGGGCCGTCCGCGGCGGCGCGGGCGCTGAGCAGATCGGTGTCGGACGTCGACAGCAGCAGGATCATGCGGCGGCAGGCCTTCCTCGGGGTTTCCGCGCCCCGGGCAGTGAGGACAGCGGGAGTTCCTGACTCACCCGGCGGATGGCTCTGCCGGGTTCACAGTGGCGGGACCGCGCCGGATTCGCACCGGGCTTCCTCCCATGTCGCCGTCCTCGGCGATGACGGGCCAGGTGGCTCCGCCGGTGGTCATCTTAGGTGGCCGGGCCACCGGCCGGGAGCGGGGGTCACCGGGGCGCACCCGGGGCGCCAGGAAGCGCAGGCGTGCGCCCGGGGTGGGATTCGGGCAGGTGGGGGCGGAAGGGGTGGGTGGCGACGGCCACAGGTCGGGGTGCGGCAATCGTGGGTATGCTCGCCGCCATGCCGCCCCAGCCCCCCTCCGCCGCATCGCGGGACGAACCCGTCATACGCGACCGCGGCGACGCCTGCCCCGGCGCGCTGCGGCTGCACGCCGCGGACGACGGGTTCCTGGCCCGCATCCGGATACCGGCCGGCCTGCTCACCGCCGACCAGGCGTCCCGGCTCGCCCTCGCCGCCGACCGGTTCGGCGACGGGCTGCTGGAGCTCACCTCCCGCGGCAACGTCCAGCTGCGCGGGCTGGCCGACCAATGCGGCGCCGAGCTGGCGGCGTTGCTGGACGCCGCCGGGCTGCTGCCCGCACCCGGCCACGAGCGGATCCGCAACATCGTGGCCACCCCCCTGTCCGGACTGGACGGCTCCGGCCGGCCCGACGTACTGCCCTGGGCCGGGGAACTGGACCGGCTGCTGTGCGCGAGCGCACGGGCCACCGCCCTGTCCGGGCGGTTCCTGTTCGCCTTCGACGACGGCCGCGGGGACGTCGCCGCGCTCGGCCCCGACATCACCGTGCTCGCCCGGCCCGGCGGCCGGGCCCTGCTCCGCCTCGGCCGCGCCGCGGACGCGGTGGAACTGGCCGCGGCCGACGCACCCCGGGCGGCGCTGCTCGCCGCCCTCCACTTCCTCGACACCGCCGATGCGGCCGGCACCCGGGCCTGGCGGGTCTCCGAGCTGCCCCCCGAACACGCCCTGCGTGCCGACGCGTTCGTACTGCGGCTCGCCACCGCCGGTATCGGGGCGACCCGTACGGCCGACCCCGTCTGGCCGTACGCCGCCCCGCCCCGCCCCGGGCGGACCGGCGCCGGCGACCGGGCCGCGCTGTGCGTCCTGCCCCCGCTCGGGCGCCTGACCACCGCTCAGTGGCGGGCGCTGGTCCAGGTCGCCGACCGGGGCGGACGCCGCCTGCGGATCACCCCCTGGCGCAGCATCGTCCTGCCCGGCGCCCCGCTCGAAGGGCCTCCGGACGGGCCCGGCTCCGCCCGGGCGCTGCTGGAGAGCGCCGGCCTGGTGGTGAGCCCCGGCAGCCCCTGGGAGACCGTCACCGCCTGTACCGGCAGGCCCGGTTGCGCCAACTCCCTCGCCGACGTCCGCGCCGACGCGCGGAGCGTGGTGGAGCAGACCCGCGGTACCCGCCCCGTCCACTGGTCCGGCTGCGAACGCCGCTGCGGACATCCCCGCGGGACCGCCTGGGTCGACGTGGTCGCCACCCCCTCCGGGTACGACGTGGCCGCCGAGGACAGCGCCCCGCAGCACGGCGTCCACCTCTCCGCACTTCCCGCGGCCCTCGCGGCCGCACGCCGCACCACCTCCCACGACGCAGCGAAGAAATGAGCGAGTACACAGTGTTCGAGTACGAGAAGGACGGCGCGGCCATCTACCGCCAGTCCTTTGCCACGATCCGCGCCGAGGCGGACCTCTCCGGGCTGCCCGCCTCCGTCGCCCAGGTCGCGGTGCGCATGATTCACGCCTGCGGAATGACCGACCTGCCCCAGGACCTCGGCTACACCCCGGACGTCGTGCTGCGGGCACGCGCCGCGCTGCACGCCGGCGCACCGATCCTCTGCGACGTGCAGATGGTCGCCAGCGGGGTGACCCGCAAGCGGCTGCCCGCCGACAACGAGGTGATCTGCACCCTTTCCGACCCGGCCGTCCCCGCGCTCGCCGCGAAGATGGGCACCACGCGCAGCGCCGCCGCCCTCGAAGTGTGGCGTGACCGGGGCCTGCTGGAGGGCTCCGTGATCGCCGTCGGCAATGCGCCGACCGCGCTGTTCCGGCTGCTGGAGATGATCGAGGAGGGCGCCCCGCGCCCGGCCGCCGTCATCGGCGTGCCCGTCGGCTTCATCGGCGCCGCCGAGTCCAAGGACGCCCTCGCCGAACACCCCTCCGCCCTCGACCACTTGATCGTCCGGGGCCGGCGCGGTGGCAGCGCCATCGCGGCCGCCGCCGTCAACGCGATTGCGAGCGAGGAAGAATGAGCGACACCACCCCGGGCCGCCTGTACGGGGTCGGGCTCGGTCCCGGCGACCCGAACCTGATGACCCTGCGCGCGGTCCAGGTGATCGCCGAGGCGGACGTCATCGCCTATCACAGTGCCCGCCACGGCCGCTCGATCGCCCGTTCCATCGCCGCCCGGCACCTGCGCGCCGACCACGTCGAGGAACCGCTGGTCTACCCGGTCACCACCGAGACCACCGACCACCCCGGCGGCTACCAGGGCGCGATGGAGGAGTTCTACGAGGCCTCCGCGGCCCGTCTCGCCGCGCACCTGGACGCCGGGCGCACCGTCGCGGTGCTCGCCGAGGGCGACCCCCTCTTCTACGGCTCGTACATGCACATGCACAAGCGGCTCGCCGACCGGTACGAGGCCGAGGTGATCCCCGGCGTGACCTCGGTCAGCGCCGCCGCTGCCCGGCTCGGCACCCCTCTCGTGGAGGGTGAGGAGGTGCTGACGATCCTGCCCGGCACCCTGCCGGAGGAGGAGCTCACCGCCCGGCTCGCCGCCACCGACTCGGCGGTCGTGATGAAGCTCGGCCGCACCTTCCCCGCGGTGCGGCGGGCGATGGAGGGCAGCGGCCGGCTCGCCGAGGCCCGCTACGTCGAGCGCGCGACCATGGAGGGGGAGCGGACCGGCGTCCTGGCGGACACCGACCCGGACACCGTTCCGTACTTCGCCGTCGCCGTCGTGCCCAGCCGGATCGGCAACCCCGGCAGCGTGCCGTCCGGGCCCGGCGAGGTCGCCGTGGTCGGCACCGGACCGGCCGGGCCGCTGTGGCTCACCCCCGAGACCCGGCGGGCCCTCGCCGACGCGGAGGTCCTCGTCGGCTACACCACCTACCTCGACCGCGTCCCCGCGAAGCCGGGCCAGATCCGGCACGGCTCCGACAACAAGGTGGAGTCGGAGCGCGCCGAGTTCGCCCTCGACCTCGCCCGCCGCGGCAAGCGGGTGGCCGTGGTCTCCGGCGGCGACCCGGGCGTCTTCGCCATGGCCACGGCCGTCCTGGAGGTCGCCGGGCAGCCCGAGTACAAGGACGTGCCCGTACGGGTCCTGCCGGGCGTGACCGCCGCCAACGCGGCGGCCGCCGCAGCCGGAGCCCCCCTCGGCCACGACTACGCCACCATCTCCCTGTCGGACCGGCTCAAGCCGTGGGAGGTCATCGCGCAGCGGCTGCGCGCCGCCGCGGCGGCGGACCTGGTCCTCGCCCTCTACAACCCGGGCTCGCGCAGCCGGACCTGGCAGGTCGCCCAGGCCCGCGAACTCCTGCTGGAGCTGCGCGCCCCGCAGACCCCGGTGGTCGTCGCCCGGGACGTGGGTGGCCCGGAGCAGTCGGTGCGCATCGTCACGCTCGCCGAACTGGAGCCGTCCGAGGTGGACATGCGCACGATCCTGCTGATCGGGTCCTCGCAGACCCAGGTCACGCAGCGGCCCGACGGGTCGAGGGTGACCTGGACCCCGCGCCGTTACCCCTGATCGGCCGGTGTGGACGTGGGGGCCCGGGGCGGTGATCCGCCCCGGGCCCCCTTCGGGTACCGCCCCGGGCCCCCTTCGCGTACCGCCCCGGTCCCCCTTGGCGTACCGCCCCGGCCTCAGTGCCGGGCCGGGCCGCCCAGCCACCGGAGCACGGCCGACGGCGTTGCCGCCTCGGGGACGCCCTGCGGTACCGCCGGACGGCGTACGACGAGCACCGGGATCCCGGCCTCGCGGGCGGCGGTGAGCTTCGGCGCGGTCGCCGAGCCGCCGCTGTCCTTGGTGACCAGCACGTCGATCCGGTGGCGGGCGAGCAGCGCCCGCTCGTCCTCCAGGGTGAACGGGCCGCGGGCGAGCAGGACTTCGAGGTGCGGCGGCACCTGCCCGTCCGGCGGGTCCACCGAACGCACCAGGAACCAGGTGTCGGTGAGGTGCGCGAAGGTGTGCAGCCCCATCCGGCCGGTGGTCAGGAAAGCCCGGCCGCCGAGGCCGGGCAGCAGCTCGGCGGCCTGCACGAGGGAGTCCGCGAAGGTCCAGGAGTCGCCCGGGCCCGGCGTCCAGCCGGGGCGGCGCAGCGCGAGCAGCGGGACTCCCGAAAGGGCCGCCGCCTCGGCCGCGTGGAAACTCATCCGCTCCGCGAACGGGTGCGTGGCGTCGACGACGTGCGTGACGCCGTGGGCGAGGAGCCAGCCGGCCAGCCCGGCCGGCCCGCCGAAGCCGCCGATGCGGGTCTCGCCCGGCGGGAGCACGGGCGCGCTGACCCGTCCGGCGAGCGAGGTCGTCACCCGGTACGAGGAGTCCTGCGCCAGCGCCTCCGCCAGGCGCCGGGCCTCCGTCGTACCGCCCAGGATCAGGACGTGCGGCCCCGGTTCCGGTTCAGCGGACGTGTCCGGTTCGCCGGACCTGCCCGGTTCAGCAGACATGCCGGTCGCGCTCGGGCGAGTACAGGTGGCTGTCGCGGAACTGCTCGGCGCCGAGCGTGCGGCCCACCACGATCACCGCCGTGCGCACCAGGCCCGCTGCCTTCACCTGGGCGGCGATGTCCGCCAGCGTGCCGCGCAGGATCAGCTCGTCGGGGCGGCTGGCCATCGCCACCACCGCCACCGGGCACTCGGCCCCGTAGTGCGGCAGTAGTTCGTCGACGACCCGGTCCACGTACCGCGTGGCCAGGTGCAGCACGAGCAGCGCGCCGCTGCGGCCCAGGGTGGCCAGGTCCTCGCCGGGCGGCATGGGGGTGGCCTGCTGGGCGATCCGGGTCAGGATCACGGTCTGGCCGACGGTGGGGACCGTGAGCTCCCGCTTCAGCGCGGCCGCCGCCGCCGCGAACGCCGGGACGCCGGGCACCACCTCGTACGGGATGCCGGCCGCGTCGAGCCGCCGCATCTGCTCCGCGACCGCGCTGAAGATCGACGGGTCGCCCGAGTGCAGGCGCGCCACGTCCTCGCCCGCCCCGTGGGCCCGTACGCACTCGGCGATGATCTCGTCGAGGTTGAGCTGCGAGGTGTCGACCAGGCGGGCGTCCGGCGGGCACTCGGCCAGCAGTTCGCGCGGGACCAGGCTGCCCGCGTACAGGCAGACCGGGGCGGCGGCCAGCGTCCGGGCACCGCGCACCGTGATCAGGTCGGCGGCGCCGGGGCCCGCACCGATGAAGTACACGGTCATGTCGTCTGGTCCTTTTCGTTCTCTGCGGTCGCTTCGGTGAAGTCCTGTGTCCGCGGCCCCGGCTTGGTCACGGACCACTGGGTGACGGGCATCGCCTGCCGCCAGCCCGTGAAGCCGCCGACCGGCACCGCGTGCGCGACGGCGAGCTTGACCAGTTCACCGCCGTGGCGCCGGTAGCGGTCGGCGAGGACGGCCTCCGACTCCAGGGTCACGGTGTTGACCACCAGCCGCCCGCCCGGGGCCAGGGCCGCCCATGCCGCGTCCAGCAGGCCCGGGGCGGTCAGTCCGCCGCCGACGAACACGGCGTCGGGGGCGGGGAGTCCGGCGAGGGCCTCGGGAGCTGCGCCGGTGACCACCGTGAGGCCGGGTACGCCGAGCGCGGCCGCGTTACGGGCGATGCGCGCCGCCCGCTCCGGGACGCGTTCCACCGCCACCGCCCGGCAGGCGGGGTGGGTGCGCATCCACTCGATGCCGATGGAGCCGGAGCCGCCGCCGATGTCCCACAGGAGTTCCCCGGGCGCGGGGGCCAGGGCGCACAGGGTCGCGGCGCGGACGTGGCGCTTGGTGAGCTGGCCGTCGTGCTCGTAGGCCGTGTCCGGCAGGCCGGGCGTCGCGCCGAGCCGCGGCAGGGGGGTGGCGGGGTCGCGGCGGCAGTCCACGGCCACCACGTTGAGGGGGTCGCCGGGGGCGTGGTCCCAGCGGTCGGCCCGGCCCTCGTACGCGTCCTCGCGCTCGGAGCCGAGCTGTTCGAGCACCCGCATCCGGCTCGGCCCGAAGCCCCGCTCTCGGAGCAGAGCAGCGATCTCGTTCGGGGTCGCTGCTCCAGCACTGAGCACCAGCACCCGGCGCCCCTCGTACAGCGCGGCCGCGAGCCGGGCCACCGGGCGCCCGACCACCGTGACCACCTCGGTCTCCTCCACCGGCCAGCCCAGCCGGGCGCAGGCGTACGACACCGACGAGGGGTGCGGGAGGACCAGCAGGGCGTCCGGGCCGAGCTCCTGCGCGAGGGCGCGCCCGATCCCGTAGAACATGGGGTCGCCGCTGGCCAGGACCGCGATCCGGCGCCCCGCATGCTCCGCCATCAGCTGGGGCACGGCCGGCCGCAGCGGGCTCGGCCACGCCACCCGCTCACCGGCGCAGTCCCCGGCGGGCAGCAAATCCAGCTGCCGGGGCCCGCCGATCAGCACCTCGGCCGAGGCCAGCGCGGTCCGCGCGGCGGTGGTGAGCCCGGCCCAGCCGTCGGCGCCGAGGCCGACGACCGTCACAGGCGGGGAGGGCGGTGCGGAGCTCACTGGGCGGTACCTCGGGAACGGGGAAGGGGCGGCGGAAGCGGGCGGACCCGCAGCCTACTGGCCGGTGAACCAGACCGCGGCTCCACCCCCGGACAGCGGCGGGCTACCCTCGGTAACCACCGACGCGAGGGAGCTGTCATGCCGGGCTGGAACGCCGAGAACATCCCCGATCTGAGCGGCCGCGCCGCCGTCGTCACCGGTGCCAACAGCGGCATCGGCTTCGTGACCGCCCGGGAGCTCGCCCGGCACGGGGCGGACGTGGTGCTGGCCTGCCGCAGCGCCGCCCGCGGCCGGGCCGCCGTGGTGCGACTGCGGGCCGAAGTGCCTGGCGCAGCAGTGGAGTTCCTTCCCCTGGACCTGGCCGACCTGGCCTCCGTGCGCCAGTTCGCGGCGGCGTACGGGCAGCGGCGCGGCTCCCTCGACCTGCTCGTCAACAACGCGGGCGTGATGGCCCTGCCGTACGGGCGGACCGCCGACGGGTTCGAGACCCAGTTCGGCGTGAACCACCTCGGGCACTTCGCCCTCACCGGACTGCTCCTGCCGCAGCTGCTGGCAGCGGCCCCCGGAGCCCGGATCGTCAACGTCTCCAGCGGCTTCCACGCGCTCGGCGACATCGACCACGACGACCTGAACAGCGAGCACGGCTACCGGCGCTGGATCGCGTACGGCCGCTCCAAGACCGCCAACCTGCTCTTCACCCACGAACTGGCCCGCCGGCTCGAAGCCGCCGGCTCCGGGATCGTCACCGTCGCCGCGCACCCCGGGTACGCCTCCACCAACCTGCAGGCCGGAGCCTCGCAACAGGAGGGCCGCAGCGCCATGTCGAGGATCATGGCCCTCGGCAACGCCGTCCTCGCCCAGCCCGCGGCGGCCGGGGCGCTGCCCACGCTGTACGCGGCCACCGCGCCCGGGGTCCGGCCCGACGCGTTCGTCGGTCCGCGGCTCGGCTGGCGCGGCGCACCCGCGGTCTCGTGGCGGGCGAAGTGGACCCTGGACGACGCGTCCGGCGAACGCCTCTGGGCGGCCTCCGAGAAGCTCACCTCCGTCCCGTACCCACTGTTTTCGCGCTG
The DNA here is from genome assembly GCF_056436685.1 of Streptomyces sp. NPDC043680. Classification (NCBI taxonomy): domain Bacteria; kingdom Bacillati; phylum Actinomycetota; class Actinomycetes; order Kitasatosporales; family Streptomycetaceae; genus Streptomyces; species Streptomyces sp. NPDC043680. The sequence continues at coordinate 29,368 of NZ_JBWKCE010000026.1, read as the reverse complement.
ATCGGCGAAGAACCGCCGCTTCGCCGGCCGCGCCGGGCGCCCTGCCGTGAACCCGTCCGCCCCCGGGTGCCCCAAGGCGCCCCGGCGGGCACCTGAACTGCGCCGCGGCGGCCCCGGGACACTCGCTGCCATGGACGACGACATGGACAACCACCCAGCAGGCCACGATCACGCGGTGGTCCTCGGCGCCGGCCTGGCCGGGCTGCTGGCCGCCCGGGTGCTCGCGCAGCGGTTCGCCCGCGTGACGGTGGTGGAACGGGACGAACTGCCCGCCGCCGGGCCCGCCTTCCGGCCCGGTGTTCCGCAGTCGCGGCACGCCCACGTGCTGTGGTCGCGCGGCCTGGAGGTGATGGAGGCGCTGCTGCCCGGCATCACCCGCGCGTTACTGGCGGGCGGTGCCGCCCTGCTCGAATCCCCGCGGGACTTCCTCTGGCTGAGCACGGCGGACTGGTTCGGGCCGGTGCCGGGGGCGCGCATCCTGCTGGCCGGCCGCGAGCTGCTCGACTGGACGGTACGCCAGGAAGTGCTGCGCGACGGCCGCATCGAGGTCCGCTCCGGCTCCGCGGCCGCCGGACTGCGCGCCGGACCGGACGGCCGTACGGTGACCGGCGTGGAGCTGCGCGACGGCGGCACGCTGGCCGCGCGCCTCGTGGTCGACGCGACGGGGCGCACCTCCCGGGCCCCGGCCTGGCTCGCGGCCCTCGGCCACCCGGCCCCCGCGGTCACGCGCTACGACTCCCACCTCGGCTACTCCAGCCGCTTCTACGAGATCCCGCCGGACCCCGCCCGCCGCTGGCAGGGGATGTACGTACAGGGCCGGCCGGACAGCCCCCGCGGGGGAGTGCTGGTACCCCTGGAGGGCGGCCGCTGGCTGGTCACCCTCATCGGCAACGGGGAGCACGCCCCGCCCACCGGGGACGAGGAGTTCCTCGACTTCGCGCGCAGCCTGCGCAGCCCCGCCCTGTACGACGCCATCCGCGACGCCAAGCCGCTGTCCGCGCCCACCGGCTTCCGCAGCACCGCCAACGAATGGCGCCACTACGAGCGGCTGGAACGCTGGCCGACCGGATTCGTCGTCCTCGGTGACGCCGCATGCCGCTTCAACCCGGTGTACGGGCACGGGATGACGGTGGCCGCGCTCGCGGCGGACGCCCTCGACCGGGCGATGGGCACGCTCTCCGCACGGGACCTTCCCGGGGCCGCGCGCCGGATCCAGCGCAGTACCGCCGCCGTGGCCGCCGTGCCCTGGCAGATCGCCACCAGCGAGGACATGCGGTACCCGGAGACGGAGGGGCCGCCGCCCGACCGGGTGGACAGGGCGCTGCAGGCCTACATGTCCCGGGTGATCGTGGGCGCCAATGCCGATCCGGCGATCTCCCGCCGGTTCTTCGGGGTGCTGTCGCTGTCGGCCTCCCCGAACACCCTCCTGAGTCCGGGCACGGTGGTCCGGGTCCTGTCCAAGTGGCGGCTGCCGACCAGCCCGGCGACCCCCGACTACCCCGCCCACCACGTGCCGCCCGCGGGCTAGCGGCTTGCCACGCAGCCTTGGCTGGGTAATCGGTCCAGGATCGGATCGGTGAGTCGGGCGCGGAGTTCGTCTTCGGCTCTGCGCGGGTGTTGCGCCAGCGGACGTATGCGGCGATGGCGGCGTTCTGCTCGTCGTGGCTGCGGTGGTCAGTACCGTTGAGTGTGAAATAGCGCAGGGCTGCGAACTCGGCCTCGATCCGGTTCAGCCAGGAGCCGTAGGTCGGCAGGAAGACCAGCAAGATCCGCTCTTGGGAGCCGCCTGTCGGCCCACGGCCACCAGATCAATGAGCGGCTCGGCCTACCGGGCTGGGACCGGCCGGCGGGTGGGGACGCTCGCACGGGCGAGGACGGACAACTCGAACGGGCGGAGCGCGTCGGTACGTTCCCACTCCGCAGGGGCGATCGTCTCGCGTTGCCGGGCGTACTCGATCGGCTGGAGCCGGTGCTCAAGCAGGAGGGCGTCCATCTGCTCGATGCTGAGGAACGTTTGCCAGGGCTCACCCTGCTCGGCCGCCGCTGCCATGACCAGATCCGCATACGACTGGCCTGCCTCGTCGCGGAGTCCGGCCGGGAGGAGGTGCTCCACGATGAGCTCTGTGCCGGGTGCGAAGCCGCTGATGACGGCCAGGGTCTGCCTGATCGCCTCCGAGGTCAGGTACATCGTGACCCCGAGCCAGCTGACCAGCGCGGGTCGGTCCGGGTCAAAGCCGGCCCGCACGAGGTGATCGGTGAGTGACCGGGCGGACTCCTTCTCGAAGTCGACCGGGACGAAGAAGGCGGACGGTGGCACGTTCGTCCCCGTCTCAACCAGCAGCGCCCGCTTCCAGTGCTGGGTCGTCGGCTTGTCCACCTCGAACACCCGCACACCGTCGGCAAGTTCTGACCGATAGGCGAAGGAGTCCAGCCCCGCACCGAGGATCACGTACTGGTCGACGCCCCGGCCGGCCAGCTCGGCCAGTCGGCCCTCGGTGTAGCGGCTGCGGGTAACGGCCGTCGTCCGCGCGCCGGACAGGACTGGGTGCCCACCATAGGACCGGTGGTAGCCGAGGAGTTCTTCAGCACGCTCACCCAGGAAGGTCTGTGCCAGGGTGTCGGCGAAGATCGAGGGAGTCTCGTCCACGAGGAGGTGTGCCGCGCGTGCTGCGGCCGACATGAGAGCTGTCTGGCTGGGGTGTCCCTTGTTCATCATGATGCCGGACATTAGTCCAGCGATCTGACAGGATATCAAAAAAATAAAACTTTCGGAAGCGCTTCCGGGTTCTGTTTTGGTAACGAATGCGATCCTCGCGCATCCCCGGAATAACTTGCGGGTCGACTCCGAGAAGCGACGACACCCTGCGTGTTCCGTCCCTCGCGAGAATGTCCAACGGCCAAACGGCGCCGCATCACTTACGGGTCGACCTGTGGAGCAGAGCCACTAGCGCACCGCCGGCAGGTCAGGGGGCCGTCGGCGGGCCGTCCGCGGCCCGTTCGTACAGGCCGCGGACGGAGTCACCGAAGCGGCTGCTGTACGAGGTCCGTTCGTCACCGCCGCCGTCGCGACCGCCGATGACACCGACCAGGGTGTGCCCGCCGGTCAGCACAGGACCACCGCTCGTGCCGTCGGGTACGTCCGCGCAATCCAGCCGCAGCTGCGTGGGCCCCGCGGCGCGGGCGGTGTTGGAGCAGTCCACCGGATACTCGGCGGTGTTCGGGTAGCCCACCACCCGCGCGGGTGCCGGGAGCCCGGTCCCGAAGCGGATCGTCTGCGCCCCGGTGGTGTCCTCCAGGCGCTCGCCGGGGTGGCCGGGACGGCGCAGCCGGAGGAAGGCCACGTCCAGGTCCGGGTCCTGGTCCTCGCTCCACCGGGGGTGCACGTCGATCCGGGTGGGCACCCAGATGCCGTACGGGGCCGTACCGTCCCGGTAGCCCGGCGCGAAGGCCAGGTTGGTGCGGAATCCAAGCCCGCGCCGGTACACGCAGTGGGCGGCGGTGGCGATGAGGTCGCCGCCGGGGGAGTGGACCACGCTCGCCGAGCAGTGGTGGTCGGGGTCCCCGTCGTCGCCGGGGGAGAACAGCGCCCCGATCGCGGGCTCGGCGGGGGCGGGCCGGGCCACCAGCGGCTCGGAGGGCCGCCAGGGCGTGCCGTCCGGCGCCGCGGGCGCCGTGCGCACCGCCCCTTCGCCGGCCGCCCCTTCGCGTACCGCCCCGCCGAGGACGGCCGAGGCGGTGCGGTCGGCGAGGCCCGGGTCCTGGACGTAGCTCCCCTCCGCCCGGTTCCCGCCGTCCGAGTACGCCGCGAGGGCGCGCAGCTCCCACAGGCATGCCGAGCCCCCGATCAGCAGGGCGCAGCCGAAGGCGGCGAGTACGGCGATGCGTACGGTCCGCCGGTGGACCTTGGTGACCATGTGCCGCTCCTGCCTGTGTGCTGCCCGTTCGACAACGGGACGGGCGGGGCCGCCGGTTCCGCAGTCGGAATGTGTCCGTCCTCACAGTGGGTCCGCCGGTCATCCGCCGTCCTTCCGGCGGCCGGCGCCGGCCGTGCCGGCCTGGCCGGCCGGGGTCCGGAGGGAGCGGACGGTGGCCGGATTGCGCCGTACAGCAACTTGCTAGCCACTCTTGCCAGTTGAGGCCGAGATCCCAACAATGCGCATGACAACCGGAGGATCTTCGGTTGCATCGTCATCAGAGGGGAACCCCCACATGAAGAAGCCTCTCGTCGGCGCCTTGCTGTCGCTGTTCCTGATAGGAGCGGCGGCGGCCCCAGCCGTGGCCTCGGCGCCGCCCCGGGACAAGGCTGCGGCAGCCGTCACCGTCAACTTCGCCGGGACGGTCGCGCTGAGCAACTGCTCCGGCTCCGTCGTCCGCACCCCCAACTCCCAGCCGAGCGACCCGGCGCTCGTCCTCTCCAACGGGCACTGCCTGGAGACGGGCTTCCCGGGACCCGGCGAGGTGGTCAAGGACCAGGCGTCCTCGCGCTCCTTCACGCTGCTGAACGCGGCGGGCTCGCGGGTCGCGACGCTGCGGGCGAGCAAGATCGCGTACGCGACGATGACGGACACGGACATCTCCGTCTACCAGCTGACCAAGACGTACGCCCAGATCCAGAGCCAGTACGGCATCAGCGCGCTCACCCTGAACGACGCCCACCCCGTACAGGGCACCGCCATCAAGGTCGTGTCCGGGTACTGGAAGCGGATCTACAGCTGCAACATCGACGGCTTCGCCTACCGCCTCAAGGAGGGCGACTGGACCTGGAAGGACTCGGTCCGCTACACCTCCTCCTGCAACACCATCGGCGGCACCTCGGGCTCGCCGGTGATCGACACCACGACCGGCAAGGTCGTCGCCGTGAACAACACGGGCAATGAGGACGGCCAGCGCTGCACGGAGAACAACCCGTGCGAGGTCGACGCGAACGGTAACGTGACCGTCCGCCAGGGCATCAACTACGCCCAGGAGACGTACACCATCGTGGCCTGCATCGGCGCCGGCAACGTCTTCGACCTGAACCGCCCCGGCTGCACCCTCCCCAAGCCGTAACCCGTCCGCCGCCCGGGGGCGCACCGTACGGGGCGGGCAACCCGCCCGCCCCGGCCGGTGCACGGCGGCGGCGCCCCGTACGGCCGTCCGGGTGACGGCAGGAGCCCGATCCTGCGGGGCGGGGCCGCGCCGCAGCGCGCCTGCCCGGCGGCACGGCCGGGGCCCCGGGGCGCCGGGTACCTCCTTCGGCCGTCATCCGGCCGGGCGCGCCGGGGATGCCTTCCGGGGCGCGGCTCGCCAGTCTGCGAGTGACGAGTGCCATCACCGCACAGACGAGGACCGTGCCATGTCCCCCTTCCGGCGTATCGGCGTCACCACCGGGGCGGCAGTACTGCTGCTCGCCGCCACGGCCTGCTCGGCCGGCAAGACCACCGTGGGCTCGCTCAGCTTCCGCGCCCACGACTCCCCGGTCGAGGTCACGTACTCGAACACGCCCGTCCAGGGCTGCCACAGGATCGGACTGCCGCGGGGTGCGGCCCACGTGGAGAACCACACGCTGCTGGACGTCATCCTGTACCGGACGCCGGACTGCAGGAGGTTCGACCGGGCCGACGGGGTCTACATCCCCACCAACTCCTCGAACGTGACGGCTCCGGACAGCCTGCCCTGGCGCAGTTTCAGCGTCGTCCACTGAATCGCCGCGGGACCGGTCCGGGAGCCGGCCGGGTACGGGCCGGGCGGCGGTCAGGCGGCAGCCGAGGGGGCGGCCGGCGCCTGCTGCTCCTCCAGCCGCCGGACGCGTTCGGCGTCCGAGGTGCGGGGGCAGGTGAGGCAGGCGTTGCCGGGGCGGACGGTGTAGTACAGGCAGCATCCGAGCCGGGTGCGGGTCGGGTGGCTGCGGCCATCGGTGCCCGGCAGGCTGCGGAAGGCGGCGGCGCCGGGGAACGGCGGGGTGTCGCCGGGCAGCACCCGCTCGGCCGCCCGGACGGCGCGCTCCTCCTCGCCGAGCATGCGGCCCAGGTACCAGATGCCGGAGGCCAGTTCGTCGGTGACCATGCCCCACAAGGCGCGCGGGCCGCGCCGCAGCGCGCTCCCGAGGGCGTCGAGGACCGGGGTGGCGTGTGCGGCGACGACGGCCCGCAGCTCGGCCCGCAGCTCGTCCTCCCCGGCGAGGACCCGGACGCCGGGCAGGCCGGCCGCCGGGTCGCCGGGCAGGCAGGCGAAGTCGCCGGGGTGCAGGGCCAGGTCGCCCGTCCGCGCGTCCATCCAGACGTCATCGGGCCGGATCCGGGGCACTCTGCGGTCCAGGTACCAGGGTCCGCTGACCAGGAGGCAGACCGACCACAGGTAGTGGTGCAGCAGTCGGGCGGCCGCCACGTGTCCGCGGGGGACGCATTCGTACCCGGCCGCGATGCGGGCCGACTCGCCGGCGATCAGTCGCTCTTGGTGGCGGTCGAAGGCGGCTGCGCTGATCCATTCACGCCCGTCCGCCGGTGGCTGTGCCGAGGGGGTCAGCTCGAAGCGCAGGCTCGGGGTCCCGCTTGCGAGACGCCGGTAGGTCCAGCCCAGCACATCGACGGTGCGGGGCCGGACCGGCTGCGTCTCGGACATGGAGGCTCCCCACTTCGGCAATTAACATCGACTAAGGTGAGGCTCACCTTATAACCACTGTAGGGTGATCCTGCACGCCGACTTGCCGATGTGGCGCGGGACTTGACGAATTTAGGTAAAGCTAACCTAATATTGCGTCTTGTGTGGAAACTCGATCTGCCGGCTCCCGCAGCCCCTGCGGCGCAGCGGTCCCCGGCGGTACGGCGGCTGCTGCTGCTGGCCGCGGGGACGGGTGCGCTGGTGCTGTGCGCAGCCATGAGTCTCGCCCTCGGAACGCGTCCGATCCCGCTGCCCACCGTGCTCGACGCGCTGTTGGGCGACGGGCAGGGCGGCGACGCCGACGTGGTGACGGGACTTCGGGTTCCGCGCACGCTCATCGGCCTGGTGGTCGGCGGAGCCCTCGGGGTGGCCGGAGCCGTCGCCCAGGGCGTCACCCGCAACCCCCTCGCCTCGCCCGTCACGCTCGGCATCAACGCCGGAGCCGGCTTCGCCGTGGTCACCGCCATCTTCACGCTGGGGCTCGACCGGCCGATCGAGTACCTCTGGTTCGCCTTCGCCGGAGCGGCGGCCGCCGCCGTCGCCGCGTTCGCGATGTCCCGCCGGGGCGGTGATCTCGACCCGGTCCGCCTCGCCCTCAGCGGCACCGTCCTGACCGTGGTGCTGACCTCCTGGACCTCGGCGCTGATGCTCGCCAGCCACCGCACGCTGGACGAGGCGCGGTTCTGGCTGGCCGGTTCGATCGGCGGGCGGAACCTGGAGGCCCTCACCCCCGTACTGCCCTTCGTGGCGCTGGGCCTGCTGGCCTCCTTCGCCATCTCCCCGGCCCTCAACACGCTTGCCCTCGGCGACGAGACGGCCCAGTCGCTCGGTGTGCCGGTGTCCCGGATCCGGCTGACCGGCACCGTCGCCGTGGTGCTGCTGGCCGGCTGCGCCGTGGCGGTCGCCGGTCCGGTCGCCTTCATCGGCCTGGCCGCCCCGCACCTGGTCCGCCCCCTGCTCGGCGGCGACCACCGCTGGCTGGTTCCCGGCTGCCTGATCGCCGGTCCCGTCCTGCTGCTCGCCGCCGATGTGCTCGGGCGGGTGGCCGCCCGCCCCTCCGAGATCGAGGTCGGCATCGTGACGGCCTTCCTCGGCGCGCCGCTGCTCGCCGTACTGGCCCGGAAGGTCGCCCGATGACCGCCGCCCTCACCGCCCCCGAGGCGGCGCCGGCCCCCGCCCGCCGCAGTGCCCGGACCCGGGCCCGGGTCCGTACGCTGGCCTGGTGCGCGGTCACGGCCGCACTGCTGCTGTGGCTGACCGGCATCGCGCTGGGAACCGGCCAGGTGAAGATGTCCGTCGGGGAGGCGCTGCGTGCGCTGGCCGGCCTGGGGGACTCCGGCAACGTGCTGGTCGTACGCCAGTTCCGCGCGCCCCGGGTGGTCTCCGCCCTGATCGCGGGCGCCGGTCTCGCCGTGGCGGGCTCGATGCTGCAGCGGCTGTTCCGCAACCCGCTGGCCTCCCCGGACACCATCGGCGTCACCGGCGGCGCCTCCTTCGGCGCGACCCTGATGCTGGCCACCGGGGCCTCGCAGACGATGATCCCCCTCGCCGCGCTGGGCGGCGGACTGCTCGCCGCGATCCTGCTCGGCGGCTTCGCCTGGCGCTCCCGGATGGCCGTGACCCGGCTGGTCCTGGTCGGCCTGGCGGTGCAGCAGGGCCTGGCCGCGGCGGTCAACCTGATGATCGTGCGCTTCCCCGCCGAACTCGCCACCTCCGCGATGCAGTGGACCACCGGCTCGCTGTACGGACGCAGCTGGCCCGAGGTCTGGGCGGCCGGCGGCGCGATCGCGCTGACCGCAACGGGCGCCTTCCTGATGAACCGCCGGGTCTCCGTACTCGACCTCGGCGACGACTCCGCCGGAGGCCTCGGCCTGCGCCCGAACCGGGACAGGCTCTGGCTGCTCCTGCTCACCATCGCCCTCGCCTCGCTGGCCGCCGCGCTCACCGGCCCGGTCGCCTTCGTCGCACTCGCCGTACCCCACCTGGTCCGCCTGCTGGCCGGCCCGCCCACCGTGGCGACGCTGGCGCTGACCGCGCTGGTCGGCTCCGTCCTGCTCCTCTCCTCCGACCTCCTCGTCCTGCACGTCCTGCCCGTCCACGGCCTGCCGGTCGGCTCCGTCACCGCGACCCTCGGCGCGCCGTGGCTGCTGTGGCTGATGATCCGACAGGGCCGGCTTCCCCAGAGGAACGACTCATGACCGCCAACCAGCTGGCCACCCAGAACCTGACCTTGCGTTACGGCAGCCGGGAGATCATCGGCGGCCTCGACCTGATCCTCCCCGCCAACGCGGTGACGGCGATCGTCGGCCCGAACGCGTGCGGCAAGTCCACCCTGCTGCGCGGCCTGGTCCGGCTCCTCGACCCCGCCTCCGGTACGGTCACCCTGGACGGGGCCGACGTCCACCGCATGCCCGCCCGGGCCCTGGCCCGCCGGATGGGACTGCTGCCCCAGCAGCCCGTCACCCCCGAGGCCATCACCGTCGAATCGCTGGTCAGACTCGGCCGATTCCCCCACCAGCGGATGCTGACCCCCTGGTCGAAGGCCGACCAGGCGGCGGTCGAGGAGGCGTTGGAGCGCACCGGCACCGCCGCACTGCGCGACCAGCCGGTGGACCAGCTGTCCGGCGGCCAGCGCCAACGCGCCTGGATCGCCCTCGCGCTGGCCCAGGACACCGAACTGCTGCTGCTCGACGAGCCGACCACCTTCCTGGACCTGCGCCACCAACTCGACGTCCTGAACCTGGTCTCCGACCTGCACGCCGAAGCCGGCCGCACGGTGGTGATGGTGCTGCACGACCTGGGCCAGGCCGCCCGGTACGCCGACCACCTCGTGGTGCTGCACGCGGGCAGACTCGCCGCCGCCGGCCCGCCGACGGAGGTGCTGACCGCGGAACTGGTCGAATCCGTGTTCCAGGTGCCCTGCCAGGTGGTGCCCGACCCCGAGACCGGCACCCCGCTGGTCATCCCGCGCGCCCGCATCCCGGCCGAAGCCCGCAGCGCACGGACCGCCACCGTCTGACCCGCCGCTTCCTGCTCCCTCACCCTCCGGGCCCCACTCGACATCGGGGTCCCGGTGCCCCGCCCTGCCCGGAAACACAGAAATGGAACCCCCATGGCCCGCACCGCTCGTCCCCGCAGGCTGCCCGTCGCCGTCCTCTCCCTCGCGCTCTCCACCGCCCTGCTCACCGCCTGCGGCGGCAAGGACGGCGGCGACGGCGCGGAGCCCGCCGCCGGACAGAGCGCCGCCCCGGCGGCCGCCGGCTTCCCGCGCAGCGTCAAGCACGCTGCCGGCACGGCCGAGATCAAGGCCCAGCCCAAGCGCGTGGTGGTCCTCGACAGCGGCGAACTGGACGACGTCACCCTGCTCGGCATCACCCCGGTCGGCGCGGTCGCCCCGCACATGAAGACCGAGGGCGGCTTCCCGAACTACCTCAAGGACAAGATCAAGGACACCAAGGACGTCGGCCCGATGACGGAGCCGAACCTGGAGCTGATCGCCTCCCTGAAGCCGGACGTCATCCTCTCCTCGAAGGTCCGCCACGGGAAGGTCTTCGACAAGCTCAACGCCATCGCCCCGACCGTCCTCGCCGAGACCACCGGCCTGCCCTGGAAGGAGAACCTGGCCCTGTACGCCCAGGCCCTGGGCAAGGAGACCGAGGCGAAGAAGGCCCTGGACGACTACCAGGCCCGCGCCGCCAAGCTCGGCCAGGCCATCAAGGAGAAGAACTCCGGCACCGTCCCGACCGCCTCGGTCGTGCGCTTCGTGGCCGGTCCGACCCGCCTGTACCAGAAGGCCTCCTTCAGCGGCACCGTGCTCAAGGACGTCGGCCTCGCCCGTCCCGCCTCGCAGGACGTCGACGCGGCGATGCTCGACGTCAGCGCCGAGGAGATCAACAAGGCCGACGCCGACCTAATCTTCGTGACCGTCGCCGACGACCCGACCAAGACCAAGCAGAGCGAGGTCCAGAGCACCGCGGTGTGGCAGGGCCTGAACGCCGTCAAGAACGGCAAGGTCTTCAACGTCCCGGACGAGACCTGGATGTCCGGCATCGGGGTCCAGGCCGCCGACCAGATGCTGGTCGACATCGCCAAGGCCGCCGGCGTCGACGCCCCCAAGTAGCCCGGACACCGGGGGTGGGCCGACGGAGCCCGCCCCCGCCGCACCACCGCCATCACTACAGGAGAGGACCGTCCCCCATGCGGCTGTACCTGCTCGCACTCAACCCCACGGACTCCGTCACGGAGGGCTTCCTGCCTGCCGCCGCACGACTGGGCCTCGACGTCACCGTCCTCTCCGACGCGGCCGAACCCCACCGCCGCGCCTACGCCGCACTGCCCTCCGCACCCGAGGTGCTGGAATGCGACGTCCGGGACTTCCGCGAGGTCGTCAGCCTCATCTCCCGCCACCACGCACCGGACGCCGTCTTCACCAACAGCGACCACCTCCAGACCCAGGCCGCTCTCGCCGCCGAGTACTTCGGGCTGCCGGCCAAGGACTGGAAGGCCACGCTGCGGACGAAGAACAAGGCCGAGCTGCGCCGCCACCTGTCCTCCACCGGACTGGACACCGTCTGGTCGGCCGAACTGGCCCCCGGCCAGGACCCGGCCCAGCCGGCCGGCTCCTCCATCCCCTTTCCCTGCATCGTCAAGCCCAGGGAGGGCGTGGCCAGCGAGGACGTGGTGCTGGCCGAGGACATGGGCGAACTGACCCAGCTGTGCAAGGAGATCCGGCACCGCCGCCCCGGCGCGGCCCTGGTGATCGAGGAGTACCTGGCCGGTGACCTGTGCACGCTGGAAACCCTCGGCGACGGAAACCGGCGCCACGTGCTCGGCGGCTACCGCACCCAGCTCTCCGCCCCGCCCGTCTTCATCGAGGAGGCGTTGGAGTTCACCCACGCGCACCCCCGGTCCGTCGTCGATCAAATCCTCGTCCAGCTGGACGCCCTCGGGGTCGGTTTCGGCGCCTGCCACACCGAGTTCACCGTCCAGGCCGACGGCCGGGCCCGGATCATCGAGGTGAACTACCGTGCCATAGGAGACCGGGCCGACCTGGCGATGGCCCAGGCCCTGGACATCCCCTACTTCGAGCACGTCCTGCGCACCCACCTCGGCCAACCGCTCCCCGCCGACCTCGGCGCCCGGACCGACGTCCAGGCGTACAACCTGGCCGTCTGCGCCGACCGGGCCGGCACCCTGAACGCCGCCCCCGAGGCGTGCGACCTGGTGGTCGACGGCGTCGAACTCTCGTACCGCCCCGTGCGGGCCGTCGGCGAGCGCCACCCGCACTACGGCACCAACCGCGACTACCTCGGCCTGATCTGGGCCTTCGGCCCCGACCTGGACGAACTGCGCCGCGTCACGGCCGAGTTCGTAGCCGCCCAGCAGTGGGAGATCACCCGGTGAGCGCCGAACGGGAGCTGACGCTGCGGGTGCTGTCCGCGCTGCTGCGCGAGGACGTGCTCGGGCTGCGCACCCGCAGCGTCCCCGTACACCGGCCGGACGGTCTGTGGCTGCGCCTCGGTCCGGACGGCAGCGCGCTGCTGCTGCCCGTCGCCGAGGAGGGCTTCCAGTGCGAGTACGCCGCGCGGCTGCCGCTGCTGGAGGTGGACGGCGCCGAAGTCGACACGCTGGACGGCGTCCTCGCCGCCGTGCGCGAGCGGGTCGAACCCCAGGACCGGGGCGGCCACGACGCCTTCGCCGAGGAATGCCGGCAGACCCTGGCCACCATGGAGCTGCACGACACGGTGCAGCCCGGGGTGCTGGCCGGCCTCGCGGCCCGCTACGGCAGCGACCCCGCCCACTGGGCCGGCCTGGGCGCCTCGCTCGCCCAGGACACCCTGGCCGCGTACCTGGACCACCCGGTGTACCCGACCGCGCGCGGCCGCTCGGGGCTCACCGCCGACGAACTCGCCCGCTACGCACCGGAGTTCCATCCGTCGTTCCGGCTCCACTGGTTCGCCGTCCCCCAGGGCGCACTGGACCTGCACGCCCTGGAACCGCTGCCCGACTGGTGGCCCGGCCCCGAACTGATCGGCCTGCCCGAGCTGGCCGGCAGCCATGTCACCGTACCCGTCCACCCGCTCACCGCCGGGGGCCCGCTGCGGGAGGTCCTGCGCGAGGCCGGCCTGGAGGGCACGGCCGTACCTGGCCCCACGCCCTACCTGGACGTCGTGCCCACGCTGTCGATGCGGACCGTGGCCGTCGCCCGGGACCCGCGCTGCCACCTGAAGCTGCCGCTGGCCACCGCCACCCTCGGCCTGCGCAACCGCCGCACCATCAAGGCGGGCGTCCTCCCCGACGGCGCCGCCGGCCAGCGCCTGCTGGAAACGGTCACCGGCCTGGAGCCGCGGTTCGCAGAGACGATTCTGCATGCCGACGAGCAGAGCTACGCCGAAGGCGGCCACGAACTGCTGGCCGTGCTGCTGCGCCGCTACCCCGAGGGCCTGGAGCACGCGGTGACCGTGCCACTGGCCTCGCTCGCGGCCGTCGCGCCCGGCGGGCGACTGGTCGTGGACCACCTCGCCGAACGCTTCTACGACGATGACCCGCTCGCCCTGTACGACGCGTTCCTGAGCCTGCTCCTCGACTGGCAGACCACCCTCTTCCGCTACGGCATCGCCCTGGAGTCACACCAGCAGAACACCTCCCTGGTGCTCGACCGGGCCGGCGGCGCCACCCGGCTCCGGCTCCTCTACAAGGACAACGACGGCCTGCGGATCAACGGATCCCGCCTTGACGCCGCCCTGGGCGAGCTGGCTCCGCCGACCAAGGAGTTCGACGACGCCCGGATCTTCTGCGACGGCGACCGCCCGCTCACCGACCTGTTCACCACCATCACCGGCCACCTGTGCGCGGCCTCGCTCGCCTTCGCCCTGTCCGACCGGGGCCGGATCCCGCTGGAGAGCTCCCTCGGCCTGCTGCGCGAGCGGCTGATCCGGGCCGTCGACGGCCTGGGCCCGGACGGCGCCGCGCTGCGCACCGACCTGCTGGACGCCGAGCGGCTCCCCGTCAAGGCCATGGTCACCGCGGGCACCCTGCTCAGCAAGGAGAGGTCCGGCGCGGCCGACATCAACAAGCACTACACCAGCGGTCCCAACTACCTGAAGAGGACGGGGGTTGCGGAATGACCACCGACACCCTGGCAAGCCCCGCGGTGACCCCGCGGCGCTCGGACGGCCTGGACCGCAGACAGGTGCACGCCATCGCCGCGTGCTACTTCGTCGCCTCCTTCGCCGCCCTCGGCCTGCCGCCCTACCTCACCGCGATCCTGCCCGCCCTCGGCGACCCGACGGGCAGCTGGGCCGGCGTGCTCTACATCGTGCCCACTGTGTTCAGCGCGCTGGGCGCACCGCTGTGGGGCCGGCTGGCCGACCGGTTCGGCCGCAAGCGGCTGCTGCTCCGCGCCCAACTCGGCCTCACCGTGTCGTTCCTGCTGGCGGGCGCCGCCCAGAGCCTGCCCGCCTTCACGGTCGCCCTCGTCCTGCAGGGCTTCCTCGGCGGCACCTTCGCCGCCACCAACTGCTACCTCGCCGCCGCCCTTGACGGACCCCGGCTGTCGAAGGCCCTCACCCTGATGCAGGGCAGTGCCCGGGCCTCGCTGGTCGCCGCGCCGATCCTGGTCGGGGCGCTGACCCCGTGGATCTCGCCGCACCGGCAGTACCTGGTGATGGCGGTCCTCCCGCTGGCAGCCGCCGCACTGCTGGCCCTGCTGCCCGAGCCGGGCCGCCCCGCGGCGCCCGCCGAGGCCGGTGACGCGCAGGCGCCCGCACCGGCGGCGGGACCGCTGCGCCTGCTCTACGCCTTCGAGTTCGTGTTCGTCTTCTCCACCATCATCTCCTTCCCCTACCTGATATCCCTGGTCGAGGAACGGCTGCCCGGCATCTCAGGGTCCGTCTCCGGACTCCTGTTCGCCCTGCCGCACCTGTGCTACCTGGTGTTCGCCGCCCGCGTGCACACCGCGTTCCTCGACCGCCCCCGGGCCGGAATCGCGCTGGGCTTCGCCTTCGTCGCCCTCGGCCTGGCCGGCCATGCCGTCGCCCACTCGCTGTCCGCCTTCGTCCTGGTGCGCCTGCTGCTCGGAGCCGGGCTCACCCTCGGCCTGGTCTGCCTCTCGGTGCTCGCTGCCGAGGCTGCGAAGGGCCGCGCCCCCGGACGGATGTTCGGCACCCTCGAATTCGTCTCCAAGGGCGGTGCGGTGGCCGCCGGCGCCGTCGCGGCCCTCGCCAACAGCACGCTCGGCTCCTCCGCGCCCGTGCTGATCGGCACCGCCGTGGCGCTGACCACTGCGCTCGCGGCCGCGCTCGCCCCCTTCCCGCGTAGCCGATGGAGTCATTGATGCCTCTGCCCGTACAGCCGCTGACCTCCCCCGCCGTCGGCCTGCCCGCCGCCGACCACGCCGTGGCGCACACGCTGCTCAACTGCCTGCTGCGCGAGGTGTCCGGCCCCGAGCACCAGAGCGCCGTCGTCGACGGCCGGCTGCTGATCCGCCTTCCCCGGCGCGGCGTACTGCTCCGGGTCGCCCTGCGCCGCACCTCGCTGATCGGCGCGCACCGCTTCACCGGACCGGTCTTCGAGGAACGCCCCGACGGCTGGGCCGAATTGAGCTGGCGGCGGCTGGCCGAGTACCTCGGCCAGGAGCTGACCCTGCGCAGCGGAGTCGGCAACGAGGAGTTCATCGAACAGGTGGCCTCCAGCCACGAGGGCGTCGTCAGCGCCCTGTCCGGTCGCGGCGAGTCCGGTGCCGACCGCTACCTGGAGTCCGAGCAGGCCCTCCTGTTCGGGCACCGCTTCCACCCCGCCCCCAAGTCCCGCTCCGAAGACCGCACCGCATGGGCCGCGTACGCGCCGGAGGCCCGCGCCTCCTTCCGGCTGCGCCACCTGGCGGCGCGTGCCGAACTGCTCGCCGAGGAGAGCCTCGACCCGGCCGTGACCGCGATGGTCGACGGTCTGCGCGAGGTCCCCGAGGGGTACCGGCTGCTGCCCGCACACCCCTGGCAGTACGAGCTGCTGCGCGACAACCCCGCCCTCCGGGCGGCCGTCGAGCGGGGCGACGTACTGGACCTGGGCCCCGGCGGCGACCCGTTCACCGCGACCGCCTCGGTACGCACCCTGTACGGCGCGGGCGCGTTCCTGAAGTTCAGCCTCAACGTCCGGATCACCAACTGCCTGCGCAAGAACGCCGCGTACGAGCTGACCGGGGCGGTCGCCCTGACCCGGCTGCTGGCACCGGCACTGGGCGAGCTGGCCCGGAGGTTCCCGGACGCCGCGATGCTGCGCGAGCCGGCCTTCCGCACGCTGGCCCTGCCCGGCCCCGACGGCAGCGCTGACCTCGCCCTGTTCGAGGGCTTCGGGCTGATCGTCCGCGACGGCCTGGCCGGAGTGCTGCGGCCGGGCGTCACCCCGCTGCTGGCGGCGGCCGTGGCCGACGAGTACCCGACCAGCTCGGCCCACATCTCCCGGCTGCTCGACGGCGCCGAACCGCAGGAGGCCCTGCGCTGGTGGGCGGCCTACCTGCGGCTGCTGCTGCCGCCCGTGCTCGCCGCGTACTTCGACCACGGCGTGGTCCTGGAGCCGCACCTGCAGAACGTACTGATCGGCGTGGACGGCGACGGGCACCCGGCCCAGGTCCTCTTCCGCGACCTGGAGGGCACCAAGCTCGTTCCGGAGCAGAACGCGGCGCTGCTGGCGCAGCTGCCCCCCGAGGTCGCCGGGCCGATGGCCTACGACCCGCAGCGCGGCTGGGACCGGGTGGTCTACTGCCTCCTGGTCAACCACGTCTCCGAGCTGCTCGCGGCGCTGGCCGACCAGTACCCGGAGCTGGAGGGCGCCCTCTGGGAGGGCGTCCGCTCCGCCCTGCAGTCCTATGCCGACGAGCACGGCTGCCCGCCCCGGCTGAGCGCCCTGCTCGCCGGCGTGCCGCTCCCCGCCAAGGCCAACCTGCTGACCCGCTGGGAGCGCAAGGCCGACCGCGCGGCCGACTATGTGCGCCTGCCGTCCCCGATCGCCGAGTCCGTGCTGGCCGAAGCCGCCCGCCCCTCCGTCTGGAGCACCCGATGACCGTCACCCCCCTGGTGCGCGCGCACGTGGCCGCGCTCGCACCGGACGCCCTGCCGGCGTACGTCTACGACCTGGACGCGCTGCGCACGCACGCGGCGGCCGTCCGCGCGGCGCTGCCCGACCGCGTCGAGCTGTACTACGCGGCCAAGGCCAATCCGGAGCCGGCGGTGCTGGCCGCGCTGCGCGGGTCGGTCGACGGCTACGAGGTCTCCAGCGGAGGAGAGCTGGCGCACGTCCGCCGGGCCGTGCCCGACGCGCCGCTGGCCTTCGGCGGCCCGGGCAAGACCCCGGCCGAGATCGCGGAGGCCGTCAGCCTCGGGGTGCACCGCTGGCACGTGGAAGGCGTACAGGAACTACACCGGCTGGCCGAGGTACTGGCGACCACGCCGCAGGCTCCGGTCGACGTCATGCTGCGGGTCAACCTGCCGGTCGCCGCGGGCCAACTGGACACGGTCGCCCTCGCGATGGGCGGCCGGCCCACCCCGTTCGGCATGGATCCGGACAGCGCCGAGGAATGCCTGCGCCTGCTGGCGGGCCCGCTCGGCCGCCGGCTGCGGCTGCGCGGCATCCACGCGCACCTGGCCAGCGGCCTGGACGCCGACGCCCAGGTGGCGGTGGCGGAGCAGATCACCGACTGGTCCGCGGAGCTCGCCGACCGCCACGCCCTCAGGTTCGACGAGGTCAACATCGGCGGCGGCATGGCCGTCGACTACGCGGACCCGGCCGCCCGCTTCGACTGGACGGCGTTCGGGACCGGCCTGGAGAAGCTGCTCGACCGCCACCCGGGCCTGACCCTGCGCATCGAACCCGGCCGGGCCCTCACCGCGTACTGCGGCTGGTACGCCACCGAGGTGCTCGACGTGAAGCAGAGCCACGGCGAGGACTTCGCGGTGGTCCGCGGCGGCACCCACCACCTGCGCACCCCCGCCACCCGCAGCCACGACCAGCCCTTCACGGTGCTGCCCGTCGCCCCGTGGCCGCACGCCTGGCCCCGCCCCGCCACCACCACGGGCCGCGCCACCCTGGCCGGACAGCTGTGCACCCCGAAGGACGTCCTCGCCCACCGGCAACCGGTGGAAACCCTGCGCGCCGCCGACCGGGTGGTCTTCGCCCTCGCCGGCGCCTACGCCTGGAACATCTCCCACCACGAGTTCCTGATGCACCCCCGCCCGGGCTTCCACTTCCTCACGGCCGAAACCCCCTGACGCCCACCCGCCGGCGGCCGCTCGGCGCCGGCGGGAGGCCGCCGTACAGGCCCTGGCCGGCCTGAGGCACGTACACGGGCAGTGAGCGGAGCACCGCGATTGCTGCGGAAGGCCGTGGGGACTATCGGAAACCTACAAAGGCTGCACGGTCGTATCGGTCGGCTTCCTCCCTGACCGACGAGGTTCCGGCTGAGATGATCTTCATCAGATCGGCAAGCGTTTTGTGGAATCCCTACTCCATTGAGGAGGCAAAACATGGCTGGAAACGGTCAGGTCGTGGTCACGGGCCTGGGTGCCCTCACACCGGTGGGCTCCGATGCGCCGTCGTCCTGGTCGGCTCTGCTGGCCGGAAAGTCCGGGGTGCGCTTCCTGGACGAGGAGTGGGCCGCGGACCTGCCCGTGCACGTCGCGGCCGGCCTTCCCTCGGACCCGGCGGCGCTGCTGCCCCAGTGGAAGCCCGGAAGCTGGACCGCGGAGAGCAACTGGCCATGCTCAGCGCCCGGGAGGCCTGGCAGGACGCCGGCGCGCCCGAGGTCGCCCCGGAGCGGCTGGCCGTGGTCATCGGCACCGGCACGGGCGGCGTCCTGACCACCCTCGGCCAGGACGACCTCTTCGAGCGCTCGGGCGCCCGCCGGCTGTCGCCGTTCGCCGTTCCGATGCTCATGCCCAACGGCCCGGCGGCCTGGGTCAGCATGGACCTCGGTGCCAAGGGCGGCGCACGGACGCCGGTGAGCGCCTGCGCCTCCGGGGCCGAGGCCCTCGCCATGGCCCAGGACCTGATCCGTGCGGGGCGGGCCGACGTGGTCGTCGCCGGCGGTGTCGAGGCGTGTCTGCACCCCTTCACCATCGCCGCCTTCGCCCAGATGAAGGCGCTGTCCACCGAGTCGGAGAACCCGGAGGCGGTCTCCCGCCCGTTCGACGCCGCCCGGTCCGGTTTCGTCATGGGCGAGGGTGCGGGGATCATGGTGCTGGAGAGCGCCGAGTTCGCCCGTGCCCGCGGCGTACGCACGTACGGCTCGCTGGCCGGCAGCGCGGTGAGCTCCAGCGCCCACCACATCACCGCCTCCGACTCCGACGGCCAGGTCTTCGCGATGGAACACGCCATGCGCGACGCGGGCGTCGACCCGCAGGACATCGGAGTGGTGCACGCGCACGCCACCTCCACCGAGTCCGGTGACGTGGCCGAGGCCGAGGCGATCCGCAGGGCCGTCGGCGGGCACGCCGCGGTGACGGCCACGAAGTCGATGACCGGTCACATGCTGGGGGCGTCCGGCGCGGTGGGCGCGATGGTGGCGCTGCTTTCCCTCAAGGAGGGCAACGTTCCCGCCACGCTCAACCTGGACCGGCTCGACCCGCGGGTCGACCTGGACGTGGTGCGCGGCGAGAACCGCACCGGCCAGTGGTCGGCGGCCCTGGCCAACTCGTTCGGGTTCGGCGGACACAACGTCAGCCTGGTGTTCACCAAGTAGTCCGCAGGCCAACGGCCCCGGGCCCCGCCTTCGGCCTCGCTCCGGCTCTCGGGACGGACGTTCACGAAGTCTGCGTCGGGGTGAACTTCGTGAGGATCAGCAGGGTGTAGACGAGGTCCTCGGCGGGGGCGCCGGTGGCCAGGCGGCGCAGCTGCTGCCCGAAGACGAGGGCGACGGCCGCGCTCGCCAGGCGTTCGGGGTCCGCTGCGCCGAGGTGGGTCAGGATCCGGGTGGCCAGCAGGTCGTAGGCGGCGAAGCACTCGGCCGCGGCGGAACGCAGCCGTTCGTCGCGGCCGGCCTGGACGTACAGCTCGAAGGGCGCGATGTGGCGGCTGTCGAAGGCGTTGCCGCCCGCGACCTGGGCCACCACCTCGGCCGCCTGCCCGATGCCGAAGCGCTCGTCGGAGCATGCGTCGGCGAGGGCCGTGAAGTGCCGGGTCTCCTCGGCGACGAAGTGCAGCAGGCTCTCGTGCAGTAGCTCGTGTTGCGTGGCGAAGTGGTAGGTGACGGAACCGAGCGAGACTCCGGCCTCCTTGGCGATCCGCCGGTTGGTGACGGCGGCGATGCCGTCCTGCCCGATGATCCGCAGTACGGCGTCGATGATGCTCTGGCGGGTGTCGGAAGCATGGGGCACTTCGACATTCTGCCCCATCGAACAGCATGACTGGCCTTGCAGCGCCGGGGATTTGGGGTGTTCGAGGTGTGGATAGGGGGCGAAGAGATCCCTACTGTTCGTTCGAACGAACAGTAGAAGGCGGCCGCACGGGAGTCATCGTGGACCTATCCGGATCGAACGTTCTGCTCGCCGGGGCTACCGGAGGCATCGGCTCCGCCTTGGCGGTGCGCCTGGCGGCGCAGGGAGCCCGCCTCACGGTCACCGGGCGCAGGGAGGAGGCCCTCAAGGCCACCGCGGACGCCTGCGGCGCCCGCACCAAGGCGCCCACGCGCCCGGCCTGATCGGGCGCCGTGCGGCGCAGAAAGGCGGCGACGACCTCGACCGAGTCGGCGCAGAGCTGGGGGTCGGTTCCCACGAAGCGGATCCGGCGCCCTTCCGGCAGGTCGCGGTTGTGGGCGCGCAGCCACTCGACGAGGTCGAGCATCTTGCGGGTGCGCCAGGTCCAGAAGCCCAGCCTGGCGACGAGCCGTTCGGGGGAGCCGGTGCCGTACCGGACGTACGCGTCGAGCGCGCGGGCGGCGGACTGGCTGGCCTCCATGGCGAGGGTGGTGAACCCCTCCTCACGGACCAGGAACTCCACGATGCGGTGCTTCAGCCGGAAGAACTCGCCCGTGCCGTGGGTGGATTCGCCCAGACCGACGATCCATGTCCCCCGCAGTGCCTCGCCCAGGGGTTTCAGGTCCTCCACCGGCGCGCCGGGGGTCAGGGTGCTCAAGGGCTTGGCGTGCTCGTTCAGCCATCGGGCGATGTCGTCGGGCACCGTCTTGCCTCTCCTCACCGCGTGCGGGAGGGCGGCACGCGGTCGCGCCCCGGCCTCTCGCACCCGTTCATGGGTCAGTTCGTCGCCTCCCGGCAGGCCGCGAGGATTTCCCGGAGGTCCCGTACGGCGTCCGGTCGGCCATGCTCGGAATACACTCCCGCGACGTTGACGACAACTTCGTCCACCCCGCCCGATCGTATTCAGCCAGCTGTGCGGCGATGTTCCCGGGCGTGCCGTAAAGGAAGACTCCGGAGTCGACGAGGGCACGGGCGCCGAGGCCCGGGCGGCTGTGGTGGACGCGCAGGCCGGCGCGGCGCAGCATGTCGCAGTAGTGCGGCCCGGCGAGGTGGACGTGGGCCGCTGCGAAGGCGAGCCGGTAGGCGTGGCGTCCGGGGCGGTCGACGGCGGCGTGCACGACGGTGACCATGCGGGGCACCGGGCGGCCCGACTCGGCCGCGCCCTTCGCCATGGCGGGCAGCAGGGTGTCGCCAACGTAGCCGGGCGGGGTCATCCAGCTGATCGCCGCGTCCGCCGCCCGGTCCGCGGCCCGCGCGAGCGTCGGCCGGAGCACACCGAGCCCCGTCTCCACTCCCGGATGCGGCAGGCCCGGCAGACCGATGGAGGCGCCGATGCCGGGTCCGGCGACTCCGTCCTCGGTTCCGATCAGGCGCCGCACCTCGGTCAGGTATTCCACACAGGCGTCGCGTGGGCTGTCGTACGGCTTTCCGTGCAGTCCGGCGACGACGTCGGGGGTCGCGGGACCGAGTCCGAGGGTCGTGCGGTGTCCGGTGAGGGCGGACAGGGAGCGGGCCTGGACCGCCGCGTCCAGCGGATGCCTCAGCGGCATGAGGGCGACGCTGGTCCGACCGGGACGCGGTAGCCCATGCCGGCCAGGTAGGCGAAGACCTGCTGGGTGTCGGCGCAGAGAGACTGGCCCTGCCAGAGGCGGGCCGTGTCTCCGTCGCGGACGAGCGCGGCGAAGGGGGCGACGTGCCGGGGGTCCGTCGGCATGGCGGGGTACAGGACAGATACTCGCATCACTCGGCCTTCAGGGGGACGCGGCTTCGGTCAGGTAGCCCGAAGTTTGGATACGGAAGAGCCGGGCGTAGACGCCGTCGGCCCTCAGGAGGTCATGGTGCACGCCGTCCTCGATGACCTTGCCGTTCTCCAGGACGAGGATCCGGTCGGCCATCCGGACCGTGGCGAAGCGGTGGGCGATGACCAGGGAAGTGGCGCCGCGGGCGACATCCTTGAGCCGGCCGAAGATCTCCGCTTCCGCCTCCGCGTCGATGGCGGCCGTCGGCTCGTCGAGGACGAGGACGGGAGCGCGGCGTATGAAGGCTCGACTCAGGGCTATCTTCTGCCACTGGCCGCCGGACAGCTGGTGGCCGTCCTCGAAGTGGCGGCCGGGCGTCGTGTCGTAGCCACGGGGCAGCGCCTCGACGAACCCGTCGGCGCCGGCGGCCCGTGCCGCCTCGGCGACGCGCGCGGTGTCCTCGCGGGCTTCGACGCTGCCGAAGCCGATGTTGTCGCGGACGGGCAGCTCGTAGCGGATGAAGTCCTGGAAGATGACGCAGCGGACGGCAGGCTGCCCGGTCCAGCCGGTGGCGGCCACCATCTCGAGCGCGGCGTCCACGACAGGCCGTCCGTCCGTCACCATCCACACGGCCCCTGCGCCAGGCCCGCTGGTCCAGAAGCCGTGCCTTGCGTGCGCTGCCCTTCACTCCTACTCCAATTCCGAGCCGAGTTCCCGGCCGACCAGCCGCGAGCGGTGGCGTCGGAAGCCGTGAGCAAGACCCGCGTGATACGCACCTCCGCCCCCATGGCACGCTCGAGCATGTCGGTCGCCTCAGGCAGCACACTCGCAGTGTTCGTGTAGATCAGACGGCGGTAGCCGCGCTTGGTGAAGTTCTCCCCCACAGCCGTCAGATTCTTCTCGGTGATCTCCGAACGGTGGGCGCAACGCCGAGTCGTTGCTCGTCTTCGCGGGGGAGCAGCAGCCGCAGAGGCCCTGGCCGGGCATGGTCACCGCACGGGAGGTCGTTCAGTCGGCCGTCTCGGAGGTCGAGCAGTAACGTAGGGTGGCCGCGACCGAGATCGAACCCTGAGGCATCCGTGGCGATTTCGTCGCCGCCCTGTCGCACCTGCTGGCCGAGCTCATCGAGAACGCGCTGGTGTACTCGGCGGTGCTGCTCCCGGTCGAGGTGTACGGCCGGCGGGACCTCGACGAGCACTGCCTGGTGGTGGTGGACCGGGGCATCGGCATGAGCCCCGAGGAGCTGGCCCGCGCCAACGCCCGCCTCTCGGGCCACGAGAGTTTCCTGGTCGCTCCTAACCGCTACCTCGGCCACTCCGTCGCCCGGCCGGCTCACCGGCCGCCTGGGCGCCCACGTGGAGCTCCGCCCGACGGAGGGCTCCGGCATCACGGCGTACGTGGGCCTGCCGGCCGCGGTCCTCGTGGAGGAAGCGGGGGTACGGGCGGCGACATAGCGGCCGGCGCCGTTCTCCGGACCAGGGAGTCCGGAGCCGGTGGGCAGCCGGAGCCGCCGCCGCAGGCGATGGCTGCCCCCGGACCCATGGCCCGTCTGGCCTGCCTTCCCCCCCCAGCGGCCACAAGACTGGTGCTACACGTTTCGACTTCTGCGTACGAAGTGGCGGAAGCTGCCCCTGTGTTGCTGCTTGCTAGAGTGCAAGTGTTGAACGCTTTGTTGAGCAACTGGGCAACTGAGCAGTTGAGCGGTCATCGGGGTACGGGGGGCGGATACGTGGCGACAGATCCCAACTTGCTGGTGAGCAGCGTGCACTTGACCAGGCTAGCCGACGACCTCGACGAAATGCAGCGCTACCTGGACCGGCAGGTCAAGCGCATGGACACGGTCGTCGACACGATCGAAGCCCGCTGGCAGGGGCCCGCGGCCAAGGCCTACCGACGGCGGCATCGTGATGCCGCCAAGGAAGCGGTACGCATCCGTGAGCTCATGAAACTGATCGAAGCGGCCGTTCGCCTGAGCCGAGACGGATTCACCGAGCAGGAGCTCGACACTCTGGCCGCCTTCAGGCGCATCCAGATGTCCGTCGACGTGGACAGGGAGGCGGCCGAGCTTTCGACCCCCAACACCGGGAGCCCGCCCCTCGCGCCGAGCACGAGCCGCTTGCAGGATCTGTGACGAGGGGGACGCATGACTGACAGCGACGGCAACATAGCGGTCGACTTCGCCACTCTGCGGCTCCTCTCCGGCCAACTGGAAGAGATCCTCAAGGAGCTCAACGAGAACGTCCAGACCATGCACGACCGCGTCGAGAAGGTCGTTCTCACCTGGGAGGGAGAGGCCCGCGAGGCGTTCATCGACAAGCTGGACGAGTGGGATCGGTCCGCACGGGACCTTCAGGCGACACAGGCTTGGCTTCACAACATTGTGACGACGGGTCAGAGAAACTACGCGGCGGCACATGCCGCGGTGCTGCGCGGATGGGGAGCGGCCTGATGAGCATGCCTCCTCCTCCGCCCCCCTTGAAGAACGGAGACATCGACGTCACCCCCAGTGCGCTGCACGCGCTCGCGGGCTACGTCGCCTATCTCCAGGACGGACTGCACAAGGGGGCCAATCAGCTCCTCAACGAGCTCGGCCGATATCCGGACTGCGGCGGCTATGGAACCGCCGCATGGGAGTTCGCCACCGCGTACAAGAAGGTCGGCAACCGTTTCATCGAGGTGTGGGCCAAGTCGGTGGCGAGCGTCGGAGGCGCTGCCGTCGGCTTCGCCGTGACCGCGAACAACTACGCGACCGCGGACGCCGCCACGGACCCCTCGGGCGCCCCGGCACAGACCCAGCCACCGCCGACCGTGATCGACACGCCGCCGAACTACGGGTCCGTGACGGACCTCAAGTGGGCGGACGTCGACCAGAGCCAGGACATCTTCCAGTTGGCACTGGAGGCGGTGGAGGCCGGAGTCCTGGCGATCATCAGGCCCCTCCTGGAGGACGCCTACCGTATGGGCAAGGCGGCCGAGATCATGCCGTTGCCCGATTACGTGGGTTTGGACAGCATGTCCGTCGCCTGGGTGTACGCGAGCACGTCCGTCACCGCCACGGACGGAAACCTCAGCAGTGCTGTGCACAACTACACCGATCGGTCCAACGGCGAGTGGAACGCCGCGATGCGGCAATTCTGCAGCGCTGTCTGGGGTACGAGCGCGTGGGGCCAGAGTCGCGAGGGTTACGAGTGGAAACATGACTCCGCGCAGCCCGGTCAGGCCAGCAGCCACCCTGTCATGGACGTGATGGTCAAGACCTGTGACGTCATGAGCGACGCTCTGCGTGCCTGGGCGGCCGCCGCGAAGGATGTGCGAGACGACCTTCGCAGGCTCTACCACGAAGCCGTGCTGAAGGCTCTGCCGCACATCGACAGAAGCGACGGTCTGGACATGAAGGACGTCAAGAGCTTCGGCAAGGGACTCCTCAAGATGGGGAGGAGTTTCGCGGTCGGCTTCGCCCTTGAGGTGGACGAGGAGGCTATGAACGCGGCGGTCGAGGCGTACAACAACCGCGTGCGCCGACAGGTCGCTGAGCTCAACAAACTCCACGAAGCCCTGGATGAGGCATATCTCAGTGCTCCCACGTTCCGGGCCGAGTCGGCGCGGGCGGAGTCCTTCGGCGCCCGAGCTCTGACCGATTTCAAGAACGATCCGCTCTACACGGTGGCGGGGGACGACGAAAGCAATCACAAATACCCGATCGACCTCGCGAACCAGGAGGGCATTCTCGGGTCCCATGTGGTGGACAAGCATGTGGGAAAGACGGATGAGCAACTGGAACAAAGGCTGAGGGACCAGCAGATCGTCAGGCCTTCCGGCATCCGGCCCGAGGCCGTTTCGGCGTTCGGGAGCCTTACAGATGCGCAGCGGTATACTCAGGCGGCCCTGGATGAACCGAACAATCAGAGGAAGATCGACAATTGGCTCGCGGGTAACCCTGGACCCAACTCGTCACGCTCACTCCTCCTGACGACCAACGACGTCGTGGGAAGGTCGTGGGACCGGGGTGACACCGCCGCGCGTGACGTGACCAATGTATGGGTCGTTCTGAGACCCAACCCGGGGAGCCACCCACCGTTCGTCGTTCTCACTTCCATGCCCACCGACAAGACCCAGCACCCGTAGTGCGCACGTGGAGAACTGAGGTAAGGCCCATGACTCGGATTGACGCCACCTCGTGGAGCCGTTCTCTGCAGGCCCTTTTCGGGGAGGGCATGTTCGCGGCCGTGGGGGCGCGGCGACGCGATGACTGGCGCCTGGACGCCCTCGACGTCATGCAGCTACGGACGGACGACCCGCGTGGCTGGTCGAAGGTTGTCGCGGCACCGGGAGGGGGCGATTACGGCACCGGCCCGGACAGCCCGTTCAGTGCTGTCACGCCAGGAGACTTCAGCACGGCCTTCCCTGTGT
Organism: Streptomyces sp. NPDC043680; assembly: GCF_056436685.1. Classification (NCBI taxonomy): domain Bacteria; kingdom Bacillati; phylum Actinomycetota; class Actinomycetes; order Kitasatosporales; family Streptomycetaceae; genus Streptomyces; species Streptomyces sp. NPDC043680. Next base: position 3,117 of record NZ_JBWKCE010000026.1, on the reverse strand, counting down.
CCAGGAGGGGTACCGAACAAATCCTGGTCACTCTCCAGGGTGAGTGGTTCCAAACAGAGGACATTCCGGATTTCGATGCGCGAGAGGCCGAGCTGACCTCGCACGCGAGAACGGTCCTGGAAAGATTCGGAGAGGACGCGCTATTTTTTACCAATGCGGCGACGGCGCGAGAGAATCCCCATGCCGATATGTTCCGTCGCGAGGGCGCCTATGAGGGCTTCACCAGCCACGTAATGGATTGTGGTGTAATCGCTGTCTCCGCCACGGAAGTCGGCATCTTCTGGGGCTTCACCATCGACTGAGGATCTCCCGTGCGTACCCGTTCTGCCACCTATCCCGACCGCGCGACCGCACAGTGGTGTACCCAGCAGGTCGTCACGCGCAACGAGCAGGCCGTACATCGCTGGCTGGCCCAGGGCACGCGACCGAGGCTCACCATCGAGGCCGCTTGGCCGTCCCGTGAGGAGGCCGTCGGGCGCGTGCTGCTGCAGGCGATGATGCTCGCCGGTCGTGAGCCCCTCGATGTGCGGGCCGCGCGGGTGACGCTGAGGCGTGAAGCGTTGAGTCCGCACGGCTTCGTCGTGCACGCCACTTACCCGATCTACCTCTGAAGGTGCCGCAGTGCCCATGAAACCGCTTGAGTTCGACCGCCGGTACGGCGAACTCGACGTCGTCGTCGCAGCCTTCGTCGGACAGGAACCCGACAGTCCGGAAGCAGGCACAGCGCCTCCGGCTCTTCAGGCGTACCTCCGGCACACCTGGCACACCCGGCCCTGGGCGCTCTCCGTCGCCGAACAACAACTTCGAGAGTACGCGCGGAATCCGCCGGGCAGTTTGCGGCTGCGCCTCGGCGAGTTCTATTCGGTACCCGACATCGGGCTGTCCGAGTCCCGGACTCAAAGCTGGCTGTCCGAGATGGCCGACCACATCAAGCGCAGCATCGAGTCCGGAGACGTGCCTCCGCCGGCCGCGCCTCAGACCCACTGGGAGTGGCACGCCCGCTTCGGGGAGCTGGGACAGTTCCTCGGCGGTTGGTTCTCGCAGGACATGCCCGACGAGTTCGGCGACCACGATGCGGCGGTCCGCGACTACAGGGCAACGGTTGATCCCCAGCTGACCGCCCGGCTGGTCGGCGAGATCCATGAACTGCTGGCTCTGGGGCTGGAGGAGCACGACTACGCCGTCGGCGTCGCTGAGCTCGGCATGGAGGTCGAGCCGCCGGCCTCGTTCTCGGTCGAAGCCTGGCTCCGGACGGTGGCGGAGCACCTCGGGACGACCAGGCCCGAGTACACGAACTGAACAGTTCCGTCCGGAGGGCTTTCCGGGCCGGCGGGGCTATGTTGGAGCCCGTTGCCATGGGGTACTGACCTGCGGGTTTGTAGTGTACTTGCGATTGGTGAAGGGGGGAGGCGTGGTGGACTTGGGAGCTGTGGTCGTGCTTGCGGGGATCGCCGTGCTCGGTGGCGTGGTCGCCGCCCTCGCGGGCGTTCAGGGCTTGCGCCTGGCGCGCCGCGTGAGCGGAACGGGCGTGCGGGTGTCGGCCCTGGTCAAGCGGCAGCCGGGTTCCCCCCATTACCGTTTTGGCGCCCCGCAATGGGGCGCCGGGCCTCCGGAGTTGGCATGACTGTCTCCCCCTGTCGAACGCATGGCCTGGGGGTGGTGTCACCGGCTCCGGAGGCACGACAGACCGCTGATTAGGGGCATGACCACCGGCTTCTTCGCAAGTCGGGAGGCTCTTCGTCATGTGGATGTGGGGATCGGTGCCGTGGGACGGCCGGGTGTGGGGACGACCGGAGGACGCACGCGATCGACGTCAGTGACATCGGCGCCTTCCTCGGTCTGGACTTCGGCCAGGGCGAACACCACGCCAGGTCCTGCTGGAGCCGCTCGGCCTGTCGGCGAGCCCGTTCCGGCTGCGCGCCCGAGGGGGCGGCGCCCCGCGGACGCGACCCACGCCGGGTCGTGCGACTCGTACTGGTCCGGCGGCGCCCGCCGCCCAGTGTGGTGGAGGCGTAGAAGGCCCCCTCCCCGACGAGAGCCGAAGCTGTGCCTCGGATGGGGCTGTCGGGTAGCGGCTACTCAGATCAATTCCGTCGGTTCAAAGAGAAAGGGCTGCAGTGGCTGTCATGGCAGCCACGGAGGCGATCAGTCGCCACCCGATCTCGTGCGCTGCGTTGAGCAGGGACTTGTCCGCCGCTTCGAGCGCTGCAAGGAGCGCCTTGATCTCGGTCCGGTCGCTACGATCGACGGCGCCCAGCAGGCGCAGAACCAGTAGCTTCAAAGGCTGGTCGGGCTCTCTGGCCAGACGTTCCCCATCGGGGTGGTTGATGATCTCCACCAGCTTCCGGAGCACAGGAAGGGCGGCGATGTCGTTCTGGATGAAGGCCATGCCGACTTGCAAGCCGACGTTGTGTACGGCCGTCGCGATGGGCATGGGGTCCAGTTTCGAAGTTGTCGCGAAGGTGGCGAGCTTCGCGAGTTCCGCCTCAGTCCCAGCCCAGCACTTCTGGAACGCGAGAGCCTCCGCCAGCAGGGCGATGACATTGATCCGCAGCACCACGGGAAGCCGAGGGTCGTCCAACAGTGTCCGACAGCGTTGCTCGATCTCGTGGTCGGGCAGGTTCTTGTCGCTCAAGGCCTGTGTGATCCGCTCGATGTAATTTCACTTGTGCCGCGAGCACGGGGGCGCGGCCGGCACCCACCAAATCGAAGTCGATGGCATCCGGGTCATGGACTGCCTCGGTGGTACACGTTGGTTCGATTAGCGCCGCACTTACGCCTGGGCGCAGCCCTTCGGCAGCGGCCAGTAACTCCTCCAGCGGGACGAGATATTGGTACTGAAATCCGAAGGCCGCAACCTGCCCCCCCGCTCCGCCATGCCGGCCCCTTCCTTCCCTAGCGATCAAGCCTTTGGTGGTCGTTCAAGGCTAAGTAGCCCCACTGACAACATGGGGTGTCCCGTGCTGAGCACGCGAGACGTGGGAGAGCTGACCGGGATCATGTACAGCTGTCACGGCCACGTCTAAGGGTTGTCCCGTAAGTGATCTTGCCGTGGGATGATCTAGGCCGTGGCTGGTGTGATCACGGCGTCTGAGCCGTCCTGGATAGCCCCGTTCG
>NZ_JBWKCE010000025.1:0-86527 GCF_056436685.1 Streptomyces sp. NPDC043680 | reverse complement strand
GCATCCGCCTCGGCTGTCGATGCCTTCATCGCTTCCGGGCTGGACGACTCCGACGGCATCGGCCTGGAAGACGTTCTCGGGGTACGCCCTTGAGCACATGGCCGGCCCGGCTCTCCCCACAGGCCGCGAAGGTGCTCACTGCGCTGCCCGGGCACGCGGTGGAGATGGTCCGTGATGTCCTGGACCTTGCTTCCCGCGACCCTTGGTCTTTTCCGCCCTTCGACGGCCGTGACCCTGAAGGCGAGGACATCCGGTCGGCCTCTGTCGGGCAGTTGACGGCCGTCTACTTCATCAACCGGCCCAGCGGCCGCCTGTACGTCATCGACATCGTCTGGCTCGGCTGACCTCTCCGGGGACGACAGCGCGCTGGGGCCCGCTACCTGCCGGTCGCGGAATGCGTCCCCCGACGGGCCCGTGGTGGACTGTGCCGACAGGGCGGGAAGCAGGTCGCTGACGGCGCCGCGGCATCGGCCCGCCTTCGCGGCCTGAGGGCGTCTACCGCCGCCCGAAGTGCGTCTGCCAGGTGGTGCGGCAGTCGATGGGGTGCTGGAGCGCCGGGTCGAGAAGGTAGACGCCGTCATTGAACGAGATCCGTGCCCTGCTCGACGAACGTGGCCTGCACGGCCGCATCGCGCGCAAGGGCGAGAAGGCGCCGATCCAGGCAGTCAGAGGTGGCACGTCGAACGCATCCACGCCTGGCAGAACGCTTTCCACTGCTCGCCCGCTGCTACGAGCGCCGCGCCTCCGTCATCGATGCCTTCTTCGACCTCACCGAGACCATCATCACAGTACGTAGCCTGATCCGTCGGGCATGGACGACCCGTCGATGGGACGAACGCCCGAACCGCCGCCCGTGACCAGACGCCAACTCTTGGGCCAAGCCGACCATCAGCCCCGTCCGATGCGATCGCACCATCGCTCCTCGGCGGTGTTCCCGGCCCTGACCTCGGGCCGGCTTCCGTCCTTTCCCGGGGTGGTGCCACCCTGGCAAGGCCTTGCCAGGACCGTTCAGCGGTTCAGGAGTTCAGCGAAGCGGTCCAGCGCACGATCGGTGCGGTGGCGGTCGCCGGTAGCTGTGAGATCGAACAGCAGACCCCGGACAACGGCCATGACCAACGTGGGCGTGACGGTGTCGTCAGGACCGGTGGAGACGTCGCGGAAGGTGGCTCCGAGCGTGTCGAACCAGTCCGTGATCGCCTCGCCCTGGTCGGGGTAGGTCTCCGGGTGAACCAGTCCGTCGGCGTGCACCTCGAAGAACAGCCGCACGAACGGCGCACGTTCGTCTGCGCTGATCCACGCCCAGATGCCACGCAGCCGATCCTGGACAGAGCCCGTCTTTGGCAGGAGGTGTTCTGCCAGGCGCACAGCACCTCGGCGACGGGCCTCGGCGAGGACCGCAACGACCAACTCGTGTTTGCTGCCGAAGTCGTAGAGCAGCATCCGTGGGCTGGTGTTGAGGGCTGCGGCCAGTGGTCGCAGGCTCAGCCCGGCCAATCCGTGCGCCAGCACATAGTCGGTCGCCTGCGCCAGGGTGCGCTCGCGACGGACGGGATCAGCGGGTCGCCCCACGGTGGATCTCCCTTCAGTGACTCGGAGTTGAATCAGCATTAGCGAGTATATGGTACGACTGTTTCAATAAGGAGGGGAGATCACCTTGCACGCCTTAGACCGAGCACTCGTCCTGGGGCCTGGGAGTCACGTCGGCACGGCCTGGATGGCAGGGCTGGCCTACGGATTGCGCCGCGATGGCGTGGAACTAGGCGAAGCCGACCTGAGCGTAGGGACGTCGGCCGGCGCGATCGTCGCAGCGCTACTCGCCACCGGCCAGGACCCGGGGCGGCTCGCGACTTCGGCCCGCCAACCAGCTCACCGGCTCAAAGCGGACCCCAGGCGGATGGGCGAGGCGTTCGCCGTACTCGGCGACCGCAGCCTGGAACCCGGCGAGGCCAGGCGCCGCGTCGGCCGGCTCGCGCTCGACAGCATCGACCTCCAGGCCGAGGAGGCGCTGATCGCGGGGCGCGCCGCCTTGATCGGTGCGGACGCGTGGCCGGAGCGGCGCCTGCTGATCACCGCCGTGTGCGCAACCACCGGTGAGCCCGTGGTGTGGGACCGCGACAGCGGCGTGCCGTTGGTGCACGCGGTGGCAGCGAGTAGCGCCTTCCCGGGGGCCGCGCCGCCGGTTGCCATCGACGGCCGGCGGTACATGGACGGTGCGCTGCGATCGGGCACCAACGCCGATCTCGCTGTAGGAGCGCGCACGTTGGTCGTGGTCGAGCCGATGGCGCACCTGTTTCCCCGGGCGCCACTCAACCAGCAGCTGGCGGCCGTGGGGGCAGGCACCGTAGTGACCATCGGCCCCGATCCGGCCTCGGTGCGCGCTTTCGGCTCGGGCATGGGCGACCTGGCAGCCTGGGAACCGGCCTACCAAGCGGGTCTTCGCCAGGCGGGCGACGTCGACGCGCAACTCCGCTCCATATGGAGGACAGAAGCCGACGTGAGCTCACCGCAATCAGGTCGGTGATGTGGGCGCCGACAGCCCACCAGAGGGTCGCCGCGTGGGCCGACGCCTCCGGCAGCACAGGCGCAGGTCCCCGGTGATCACAGAGCGTCGCAACTCGATGATCACCAAACCTGTGCCTGTCCTACTTTCGGGTAGCTCCACGACGCTATCTGCGTGACCTCTTAGCCGCCAGGACCGTCGTCCCATACAGTGCGGAAGGCATGACGGCACTTTCATCTTTCACCTTCGTGCGCCACATCGACGGGCTCCGTTACCACTTCGAACGCGACGGCGAGCGCAACGGCCGCCCCGCCTACCGCCGAACGGACGGGAACGTGTGGTGCGTCTGGTCGCCGATCGAGGGCTGGCACTGCGAGATCGCTGACGGCCTGATAACCGCCCATCCCCTCAACAGCCACGCCGACGAACTTGAACCCCCGGCCACCGTCTGGCGCAGCTTCAAAAACGACCGCTCCTACCTCTACGACCTCCGGACCCTCGACCCCGAAGCGTGATCCGCCGGACAGCGCCTAGCGGGCCGGAGGCTCGCGAGGCCTATCGGTGGGGTTCTTGGGCCGCTTGTTCGGGCGGTGACTGGGGCCGTTCATGATGACCTGATGGCTGGTGTTGATCAGCCGGTCCAGCAGCGACTCGGCGACGACGGGGTTGGAGAAGAGCGGATACCAGTCGGTCGGCGCCCGGTTGATGGTGATGATCAAGGAGCTGCCCTGCCGTTCGCTGACCGGTTCATCGGTACTGAGCGGACAGTACTCCCGTCGTGTCCGTCTCAACCGACGTCACCCTCGAACAGCTCGGCGGCCGGCAGGGCGCCGTCGGCGTTGACCACGTCGGCGAGGATGCGGTGGTGCCGCAGTCAGTCCAGCGGCCACGGGCAGTTCCAGTCCTGGCCGATCGCGGTCAGCTGCTTCGCGCGTTCCGCCGCCCGCTCCGGGTCCTTCCCGAGGCCGCCCTTACGGAGGTTGGCCCGTGGGCACCATTGCCTCGCCTTCGCACCACACGGCGTCCTGCCGGGGTGCGAGGTGCCCGGCGGCTTGCCGGTGGGACCGGAGCGCGGCGAGTTCGGTCTCCCACGCCTCCTTGCGCGCCGCAGGGTGCGGTGTCGGAGTGGGTGGTGTCGTTGAGCTGGTAGGAGCACAGGTCTGCGATGGTGCCGCCGTCGGCCCCGACGCACACGTGCCGGCCGAAGTAGTTGTCCTTTTGGTAGACCCTCGCGGTGCGGCTGCTGTTGATGACCGAGCTGCCCTTGCCGCGGATGTAGTCCGGCAGGTGCCGGACCGAGCCGTCGGTGGCGGGTTTGACGTAGGGCTGGCCCTCGAAGTGGATCTCGGGATAGATGCGAGGACCGGCTTGGGCAGGAGGGTGTGGTCTTCGCTCTCGGCCCGGCCGCTACCGGATCGTCTCCGTAGCCCGCGAGTTCCCCGTCGGCCGACGCTCAGCCGCGGTAGGCGGTCTGTGGGTCGGTGACAGGGATGCCGGGGTCCAGGATGAGGGCGTAAACGGCGCGGATCGCCTTCTCGGCTTCGGCGGTGGTGAGGCCGGCGATGATGCGGTCCGGTCGGAGGGTGTCCTCGACCGCGTGTCCCTCGCGGAGGAACTCCGGGTTCCACACGACGTCGACCCGCTCGCCGGCGGGCAGGCGCTGGGCGAGTTGAGATGGAGCCTGCCCCACCTCAGGCGGTGGGGGGGCGACCGCTCGGCGACCGTGGATGGTTGACCGCCGACATCCAGGGTTCGGCAGGCACCTTGGTGCGCTTGTGCGACGGGGCGCCGCTGACCCAACAGCGGATGCTGTGGCCGTTCCGTTCGGGGATCCACGGTGCGGGCTCCACGGCGAGGATGCAGACTCGGTTTGGGACTGGACGACGGCGGAGTTCGGTGGCGCACAGGCAGGCGCGGTGGAAGTGCTTCTCGCTGATGGCAGTGAGCCGGGTCCGGTGTATTTCGCTATCGGAAGCGGCTCCCACGTCCCCTCCTCGAAGCACTGGTCCGTCATACGACGGGCACTTCGGCCGCGCGCGGGCCGCAGACCTGCGCGCGGCATGCGCGTGCGGGTGGCGCGGCCCGGCCGAGTACCCGTTGGACTGGGCGGACTTCCTCAGGGAGTTGTTGGTACCAGGTCTTGACGAGGTCCTTCACGACGGCCTTCCGGGTGACAGCGGCGGTGGCGTCGTCCACGGGCGGTGACCCTTCGCTCCGGGCCCGGGCAGCAGCTGCTGCACCTCCGCGAGGGCGGGAGCCCTCGAGTGCCTGGCTCCTGTCCTGTTGCTGTCCCTGTCCTGGAGGAGTGTTGCTTCCTGGAGCCCGCTGTGGCGCCGGGTGCACGCGAACGCCGCCCGCGGGAAGGTCTCCTCTCCCGTGGACGGCGTCGCAGTCTGCGTGCGTCAGGTGCCGGCCACGATCTGACCGTACCGGGCCCAGCTGCCGCCGGTGTCGCCGCCGTTGTTGGTCCAGGCGTTGACCGGGTCGTCACTGGCTGCCGTCAGGAGGTAGTCGGCCCTGCCGTCGCCGGCGATGTCGGCGAAGGACACCTGGTCCTGATCGAGGGTGGAACCGCCGGCGAACAGGCCGGGGTGGTTCCAGCCTCCCTGGTTGTCTCCTCCGCGATTGAGATAGGCCGTGATCGAACCGTTGGAGTCGATCACTGTGTAGTCGGCTTTGCCGTCACTGTCGAGGTCGGCCCACCGCAGCCGGCTGCGATCGTTGGTGACCCCGGTGGCTACCTGGCCCAGTCTTCGAGCAGGCCTGGAACACAGCCGTTTGGGATGAAACAGGAGCAGCCAAGCCGAACCGCCGGCTCACGGTCGCAGATGTGGTGTTCGACCGTGACCAGGAGGCCAACGGTGAGGTCGTCGGGCTCTACCCGCCGCCGCTCGTGGTGCGCCTCGTGGACGCGGGCGGGTTCACTGGATCGCGCGCACCGTGGCGTGTGAAAGGGCGGGGAACGGCCGGCAGCAGCGGTGCGGGAGCGGGGCGCGGGGCGGGATGCGGTGCGGGTGCCGCCGGGGCATGTGGCGGTGGGCTGCCCGCCCACCGAGCTGCGAGTCGGGGACCAAGTCCCTGTGGACCCGCCTCGTCGCCATCGCTGACATGCGCTGCTGCGTCAGGCGGCCCTTGCGGTCGGCGCACCGCCGCCTGGGCCGGGCCCGGCACGCACCGCACGCACCGCGACGCCGCGGGCGGCGACCCGTGGCCCGGTCGGGCCGGCGGCCGTTACGGGGGTACCGCGTATGCCGCCCGTCCCGTCCAAGCCGGGCACGGGCAAGTCCCGCTGCACGCGAAGGAGCCCGGTCCGTCTCCACCCCCGAACCTGCCGTGCTGCCGGCAGTCGTTCCGTTCGCCGAAGCGGTGGTGGCTTCCTGGTCGGGTTCGTCGGCGGCGGCTCGGGCGCCGGTGAAGTGGGTGATGAAGAAGGCCTGGTCTTGCGCGGCGTCGACGCCAGGGACGCCAGCCCGATCCGCCGCGCCGGCGCTGGCCGGCCGACGGCGGTACCGATGGCGGGTAGGGGTACGGCTGGCTGCTGCTCACCCGGCTGGCCGACGCGGTGGAGGTCCGGCCGGTCCCAGAGGGCGGCAAGACCCTCCACATGCACCTGACCGCCAGCCCCTGAGCAGGGGACGCGCCGGCACGTCGTCCTCACACGCCCGGGTACAGGAAGCCCAACTGGTGTGCCGGGAACGGGAACCGGAGCGGTCGTGCCGACGTGAACGTCGGTGACGGGGCTTGGCGTGCACGGACGGGAGCGGGGGGCCGTTCACGCACGGACGCGTGATCCCGGACACACACATGACGTGTGCCAGGGCAGAGCCCCACGGCTCGATCCTCAGGGGGGATCTTGACTACATCGCACCGCACGTCACCGCAGCGCAGACGGCTGCGCGCCCTGGCCGCCGGGAGCGTTCTCGCCCTGGCCGCCGGCGCTCTGGCCACCGCACCGAGCGTCGCCGCGCCGAGGCTGGGCGCGCCGAGTATCGCCGTGCCGAGCTTGGCCGTGCCGAGCCCGGCCGTGCCGGCGCCGGGACCGTCGGCCGTGACCGGAACGGCCGGAGGCCAAGGGCTCCCGACCGTCGTCATGCCGGCCCGGGCCCAGGCCCAGGTGGCCGCTGTCGCCAAGCCGCGGCACGACGTCGACGGCGACGGCGTCAGCGACATGATCGTCATGGAGTACGACCAGGTCACGGCGGTCTACCTGTCGTCGATCAAGGCCTGGAGCGACTACACGGTCTACAAGACCGATCCGGATCCCGAGGCCTCGTTCAAGGACCTGCTTCCGGTTGGCGACGTCGGCGGCACCACCAAGCCCGAACTCCTCTCACTCACGTTCGACGGCGTGCTCACGCTCTACGAGGCGGGTGTGAAGAGCACCTCGGCGCCCCTGTGGTCGGGCCGCGGCTGGCAGATCTACAACCGCCTCATCGCCACCGGCGATCTGACCGGCGACCGCCGCCCCGATCTGCTGGCCCGGGACCCCGCCGGTGACCTGTGGCTTTACACCGGAACCGGGACGGTCAGCAAGCCCTTCAACTCCCGGGTCAAGGTCGGCTCCGGCTGGGGGATCTACGACCAGGTCGTGGGCGCCAATGACGTCGACGGCGACGGCATCGGCGACGTCCTCACCCGTACCCTGGCCGGCGAGCTGTGGTTCCACAAGGGAGCCGGCAGCGCCACCGCCCCGCTCAAGCCCGGCGTCAAGGTCGGCACCGGCTGGAACACGTACAACGTGATCACCGGCTCGGACGACGGCGACGGCGACGGCCGCAGCGACCTGCTCGCCCGCGACCACGACGGCGTGGAGTACTGGTTCAAGTCGATCGGCGGCGGCAAGTTCGCCGCACCCGCCTACTTCGGCAGCGGCTACGAACGCAACAAGTTCATCGTCGGCGCGGGCACCACGTCGCTCTTCGGCAAGGGCCAGAACGTGATGACCCAGGCTGACAACGTCCTGGCCAAGTACTATGCCCTGGCCAACGGAGGCTACCTGTCACCGCCAGTCGCGGTCGGCAAGGAGACTCCCGGCTCCCGCAACACGTACGCCACGGGCCTCAACAGCCACAACCACGCCAGCTACGTACAGAACATCGGCACCGACCTCTACGTCCGCGGCACCAAGGTCAGTACGTCGTGGAACTACACCATGATGGCCGGCCCCGGCGACCTCACCGGCGACGGGAAGGGCGACCTGGTCAGCCGTGACTCCGCCGGCGTCCTGTGGTTGCACCCCGGTGACGGCCTGCCGTACACGAAGTTCGGCACGCGCATCAAGGTCGGCATCGGCTGGAACGGCTACAACACCCTCGTCGGCGCGGGCGACTACTCCGGGGACGGGCGGCCCGACCTGCTCGCCCGGGACACCGCCGGCGGTCTCTTCCTCTACAAGGGCACCGGCACGGCCAGCGCGCCGTTCGCCGCCCGGGAGCAGGTCGGCAGCGGCTTCAACCAGTACGACACGCTGTTCGTCCCGGGTGACATCAACGGCGACAGCAAGGGCGACCTGATGGCCCGGCTCCCGGGAGGCGATGTGTACACGTACACCTCAACGGGCAAGACCGGCACCGCGACCTTCGCCCCCCGGGTGAAGTTCGGCACCGGGTGGAACATCTACAAGAACATGCTCTGACCCCCGCGGCCCCGGGCCGCTGAGAGCGACGGCGCGGGCCCGCCCGCCGGCCCCGGCCGGCGACCGGGCCCGCGCCCGACTCCGGCCGGCGCGTGAGCCGGCCGGGGGCACCTCGGGGACGGCGGGGAGGCCCGTCTCCGCGACGGGAGCAGGGCGTGCCGCACGTGCACCGTGCGGGCCCGCCGACTGCACGAGGAGGCGAAGAAGGCCGGGGCGCAGCGCCGGCAGCGCTGCGCCCCGGCCCACGGCTCCCCCCCCCGTTGTCGCCGAAGAACATCAGCGGTTCGAATGGCATGTACAGCTCGGTGAAGTCTCGAGCGCCGCGGAAATCCGCGTTGTCCTTCGCGATCCGCTCGGCGCTCCAGACGACGTCGAGACCGTAGCGTCCTCGCACGCCATGCACTCTCGCAACAGCCTGTCCAGCTGCGGGGGAAGCGGCTGTCCGACTGCGGTCTCGACCGCAGCCAGTGCTTCTTCTGCGGCCGGAGCACCGAGCTCAGCACCGGCCATAGCCTCAAGGATCTGTTCACGCCACATCGATGAATCCTCTCCGAGGCCAGGATGCAGGACCGCCCCAGGTCGACCCGAGCGATCCGGCTTCAGCGCCTGGTGCTGTCTGCCTGTTCGGTCCTGCTCCTGGTCGCCGGCCGCGGTGCGTGCTTCGAGGTATGCGGTCCAGTCGGTGGCGGCGCGGCGGCGCCACTGGACGGCCGTGATCGGGTGGAGGCCGAGCATCGGGCCGAGGACCGCGGGCGGGAGGTCGCACGCGAGGGCCACCAGAGCGGTGGTCCGGGCGGGCCGGTTGGGGATGTGGTGGGCGGCCAGGTGTCGGCTGAGGGCTGAGGCGGAGATGTGGGCGCCTGGCAGGTGGCCGGGGAACAACCAGCCGGCGTGGCTGCCGCCGTCCGCGGAAGCGTTGTGCCGGTCAGTCGTCGTGCCGGGCGAAGTCGCCCGACACGACGAGCTGTTCGCTCCGCGTGCGGGCGGTGGCCGCGTAGCGGTCGTCCCGGGCGTCCCGGCCGCCGCGGGCGTGGTTGTACTGCCCGGCGAACATCCACTGGCCGGCCGGGACCGTACGCCCCTGCTTGAGCACCCAGGTGTGGACGAGGTAGCCGTCCTTTTCGGCGATCGTCAGTGTGAAGTCGTCCTCGGGCAGCGACCGCCATGCACCGGTGGAGGTGACCCCGCCGGTCTGGGCGATCCGCAACTCGATGGTCAGCGCGGTCAGTTTCTCGCGCGTCTTGAGGGTGACGTTGCTCTGCGCCCAGAATTCGTTGCTGTGCGGGTCCACGGAGCCGTCCGACCACAGGGGCCCGTCCTGCTCACCTGCGGCGGGCACGCCGGCATCGGGCGTACGTGACGGTGAGACGCTCGGCTCGCGGGACTCGCGGGAGGTGCTCGGCGTGGGGCCCACGAGCGTAGGGTCCACCGGCGAGGGCACCCGGCGCGTCGCGCCCGTCGACGGGGTGGGCGTGGAGGTGGGGGCGGGCGTCGGCGGGACCGCGACCGTCTGCTGCGGAGGCTCGTCGTTCACCACGGAGGCCACGCCGTAGCCGCCGGCGGCGAGGATCCCCGCGACCGCCGCGGTGACGCCAACCACGCGCACCCAGCCGAACCGGGGCGGACGGGCCGCTCGGGAGCGGGGCAGGTCCACCTGCGCCATGCCGCGTTCGAGCCGTGCCAGGATCCGCGCACGGTCGGGCCGGTGCGCCCCGGCCGCCTCGCGCAGCCGGGCGCGCAGCTCGTCGTGCACGTCCCGCCGCATGGTCATCGGTCCCTTCCTTCGGCAGTCCCGGTACGCGCCATCGCCGCGTGTACTTTACGCGGAGCGTCCTGCGTGCCGAGCAGCCGCTGCAGCTCGGCCATCCCCTTCGACGTCTGGCTCTTCACCGTACCGACCGACACGCCCAGGGCCTGCGCGGTGTCCTTCTCGGACAGGTCGAACGCATGGCGCAGCACGACACATGCCCGCTTCCGGAACGGCAGCCGGCGCAGCGCCCCTTGTACGTCGACCACTCCGGCCACGTCCGGATTCTCGGTCTTCTCCTCCCGCTGCGCCCAGAACAGCGCGACACGCCGCCGCTCGCGCACCGCGCTGCGTATCCGCCTCCGGGCCAGGTTGGCGACCACGCCCCGGGCGTACGCCACCGGATGCCCGCTCGCCCGCACCCGGTCCCAGCGGTGCCACAGCGCGAGCAGCGCATCCGCGGCCAGGTCGTCGGCGGCGCCTGCCTCGCCGGTCAACAGGTGTGCGAGCCGTGCCAGTTCAGCGTGGTGCTGCTCGAAGAAGGCATGGAACTCCACTGAGGCGGCGTCTTCGACGACTGTGCCCACGGGCGATGTCTCCTCGCAGCGACCTCGGGCCCCGGAACCGGGCGCCTGTGCGTGTCATGTGTGCGACATATGAATGTCCGGATGAGATCCGCAAGAGTAGCAGTGAGCAAGCGCTTGGTCAGCAACGCCTGCTACCTGACGGCACTCCCGGTCTCGGTCGGCGGGCATAGGCCCAGCACGGAAGCTGACCTCCACCTGCTTCATTGGGTCTCGGGGTGGCGGGATGTGTACCCACGACCTCTTCGTCCCGAATGAGGTTCGGTTGCTGACCTGGCCTGCAAAAACATCCCCGCACGCGGCAACCTTTCACGGGTCGGCGGCCACTGACAGGGCGTAACCCTGTTCCTCCCCCAGTAAGGAAGCCTCGTGGCTGCTCGCTCCCACCGCCGGTCCCTCCGCTCCCGTCGTGCCGCCGTCCTCTGCGCGGCCGTCGTGGCTGCATGCGTCGGCTCTGGTGTTGTCGTGATGAACGCAAGCGCCGGGACCGTCGACCTGTACCACCAGACGCTCACCGCGAAGGACGGCTGGGCGTCCTCCGGTACGGGGACCACCGGTGGCACGAAGGCCGACGCCGCCCACACCTTCACCGTCTCCACCCGTGCGCAGCTCGTGAAGGCGCTGGGCTCGGTCTCCGACACCACACCCCGCCTCATCAAGATCAACGGCATGATCGACGCCAACACCGATGACAGCGGAAAGAAGCTGACCTGCGCCGACTACGCCCTCGGTACCGGCTACTCGCTGTCGGCCTACCTCAAGGCCTACGACCCGGCCACCTACGGCCGCTCCAAGCTGCCCTCCGGCACCCAGGAGACGGCACGGGCCGCCGCCCAGGCCAAGCAGGGCAAGAACATTGTCTTCAAGGTCCCCGCCAACACGACGATTGTGGGCGTCCCCGGCACGAACGCGGGCCTCACCGGGGCCATGCTCCAGATTCAGAACGTGGACAACGTCGTCGTCCGCAACCTGACCTTCGCCGCCACCGAGGACTGCTTCCCGCAGTGGGACCCCAGCGACGGCGACGACGGCAACTGGAACTCCAACTACGACTCGGTGTCCCTGCGCGGCGCGACTCACGTGTGGGCGGACCACAACACGTTCACCGACGCGCCGCACTTCGACAGCGCCAACCCGAAGTACTTCGGCCGCGAGTATCAGATCCACGACGGCGCCCTGGACATCACCAAGGGATCCGACCTGGTGACCGTCTCGCGCAACCAGTTCACCAACCACGACAAGACAATGCTGATCGGCAGCAGCGACACCGACAGCGTCGGCAAGCTGCGCGTCTCCATCCACCACAACGTGTGGAAGGGCATCATGCAGCGCGCCCCGCTGGCCCGCATCGGCCAGATCCACATCTACAACAACTACTACGACGTCACACCCCTTAACGGGTACACGCCGCAGTACAGCATCAACTCCCGCGCCAAGGCTCAGATCGTCGCGGAGAACAACTACTGGAAGCTGCCGTCCGGCGCGAAGGCCGCCAAGCTCCTCAGCGGTGACGGCACCGGCTCGGTCAAGGGCTCCGGCAACCTCGTCAACGACACGGTGACCGACCTCGTCGCCGCCTACAACGCCGCCTCGTCCAAGGACCTGAAGACCACGGTCAACTGGACCCCGACCCTCACGACGGGCCTGGAGGCCTCGGCGAGCAACCTTCCGACGTCGCTGGCGACGACGACGGGGGCGGGCGTGCTCAAGTAGCACCCGAGACACGCGAGGGCCGGGGAGACCACGAGCCCCCGGCCCTCGCGTACCGCGCCGCGCGGTCCGCCGCGTCACGGACTGTGAGGGGCCCCGGGATGCTGCCCGAAGCTGCGGGAGTCGACTCACGCAGCACAAAAGCCTGACATCCCCCTCCGTACCCGCCCGGCCATTGTTGCGGGAGTGGTGGAAGCGGCCGCCGTGCTGATGATTCTGCGCCAGGATGAAGCCGTGGATGACATCGTGTGCCGCCCTGCCCAGCCCCATGAGTTAGCCGCCGTGGCTGAGTTGCGGTGGCGGTGGGTGCAGGAGCTCTATGGAACCCCCGACACCATGCTGGACGAGTTCGTCCCCCGGTTCGTGGCATGGGCCCGGGAGGCCGAGCCCTCGCATCGGTGCATGGTGATGGTCCGTGACGACGTGGTGATCGGCATGGCCTGGCTGGCGACCACGCAGCGTGTGCCGCATCCGCGCAGGTTCGAGCGGATGTCGGGTGACGTGCAGTGCACGTACGTCGTGCCCGAGGAGCGCGACCGCGGCCTGGGCGGCGAGCTGATCGAGGCGGTCTTGGCGTGGGCGAGGGACCTCAGCCTTGAGCGGGTGACCGTTCACTCCAGCGACCGGGCGGTTTCGGCGTACTCCCGTCATGGGTTCGAGATCTCTCCGCGTCTGCTCCAGGTCGAGGTGGGGCAGGGCCGCGCGGGGTGAGTCCTTTGACCGGAGTCCGGAGCGAGTCGCTGGCCATGTTGTCGCGGTTCCGGACGGACTTCTATGGGTGTCTCACGGGCCGCTCGGACGCGTTGTTCGAGCTGACGGAGGCCCTCCTCTGTACGGAGGGCCCGGTCAAAACGCTGGTGGATCTCGCGCTCCCGGATGATCCCTGGCTGGCCGTACTTGGTCGTGGCTGCACTGGTGACCGGCCGCACCTCCTGGACCGCCGTGCTGGACGCCATCCGGCTGGAGCCGGGCGCCGATCTCGCAGCCGTGACCACCGCCCAGATCCGTGAGGTCACCGAGCGGCTCATCGCCGCTGGTCAGTGGCGGGAAGGAGACCCGGAGATCCTGGTCGTCCTGGACTCCTGATACGACGCACCCCGCATCGCTCACCTCCTGTCCGGCCTGCCGGTGCAGATCCTCGGGTGGCTCCGGTCCGACCGGGTCATGCGACCCCCAAGCACGGTGGCGAGTTCGCCTTCGGCGACCCTTCCACGTGGGGCACCGAGCAGGCCGTGACGACCACGGCCACCCGGCTCTACGGAAGAGCCACCGCGCAAGCCTGGGACCGGCTCCATCCCCGGCTCACCCGCCGTGCGGCCTGGCTCGACCACGAAGGGCCACTACCCATCATCGAGGGCACCGTCATCCGCTTGGCCGTCGAGACTGCCCTCGGGAGGAGTCAACAAGCCGGTCTGGCTCTGGTGGTCGCGAACCGCAGCCACGGCTCAGGACATCGACCGGCGGTCAGGTCGATGGTGCCGCCGCCGCGGTCCACAACGATGAAGCGACAGCCCGGGGCGGCGCCGGTGAGCAGCTCGGGCGCGCCCGCTGCCCAAACGCCCGGCTTCACGACCACGAGCTCCGTCTCGCCCTCGACCGCGATTTCCTCGCCGTGGCCCCTGGGCACCGGCCGGTCCGCGCCCTCTCGTTCCACCCACTGCGTGAGGGCCGCCAGGCCCCGTTGGAACGCCTGCTGTGCCTTGCTCGGACCCTTCGCTGCACGACCAGCCGCGGGGGCGGGAGTCGCATGTCCGCACAAGCGCGAGACGGTCCCCGGCGTCACGGCACGTCGGGCGAGATCACCCGTCCGTGCCGGGTGGGCGCGCCCGCGCTGCTGCGCTCACTCCTCGCCGGGCTCCTGGAGGAGTTGTTCACCGAGCACGCTCTGACGGCCCCGTGGACGCTGTGTCCGATGACGACGGACCTGGCCAAGGCTCGGGAGTGGCTGGAGTCCTGGACTGACGTGCCCGGCGTCGAAGGCTTGGTGGTCAAGCCCCTGACCAGCCGTTACCTGGCCGGATACAGAGGGCGGACCAAGGTCCGCCGCAGGGACACCACAGAAGCGACCACCGGCGCGCTCACGGGCACCCTTACCTGCCCGCAGCTCCTCATCCTGGGCTGCTACGACGCGGCGGGCCGGCTGCGCGCGGTGGGCCGGACGGTCCCGCTGCGCCCGGACGTGTCCCGACAGGTCGGCAACACCTTGCCGCAGCCGACCCCGGGCACCCCTTCGAGGGGGTGCGGTTCACGGCGGCGCGGGGAGAGCCGTGACCTCCTGGACACGGTGTTGGTCCGCCCGGAGCTGGTGGCGGAGGTCAGCGCCGATCGGGCCGTTGACCGGGGCGTTTTCCGGCACCCGCTGCGCTTCAAGAGGTTGCGCTTGGACGTGACCGGGGAGGACGTGTCGCGGTTGGGGGAGGGCAGGGCCTCGGCCGCCGGCTGAGTCGGCCCCGGATGCCCGCTCCCGGGTTGTGTCCCTCTCGGCCTCGGCCGGTGGTTGAGTTGCACGGCACTGGGGGCGGACTGGTGGCTGGCTTGGTTACAGCGTGGGGGCGATCCGGGGCCCCTCGATAGGACCCGGTCGCCCTCACGCCTGAGGGCTTACGCCACCACGCGGAAGCCGTACTCAGCTTGGGATGTGACGTTTTCTCGGCGTGCACTGCCGGGTGAGATCTCACCCCTTTGGCTTGGCTCTTCACCTATCTGGCTCAGCGTGGCGCCTCTGCGGGCGGCGTGACCGATGAGAGAAGGTCGGTGGGCGCCTGCGCCCAGGCGAGCAGGCCGGCAGAGACGACGGTGGTCGCGGTCGCGGCCAGGCGGGGGAACTTCACGGTGCCTCCAGAGAACGGCATGACAGGCACCATTGACAGCGGGCACGACTACAGTCGGTAAGTGGTCGTTCACGTAGGACACTTAAAGGGCTGAAGTACCCCGCGCGAGGGGTTAAGGGCGTATCTCGCTGGCCCCATGAGGAGGATCGATCCTTCTAGGGCTGTCCGCCCAAGACGCCGGGACGAGTCCCTCCTCAGATCGTGGTCCGGCAATGTCCCGGGAGCTCAGTGGGGTGAGCTGCCCTTTCGTCGAGCGTTCCCGGAGCCCCTGGCAGTTCTGACTCATACGCCGAGGCGGATGCAATGTCCTTGGCCGACGACGATGGTGATCTCCTGCGTGTGCGGGCGGGGACAGTGGTCTTTTCCCCGCTCGACGTACTGGGTGAAGGATTGGTCCCGCCTGGAGTGGTGCGCGAGCCGGGCAAACGAGACCAGGGGATATCGCTCACGAATGCGATCAGGTCAGTGTTCGACTCGCATGAAGAGGGAGCAGAAATGCTCCAGATTTCACCTTCAGGGGCATGTGGATTGACGGAAGAAATAGATCGGCGCGCCCGACCTGCAGGAAGTTCGTGAGATCACTCGCCTGGCGGCATTTCTCATGTGTGGCGGGTTGAGTAGATCATCAGGTGGGTGGCCCCTGGCTCGTGTGAGTTAATCGCCATCCATCGATCGGGGGGAATATAGGATGATAGGCGAGTCGAGGTCTAATATTTTCATCGCGCTTCCCGACGTTGAGTGTGTTTGTAGCCAGCCCTCCCTCTCCGTCACCATTTTTGAACGTGAATGTTCGTGCGTAATATGCGGGCGACAACAACAAGGCTTCCCGGGCGTCGGTAGGAGCCCGGTTTGCCGCGGCCCCACAGGAAGTGGCCCCCTCGATGAAGCTGAAAACTCCTCAAGCGGATCAGCTCCGCACTTTCTCCGGCTGGCTGGCCTCGGCTCTCGCCGCAACGATTACTGCTGCGCTGGTTGCCGTGACGTCGACGCAAGCGCTGGCCATCGCGACACCCGTACCTCTGGGAACCGCCGCCAGCTTTTCCGTTCTGGCAGGTGCGGGCGTTACCAACACCGGACCCTCCGTGATCGGTCACGACCTCGGGACGCACCCGACCCCGTCCATCTCCGGATTCCCGCCCGGCTTGGTGCTCGGCGCCGTGCACGCTGCGGACGCGGTGGCCCTTCAGGCCAAGTCCGACCTGGTCCAGGCGTACAACAACGCCGCGGGCCAGGCCGTGGACTTCGCGCTTGCGGCGGGAATCGGCTCCGGACAGACGCTGCTTCCGGGCGTCTACAAGGCTGTCTCCGGTGTCGGACTCACCGGCGACCTGATCCTGGACGCCGGGGGTGACCCCAACGCCGTCTGGGTGTTCCAGATCCCTGAAGCCCTGACGACGGCATCCAACAGCCGGGTGCTCCTGACGAACGGTGCTTCGGCGTGCAACGTGTACTGGCAGATCGGGAGTTCGGCCACCCTCGGCACCACCTCCACCTTCGTGGGCACCATCATGGCTCTGACCTCGATCAGCGCTACCACGGGAACGAACATCGAGGGCCGGGCGTTGGCCCGTAACGGAGCCGTGACGCTCGACACCAACAGGATCTTCCTCGGGGCGTGCTCGACCACCACCACGAGTGGTACGACTGCCGGTACCCCGACTCCCGGTGCCCCGACTCCCGGGACGACGACCGGCACGACCGTGGGTCTGATTGGTGGCGGCCTCCTGGGCGGCCCCAATGTCGGCCTCGTGAGCGGCGGCACTTCGGGGAACATCGCCGGCAACACCGCCGGGAATACCGCGGGCAACACCGCCGGTAACTCCACCACTGGCGGGAACACCGTGGGCAACAGCGCCGGAATCACCACCGGCGGGAACATCGGCGGCAAGCCCGGCGGACCGGGGAGGGAGCACGCCAGCAAGCCCGGCGGACCGGGCAAGGAGCACGCCGGTAAGCCCGGCGGACCGGGCAAGGAGCACGGTGGTAAGCCCGGCGGACCGGGCAGGGAGCACGCCAGCAAGCCCGGCGGGCCGGGCAAGGAGTACGGCGGCTGGCCCGGCGGCCCGGGCAAGGAGCAGGGCGGCTGGCCGGTCGATCAGCACGACCGCGACGACCACGGCGAGCACTACGGCTATGGAGCCAAGCCCTGGAGTCATGACGGACACAAGGGTCACGAGGGCTAGGGGCTGTTGTGAAAGTGCTGGTCACAGCCATTCGTTGATGGCTGCGACCAGCACGGTCGCTTCGTAGCGGACAGCGAGTTTGTCGTACCTGGTGGCGACGGCGCGGTGGCGTTTGAGCCGGTTGATCCCGCACTCGACCGCGTGCCGCTGCCTGTAGTCGTCTCTGTCGAACTTCGGCGGCCGACCGCCGCGCGAGCCGCGCCCGAGTCGGTTGCGGACCCGGTCCGCCGGGACCGGAATGGTGGCCTTGATCCGGCGTCTGCGCAGGTAGGAGCGGTTGCTGCGGGAGTCGTAGGCCTTGTCCGCGCGGACCCGGTCCGGGCGCTTGCGCGGCCTGCCGACCCGGGCGGCCTCACCACGCGCAAAACCATGGCGGACGCGCAGCGGCTGACCGAGCACAACCTTCGGGTCAAACAAGCCGAAATCGATGCCGGGCTGGCGACGAACCCTCCTGAGGGCAAGACCATGCCGTTCGTCAGTCCCGCGCCGAACGGCGAGGTCAGCGGCCGGTACGTCTCCAAGCAACCCAGCCCGAGCCCAATGGGCAGGGCGCCATACCGGGAACGGGCTACAAGGACCACGGTCTGGGCGCGAAGGCGATCGACGTCAAGAGCGTCAAGACCGTCCCTCAAGTACGATTCCGGCCTCATTCCGCCCTACATCACTCTACACGTCCATGCCGGCGCCGTGACCGATCACACCACAAGCTCGATGAAGCCTCTCGACGGCAACCCCTGGGAAGCCGCAGTGGTGCGCCTCCTGGACGACGTCTACACCTTCGCCATGACCGGCCCTCGGCTGCACGACAACTGGGCCGAGGACGTCCTGGCGGTCCTGGAACGAAGGGCCACCGACCCCCGGGGCTGGCGAGTCATGGAATGGCAATCCGACAGGGAGGTACGCGAAACCGGCCACCCTTCGTACCCCTTCCTGGAGCTCACGGCCGAGGACATCCGCACACGCGTGCACCCGATCACCGAAGAGGCCGACCGTCGAGCTGCTCGCCTCGCTGGCCCAGGAGTGGTCCTTCGAGGAGTACCCGGTCCGATCACGGCCCGACGGCGACGAAGTTCTGGCCGATGCCCGGGGCGTACTGGGCCGGTTCGGCCCCGATTCTGCCTTCTGGTCCTCCTCCGACGCAGCTCAGACCTCCCGCTCTCCGGACCTCCTGGCCCAGGACCTGCAGGGTGGCCGGCCTTTCAGCGAGCACGTCGTGGACCTGGGCCTGATCGCAGTGTCCTCGGACGAGGTCGGTGTCTTCTGGTCCTTCGACGCGAAATGAGACAATGATCAGATGCTGACTCGATCCGCCACGTACCCCGACCGGGAGACCGCCCAGTGAGCCACCCCAGCAGGTGGT
Organism: Streptomyces sp. NPDC043680; assembly: GCF_056436685.1. Lineage (NCBI taxonomy): Bacteria > Bacillati > Actinomycetota > Actinomycetes > Kitasatosporales > Streptomycetaceae > Streptomyces > Streptomyces sp. NPDC043680. The sequence goes on along the minus strand of NZ_JBWKCE010000025.1, from coordinate 67,977 downwards.
GACGGCCAATGAGCAGGTCATCCACCGCTGACTCGCCCAGGGAACCCGTGCCCGGCTCACGATCGAGGCTGCCTGGCCGTCCCGCGAGGAGCCCGTCGGGTGGTCTTGACGAGGTCGCCGTCGAGGAAGACCTGCACCATCGTGGCGGTCGAGTGCTGGCCCGACTGGCGAAACGGCGACCCCGAAGACCTGGTCGAGCGGCGAGGTACTTCATCTGCTCCTGTGCCGACTTGGGGCGGGGCGTGTGAACGCCTTCGCCACCGCCTGGTCCAGGCTGTCCCCGAGCTTACGGGTCGGACATAGTCGTCTAACATCACGACGCATGATCACGGTTGTCACCTGGAACGTTCTGCACCGCGTCCACGCCGAGAACTGGGGCGGGGACATCCTGAGGCGTTGCCCGGACGAGTCGGAGCGGATCGCGGCGGTCACGGCGTTGCTGGCGGGACGAGACGAGCGCGTCATCGCCTTGCAGGAGGTCAGCGGTGACCAACTGGCCAGCCTCCGACTTGCGCTGACCGGCCGGACCATCCACGCGTTGAGGTACCCGCGCGTCCCGGCACCGCGCCACGGCACCTGCTCGCTGCGCGACCCCGAGGAGTACCTCGTGCTCCTGGTCGACGGACCGAGCCGAGAGGTCACTGCCGAGTCCTTCGAGGAGGACCCGGGGAAGGGCGCGCTCGTTGTCGAAGCCGCCGGAACGCTGATAGTCGCCACGCACCTGAGCGGCGATCAGCGGCACACGCGCCAGTTGGCACGCCTCGCCGAACTGGCCGCCACTTCCCGGGGATACGCAGCAGTACTTCTCGGGGACTTCAACACCGACCGTGCCACCGTAGCGTCGGCTCTGGGTACTGGCTTCGCCGTCGCGGACCTCCCGCCAGATGCCCTGCCGACACGGCCGCGCACGTCAGGCTCGAAGTCGCAGTGGATCGACCACGTGGTCGTGCGGGGGGCTGTTGTGTGCACCGCAACGGTCGAGAACACGGAGGGCCTCTCCGACCACAATCTTGTCCGCGCGACCGTCAGCATGTGAGCTAGCCGCCCCGCCCCTGGCCAGCGAGCCGGTGAAGAGACGCGACAGCAACTCACCCACTTGCTCGACAGACTGGCTCAGGCCGCTGGCCGTGGCCATTTCCCGCGTCGACCAGTGCGTGGCGTTCTTCGGCGTGGTCTCCAGGGTTCGCACGACCACCTCCTCGACCTGCTCGTCGCTCACCGTGCGGGGCGGGCCGGGCCGCGGCTCGTCGGGCAAGCCCTGGAGCCGGTCGGCCGCGAACCGCTTGCGCCACTTGGCCACCGTGACCGGGTGGACCCCAAGCTCTGTTCCTACCGCGGTGTTCGAGCCGCCATCAGCGCATGCGAGCACGTCCGGCACCGCAATGCCAGAGCCTGCGAGGACGTTGCCCGCCGCGACCAGGGCAGCAGCGTCTCTCGCTCGTCGTCCGTCAGAACCACCTCGACCGTCGGCCGACCCATACGCGCCATGGACCCAGCCTGCTTCTACAGCGCAATAAGGACTCGGGACACTAGCCCTTTCCGCTGGGGCACAGCCGGCGCGGCTCGTCGTCGCCCTTGAGCGCGGCGTCCACGCAGCCGCCGGGCAAGCCGTCGTGGGCCTCGGTGCCGAAGTTGGCGGTGACGGTGAGGGCGCCGTCGCCGAAGACGGTGCGCTGGGGACGGAGCGGTCCGCGGTCAGCGTCCGGAAGCCGGTCATGGGCTCCGTGCCGGCCGCCTTGTGCAGGGGCGCGAAGTACTTCTGGAGGGCGGCCAGCTCGGCGCCGCGCTCCTCAAGAGACGCCCCGTCGAGGACGAAGTTGAGCGGGGTGTTGTAGAGCATCGCCAGCAGGGCGCGGGTGGTCTTCTGCTTCGGCAGCTTGTCGTACGCCAGCTCCCAGCGCTCGGTGTTGACCAGAGAGTCGTGCAGGGCCGTCTCGTACAGCGGGACGCGGTAGGCCGGGTCGTACATCGCCTTGGCCACGGCCTCGGGTAGCTCGGCGGGCTTGGAGAAGATCGCGGGCGCCTTGGCGGGGCGTAGCGGCGTCGCCATCCAGGAAGTAGCTGTCGGCGCCGTTGGCCGTCATCGCCCGGGTGCGGTCGGCGAGGTAGTGGCGGGTGGGTTCGGCCTTCTCGAACGCCTCGGAGCCGAGGTAGCACCCCCGGTCGTGGAAGCCGGGGACCGGCTTGCCGTCGGGGCCCTGCACGCAGAAGTCCGGGTAGACACGGTCCGGCCAGACGGAGGTGGTGCGTCCGAGGTCTTCGGATCCTGGCCATTGGCGAACGTGTCGTACGGGCCGACCAAGTAGCCGGCGGCCTTGGCGGCGGTGACGGCGGCGGCGCCCATCGGCCGGCCGTCGGCGTCGTAGCCGAGCCACATGCGGTCCACGCCGAGCGCACGCAGCCGCCGGACGCCCTCCGCCGTGCGGGCGTCGCCCCACAGATGGGCGTGGAAGGCGCCCAGGAGCTTCCCCGTGGCCGGGTTGGCTTCGATCTTCTCGCGCAGGCTGGAGAGCTGCCCGCGCTCGGCGAGCCAGGCGCGGTAGTCGGCGGCGGGGGCAACCGGCGAGCCGTCGGTCAGGGAGAAGGCCACCGTGTAGCCGGTGGTGCCCTCGGCCCGCGAGAAGCGGTGGGTGGCGGTGGCGCGCAGCCGACCCCGCTCGGAGATGGGGCGCAAGGTGGTGCCGATGTCGGTGGGAACGAGATAGCTGACGCCCTGCCGACCGAGGGTGTAGCCCCACAGCGGCAGCGACAGGGCCGACTCCATGGGGAGGTCGCTGCCGACCAGCTCGGCCTCGGTGGAGTTCCAGAAGCGGTCGGTCACGGGGAGGGAGAGCCCCTCGCCGCGCGGCAGCTGAAGGGCGGAGGCGGCGCGGTCCCTGTGCTGCTACAGCAAACACTCCAGGGCCTACACCTCAGCTCGGTCAGGCCGGCCAGGCGCTCGACCCCGTGCTTGGTCTCCTCGCGCCCGTCACCGGACTCCTGCCGCTTTAGGGGAAAGTCGGCCTGGTGGGGGCACCGCCACGCTGCGGCGCCCCATCAGGCACGTTTGGTGGCACGCGCTCAAAGTTCACTGTCGCGGGACATGCGAGTCGGCCACACAGCGCGATGCCCCAGCGTGGTTGGGTGGATCGGTCCGGGGCATCGGGGCCGCCTACGATCGGCGGCAGCCGAGAATGATGCCCAAGGTGCCAGCCGGGCAGTTGGATGGCGGCATCGTGGTGGGGCTTACCGAAGGCCGAGGCTTGGGCGCACGGCACTTCTGGGTCGCGCCGTACGAAATCTTCGTACGGAGCCGTTCCGACCGGAGGACTTCCCATGCCCACCCCCGCTCCCCTGGATGACGCCTCCCTCGCCGCCTTCCTCGACGGCGGCTTCACCAGCCACCACGCCGACGTCAGCAGCACCCGGCTGCACTACATCGACGGCGGCGCGGGCCGACCGCTTCTGCTCCTCGCGGCTGGCCTCAGACCTGGTGGCAGTGGCACAAGGTGATGCCCGCCCTCGCCCGCACCCACCACCCCGACGCGACCGACCGGATCGCCCTGCTCGACGTCTCCCACCCAGACCCCGGCTGGTACGAGGGCACGCTCCTCCTCCGGCCCGGTTCCGATCTCCGCTACCGCTGCAGCGCCACCCGCACGATGATCCTGGACAACGGCCGTGTCGCCGTCGGGGAACGTGCGGTGCGCGTCTACCGCACCCGCACCTGATCCCGACCGCCCCGAGCGTCACCCGTCCGAAGGCGGCCGGCGCATCCCCCCGCCGGAACCTGCACCGGTGGAGCGATCCGATCGGAGGTCCGGGCCTCGCGTACCGGGCAACCGGACCTGTCGATCCCGTACTCCCATCCACCCGTCTGGACGGTGATCGGCGCTGGGGGCGAGGCTGCGCCCTCCACCGTCATGGTGAAGGACGTTCCCCGGTTCGGGGGGGCCAGGGCTGCGGCCGCTGGCTGAGGGCCAGGCCCACCGCTTGGGCGCCCCCGCATGGCCGGAGATCATCCGAGTCCTGCCGGGGACGGTACTTCCGTCCCCGGCAGGACTCACGCGTGTCCGCCTGGAAAGGCCGGCCGCCGTGGCCCCACCGCCTTGGGTGGGTGCCGCGGGTCAGTACGGCGGGGTCGATCTGCGGTGCGTCCGCGGGGTTGTGGTGAGGGTAGGGCGAGGGCGGGTCTGGTGCTTGCGGGCCAGAGGGCCGGCCGGGGTTCCGCGGGGGTGTTGCCGGTGGTGCCGGCGAGGAGCAAGGCCAGGAGGAGACCGGCCGCTCCTCGCCGGGCACGTCGCCCATCGCCCAGCCGGTCAGGCAGTGTCCCGTGGTCTGCGGGACCGGTCTCCGGGCAACCCTGTCGGCCTGGTGGTGACCGTGTCGTGGAGACCGGGGCCGTGGTGGGCGTGTCCGGAGGTGATCACGAGCTGCTCTCCGCCGGAAGTCCCTGTTCGAAGCGCAGGTAGCGGTCGACCGACCGGGCGAGGACCTCGTTGCCGTCGGCGGTGACGACGCGGTCCCACCAGGCGCCGTAGATCCGATCGAAGCGGTAGCCGGCGAGCAGTTCACCGGCGGCGCGGACGGCGTCGGGGCGCTCGGGGACGTGGTTGGCGTAGCTGTACATGATGCTGACCCAGCGGCAGTCGGGGCCGACGTTGACGATGTCGCCGGTGAACAGTGCGCCCTGGCCGGCGTTCCAGTGCATGACCGTGCTGCCCGGGAAGTGGACGCCCGGGTTGATCAGCGTCAGCTCGTCGGTCAGCCGGTGGGTCCGCCCGCTCCAGAAGTGCAGGGCGGGGTCGGGGCGGCCGACCCAGCGGCGGTCCGCCTCGTGCAGGTACACGGGGGCGTCGAAGGCGTGCGCCCAGTCGACCATGGCGGAGTAGAAGTGCGGGTGGCTGATGGCGATCGCGGTGATGCCGCCGAGCTTCCGTATCTCGCGGACCACCGCGTCGTCGAGGTAGGGCACGCAGTCCCACAGCACGTTGCCGGCGGCCGTTCGCAGCAGCAGGGCGCGCTGGCCGATGGCGAACTCGGGCGTGCAGCCGATGCCGAGGACGTCCGGGCCCTGTTCCTCGAAGCGGCCCCGGTGACCGTCGGCGCGCAACTCGGCGAGGCTGGTCCACTGCTGGCCGTCGCGTCCGACGTACTGGCGCTCGTCCAGGCAGACCGGGCAGTCGGGGCGCGGGACGGCGTACTGGGTGCCGCAGGTGCGGCAGACGGGCAGCGTCGTACCGGCGAGGTCAGCCACGGTCGCCCCCGGCCAGCTCGGTCAGGACGTACGGGCGGCTGGGCCGCCAGCCCAGCTCGGTGACGGCGCGCTGCCCGGACACCACCTGGTTCAGGCCGAGGGCCTCGGCGAACGGGCCGCCCACGGCCTCGGCGGCTTGCTCCAGCGGCCAGGGCTCGGCCCGGCCGCTGCCGCCCGCGGCGATGTCGGCGGCCGCTGCCAGCGCCGCGACCGGCACCGCCTCGTGCGCCACCCCGTGCAGCACCCTGCCCGCATCGGCTTTGGTCACCGCCAGCACGAAGAGTTCGGCGAGGTCGTCCACGTGGACCATCGGCCAGCGGGTCGCCGCAGAGCCGACGTACCGGCCGGCGCCGTGCTCGCGCGCCCAGTCGGTCATCAGGCCGGGAATGCCACCGCCGCGGCCGTACACGATGCCGGGTCGCACGACGACGGCTCGCACGTCGTCCCCGCCGGTGGCCAGCGCCCGCTGCTCGATCCGCGGTCGGTAGCCGACGATGGCGATGGCGTTCGTCGGCGCGTCCTCGTCGACCGGCGCGTCACCGGTGGCGCCGAGCACCCAGACGCCGCTGGTGTACACGAAGGCCCGTCCGGAGCCGCGCAGCCGCTCGGTCAGCGCGTCCACGGCCGCCGCGTCCACCGCCTCCGCGCCGGTCGGCGTGGCGAGGTTGACCACGGCGTCGATGTCATCGGTGACGGCGGCCCGCAGCGAGGCCGGGTCGGCCAGGTCGCCCAGCAGCCCCGGCGCTCCGGCCGGCAGCCGGTCCTTGTCCTTCACGAGGTGGACCACCTGGTGGTCCTCCGCCGTGAGCCGCCGCACCACGGCCGACCCGATGTAGCCGGTGGAACCCAGCACGAGTACTTTCACAGTCAATCCCTTTCACTTGTCCAGTAGTTGAAGCGGTGCTCCCGCCTCACCGGCGGCAACAGAATCTAGGCGTGCCCGTTCGGCGACGGTCGCCGCAGCGTGCAGGATCGTTCGACTCCGCGGGCAGAGCCGGGGTCGAGCGCGCGGTGCCGGTACTCGCCGGGGGCAGGCCATAGGCCTGGCGAAAGGTGGTGCACGGGCGCCGTGGGCCGTTCCCGGCCGACCGTGTCGCACAGCAGCTCCGCGGCCACCGTCGCCCCGTCGGTGCAGATCGTGGCCGCCACCGCGGCCGCCCGGGCGCGGACGCCGGGGGTGAGGGCCGTCTCGAGCGCGGCCGACAGGGACTCGCGGGTCAGGGTCGGTCCGTCGTGTGCTGCGCCGATGCCCAGCTGGGCCACCCGGTTCGCCCAGTACGGCTGGTCCGCCATCTGCGGTACCACCACCTGTGGCGCGCCGGCCCGGGCAGCCGCCGTCGTGGTGCCCGCGCCCCCGTGGTGCACGACGGCGGCAACCCGGGCGAAGAGTGCCTGCTGGTTGATCTCGCCGACGGCGAAGCAGTCGCCCCGGTCTTCGGTCAGCGCCAGGCCGGCCCAGCCGCGGGAGAGGAGCACGCGGTGGCCCTGCCCGCGGACCGCTTCGACGGCGGCCCGGGCGGCGTCCTGCGCGTCGCGGACGGGCATGCTCCCGAAGCCCACGTACACCGGTGGTGTGCCGGCGTCCAGGAACGCCTCCAGAGCGGCCGGGAGCGGGCGGTCGTCCTGTCGGATCCACGCGCCGGTCTGCACCACGTCGAGGTTCGCCGACCGCGGCCACGGGCTCAGGGCCGGGTCCGCCGCCAGCCACGGGCGGCCGGTGAGGACGTGCTCCCGGACGTCGTCCACCGGTGGCAGGCCGATCGACGCCCGGTGAGTGTTGATCCCCTCGCCGAACAGCGCGTTCATGTCCTCGCGGTTCAGCTCCCACAGCACCCGGTTGTCGGTCACCTCCGGCGGGAGCGGTCGACCCGGCCACGCGAGCGGCGGGTGGTGCGGTGAGGGCAGATAGGTCGGGAAGTAGGAGACGAACACGTAGGGAACGGCCAGCTTCTCGGCCACCGCCCGCGCGGCGGCCGCCGCCGGGATCAGGCCGGTCGCCACAACGGCGTCGCAGCCGCCGGCCATCGCGGCGACCGAGTCGTACGTCTCGGCGACCATCCGGGCCGCGCGCTCGGGCAGGCTCGCCGCCGGTGCCTTCGCCGTCCCGGTCACCGCCCGGGTCGCCATCGCGCGCAGCGGCCGGCCGAGCGGCGTCAGCGGGAGGCCGACGCCTTCCAGCAGCTCCGCGAAGTCCGGTGGGGCGCACACCTGTAGCTGCGCGCCGCGCGCTCGCAGAGCCGCCCCGAGTCCGAGCATCGGCTCCACGTCCCCGCGTGAACCGTATGCCACCGACAACACCCGCATGTTCAGGACTTCCTTCGCTCTCCGTGGATCCCGGCCCCGGCCGACGCGGCCGGGGTCTTGACGTAGCCGAGGGACTCGACGATCAAACCGTCGCGTACCAGCACGAGACTGACGCCGCGGACCGAGTCGGCCGGTCCGTCGCCGAAGCGGTACCGCCAGCGGACCGTCGCCCGCTCACCGGTGACGACGACGGCCTCCGGCTCGAACCGACCCGCGCGGTCCTCGGCCAGTGACCGGCAGAATTCCAGGCACTCGGCGCGCCCTTCGTAGCGGGCCCCGTCGGGTGCCGGCTCCCTCGCCTCCATCACGCAGTCGTCGGCGATCAGCTCGGCGAGTGACGAGCCGTCATGGTCGAGGAAGGCGCGGTGGAAGCGGTGCACGACCTCGGCCGTGGTACGGAACATCATGTGGCAACCCCTCAGGAGCAGAACGGTCGGTCTGTCACCGGTTTCCCTGCCGAGAGCCGGCCGCCGCGTCCTCGACCGCGGCGGCCGGGGCGGGGATCGCGTGTTCCGCGGCGCGGCTGACGTGCTCCCATGCCGCCCAGGTGGTCATGCGCGTGCGGGCGATGTCGAACGCGAGGTCGTAGACCATGTTCCCGAGGAGGAGGCGCAGCGGCGGCTCGTCGCTGTCGACCAGCTTGAGCAGCGCGGCTGCGGCGAGCTTCGGGTCGCTGTCGACCGAGCCTTCGGCGAACTGTGCGGCCAGCTGCTCCCGCAGCGGCGCGTACGCCTCCAACGGGCTGGTGCTGTGCATGGCGGTGTAGAGGCCGGTCCAGTAGCCGCCGGGCTGGAGGATGCTCACCTTGGCCCCGAAGGCGGCAGCCTCCATGGCGAGGGCTTCGCTGAGGCCTTCCAGGGCGAACTTGCTGGCGCTGTAGAGCCCGGTGCTGGGGAAGCCGCCCAGGGCGGCGATGCTGGAGACCTGTACGAGGTGGCCGGAGCCCTGCTCGCGCAGGACCGGCATGACGGCCTGGCAGACCCACAGAGCGCCGAAGAAGTTGACGTCCAGTTGGGCGCGCGCCTCGGCCTCGGTGAACTCCTCGACCATGCCCATCGACAGCATGCCGGCATTGTTGACGACGATGTCGAGCCGCCCGAAGTGGCCCACCGCCTCGGCGACGGCGGCGAACACCGCGTCGCGGTCGGTGACGTCGACCCCGAGGGGCAGCACCCGCGCGGGATAAGCGGCCGCGAGTGCCTCCAGCGGGGCCACGGTGCGGGCGGCGACCGCGACCCGGTCGCCGGCCGTCAGCGCCGCCTCGGCGAAGGCGCGGCCGAGGCCCCGGCTGGCGCCGGTGATGAACCAGACGCGGCTGGTGGTTTCGGCTGGGGCGTGCATGTGCGGTACTCCTGTCCGAAGACGTGGTGTCGCTGTCGATCTTCCGACTCCCCGCCGCGCCCATCAACGTCGAAGATCAGTAGGATCCGATAACTCAGGCTTATGACGGGGGTCGGCAACACGTGGAAGTGCGCGACATCGAGATCTTCCTGACGCTGGCAGAGGAACTGCACTTCGGCAGGGCAGCCGCCCGGCTGCACCTCACGCAGGCGCGCGTCAGTCAGGTGATCAGTCGTCAGGAGCGGCAGTTGGGCGGTCTGTTGTTCGACCGCTCCAACCGCCGCCAGATCCGTCTGACCCCGCTCGGCCGGCAGCTGCGTGCCGACCTCCGGCCGGTCTACGCGAACCTGCGCGACAGCCTCGAACGCGCCCGGCTGGCCACCCGCGGCAAGACCGCACGCCTGCGCGTCGGCATGATGCCGTTCAACGTGTCCGACATGTACCCCTACTGGGAGACCTTCCGCTCCCGCCACCCCCAGTGGGAACTGCAGCTGCGCCGGGCACCCTACGTCGACCCGTTCGCCCGGCTGCGCGAGGGCGACATGGACGTCTTCCTCACCTGGCTGCCGGTGGACGAACCCGATCTCACCGTCGGCCCGATCCTCTTCCGCGATCCCCGCGTCCTGGCCGTCGCCGCCGGCCACGAACTCGCCGAACGGCACTCCGTCCCTTTCGAGGCCCTGGGCGACTTCGCCCATGCCATGCCACCCGACATGCCCGACTACTGGGAAGACGGCTACCTGTCGTTCCACACTGCCCGGGGGAAGCCGATCGAGCGAATCGAACAGGTCACCAACGCCGACGAGCTGATCCACCTCGTCGGCACCGGTGAGATCGTCCACCCCTTCCCCTCGCACGTCACCCGTTACTGGTCCATGTCGCATGTGCGCTTCGTCCCCGTCCCCGAGATGGGGACGATTCCCTACGCCCTGGTGTGGCGCAGCGACGCCGAGAACGACCTCATCCGGGCCCTCGCCCAGACAGTCCGCGACCTCGGCGTCCTGAACTTCTGACCTGCGCGGGCACCTGGTCGCTACGGCGTGCTGGTGAAGGAGCGGCGGTAGGAGCGGGGCGGGACTCCCCGGCGCCGTACGAACTGTTCGCGCAGCACGGCCGCGCTCGCGTAACCGACCCGGCGGGCGATGAAGCACAGGTCAGATCCCATCCTCAACGAGGCCGAAGCCTTCTGGGAACCCTTCCAAGAACGCGCGCCGTGCCGGGTCGGACTCGGCTTCGGCCATGGTTCCGAGCAGTTCGATCAACTCGTTCCGCTGGTCGCCTGACAGCTTGCTGACCATGTGGGCGACACCCTCGATGACCTAGACGGCGTCGTCCGGATCCATCTGCTCGTCTTCGCTGCCCTCGACGAACCACAGGACATCGACCAAAGCCTCGGCCAGGGCGTGAGAGTCGCCTCCGCTGAGCGCCTTGCAAGGCCACCCTGACCAGATATATCTTGAACGCGTTCAATTGAACGCGTTCAAGTGGGGGGATTGTGGTGGGGGAAACTCAGAGGGTGTCTGCCTGGCAATGGGGGTGGGCGTTGGCGGCGGTCGTGGCGGCAGGCGTGGCGGCGGTCCTCGGGCTCGTGATGGGCCGCTACCTGGCCGCCTTCTTCATCATCAGCGCGGCTGCGGTCGCAGTCCCGCTCCTGATCCGAGAGCAGCCGAAGTTGTTCGCCCGAGCTTGTCTCGTCGTCGGGGTGGGCCTGCTCGCCTGGGCGATAATCGGCGCCGCCATCGGCATGTTCCTGTTCATTCCCGCGGCCCTGTTACTGCTCGTCTCGGCCTTCGCGGCGGCCGACAACCGCCCGGGCGCATAGCTGGCCGTGACCGCGCCCATCGTGGCTGCGACGGTCGTGTCAGTGTTCTACCTCCAGCCGCCGAACCCGGAGAACGAACCGCCACCGTGGTGCAACGCAACACTGGACTTCAGCGCCCGGGTTCGCGATCGGGACTTCAACAGGGACTTCCATCAGCGCACGGAACGGCTGCGAGTCTTCGGCGCCACGCGGGTCGATGTCTATGAGCGTAGGACTGGTGTACTCAGCGTGGGGATACCCGAGGCCTTCGCAGAAGAGCAGAGCCGGGCCAGGCTCAAGGAGCAGATTTTGCAGCTATCAGAGGTCGTCGATCTGCGCTTGTGCACGTTCCACACCTGTGATTAGCGCGCCCTGCGCGGCGGGCAGGCGTCAGTCGCCCCGTTGCGACTGAGCGCGGAATGCGGGGTTCTGCCCACGTTTCCGTGAAGGCCGGGCCGGCGTCGGCCCCGAGTGCTTTGCTGCAATGATGTTGAGCGTGTTCAATTTCTGGTGACAACGGCTGTCCGATGAGGGATCATGATCAGCGTCTCTGTGGATTCATCCGGCGCCTGACCTCCTTGAGGGGAACGGGCCATTCGGCGTCAGCATCATGCAGCGCCGCGCCGAAATCCACGCAGCCCCTGGCTTCGAAGGAATACTGCTGGTGCGTCCTACTCGTGCGACGGTCCTGCTCACTGCGGGCCTCGTCACCGTCCTCGGCATACCGGCGATTTCCGCCGCCGAGCCTCCAACTGACCTGTTCGTGAACAACGGCGCGAACGCCAACTGCTCCGATACCGGCACCGGAACGCAGAACGCCCCGTTTTGCTCGATCCAGCCGGCGGCCAAGGCGGCCACGCCGGGCCAGACGGTGCGCATTGCGGCAGGCAGCTACGCCGGAGCCGTCACGATCGACCGCTCTGGAGAGCCGGGCAAGCCGATCACTTTCACCACCGAGGCCGGCAGCAGTTCGAAGGCGGTACTGGTCAACCTCCTGACCGTCGACGGCGCCTCGCACCTGGTGTTCCGTGGGATCAGGACGTTGCGTGGCACCAAGGTCGAGCGTTCCAGCGACATCACGATGGAGTCGTCCGAGTTCCCGGGCGCGCTCGTGATCGGTACGGGAAGCGCGGACGTACGTGTCAGCCGGAGCTACATCATCGATGCGCAGATCGGGGCCGGCGCCCAGCGCACGGTCCTTAACCGCAACAGCCTCCGCAACAGCAGTTCCCGGCCTGCGGTCGCCGTAGCGGACGCCGCCGGCACGGCCCTGGCCAACAACACCGTCATCACCTACTGCGGTGTGGGCATCTCGGTCAGCGGAGGTTCCACCGATTCATCGGTCTTCAACAACGTGGTTTACACCGAGAGTTCCCAGGCCTCCTGCGCGACGCCCGCAGCAGCGCGCCACGGTCTCCTGGTGGAGCAGAGTGCGGCGGCCGGCACCCGCGCCGACTACAACGTTCTCATGCATCAGCCCGATGTCGCGGCGGCTCCCTATAACTGGGCGGCCACCGACTACAAGACGCTCTCGGAGTTCCGGGCGGCGACCGGGCAAGGTCTGCACGATTTCGTGAACCCGGCGGACCGTAACGCCGCCCTCGTCGACTCCGCCGACGCAACGGCGCCGGGCGCGCTGGCCTCCCCCGACTTCGAAGGCTACGGCCCGATCGACGACCCCAACGTGGCCAACACCGGCAAGGACGGCGGATTCCTCGACCGCGGTGCCTACGAGGGCCACGACCGCCTGAGCGGGGTCACCATGTCGGTCGACCAGCCGTGGGCCCCGGTGGGCACCAAGGTGGAGGTGAAGGCCTCGTCGAACAGCCGCTGGCCCACCGCCATGTCGTACAGCGTGGACTTCGGCGACGGGAGCGCCCCGGTCGTCACCCGGCAGGGCGAGGCGGCCGAGGCAGTCGCCTCGCACATCTACAGCTCTCCGTGCGCGTGCGTGGTCAAGGTGACCGCGTCCAACGCCGCCGGGAAGAAGGTCTTCGCCGAGCAGCCGGTCAAGGTGACCGCGGCCGGTGCGCTGAGTGCGGCTTTCACCGCCGCGCAGGTCCTGCCCTCCTCGGGCAACCCGGCCGAGCGCATCTCCCCGCTGACCACCCGGGTCGACCCATCGGCCACCGCGGCTCCGTGGCCGCTGAGCCGCGTGGATGTGGACTTCGGTGACGGAACCATCAAGCAGCTCTCCGACCTGTCCCAGGTCACGCACACCTACCGGACACCCGGTGACTACAAGGTGACCCTCACCCTCCAGGACTCCAAGGGCACCACGGCCACCTCCAGCCAGACGTTCAAGGCCGACTACGCGGCGTCCGGGTACGTGGCAACCGAGCCGTTCCGGTTCTACGACAGCCGCAAATCCACCCCCTCCATGCCGGGTGGCGTCCCCCTCTCGATGCAGTTGCCCATCGGGCTCAACCGGCCGGAGTTCCCGCTCTCGGGCGGCATGTCCGCGGTCGTCCTCAACGTGACCGTCACCGGTGCTACTGAGGACACCCACCTCACCGTCTGGCCCGAGGGGCAGGACCGTCCCGCGACCTCGAACGTCAACGTCCTCGCCGGCCGCACAACCTCCAACACCGTCACTGTCCCCGTCGGCGGCTACGACGGAACCGTGATGCAGCTCAACTCCGGCTGGGCATCGATCATCGTGGACTTCGTGGGGTACTACCAGCCGAACCTCGGGCAGCGGTTCACCCCGCTCGCCCCGGCCCGGCTGCTCGACACCCGCGCCACCGGCGGCGCGCTGTCCGGGGGCAAGCCCCGCACCGTCAAGGTCGCCGGCGTCAACGGCATCCCCGCCGACGCCACCGCCGTCGCCCTCAACCTCACCGGGACCGGCGCCACGGAGAACGCGCACGTCATCGTCTACCCCGACCCGGCCAAGCGGACCGCCACCTCGAACCTGAACGTGGAGCCGGGCAAGGACAAGTCGAACCAGGCCATCGTGCCGGTCGGCCCGGACGGCACGATCACTCTCTTCACCAACTCCGGTTCCACGCATCTCGTGCTGGATGCGGTGGGCTACTACGGAAAAGACGGCAAGGCCCTCTTCCACCCGGCCGTCCCGAAGCGTCTCGCTGACACCCGCACCACGGGCAAGCTCGCCCCGGGCGCCACGACGACGGTCTCCGGCCTGCCGACGAACGCGCTGGGCGCGGTCCTGAACGTCACCGCAACCGACACCACCGGCCCGGGCTTCCTGACGGCCTACGCCTTCGGCGGCACACTCCCCGGCGCCAGCAGCCTCAACACGCTGCCCGACGTCACCGTCCCCAACCACGTGACCACCCCGCTCGGGTCAGGCAAGGTCAGCATCTTCAACAGCTGGGGCGGCAGCAACCACGTCATCACCGACCTTCTCGGCTACTTCACCAACTCGTAAACCACCGGGACCCACCCAACACAGCACCGCCGCCCCGACCCCCCTACACGACCTGCGGGGTCCAGGGCGGCGGTGCTGTGGTTACTGCGGCACGCTGGCCCGTCCATCGGCCAGCCCACCTGTGCCGCTGGTCGTCCGTACGATCTGCGGCCGCGAGCTGGCGACCGGCGCCGTGAACGGCATCGCCCCGGAACCGGCCGCCCACCGACCCGACGGCCCCAGCGACCTCCCGGCCCGCCCCCAGGCCCGCCCACCCTGCGGCGAGACACCGACCGGGCCACACGACGGGCACGCCCCAGGGTCGACGAGGCAGCGACCCACTGAACCACCCCCTGGTTGACGAGTAGGGAACGGTCCTCACCCGTCGTTCCGGGCGAACGTCCAGCCGATCTCGGTCTCGCCGTAATGCTCCCACCAGTGCAGGCCGCAACGTCCGATTGTTTCACCGGTGCGGCGCAGTTGCACCGCGCACAGTCCGTGACCACGCTGCGTCCACTGCTGCTGTATGTCGTGCAGGCGCGCTGTGGCTTGCTGCCGGGTGTATCCGCCGACGAACCGTTTGACCTCTTCGTCGGCGTGGAGCCGTACCCACTAGTCGACGTCGGTTTCGGTGAGTGGGCGCAGCGAGGCGTTCGGTGGTGATCACTGCGGGTCGGTCTCGGGCTGCTCAACATGAGTGTCTTCTTCGTCCTCGTCTACGGCGCATCCCAGTTGCTTCCGAGACGAACGTCGCCTCAACGGTCATGGCGGTGTCCCCGCTGACGATGATGCTCATCGCCTGGCCGCTGGCGGCCGAACTGCCCCGGACCGTCGGCCTGTGCGGCGCCGCAATCGGACTGGGCGGGGTGTGCCTCATGCTCCTCACCGGGACGGAAGGGGCGAGCGTGCCCGGTGTCCTCGCCTCGACCGCCGCCATGCTGGTATCGGCCTTCGGCCACATCCTGACCAAACGGTGGAGTGCCGGCGCCGACGTCCTCGCCTCCACCACCTGGCAGCTCACCGCCGGAGGCCTGTTCCTCCTCCCGGTCGCCGCGGCCGTGGAGGGCCCTCCGCCCATCCTCTCCACACCGCCGCTCCTGGCGTTCGGCTACGTCGCCCTGATCGCCACCGCGCTTGCCTTCGCCGCCTGGTTCACCGGGCTGCGGCACCTGCCCGCGGGGACGGTCGGACTGATCGGGCTGCTCAATCCCGTAACCGGCGTGCTGCTCGGCACCGCCGTCGCCGGAGAAGTGCTGACCCCCAGCAACTGTGCGGAATGGCCGCGATCCTGATCGGAGTCTTCCTCGGCCGGCCCAAGCGCGCGGGTGGACGCGACAAGGGAGCGGGTGGACGCGACAAGGGACAAGCACCTCCCCGCCCGGTATCCGGCGAGCCTCTCGCTCGGAGCGACACCGCAGTCGACCCAGGCGGCGTCTACCGCCACCCACCCTGTGCGCTTCCAACGGCTCCGCCTGGATGAGGGGTGTCGGACGTGTACCCCGGCTCGGTGAGGGGCCGACCGCAGCCCCCGGCTGAGCGCTGACCGAGGCCACCCGGCCCCTACGCCGGGGATGAAGACGACGGCGGTTTTCGCGCAGACTGCTGATTCCACGCTTTGCGCGGCTGCAACGTGGGCCCTGCGGAAGATGCCGGGTAGGACGGGTGTGCTGAGCCCCACCGAGTGGGTGAAGCCTGCACGTGGCTGCGGCCTCCTCCGCCACATCCGGCCCCCGGCGCCGGATGGTAGGACAACCATCCCTCGTGAAGGAGTCCCGATGCTCGAACTCAAAAAGTTCAAGAACCGCACCGAGGTTACTTTCGTCCTGCCCGCCGCCACCCCGCCCGGCCCGGTCAGCGTAGTCGGCGATTTCAACGACTGGCAGCCCTGCTTCGACACCCTTTTTCCCCGGGACGATGGCATGCGCGCGGTCACCGTCACCCTGCCGGTCGACAGTGTCCACTCCTTCCGTTATCTCGCGGCGGAAGGCCACTGGTTCGATGACGAACGCCCCGACAACCACGACGGTCGCAACTGCCTGGTCCACACCTGACCTCGCCGGACAGATCGCACGTGGTACAGGTCGCCATCTGCTGCGCTTCAATGGTTCAGAAAGATACGCTGCACGCCTGTTGTCCGGGGTGTGCCGTTACGCGCCTGCCGCGCCGAGCAAGCTTGGCACGCTCATCCCGTTTGGCGACGGTTGGGCACCCCGTCCGGTGGTCCCGGCAGTCGGCGGGGGCTGCGAGTGCCGGGAGCCTGCCGCGCAGACGGACTGAGACCGGGCATTTCACCGGTGCGCGGCGGAGCGCAGCCAGCATAGTCACCCGACGATCTGCCTGTAGCGCACGTAGCGCCCCTCCCGCCGGGCCGTGAGGAGCCCCGCCTGCCGCGGGAGGGCCACGTGGCGGGAGACCTCCGGTGGCGTCAGGTCCCGGGCGTGGGCCAGTTCGCCGTTGGTGTGCGGTCCGCCGGCCAGAGTGCGGAGCAGACACAGCCTGGCCGGGTGGGCGAGGGCCTCCTGGCGAAGGGTGACCGTTTCCAGGGAGACGGGCTCCGACGCGCCGGGCGCGTCCACCGGGTACTGGACCACCGGACCCTAGCTGGTTCGGGCAGGGCCCTTTAGGGCGGTCGGCGTTGGGAGTGTCTGGAGTTGTGGAAGAAGCCCGCTCCGCGTGCAACGGCAACCCGGGTCAGGGCGCGCTTCGGCTCACAGGCCGTGCAACGCCACCATGCCCCGCAACCCACCTGGCCCCCATATGATCCGGCCCGGTCCGAAAGCGGTCCCTTGCTGTCCGGGCTCATGGGCTGAGCCAAGCCACCTGCTCCAGTTCGTCCGCGAGCAGTGCCGGGTCGCGGGGGCCGATGTGCGGAGCCGCCAGCGACCGTACGCGGAAGGGGTTGCCCGGGGTGATCTCGTCGGCCTCCCGGATCATCAGGTCCTGGAGTGCTGGTGGGAGCGTACGGTCCTCGGTGAATCGCACGAACGTGCGCGGGATGCGGCCCCACTTGTGTGGCAGGCCGCGGCCGTCGCAGGCCCCGATCGCGGCCGACTCGTCCGGTTCGAGGATGTTGAGCATCGTCCGGACTTCGGTGTCGGAGTAGTCGGCGGCCATTGCCTCCTTGGCGAGCTGGAAGAACGCCGGGTCGTTGCTCCGCCAGTTGACCCGGGTGACCCCCAGCTCCGGCGGGGTCGGGACGGGAGCCATCTTGAATATGTAGCTCGTGGCTGCCTCTGGGGTCGCCATCAGCTCGCTCACCGAGGCCCGTTTCGCCGGGCACAAGGCCGAGACGTATACCAGGTGTGAGATCAGGTCGGGTACCAGGTCGGCCACCGCGTTCAGGGTGACGCCGCCCAGGCTCTGACCGGCCAGGACCACCGGGCCGTTGCGGTGCGCCCGCCGCACCACCGAGGCCACGTGTGCGGCGCAGTCAGCCAGGGTCGTCCCGGCGATGGGGGAAGGCTCCGTACGCAGCCGCTCCAGGTCCTGCGGCGCTTGGTACGAGAGCGGGAAGTATGCGCCGGGGCCGTGGCCGGGCAGGTCGACCGCGACCGCCCGCAGCCCGCGCAGACCGAGTTCGGCCACCACGGGGGACCATCCGTATGCGTTGCTGCCCGAGCCGTGGACCAGGACGAAAGTCACCGGGGTTTCACCCGAGCCAGTTAAGTTACTCATGAGTAGATCATATGGCTCTGCCGCTGGATTCGGCAGTACCTGGTGCACGGACACCAGCGTCGGTCTGCGCGACCAGCGCAGTGACCACCCTGTCCCAGGTGTCGCCACCGCCACCCCCTTCGGTATCCGATCTGGGAGTCACGGGCCGACCCGCACCCCCTGCGCGTCAGTCGGCGGCACACCGTGACCAACGATCAGACGATCTGGAGAGAGCGGCTACGCGTGGCCGGCCCCATCGGCCTTGCCGACAGCGGGCCACCAGGCGATCACTCGTGTGGCCATCGCTTCGGGTCGCAGGCCGAGAGGATCGAAATCCGAAGTAGACCTCCAGCTCGCGTCGTAGGAACTCACCCGTCTCCATGTGGTTGACGCCGCCACGGAGCCGCCGGAGCAAGGGGCGAGCATGCAGTCGTACTCGTCCTGCACGTCGTCGGCAGCGCCGATCGGACCCCACTCATTGAGCAGATGTCGCAGGGCGTCGCCCAGCCCGTTGACGGGCAACGCGTCGCTGCGCACGTCCTCAGAACCCAGCCAGGAAGGGCCTCCCTCCGCTGCCGGCCACAGGGAGCCCCTGTGATGTTCCGGATCCGGCACCTGAATGTGGTGGTAGCGGTTGGTTGCCAGCGGGTGACCGTACTTGCAGACGGCGGTTGGTGACGGTTCCGGCGGCCGTACGTGCAACGCTGGGGGTGCGGCCCCCGTCGCGCCCTGATGGCCAGGGCCGCACCCCCGTACGGCCGAACGTACGGGACGTTGTTCAGGCGAGCCCCCACCTTGCGGTAGTACAGGAACGGCGGCTGATCACTGGTTCGTGAACCAGCCTGCGATCCAGGCTGCAACCTGGATCAACAGGAAGACCGGCCGGCCGTTCCTCTCCCTCTCGGACGGATCGTCCGGGCGACGGTGCCGCCCACGGTCCCTTGGCATCGAACTCTCCCACCTTCCAGGCACTGGCCCCGGTTTCCAGTGCGCAATGTGCCGGGGAGGCAGGGGAGTTCAGTACGTCCACTCGTCAACATAGGTGACGGCGCGAACGAAACGTGGCGGACTTGTAGATATCCCCCAGCCCTGTGAGCGGCGGCCGAAATGGCCCGATGAGGAAACGGCCCGGCACGTGCTTGGGCCGCGGGCGAGGAGACTGGCGGCGGATGGGCCCTCGGCGCCATGGGCGCACAGCTGAAGGCCGTAGATGCTCCGAGTCATGCAGGGGCTCATCTTGAGGCAAGGTGGCCAGAAGTTCCGGCTCAGGCCTGACGCACACCGAGGGTGAGCGACTCGGCGCCGGAGGCTGGCTAAGCAAGGGGATCAGGCAAAGACGGCGCTTTCGGCCGCACCCCTTCACGCTTCCCGCTACCCTCCAGCACGGGCTGACATGACTTGCAGGGGGGGCGAGTTGAGCATCAATCGGGAACGTTTGGCGGAGATTGAGCAATCCATCCTGATTGCAGTGATTTTCGTTTTGTGTGTGATTCTCGCCTACCGGCTACTTGTATGGGTTGCCACCCATGCCCCTCTGGTGCGTCGGGCTTGGAGGGCCTGGAACGGCCGCACCGCGGAGCGGACGTTCCAGAAAGCTTCTGCTGCATTGCAGCACTTCGGGTTGGCTGACATGGCGACCGAAACACTGCGTTCGGCCGGGCAGACCGCTGCTGGCGAGATTCGATTACGGTTTCGGCTGCTGACGTTCGCCATTGGTTTCGGCGTAAGTGACTTGATTGTGGCCGTGATCAAAACGATCGAGACTGGACGGTCGGCCCCTGACCTTAGACCAGATGCGCTCATCCTTGCTGGTGTCTCTCTACCCTGTCTGGTATGGGCGGCGAATTACTCACCCGCTATCGCGAGATATCGCTTCCTGCTGGCGCTCCTGGCGGCGATCACTGCATGTGAAGCGGTCTCATCTGCAACTGGGGACGAGCGTCCCGGGGCTATGCTCCACCTCGACAGCGCGTGCTCAATCGTGAGGCGCCGAGTGCTGCGCGTTCATCGGATCCACGGCAGTATCGGACGGTTCTCTCATAGACGTCACGCAATCAAGGAGCATTCGGCGTTGGTGGTGGCAAGTCTTCAGCGTGCCGAAGACCAGATGGACTCGAAGGGTAATGCGGCGCTGTCAGATCTGGCCGCCCTCCTCGTCACGGTCGCCAATAACTACGCGGAGGGACGGATTGGCCGACTGCTTCCAGAACACCAGCTTCAGGACTTGGTCATTGCTGAGCGACGCGCAGGACTCCGTTTGGCAGCTGTGGTAGCGGTCACGGCAGGCGTCACCTGTGGCTGGCTACTGCTGGGCTTGCCCAGTGATGCAACACCAATCTTGGCCGGATCTACGGCAATCATCGCGTCCATCGTGGTCTATGGAGCGAAGGCAGCCATGTCTCGGGCCACTGAACTGCGCGGAATAATCGGACTTTAACGCTCTAGCCAAGCTTGATGGGGGATTTGCGGGACACCATGTCGCCTGCGGCCGGTGCAAACTGCAGAAGCGGCCGTAACCTGGGTTGGCGGCGCGGGGGCCGACTGCCTGGAGAACGCTGTGGCTCTGCGCAAGCTGATCACCGACGTATGGAGCTGGCTCGACTACAAGCCGGTCATGGCCGACCCCCGCCGGCTTGGCCGCAACGCTTGGTCCGAGCTCACGTCCTCGTGGGTCCCGCACGAGGACTGGCGGCGGTTGTCTGCGTACCGGGTGGCTGCCTACGACTCCAACCAGGCGGGCCAGGTCGCCGCGATCACCGGGGACGACAGCGCGGGCGCGGAGCGGCGGGAGCTCGGCGATGTGAGCAAGCTGATCGACAGCGCCCTGGGATACCTGCTCGGCTCGGAACAGACGATTATCGTGCCCGGCGCGGGGCAGGCCGCTGGTGAGGAGCCCGAAGGACATGCCGAAGCCGCCGCGGTGCAAGATCGCCTTCGGGCCTGGGCGGAAATGGAGCTCCTGCCCCTCCGCCTCCAGCAGGCCGAGCGCACAGCGATCCTCCTCGGGGACGCCGTCTACTCCCTCGCGGTTCGTGATCAAGGCCTAGGCGCTCCTACAGGAGGGTCGAGTACCACGTTGCCGTTTCTCCTGCTGGCCCTGATCGCCCTGCTGCCCGCCCGGCGCGCTCTTCGTCTACACGGTGGAGGCTTGCCTGGGGGGCTACGGGGGAGCAGTGGCTGACCGGACCATGCGATTCATCGTGGCCAGCACGCTGCTTTGGGTTCCGTGGGCCGTGAGCTCGCCCGGACCTTCAACCAGGCCGATTTGTGCCAGCGCGTCGCCGACGACACGGCGGCCTGGCTGAACGCGTCCTGGCCGACGCCGAGGACCAGCCGGGGATCACCGCCAGCCTCCTGGAAGGACTGCGCGTTCAGCGCTACGACATCACAGACCTCGCGGAACGCGCCGCACATCGCTACGCCAGCGACGTGCACGCCCATGTCGACTTCCTCAAGCTCCTGAGAGAGGAGGCCCCCCAGTCCCGCCGAACCGCCATCGACACCGCGATCGTCACCGCCCTCCTCGACGCCGCAGACGCCGACACGGCGTTCCGCCGCCATGACCTGCTGACCCGGGCCGCGACCGAAGCACGGGGCCAGGGACTCTCCGAACTGAGGGTGCGCGCCGAAATGGCCCTGCAACAGACCGATCCGGACTCCCTGGGATGGACCCGACTCAGCCGTCCCGTGGTGCTCCCGCGGGGGCTGTTCAACTGTGCGCGAGCCCACATCGACGCCGCCCCAGACTTGCGAGACGCCCTGTGGCGAACCGCGCAAGACACCCATCCGGCGATGCGCGAGCACGCCGACGACGCGCACGCGGTGGAAGGGCTGCTGCGGATTCCACGCACCCGTATCAACACCGCCGGCCCGGTCCAGGTCGCCCCGCCCGTCGACGCCGACGACAACCATGCCGTCGAATTGCAGGTCCTCGCGATGGACCTGCTCGGGCACCTCACCGCCGATCAGCTCGACCGCATCCACGAGCGCTTCGCACCCGACGACGCCGAGCTCATCGCCGCCCTGGCCCACGACAGCGTCCTGCCGGAGCCGCGCGCCCGAACCCTCGCCGACGCCTTCGGGTACTTCTGGCTGGGGGAGCTCGACGCGGCCGCGTGCATCGCCCTGCCCCAGGTCGAGCAGACCCTCAGACAGCTCCTGCGCTCCCGACTCCCGATCGTGTCCGTGGCGAAGGGGAAGACACCCGGCACCGTCGACCAGTTGGGCGGACTCATCCGCAACATGCCAGCCGCCGGCTATCCCGCGGACTGGAGCCGTGCCCTGGAACTTCTGCTCGTCGAACCCGACCGCGGCATGAATCTGCGCAACAACATCTGCCACGGCCTGATCGACACCCCGCCCAAGCACCGCGTCGCGCTCATCCTCCAAGCGGCGCTGTGCCTGCTCAGTTATGCCCACGGACATCGAACCCTCACCCCGCCCGCCCCCTGAGCGGCCAGCAAGGCTGAGCTCAAAGGGGCAGCACGACACCGGCATTGTCGGGGGGTGATTTCGTACGCCGTGATCGATCAGCCAGTGGCCGCCGCTGACTGCAACACCGACTTCTGCGACCGTGCGGGGACACGGGCCTTGACCCGCTTCAATGCCGCTGCTTGCCCGACGCCCCTCGGGTGGTGTCCTCCCGAGCGGCGTCATGATCTACGGTCTTTCCTTGCATCAGCAGGATCAGTTCAGCAACGGGGAAGTACGCACATGCGCAAAACAGCAACCCTCGCCGTCAGTCTGCTCGCAGCGGCGGCCCTGGTGACCGGGTGCGGCAGTGAGAAGAAGGACGCCGGCTCGGCCCAGGCGGGCGACGCCTCACCGAGCGCCTCGGCGACCGGCGAGGCAAAGGGCTCGTCCTCGGGGAAGAAGGGCGTTCCGCACCAGGTGGTCTTTGAGGTGGGCGGCACGGGCGCGGCCAAGGTCCTGTGGAACGGGAACACCAACCATTTCGAGGAGGTGACGCTGCCCTGGACGAAGACGGAGTCCATGCAGTTGGAGGGTGCCGAGCTGAAGGTCGGCGTCACGGTGTCGGTGGTGCCCGGCTCGGTCGAGGGCCCGGACGGGATGCTCAAGCCTGCACCGTGCACGATCAAGGTCGACGGCAAGCAGGTCGCTGACAACCAAGACGGCAAGTCGGCCAAGCCCTGCGAATACAAGCTCAAGGACTGACAGCCGGCCCTCTCACGCGCGCTTCGCCATCTTCCGGCAAGGCGTTTACGTATACTCCACAGCACCGTCGGGCGGATGCCCGCCCGACGGTGCGCTGAGGCCGGCTACCCGCCCCTCGGGCATGCAGGATTCGAAAGACGATCCCCCGCGGCACGAAGGTTGCCCGCCGACACTGACTGAGGGACGCCCTCAGCACAGGAGGCATGGACACGGTCCGGCGCACCAGAGACCTCCAGGGGTAGACCACGCTGGCGGACCGCCTGACGTCGTCCAGCAGCCGCATGCCATAACGCCGCACTGACCTGCGGCTAAGACCTTGCTCACGTTTCGGCGCGGCAACAGAGGCGGGCACGTCTGCCACAGCAACCAATGTCGTCACTTGTGCGTCGGAAACCACATGGGACGCGAATGGCTCTTCTCGCTCATACCGATGTTGATCGGCGTGAGCTTCCTCTGTGCTGGCCTGTATGGACGTCGCCGCGCCAGCGCGCTGCGGCGTACCGGAATTACTGCGGTAGGCCGAGTCGTGCGGCATGACACCAGGCGAGACGACGACGGAGCCAAGTACCACCACCCCGTGGTGGCCTGGACGACCCGGGACGGCCGCGACTGCACGTACCCCTCCAGCTTCGGCCGGGGCACCGTTCTCCACGGCTACGGCATCGGCAACTCCGTCACGGTCCTCTACGACGAGAAGAACCCCCGCCATTTCGAGATCCGAGGCTGGGACAATCCGTCGATCTACCTGGTATTCACCGTCGTGGGGGCGGCGCTCACAGCGGGCACCCTGTCGGTTCTCCTGGTCTTGCTGATCACTGCCTGATCACCTGGGGCGCCCGCCAGGAACCTTTAGTCCGGAGGCAAGCGGACACGTATAAAGACTTGTTGGCTCCCACTGTCATACCGCGCGCATTCCACACACCTGTAGCAGGTGACAGCGGATCTCACGCGGGAGTTGCTCGTGACCCACATCCTGACCCCGTACACGCCCCGGCAGCAGTGGGGCCTTCGCGCGACCGATACCGATCTTGCCCCGGTTGCCCTTCGCCAGATGGCCACGGGTGGGTCCGGGGAGACCGCCCGAGCCGAGCTCACCGACTCCGGGCACCTCATCCCGATGCCCGCGCCCGGACAGGCCCGAGGCGAGGCACGGGTCTTCCAGGCGCTCATCGTCGCCTACGGCCGCCACCGTCCCACCCTCACCGGCGGCCCGTTCGGCATCCGCAGTCTCACCCCCGCACCGACGAACTGGTGGTGAGGATCGCGCCCTCCCAGCTGGACCGGTGGATCGACGCCCTCGCCTACCGGCAGAGCGGATCCGGCGTCGCAGGCCTGCGCTGGGCCGGCCACCGGGACGGGATCGTCCTGACGCTGGCCGGAGCGAGGATGCTCCTCGCCGACATCAGCGAGACGACTTGGCGTGCTGCCCTTGGACGCCGCTCCGCCGACCAGAGCAGCCTGATGCCGCACTGGATCCCCCAGCTCCCCGGCGAGGCCGAGCACACCGCCGCTCAGGACGCCGAACTCGCGGGCGTCTGCGACCATCTCAGCGCCACCTTGCGCCGGATCCGGTTCGTCGGCCCGCTCACCCGCAGCAGCGGGCACGTCCACCTGTTCACCTCCCGCCACAGCGGCGAACTCCAGCTGATCGAGGCGTGCGAGGCCACCCCCACCGTCCTGCCGCTGTGGGCCTCCCGGTCCCTGCGCCTGCCCCTGGCCCTGTGGCCCGTCGGCCCGCTCCCCGGCGCCGGGCCCGGCGGATCCGCGCGCTGCCGTGCTCGACCTCCTCGCCGAGATCGAACCCGGCCACGCCCCCTCCCGCCCCACCGGCCACCGCGCCGCACGCGCCCTGTGCCACCTAGTGCTGTGACCGGAAAGGTCCACCGGGTCGCGCCGCCCGGCACGGCACCTCGCTGCGTTGTCGGACCGCGCAAGTACGTCCAGTACGAGCCGCGGGCCTCCGCCTTGCGATGCACCGCACCGGACAACGCGACCCGGCGAACCTTCCCGGCCACAGCACTAGCCGGACTGAGCACCGCGCCCGTTCCTGTCCAGGCCGCCGAGCACGTTCTCGACGTCGCCACCGACGTCCTCGCCGATCCCGCCCACGCCAGCGTGTACGCGGCCGGCGGCTGGGCAGGCAGCTGCCGCACGTACCCCGAAGGCACCGTCCACGGCACCGACCCCTGCGTCCCGCCCGGCGCCGAAACCGCCACCGACCTCCCCGAGGAAGCTCTTCACCGCGACGTCACCGGCAGCGTTCAGCAGGCCCGCACCCGCAAGGCAGCCAGGCAACAGGCCATGGCCGCCCTCATCGCCGTGCTCGCCGACCTGCCCGACCCACTGGCCGCTCGTGCGGTGCCGAACTGGAGCTGGGAGGCACCCGCCGTCCCGCTCCGGCCGCCGCTCCGGCCGGGGAAACCAACGCTGTCTCGGCCCTGAACGAGTTTCACCAGGCGGGTCACATCACCCGGCGCGACTACCGCCCCCCGACACCTTCTCCCACCGGCTTCGCAGCCACGGTCACCGCCGTGCACCGAGGCCGGCAACTCATCGGCGAAGGCACCGGATCCAGCAAGCGGCAGGCCCGTGCCGAAGCTGCCGACCGTCTCCTCAAAGCCCTGCAGAAGGCCCTCGCCGCCGACGAACCCCAGCCGCAGCCGGCACCCGAACCGGCGACCACACCCCTGCTGCCCGCAGCACCCGCCCCGCCCACCCTCAGCCAGGAGCGACCGCCCGCCCCTGTCCGCGAGTCCCGGTGACCTGTTCGCCGCGCACCGCGCGATCGAGCATGCCCTCGCCGACCGATGAGCACCCTTCCCAGGGCGACAAGGACGCCGCACCCACTCCCGAGGAGCTGCGCGAGCAGGTCGAGCACACCCGCGACGAGCTCGGCCAGACTGTGGAGGCGCTGGCGGTCAAGGCCGACGTCAAGGCGCAGGCCAAGGAGAAGGCGGCCGAGATCAAGGAGCAGGCCGCCGAAAAGGCCACCCTCGTCGGCGACCAGATCCGGGACAAGGCAGCGCACGCCGCTCAGCTGGTCAAAGACAAGACCCCCGACCCGGTCCTGGACAACGCAGCCCTGGTACGCGGCACCGCGACCCGGGCCGGACAGCTCGACGCCGAGAAGACCCCGGACCCGGTCCGCGAGAAGGCCGAGTCGGCCGCTGCCATGGCGAAGGCCAACCGCACCCGCCTGATCGCCGCAGCCGTCGCGTTCGTCGTCTTCCTGCTCCTGCGGCACAGCCGGAGGTGCCGGTGAAGGCATCCAAGATCGCCTACAAGCCGGTCGGCCTGGCTCTCGGCGCCGCGAGCGGCATGATCGCCGGCGCGGCGTTCAAGCAGGCGTGCAAAATGATCGGCCACGACGACGATGCCCCCAACGCCACCGACGAGCACCGCACCTGGCAAGAGGTCCTGATCGCCGCCGCACTCCAAGGCCACCTGGCGCCTCACCGGAACCTGGCCCGGCTGACACATTTGGCCGGCGCCGGTCCCCGCCCAGCGGACCGGCGCCGTCGGCCGTTTTCCCCGTAGCCGGAAATCATGGAAGGAAAGCCGTGGCCGCGCATCCCGGGCTGCACGCCGTCACCGCCGCCGCTCTCACCACCGCCGTCCTGGTGGCCCGATGGTGGGCGACCCGCACGATGCGGCAACAGCAGCACGGTCCCAGTGCCGCACGCGCCCCGTGGCGTCGGGCAACGCCCGCAGCCGCCGGCTCGGACACCGCGCACGAGCGCCTGGCTGTACTGCATGCCTCACTGCTCGACCCGGCCTTGAGAGAGGCAGACGCCTACCTCGAGCAGTACTGGAAGAAGATCAGGTCCCTCTACCCGCGCCACAGGGGACAAGCGCCGGATCCGTGAGACCGGCTGAGAAGCACGCGATGCGGGGCGGGAACAGCCAAGGCTCCCTGTGCGGCCGCGACCGAGACGCCACCGTCGACAGGGCGGTCACAGCACTCCGGCGGAGGCGCAACCAGAAGCGGGCGCGGCGCGTCTGCTGGGCAAGGCATCGCGCCCAGCATCTGCTTCGCGTCAGCCGATACGCTGCGTCTCGGCTCCGGGCTGGGCGGGCACGTTGGGCAGCGGAACGGTGCAGGACGCGCAGCGGCGGGCCTGGGCAGGGACGGGGCTGAGGCATTCGGGGCAGTCGCGCTTGGGTGCCTGGACGTCCTGGTGGGGGGCGAGGCGCTCGTGGAGCCTGTTGATGGGCAGGGCCACCAGGAAGTACAAGGCGGTCGCAAGGAGCAGGAAGCTGATCGCCGCGTTGATGAAAGCTCCGTACGGGAACTGGGTGGCGCCGAGCGTGAACGACTTGTGGCTCATGTCCCCGGCTACTCCCGTGGCGAGCCCGACCAGCGGAGTCAGGGACGCGCCGACGAAGCCGTTGACCACGGCGGTGAAAGCGGCACCGATGACGATGCCGACGGCAAGGTCGACGACGTTGCCGCGAAGGATGAAGCTGCGGAAGCCTTTCACCTGGGACTCTCTCCTCTGCAGACCCCTGCCATCAGGGTGGTGGGCAGGGGAGGGCCTACGGTGGCCGTTCCACTCCTTTCGCGGGGCCCGGCGTACGGTCGCCGATGTGCTCTAGTGGCGGGCACGCGGTCGCCGGTGCAGCGCAGCGGGCCGCGGCGCGAGGAGGAATCCCTCATACCGGCCGAGGGCGAGAACACCGGCAAGGAGTGCTCCGGGCAGGGCCAGCGCGAGCAAGGCGGTGGCCGGTGCCGCCGGGTCTGGCATCACGCGCCGGGCACTCCGGCGAGCGGGGCACCGGGAAGCACCTCGGTCAGAGGAAGATCGAGGGCGTGGGCGAGTTCGCGCAGCTCCTGATCGGTGGGGTGGATGGGGCCCGCCGTGCCGTCCTGGACGAAGACCCTGATGCGTGGGGTGCGGACACCGGTGCGGTCCGCGAGCGCCTGCACGCTGAAGTGTCGACGGCGCATGGCTGCTTCGAGATCGTGCGACAGGTCGGCCATTTCCCGCTCATGCCTCGCCCCCGGTACCTCATTCCGTGCCGGATCCGAGAACACCCCAATGCGCCTGCGTTCAGCGCGCCGCAGCAGAAAGACGCCTCGTCAGCGGTTTGGCGGCTGCGCAGAGACGGTTCAGGTCCTCCAGCGGGCGGGGCCTGGGACGAGGCACACATGGACGGGGCCGAGAGACGAGGCGAGCAGCGTGGGCGGGGCGGGCGATCGTCCCAGGCCCGCTTCGGCCCGAAGCCGCGGCGCCGCCCAAGACTGTCCGCTGGCCGTACGGCCGGGGGCGAGGGCCACGACCATGACAGGTCGTGGCCCTCGCCCCAGGCGGGAGCAGCACGGTGACACGCGGGTGAGGGGGACGCGCCGGTGATGCGTGAGGAGCTGGTCAGACGCAGATGCTGCCAGCGCAGACGCCCACCTTGACGGGCAGGACCACGATGCTGAACTTCTGCAGGTAGGTGTTGATGACGGCCGTCTCCAGGTTCAGCAGCTGGAGCGTGACCGGGGCGTTGACGTTGTTGTCCGCGACGTTGACCAGCGCGGCCTCGAGGTCGCTGAGCTGGGCGCCGGTCAGGACATTGATGTCGCCGATGTTCACGGTGGTGCCGTTGAGGACGTTGTTGACGGTGATCAGGCCGGAGCAGTTCACGGTGTGGTTCGGGCCGCCGCCCTGGTTGGAGCAGATGTAGCTGTGCGGGCCGCTGGCCGGGCTGTGCTGCTGTGCCGTTGCCGGCGCGACGGCCGCACCGGCCAGCGCTGCGGTCAGTGCGGTCGCGGTCGCGAAACGGGCAAGCTTCACAGTCGTCTCCTTCACGCTGGTCCACCGGCACGCGGTCCGGGCGCCCGTACGGATCGGGTTCTTGCGGGAACGAGGAAAGTCTTGAGGATCGGCCGGGCCGCCCCAAGGCGGTATCTAGTGCTCACAGCACTAGCTCCCCGGCAACGCCCGCCGTGCTACGCGGTCCGCCTCGTTGTCCGTGCAGCCCACAGCGGCTCGCAACTCGTGAGGCTCTGATAGCTGTACGTTACATTCCGGCTTGGGTTTTTATGTGCGCTCTGGATGTGCGCGGCCCCGTACGCAAAGGTCAGCTCTGTCGCGTGAGGCCGAGGGAGCCGCAGGGTCCCAGCCGAGTTCCCTCGTTCAACCACGTCCGAAAGTGCCACTACGGCGGAACGGGGGCACATGCCGGCTGCACCGTGAGGGCTGGGGCGGGGGCCACGTCCGGATCTCCGGCCACGGCCACCTCGCATGCGGCGGGCCGCAACCGCGGACCATGATGCGCACGTGCGTAGCGGCGCTCCCCGAGGTCCCGCTGTGACTCCGGAACGCCGAGGGCGTCGCACCCCCAGGGGGACGCCCTGTGCGATGGAGCGGGCGGGTGCTCTGCCTTACAGCTCCTCGTCGCGCACGTTTTCCTCGTCGCGGACCTGGTCGTCCTCGGGGCGAGGGGAGGATTCCTCGACACCCGGCTCGCTGGAGGGCTGGCCGGGGTGCAGGGGGTCGGGGCCGGGGCGTCCCAGGCGCTCCTGTTCCTCGCCGCGGCCTCGCCTCTGGCGCCTGCTGTGCTGACCTGCCATGACGGTGGCTCCCTTCGGCGCATGGACAGCGATTCCCTCACGCAGCCCCTGGGTGGTGTCGGGTTGATGCCTCCCGGGTTTCGCACACGTACAGGTGAGCGGGGAGGCCCAGCGGGGCCCAGGCTGAAACGGTGCCCGTAGCCAAGTATGTGCCGTTACTCCCGTCCCGAGGCAGGGCACTGAGAGTGTCTTCCTCCGGCCCACCCATCTGCACCGGTCGCGACGGCTCCTTCGTCGACGGACCACATCCCCGCCATCGGCCGCCGCTGCTTCGATGCCTGGAACCACCTCTCACCCCCGGCACCCACCGGGGCATGGTGATGGCCTCCCCGCGCTCGGGACTGCTCCAGGTAGCCGAGGAATACCTGCGGAGTGTCACGACCCGCAAGGGCACCCGCCCCGAGATCGCCGCCATGCTGCGCACGCTCATCCAGGAGTGGGACGCGCAGCACAGCAGCTCCTGAGGCCCGCGGCCGCTGACCGCCTGAGACCGCCGTCGGTTCTAGAGCCAGCCGTTACGGCGGAAGGCACGGTAAAGAAGCCCGGAAGACAGCGCCATGAGCCCGAGGGCGAGCGGATAGCCGTAACTCCAGCCGAGCTCGGGCATGTGCGCGAAGTTCATCCCGTAGACGCGGGCGACCATGGTGGGGATCGCAAAGATCGCAGCACAGGCCGAGATGCGGCGCATGTCGTCGTTCTGCCAGGTACCCACCCGCGCCTGCTGCGCGCCCAGGACCGAGTCCAGCAGCTCGTCCAGCGACCGGACCTCGGTGTCGGTGCGGGTCAGGTGGTCCGCGACGTCGCGGAAGTAGGGCTATACCTTCGGCGGTTGGCTCTGCCCGTCCTGGCCGGGGCTGCTCAGGAGTCCCTGCAGGACGGGGACGAGGGGCTGTACCGCGTCACGGAACTCCCGTACCTCCCGTTTGAGGGAGTAGATCTGCTCGGTGTGGTCCACGCGGGAGGTGGCGGAGACGCGGTCCTCCGGTTTGGTGAGCGCGGCTCGCACCTTGTCCGCGGCGCCGCTGTAGGCGTCCACGACGACGTCGAGGACGGCGTGCAGAACGGACAGCGGGCCGAAGCGCAGCATGTCGGGGCCGGCTTCGAGCCGGCGGGCGGCTTCGGCGGCCGGGTCGACCGCATCGTGCCGCACGGTGAGCACGTAGCGGGGGCCGACGAACACCATCAGTTCCCCAGTCTCCACGCTTGGGCGCAGTCCCGCACCGATGAGCTGCCCCTCGGGGCCGGAACTCACGAAGAGAGCCACCCTCGTCGAGGACGCCATGGCCAAGCGTCCGGGCCGTCGTCGACTTCCTGGATTCTTGAGGCCGGGGGTGCATGGGAAAGCCCCGCACCTGGCGGTGCGGGGCTTTCTGCTGCGACCGGGCTGGGCCGGGCAGATCCGAGCCGTGTCGAGCTGGGCCGGGCCGAGGGCGGCCGGTCAGGCCTTCCGGATGTTGTAGCCGAGGGTCGTGCCGACGCAGCTGGTGCTCCGGAACGAGCCGCTGACGACCCATCCGGTGGGGACGGGGGAGTAGGAGCACACGGTGGCGTAGCTCTGGCCGGCGGTGTTGCCGATGTTGTAGGCGACGCCGGTTCCGGTGCAGGTGCTCGTGCTGTACGCGCCGGTGACGACCCACCCTGCCGGGATGGGGGACTGGGAGCACACGACCGCGTAGTTCTGGCCGGCGGTGTTGCCGATGTTGTAGGCGACGCCGGTGCCGATGCAGTTGCTCGTGCTGTACGAGCTGGTAATGACCCACCCGGTGGGGATGGGGGAGTGGGAGCACACGGTGGCGAAGTTCTGGCCGGCGGTGTTGCCGATGTTGTAGGCGACCCCGGTGCCGATGCAGCTGCTGGTGCTGTACGAGCTGGTGATGACCCACCCTGCCGGGATGGGGGACTGGGAGCACACGACGGCGGAGTTCTGGCCCGCGGTGTTGCCGATGTAATAGCCGACCCCGGTGCCGGCGCAGTTGCTGGTGCTGTACGAGCTCGTGATGACCCACCCGGTGGGGATGGGGGACTGGGAGCACACGGAGGCGGAGTTGAACCCGCTCGTATCGGCGATGGTGTACCAGACACCGGTGGTGCAGCCGCTGCCCCGGTACGAGCTGGTGATGACCCAGCCGGCCGGAATGGCTGCGTCGGAGCAGACGTTCGCGCTGCCCGCAACCCGCTGAGGGGCGGCCTGCGCCTGCGCGGTCGCGGCGGTCATCGCACCCAGCAGCAGCAACACGGCCGTCACCAGGTGCGGTATGCGGGTCCGTAAGGTCTTCAAGGTCGTCCTCAGATCTTCTCAGTGCTCTACGACTGCATGACTACGTCGATGCAGGTGAGACGGATCAAACCCCTGTTGATCATCTCGGCTGAGATGGTGTCAGAGTTGCCCCGGTGGCACCAGTGCCCCCAAGGGCGCCCTCCGCGCCGGACGTCACTGTCAAGGGAGGAGGCAGACCCCCGAACGATGCCTCCAGCATCCTCACTGTCAGGGGTCATGTTCCAGTACCTCAGCGACGCCGCTACCGCTCCCACCGCGCGGTTGCTGAACAGGGCGAACTGGGACGCAGACAAGGTCCGTGACGACCTCCAGTCCTATGTCGCCGGGCATCTCGGTGAGGACGGCGGGGTGCTCGTTGTCGACGACACCGGCTTCGTCAAGAAGGGCATCACCTCGGCCGGGGTCCAGCGCCCATACTCCGGCACCGCCGGCCGCACCGAGAACTGCCAGATCGGCGTCTGGCGGCCCTGGAACTGCCCACGTGCCCGAGTTCGACTACCAGGGCCAGGCCCCCGTCCGCCGCCGGTGGGCGCTGGTCCGCAGCAGTCTCAGCAAGCGCGAGGAGATCGCCTACTTCCTCGCCTACACACCACTCGACACAGCCGTTCAGGAGATGGTGAGGGTCGCCGGAATGCGCTGGCAGATCGAGGAGTGCTTCCAGGCTGCGAAAAACGAATGCGGCCTGGACCAGTACGAAGTCCGCCAGGAGTGCCTTGCCGACGGCGCTGGCGTGCGCGCTGTCGATGAGCGCAGCCCCCACCCGGACCGGCGGCGCGCCGGGGCCGTGTGAGGACTTAAGGATCTCGACTTCCCCGCCGGTGTAGGTGCTGAGGTAGACGGCGGCGCCGAGGCGGTCGCGCGGCCTGTCGAGGGTCTGCTGCATCAGCAGCTCGTGCTGCTCGGGCGGCCGGCCATTTCCATGACCGGTCCGGGCAGGTAGGCCCCGGTGATGGTTTCGACGAGGTACTGGGCGCGCAGCCAGTGCAGCAGCCAGGCGGTGGAGGTCACGGACATGCCGGTGCGCCGGGCGAGGTCGCGGGTGCTGATGCCGCCGGACTGCTGGATATGGTGGAGCAGCTTTGCGGCCTGCTGGCTGGGCGGCTGCGTGGGCAGGATCGAGCGGGCCATGTCGGCCCGCAGGGCCTTCGCCGTGCACCGCCGCCAGTCAGGTGCCGCTGCCGCCGGTGATGGTGCCAATGGGTGTCCATCCGTTGGCGCCTGAGGGGTCGCCACCGTTGAAGAGGTAGGCGGTGGTACTGCCATTGGCGGCCACGTGCAGGTAGTCGGCGAAGCCGTCGTCGTTGACGTCCACCAGGTGTACCCGGGTGTGGTCGGTGGTGACGCCGGTCGCGATGCGGCCGACGAAGAGCCAGCCGCCGTGCCCGTCGCCGCCGCGGTTGACGTACGTGGTGACGCTGCCGTCGGGGTTGACCACGTGGTAGTCGACCCGGCCGTCGCCGTCGTAGTCGGCCAGGCGTACGCGGCTACGGTCACTGGTCACGCCGGTCGCCACCTGCCCCATACCGACCCACCCGCCGGAGCCCGCAGGGTCCCCGCCCCGGTTCAGGTGCACGGTGACTGCTCCGCCGTCGGCGACGGTCAGGTAATCCGACCGGCCGTCACCATCCCAGTCGGCGAACCGGACCTGCTCTTGGCGGGTGGTGGTACCCGAGGCGACCTCGCCGATGCTGTTCCAGCCGTTGGGGCCGGTCACGTCGCCGCCGCGGTTGAGGTAGGCGGTTACCGCACCGGTGGGAGAGACGTACAGGTAGTCGGCGCGGCCGTCGCCGTTGAAGTCGGCCAGGTGTACGCGGGTGCGATCCGTGGTGACGCCGGTCGCGACACGGCCGAGTTCCTGCCAGTCGCCGCTGCGGTTGAGCCGCGCGCGTACTTCGCCGTTGTCCGCGATCGTGAGCTGGTCGGTGCGGCCGTCGCCGTCGAAGTCCGCCCACCGGACGCGTCCGGTGCCGCCGGCTTCCGTGCCGGCTCGGGGAACGCCGGGTCGGGTTCCCCAGCCGTCGGCGACGGCCTGCTCGAGTGCACCGTGGTAGGCGAGGGCCATCTTCCGGTAGCCGGCGTCG
Source organism: Streptomyces sp. NPDC043680 (assembly GCF_056436685.1). Taxonomy (NCBI): domain Bacteria; kingdom Bacillati; phylum Actinomycetota; class Actinomycetes; order Kitasatosporales; family Streptomycetaceae; genus Streptomyces; species Streptomyces sp. NPDC043680. Next base: position 34,172 of record NZ_JBWKCE010000025.1, on the reverse strand, counting down.
TTCGGGTGCAGACCGTCGGGCAGTTCCGATGCCACGTCCAGCCGTGGCGGCTCGACGTAGCGGAACCGCTCGCCTGCCGCCCGTCGCGCGGATCCCTGGATGCTGATGGCGTGGTTGAACTGACTCACCTGCTGGCCGACTCCGGTGGTGTCGGGAAGCAGGCCCTGGACGATGACGGTGACGCCGGGCCGGTTCTGGTGGATGCGGTCGACCAGTTCATTGAGGTTGCGTGCGGCCTCGGTCGGGTCGGCGTTGTGGAATTTGAGGTCGTTGATGCCCAGGTGCAGCAGGACGACGTCAGGGTCGGCGGCGCCCTGCCACCGGTCGATGTTGGCGCGGACCTCGTTGATCGTCCAGCCGCTGTGGCCCTCGTTGTCCGGGTCGGCGACAGACCCGAAGGAGCCGGAACCGACGAAGTCGGCGCTGTAGCGGGACTGGCCGGCCATCAGGCTCCACAGAGGGGAGCGATACCCGGCGTTGCCCGAGCTGCCCGCACCTGCGGTGATCGAGTCGCCGAGCGGCATGATCTTGACAAGGGGCGGGGCAGGCTGCGGTGCAGCCGTCGCCGGGGCAGTGCCGAGTCCGATGGCGCAGAGCCCGGCGAGAAGGCTGAGGCTGAAAGAAGTTGTGCGTTTCATTGCTGACAAGAGCTTTCGTCGGGCTGTCCGGTACGACCGAGCGGGCGGGGCCGCACGTGCGGATGGCTCAGACGCCGTACGCCGCAACCCGGCCGGCTCTGGAATGTGCCGGGGGGCGCGGGCGGCGCGGACACGGTTCATCGGCGACTACACGGTGAAGTTGATGCGCTGGAGCCTGAGTCGCCTGTACGCGGCTGCCCGCCTGGTCCGGGGCGAGACGGGGCGGGCAGCCGGTGGTGATCCCAGCGGGGATCTCAGGAGCGGGTCACGGTGGGATCAGGTACCGCTTGCGACCTTTCCGAGGCTGGTCCAGCCGTTGCTGCCGGCGGGTCGCCGCCGTTCCAGGCCCAGACGGAAGCGCTGCCCCCGGTCCCTGCGAGGACGTAGTCGGCGTGCGTGTCGGCGTTGAAATCGACGAACTGGACCTTGGTGTGGTCGGTGGTGACGCCGCTTGCGATCTGGGTGATGGTCTTCCAGCCGCTGCCGCCTGCCGGGTCGCCGCCGCGGTTGAGGTACAGGTCGACCTTGCCGTCGGCCTTGATGTGGAGGTAGTCGGCCTTGCCGTCGCCGTCGCCGTCGCCGTCGTTGTCGGCGAAGCGGATGCGGCTGCGGTCGCTGGTCACACCGGATGCCACCTTGCCGACAGCGGGCCAGCCGTTGCCGGACTGGTCGCCGCCGCGGTTGAGGTACACGTAGACGGCGCCGGTGTCGGTGAAGGACAGGTAGTCCGAGCGGCCGTCGCCGTCCCAGTCGGCGAAACGGACCTTGGTGGGATCGTTGCTGACGCCGACGGCGACCTTGCCCAGGTGCTTCCAGCCGTTGGCGCCGGCCGGGTCGCCGCCCTGGTTGAGGTAGACCTCAACGGATCCGTCGGTGTTGATCAGGATGTAGTCGGCCTTGCCATCGCCGTCGAAGTCGGCGAAGCGCACGCGGTTGCGGTCGTTGGTCAGACCGGTGGCCACCCGGCCCAGGCCCTGCCAGCCGTTGGCGCCGGCCGGGTCGCCGCCCCGGTTGAGCCAGACGGAGACCTCACCGTTGTCGGCAACGCTGATGTAGTCGGGCTTGCGGTCGCCGTCGAAGTCGGCCCACCGGATGCGGTCGTTGCCGCCGGCCTCGTTCGAGGCAGCCGAGCGACGCGCGGTGTGCTGTCCGATCCAGCCACCCAAGTCGTCGATCCGCACGTCGAACGCCCCGCTCTGGGCCGCCCCGCCCGCATCGAGACAGCCGTTCTGCCCCGAGCGGCTGACCAGGGCGGCGAGTACCGGCTTGCCGTTGACGGTGCGCAGGATGTCGGTGGTCAGTGCCTCTGCTCTGGGCCGCTGCGGTGCACGACATGTGATGCGGACGGCGGCGGCTTGATGTCGCGACGTAGGCGCGGCCCACCGGCCCTACCCCAAAAAGTCCGGTGGATCCTTCGCCGTGGGCGAGGCACAATTCCCGGGGAATCGGGGCGAGGGGGAGCTTGTTTGGACGTGTTCGCGTGTGCCGGGTGCGGCACAGAGCTGACGGCGCCGGTGTCCCGAATAGCCCTCCCGGTCCACACCCATCACGGGGGCTGGGAGGAACTCCATCCTCCGCTGATGGAGCCCGCGACGTACGCCGTCGACCCCCGACCCACTGGACCGCCGTGGCGGTTGTGGGAGGAGGTCGGAGAGGACGCGGCTGCCCAGCAGGGCGTGTACGCGCCGGTGTTACTCCGTCTCCTTCGGCGCGCGGAACAGGATCGTCATCGCCCCGGGCGACTCCCGGTCCATGGCCCTGATACCCGAGAAGTGCGAGGGCTACTGCCGGGGTGTGGACGGCCGAGCCGGCACCAACCTGGCGTGCGAGGGGTGCGGGCGGGCTGTGGCGACCCGCATGGACGACTGCGGACTGTGGCGGGCGGTATGGCTGGAGCCCGGCGCGGTCGTACGCCACCCCTCGGGGCTCCCCGCCGGTCCGCCTCCCGACTGGGACGAGCTGGAGCGCGCCGAGCATCGTGTCCCACCCGTCGAACCCAACGGGTCGTGGAGCCGTCGCTGGGAGGCGGCGGTCGGGGTCGCGCTGGCCCACCTCGTGGCGGCCACTGAGGACCGCCCCGTGACCCTCCCCGCCGGCCCCGTCACCGAGCTGCTCAGCCACGCCGTCGGCCGGTACCTGCCGGCCGGGGCGGATGCCCGTACCGTGGGGCTGGCCGGCCCGGGAATCCGCACGCCCCGGCCCCGTCCCGACGTCCTCCTCGTCCCCCGCCACCCCCTCACAGGCACGCCCTGGCGCCCACCCGGCGACGACGCGGCCGTGGTGCCGCTGGACAGCGGGGTCTGGGCGTACGTCGCCCACCCCGGTGAGACCTCACCGATGCCCGCGACAGGGGTGCTTCCGCACGGCGTCCTGCGCGACGACTATCCCCTGCCCCCGCGCCCCTGGCGCCCGCTGACACCCCACCACCGCGCCTTCGAGTGCACACTGGTCGGGCTGCCCGCCATACGCACCCCCCGGCTGCGCAGGTACCACGACGGGTACCGATCATGAACGTCTGGCTGGGCGTCTATGGCGCCGCGATCGCAGCGGTCTGCTCATCGTGCGGTTCGGATTTCAGGTCTCTTTGATCCGCCAGGCCTTCCTGGTGGTTCCCGTAAGACGGGGGATGGGGTTCTTCGGTGAGCGTTGCGCCTCAGAGGGGTCGGCGGCTTTCCATTTCGGTGGCGACGATGGCCGCTCACCGATCGTCGGGGCTCGGACGGCCTCAGAACAGCCGGTGGCCCTGGACCAGGGCGGTCCTGGTGCCGTCGTTCCGGACGAGCCGGAGCTTTTTGACGCCGTTGTGGTTCGCGGCGACGAGGAACGATGGGCCGGCGATCACGGCCAGGGCGACCAGCCCGAAGAGGATGCCCACGAGGTCGGATGATTGCGTGTCGCCCTCCTCGACGGTCTGGCCGCCGAGGTGGAAGAGCATGGGAACGGTGACGAGGAGCGAGAGGAGCAGCAGCCAGCCCACTGCCCGATTGATCAGCTGTTTGCGCCGCGCCTTGGCCGCGCTCTCCACCTGGACAGAGAACTTCCGCGAGCAGCGGGGGCAGGTTATCCCCACGCTCTGTTCACGGCTGGTCGGCCGGTCCGCGCCGCCGGTCGGCAGGTGCGAGATGCTCCACTTGACGGTCGTAACAGCCACCCCCTTGATGCTCACCCTGCAGCCGAGGCCCACGACGTACCGTTCACCGATCAAGGATTGCGCCATCCCTGCCACCCCCAGGTGCCGACCCCGCGCGCATCGCGGGGCGGGCAGATCTTAGCGGGGCTGCCGCGGCGCGAACACCGGCTCGCGGTCCGCAGGGTGCGCGAGCTGGGAGGCCGGAAGTATTCCCGATGTCGTCCCACTCCGCAGGGCTCCCTGAGAGCACTATCGACTGATCGGCCTGAAAAATCGGGCTGCCGACAGGCCCTGATGGCAGAGTCTGCCCATGGTCTTCCTACGTTGCGAAGCGGTCCGATGGGTCGATGACGAACCCCAGCCCGGCCTGGTCGAAGTCCGCTTCACCGACGCCCACCACCAGCAGTGGACCTTCGTTGACAAGTGGCCTGTCTTCAGCGGTGAGGACCTCCACCCCGACTCCAGCTATCCCGTCGAGGTGGGCGTCCTCTGCGACATCCTGACCACTGGCAACAGCGCGGACACTGCGGACACGGTCAAGATCTCCGTCGCTCCCTGGGGACTCGAATCCCTCGACGGACGCATCGAGTTCGAAGTGCGGGCTGATCAATTGACCACCAGCTGAGGTCCACGATCACCGGGCCCCGCCGACCTGACGATCACCGAGGCCCACCCATGCTCTTCGCTCCCCACCCTCCTCACACCATTCAAGCAGCAACGAACTGAGGCGAAGAGCGACACTGGTCGTTTTCAAGAATCCCCATCAGCGACGACCCGGTCTCCGGCTCCGCACGGCAGCTTGTCGAGATCCTGGACGCTGCGCAGCAGCGCTTCGGCCACGGCCGACCCGAGGGCGGCACTGCGCCGACGCCGAACGGGCCCCTGAGGGATCGTCGACCGGACCCGGCCCGATGACAAGAGCCCCGGACCTCGCGTCCGGGGCTCTGCTGTGGCCGGCTGTTCACGGCCCTTCGAAGGAGTCAGTCCGTCTCGACGTAGGCGACCAGGACCAGGGTGCCGAGGACGGTCGGTACGTACAGGATCCGGACGCCGCTCTCGCGGTGCTCACGGATCGCACCGTGCTTCGACAGCACGCCGATCTCGGGATTCCTGGAGTCTGCGACTAAAGGGTGTTGCAGAAGGCTGGGTCGTGGGCATTTTGCCTGTATGGGTGGGGTGTTGCGGGCTGAGCCGGTGTGGGTGGAGACGTTCACGGGCTTGCGGATGGACCGGTTCGCGAAGCTGGTGAAGGTGGTCCGGGAGCGGGGCGGGGATGGTCCCGGTGGCGGCCGGCCGTGGTGCTTGCCGCTGGCCGACCGGGTGCTGCTGGTGGCCGTGTACTACCGCACCAACCTCACGATGCGGCAGCTCGTCCCGCTCTTCGGGATCTCTTCGGCGACGGTCTGCCGGGTCATCCAGCGCCAGGGGCCGTTACTCGCGCTGGAGCCGGCCCCGCGGCCCGTCGCGGAGGTCGAACGCCTGTGAATCGTGGACGGCACCCTCATCCCGGTCCGCGACCGACAGGTCGGCGCCTCCTCCCGCAACTACCGCTTCTCGGCGAACGTGCAGGTCATCATCGACGCCGACAGCCGCCTGGTCGTCGCGAGCGCCCGACCGGCGCCGGGCAACAAGGCCGACGCGCATGTCTGGCGGGAGTCGGACCTGCCGGCCAAGGCTGCCGGGACGACGGTGATCGCAGACGGCGCCTACCTCGGCACCGGGCTGATCGTCCCCCACCGCAGAAGGGCCGGACGTCCCCTCCTGCGCGGGCAGGAGGAGGACAACGCCGAACACCGACGGGTCCGCGCCCGCGTCGAGCACACCTTCGCCCGCATGAAGAACTGGAAGATCCTCCGCGACTGCCGCCAAAGGGGCGACGGCCTCGACCACGCCGTCCAGGCCGCCGCCACCATGCACAACCTCGCTATGACACAGTGAAACAGCAGGTCAGAGGCCACTCAGGCCTGCAAGAGACGGACCTTCTGCAACACCCCTTAGGGCCTGTTGCGAAAGTGGATCTTGGTCGTGGATGATCACGCTTTGTGGGGCGTGGAGACCTGACGAACAGCCAGTGGGACCGGCTGGAGCCGTTGCTGCCCAAGGGCATCAGCCGGGCCGTCCGGCGGTGTGGACACGGCGGCAGCTGATAGACGGCATACGGGTGGCGGACCCGGACCGGCGCTCCGTGGCGGGACGTGCCCGAGCGGTACGGCCTGTGGGACCGGGTCTACGACCTGTTCAGACGCTGGCAGCGCGATGGCACCTGGGCGCGGATCGTCACCCAGCTCCAGGCCCAGGCGGACGCGAAGAGCCTGATCGCCTGGGACGTGAACATCGACTCCACCGTCTGCCGGGCCCACCAGCACGCTGCCGGTGCGTCGAAAAAAGGGGGTCTGCAAAAGGAGCCGCCCGGCGGCATTGCCGTCGAGCTGGCCGACCACGGGCTCGGACGCTCCCGAGGCGGACTGACCACCAAGATCCACCTCGCCGTCGAGCAGGGACAGAAGCCTTTGTCGGTGGTGATCACGGCCGGGCAGCGGGGTGATTCTCCGCAGTTCGAGCCGGTCCTGGAGGCAATCCGGGTGCCCCGGCTGTGGCGCGGGCGGCCCCGCAGGCGCCCGGACCGGGTGCGGGCCGACAAGGCGTACGACTCCCGCCGCAACCGGGCCTACCTGTGCAGACGCGGGATCAAGGCGACCATCCCGGTCCCAGCCGACCGAGTCCGCACCCGCCAGAAGCTCGGCTCTCGAGGCGGTCGGCCACCCGAGTTCGACAAGACGGACTACCGCGAGCGGCATGCCGTCGAGTGCGGGATCAATCGCCTCAAGCGCCACCGGGCCGTGGCCACGAGATACGACAAGCTTGCCGTCCGCTACGAGGCGACCGTGCTGGTCGCAGTCCTCAACGAGTGGCTGTGACCGGTGAGCCCGCGCCCGCCGGGTGCCTGGCAGTCGTGTTGGGTCCACACTGCCTTCACGTGATCTCGGTCTTCCCCTGGGCCCAGCAGCCCGCTTACGCTCGGACCGTTTCGGTGCAAAGTGATTTGCTTGCTCCCGGCACAGTGAGGCGGCTTCCATGCCTGGATGGATGGACTTGGCATACACCACGGCCGGCGGTGTCGTCGGCGCCGCGGTGACCAACTACCTCTCCAAGAACCAGGAACGTCGGCAGCAGCGAGCAGCGGTCATGCAACAGCTCCTCCGCGTCGCAGCGGTGCGCGACAGGGTATGCGACATCGCGCCGAGCCGGAGGGAGAGTCCGTCGCGGCACTTAGCCGGGGCACGACTGCTTGCCACGGCACGTTTTGGCGTCACGGCGGTCCTGGAGGACGGCCATGACGCCGAGCACGCCCAGCGGGAAGCGATCTCAGATCTTGTGGTGGCTGCGCTCTCGGCGGGCATACCCCGCAGGGTCTTGGACTTCGCCGGAGGCAGCGAGGAACGTGCCTTGCAATGCGAGGTCATCAGAGTGGTCGATCTCCACCTGGGCGGTGTCCTGGGTGAGTCGCTCGAAGAACTCATGACGCAGTGTGAGGAATATCGGCAGGCGACAGCTCAACACCTGCTTCGGGCGCTGTGGCACCCATGGCAGACGCGGTTGCGGATGCATGCGCGCCTTCGCGTGTTGCGTCAAGACGTCGCCGCACTCCATCGCAGACAAGAAGTGGCGATATCTGTCCTGGCTCAGCCGGAGCACATCGATGCCCTCACCGAGCGACTCGGTGACCTTTCGGATCAAGACCCACAACGCGTCAACAATCCGGGACCCGCGGCATAGACAGTGCCGCGTGGCATCAAATCAGATCCGCTGCACACTAGGGCGTGTTGCGAAAGTGGATCTTGTTCGTTGATGATCATCTGTTGTGGGACGTGGTGATCTGACGAACGGGCAGTGGGCCCGGCTTGAGCCGTTGCTGCCGCAGGCATTAAGCCGGGCCGGCCGCAGGTGTGGACGCGGCGGCAACTGATAGACGGCATACGGTGGCGGACCCGGACCGGCGCCCCGTGGCGGGACGTGCCCGAAAGGTATGGCCCATGGGATCGGGTCTATGACCTGTTTCGCCGCTGGCAGCGGGACGGGACCTGGGCCCGGATCCTCACCCGGCTCCAAACCGAGGCCGATGCCAAGGGCCTGATCACCTGGGAGGTGAACGTCGACTCCACCCTCTGCCGGGCCCATTAGCACGCCGCCGGGGCGGCGAAAAAGGGGATCTGCAGAAGGAGCCGCCCGGCGGCGTCTTGGTTGAGCCGGCCGACCACGGGCTCGGACGTTCCCGCGGCGGGCTGACCAGCAAGATCCACGTTGCCGTCGAGCAGGGACAGAAGCCGCTGTCCGTGGTGATCACGGCCGGGCAGCGGGGAGATTCCCCGCAGTTCGAGCCGGTCCTGGAGGCGATTCGGGTGCCCCGGCTCGGGCTCGGCAGGCCGCGCAAGCGGCCGGACCGTGTGCGGGCCGACAAGGCGTATGACTCCCGCAGCAACCGCTCCTACCTTCGCAGACGCGGAATCAAGGCCACTATTCCGGTTCCTGCGGACCGGGTCCGCAACCGGCTGGGGCGCGGATCGCGCGGCGGCCGGCCGCCGAAGTTCGACAGGGACGACTACAAGCAGCGGCACGCGGTCGAGTGCGGGATCAACCGCCTCAAGCGCCACCGCGCCGTCGCCACCAGGTACGACAAACTCGCCGTCCGCTACGAAGCCACAGTGCTGGTCGCAGCCATCAACGAGTGGCTGTGACCAGCACTTTCACAACAGACCCTAAGGGAGTGGGGTGCCTCTATGTCCTTCGTCAAGGACGCGGTGCCTGGTATGAGGCTGTTCGGGGTGGTCATGCGGCGAGGGTGACGGTGGGGGTTTGGACTCGTAGAAGGTGCCGTCGCGGAGCATGGCGAACAGGACGCTGATGCGTTGGCGGGCGAGCCGGAGGAGTGCCTGGGTGTGGCTTTTGCCGCAGGCGCGTTGGCGGTCGTAGTAGGTCCTGGAAGCGGGGTCGGCGTTCATGCAGGCGAAGGCGGAGAGGAACATCGCGCGTTTGAGCTGACGGTTTCCGCCTCTGGGTGCGTGTTCGCCGTGGATCGAGGTCCCCGATGACTTGGTCGTGGGGGCGAGGCCGGCGTAGGAAGCGAGGTGGGCGGCGCTGGGAAAGCCGCTTCCGTCGCCGAGGTGACCAGGAGGATAGTCGCGGTCCTGACTCCGACTCCGGGCATCGAGGTCAGGACCGGGTGAAGAGGGTGGGCCTCCAGCAGGGTGCTGATCTGGGCTTCGACCGGTCCTCGGGCTCGTGATGGGCCGCTAGGCCGCCTTCTTCATCATCAGCGCGGCTGCGGTCGCAGTCCCGCTCCTGATGCGAGAGCAGCCGAAGTTGTTCGCCCGAGCTTGTCTCGTCGTCGGGGTGGGCCTGCTCGCCTGGGCGATAATCGGCGCCGTCATCGGCATGTTCCTGTTCATTCCCGCGGCCCTGTTACTGCTCGTCTCGGCCTTCGCGGCGGCCGACAACCGCCCAGGCGCATAGCTGGCCGTGACCGCGCCCATCGCGGCTGCGACGGTCGTGTCAGTGTTCTACCTCCAGCCGCCGGACCCGGAGAACGAACCGCCACTGTGGTTCAACGCAACCCTCGACTTCAGCACCCGGGTTCGCGATCCGGACTTCAACTTGCCGACAGCACCGGAGCGCGGCGTGTTTGGTTTTGGTCTCCCACGCCTCTTTATGCGCCGCAGGGTGTGGTGTTGTTTTTCAGTGGGTGGTGTCGTTGAGCTGGTAGGAGCGCAGGTCTGCGATGGTGCCGCCGTCTGCCCCGATGCACACTTGCCGGCCGAAGTAGTTGTCCTTTTGGTCGACCCGTGCGGTGCGGCTGCTGTTGTTGAGCCGCACGGTCGGCACCCAGCTGTGTCGGAGCACCAGGCGGCGGCGCTGGGGCACTCGCGGCGCAGGGTTGTGAGCAGTGCGTTCCGTGCGATCCAGCGAGGGTGGGGGCGATATGTAAAGGTCCTGTCGCTTTGGGTAATCAGGCCGAGCTGCCCTTGCCGCGGATGTAGTCCGGCAGGTGCCGGACCGAGCCGTCGGTGGCGCGTTTGGCGTAGGGCTGGCCCTCGAAGTGGATCTCGGGGTAGATGCACACGAAGCCGCGGGGGCACTGGATCTGGTCCCGGGGGGCGGTGACGGTCGGACCGGTCCTGGCTGGCGCGGGCCGGGCCTGGGCGGGGGTGACACCGGGCAGCGCCGTGATACTGCTCATAGCTGCCAGGAACAGGGCTTGTTGTAGACGTCGGTGGTATCGCTTCGGGCGGTGACGATTGCCGCTGACCTTGCCTGAGTCCCCGGGAGCCGGTGCCAGGCCGGCGTATGTCGCCAGGCGATCCGGGCTGCCGAAGAGGTCCATGTCGCCGCCGATGGCAGCCAGGATCTCGGCTCCGAGCAGGTTGCCGATCCCGGGCATGCTGGCAACGATGGTCACGAAGACCTCTGATGGACTCGAGTGGGCGCGACGGTGCGGATTTGTGGCGTTAAGGTCACCGGGCCAGGCTGGGTGAAGACGTGAATGCGGATCCTCATCAACGGTGATGGCCCTTCGCCCGCAGGGCGAAGGGCCATCGAGGTCAAAGACCCAACCAAGGCGCTACGCAGTGGCCCGTCATAGTCGTCCATCGCGAAAGTCGCATCAGCGCAGACACCCGGCATATTTCTTCCATGCCGCCAGGTAGCCCTGTCGGTAGCCCAGTTGATAGTCAGTCCTGATTTTACCCAGGAAACGGGGGTACTCTTGACAGCCGTACGGATCTGCGGCTGCCCGCCCCTGGGCGTATCCAATTCGATATCCCCGCCAGTAATCTTGCGTGACATGCACTCGGTCGTCCCATTTTTTGATACCGGGCGGGGGTGGGGGCGTAGGGTCCGTGACTGAGGCCACGGCGTTCGTGGGCGACGACACAGTCGCGGCCACGGCGGCAACAGGCAATAGCACCAGCGAAGCAAGCATTGACGGAACAAGGAAGACGAAGTATCGCTTGAGGTGTTGCTCTTTACCACTTTGCATGGCCACCGCCATCGGTGATGTCGTCCCGCGAAGGCGGGAGGCGAAGATTTTCGCCTAAGCTGTTTGGCCTCCACTCCAGTCGAACGCCACATGGCCTCGATGGCAAATCGGCCCATGCCGACCGGCTCGCCACCTCGTATCACCCCGAACTGACCGGGCCTATGACGGCACGCCTACCGTAAAGATCGCGCAGGAGGTGGCACGCCGGGTTACAAGGTCTTCCCACTCGCCGATGAACTGGACGATGCCCACCTGCCCCCCCCCGCCACCCTCGTCGCAACCGCGGCGCCCTCGTGGAGCCAGTCCGGCAGCTGATGGCGAGCCAGGGCCCGGAGTACGACCGCGGCCCTGTCGCAGCAGCCTGCGGGGAGACGGGTGCGGGGCGTTGCTCACCAGACGGCTCCGCCCGCCCCTCGGATGGATGACGCCTCGGGCGCCTGCCGAACCGGGCCGATCCGGCCCCCGGTGGACTCTGGAAGACAGGATGAGGAGGGAGGCACCTGGTGACGCCGTAACCGCCGGTTGAGCCGATGCTGGCGCAGGCCGCCGAGGCGCTGCCCGGCTCGGGAACGCTGGCGGGTGGCGCCGCCTATGAGCAGAAGTTCGACGGGCGCCGCGCGATCCTCTCCACCCCGGCTGCACCGGGCGGGCGGGTGGTGTTGCAGACCCTGCGGATCGCTGGTGCAGGATCGTTTCCCGCGACCGGCCAGCTGGCGGCTGCGGGGCGGCTGGCCCAGAACACCCCCCGTGCCGAACCACCCCGCCCGCCGACCGTTCCGCGGCGGTGCCCCGCAGGCCGGCCGGCCAGGCCAGCGTCACCCGCAGACCACCGGCTCCCCCGCCCGGAACCGGTCGATTACCCGGACTTCCCCCCCAGCACCGCCAACGGCCCCGCAGTTGGCGCGGTCAGCAGGCGCACGGATGTCCCGAACTCCCCGGCCACCAGCTTGGCCAGCGCCTTACAGCTTGATGCGCGATTGCTTGGGGCAACGCGTTCGGGCGGAGCTGCGCTATCAGGCGTGCCGGGTAAGGCCGAACAGAGCGCCGGTGGGATCGCGCATGACCACGTCTCCGTTGGAGTCCTGGCGAACTTCGGTCGCACCGAGCTGTCGGGCCTGTTTGGCGTCGGCATCGGGTCTGTTGCTGGCGAAGCTGACCAGCCAGAGTGATCGCTGCGCCGTTGGTTTCCCCGGCGGCGGGCTGGTGGCGGCGATGGAGTTGTCCGGCAACCGGAACTCGGTGTGCTCAGGGTCGGAGTTCCAGTGCAGGGCTGGTCGGTAGAAGGCGGCAGCCTGCTCGGGGTGGTCGGTGAGAAGGCTGATGCCGGCGAAGGTGCCCGGTTCGTGGGTCAGCTGCATGCCGGTGTGGGTGCCGGGCTGCCAGAGTGACAGTGGTGCACCGACGGGGTCGATCGCGACGGCGGCGTGTCCGAGTGTCCCCACTTTGTTGGGTGCCACGATGATCTGGGCGCCCAGGTTCGTGAAGCGGGTGGCGGTGGCTTGGATGTCCGCCACGGTGATGTTGATCGTCCAGTAGGGTGCGCCGGCGTCCTCGGCCGGCCCCAGGGCGGCGACGAGATGTCCGCGCAGTGTGCAGAGCCTGTAGCCGTTGGGATCCGGTGGGGCGACGGTCCAGCCGAACAGTGCGGTGTAGAAGGCCGTCGTCGTCTCCATGTCGGGGGTGCCGAGGTCGACCCAGGTCACGCTGTTCTCGGGGTGCCGCGTGATGTTCATCGAGATGCCTCTCCGTTGGGGCCGCCTCGCCCCGGTAGTGGAGCGAGGCGGTGTCCAGAACTGACTCCGCGGCGACCTGTGGTGTCAGGTGTAGTAGGGCGAGTTCACGTCGATGCTGGCGTCCTTGACGATCTCGCCGTCGAACAGGCGTGTCGTTGCCGGGGCTCCGGCCCGGCGCGCTTCTTCGGCGAAGGGGCCCTGGGCAAAGGCCAGGGCGTTCTCGGCGCTGTCGAATTCGTAGAAGCCACCGATGGTGTGGGTGCCGATCCCGGACAGCCACGTCTTGCGGATCAGGCCCGGTGCGGTCTTCAGGGCCACGTTGACCTGGTGCCAGTCGAACTGCTCGAACGGCACTGCCGCCTGGATCTCGGTGTAGAGAAACGTCTTGCCCATCACGAACCTCCGGATTCGGGGCCTGTCCGGCCCGCGTCTAGTACGTGCGTCCTAGTAATGTGAGCATGGAGTAGGATGGCCGTACTAGTCAAGGGGGTCGCGATGGCAGCGGACACGAAGTCCCGCATGATCAGCGCAGCGATCGGACTGCTGCAACGCCACGGCCTGGCCGCGATGTCCTTCACCGACGTCCTGGCCGAGAGCGGGGCCGCGCGCGGGGCGATCTATCACCATTTCCCGGGCGGCAAACAGCAACTCGCGCTCGAAGCCGCCCGCCGCAACGCGGAGGACGTCCGCGGCCACCTGCACGAACTGCCGGCCCGCAGGCCACGCGAAGTCGTGGAGGCGTTCCTCGGCAACGTCCGCCCCGTGGTGCAGGCGTCCGCGGGGGGCGGCGGTTGCGCAGTCGCGGCGGTCACCGTCGACGGCGGTGCGGCCATTGCCGACCAGAGCAGCCTGCGCACTGTCGCGGCCGAAGGGTTCGCCGGCTGGGTCGGCGAGCTCACCGGAAAACTCACCCACGCCGGAATGAGTCCATCCCAGGCTGCTGATCTGGCCACCCTCATGATCGTCACACTCGAAGGCGCCCACATCCTCTGCCGCGCAGCGGGCAGCATCGCGCCCTTCGACAGCGCCGCCGCGGCCCTACTCTCCGCCCTCCCGAGCTCAGGTTGACCCGGTGCCAGAACATGGCAACGTGGCGCGCTGTAACGATCATGCTTCTGCCATGGCATGAACAGGGCCGTGCGGGTTGGGTGTTGTTGTGACGCAATACCTCGGCCGCACGGCATTGTCCCATCGTCTCTTCACCGGCCGGCCGGGCGAGCAGCCCTCCGGGCACCGGGAGCACCTGGCGGCGATACAGGCGGCTTCGGAGGAGCGCTCGGCACCGTCAAGCTCGACGGGAGCGCCGGGCCCTCTTGGAGGATCTGTTCACCGACCACGCCCTGACGGCCCCGTTGACCCTGTGCCCGATGACCACCGTCCTGGCCACGGCCCGGGAGTGGCTGGAGTCCTGGACGGAGGTGCGAGAGCACGGGGGACCGGCCTCACCCGCGCACGCCAGATCGGCACGGGCCCCCCGCATCGCGACCGGCTCCTAGTACTCCAGCTATAGATCGTGATCTTGCAGGTGGAGGCTGGCGCAGGGACGGGTGCGGCCACCGTCGATCACCGTGAGGCGTGGGGACAAATGACAAGACGGTGGCCCCAGCCCGGGAGCTAGCTCGCCCTGTCCGCGGTCTCCGCCGCGCTGGTGGCCTGCTGTTGTGGGATCGTGCCTGCTGGCGGTGCCTGTCGCACGGACCGGTTGGCAGTGGTGAGGAGGGCCGGGGTGAGCAGCCATCCTCCGCAGAGCCAGACCAGAGGCTTGGCGCCCAGTGTCGTGATCAGCGCGCCGCCTGCGAGCGTGCCGATCGACAAGGCTCCCGTGGTGAGCGTCGAGATCGCGCTCGTCGCCCGGCCCCGCAGCTCATCGGGGGTGATGGCCAGCTGGTGGGTGGTCATGGTCACCGCGTACACCGGGGCCACCAGCGACTCGGCGGCCGCGACCGCCGCCAGCAGCAGCGGGTTGGGGACGAGCGCGTACAGCGGGAACATCAGCGCCTCCAACCAGAGCATCACCACAGCGATCCGGCCGAGCGGGAAGCGACGTGTGACCCGGTCCGAGACCAGGGCCCCCACCATGGCGCCGACCGCCCCGCCACTGAAGATGACGCCTATCCACACGGACGAGGCGCCGACTTGCTGGGCGAGGGTGATGATCAGCAGATACCCAGCGCCGTAGCGCACTTTGTCGGCGGCCGAGACCAGGGTGAGGAAGCGGATGACCGGCTGGTGCCAAAGCCAGCCGAGCCCCTCACGGATCTCGGTGGTGAGCCGGGCCGTCGTCCGCGCGTCTTCTCGGTCCAGCTGGAACCGGGCGCGCATCAGACGCAGCGACGCCGCGGACATTGCGAAGGAGACCGCGTCCGGGACGCGGCCCATCGGCTTGGCTGGTCCGACTGGAGACGCCGCCACCAGGCCCGAGCCCACAACAGCCATTACCGCAGGCAAGCCGCATCCGGGACATGAAGATCACGATCTACAGCTGCAGTATTAGACTCGGGAAGACCGCGGCCGCCGGCGTCCGGGTCGACGTCCGGTGGCGGGGGGAACGTCGCGACCTGCCTTCCGACGTCGACCTGGCAGCCTTCCGCATCGTCCAGGAGGCGGTCACCAACGTCGTGCGGCATTCCGGCACCCGGGACTGCAGCGTCACTGTCGACTACCGCCCCGACGAACTGGCCGTCGATATCGTCGACCTCGGCTCGGGCGGTACCCTCGCAGAATCTGGATACGGCATCGCCGGAATGCGCGAACGGGTCAGTCTGCTGCACGGCGAGTTCAGCGCCGGGCCGCGTCCGGAAGGCGGCTTCCGCGTGGCAGCTCGGCTTCCGGTGCCTGTGGAGGCAGGCCGATGATCCGTGTCGTTCTGGTCGACGACCAGCCCCTGATCCGTTCCGGCCTGCGCGTCCTCATCGCCGACACCCCCGACCTGGAGGTGGCAGGGGAGGCCGGGAACGGCGCCGAGGCGGTGGAACTGGTCCAACGGCTACGGCCGGACGTCGCCATCATGGACATCCGCATGCCCGGCATGGACGGCATCGAGGCCACCCGCCGGATCAACGCGGATCCGGAGTCGAAGACCCGCGTCCTCGTCCTCACCACTTTCGACGACGACGAGTACGTCTATGGCGCGCTCCGCGCGGGAGCGAGCGGCTTCCTCGTCAAGGACATGCCGCTGAAGACCATCCTCGACGGGATCAGGGTCGTCGCCGCCGGAGATGCCCTCATAGCTCCGAGCGTCACCCGCCGTCTCATCGGGGAGTTCGCGGCACGGCCCGAACCCGCCGCCACTACCTGCCGGGCCGTGGTCGACGGCATCACCGACCGGGAACGCGAGGTCCTGACCCTCGTCGGCCGCGGCCTGTCCAACACCGAGATCGCCGAAGAGCTCACCATCAGCGTGGCCACCGCCAAAGCCCACCTCGCACGGCTCTTCACCAAACTCGACGCACGCGACCGGGTCCACCTCGTCATCCTGGATCGGTTTCACCTCGCTGCACGAGCGGCTCGACACCACCACCCCCGGCGGCCGGCTGGTGTTCCACGTCTTCGCCGCGCTGGCGGAGTTCATCCGTGAGCTGATCGTCTCCGGCACCCGCCAGGGCCTGGCCGCCGCCCGTGCCCGGGGGAAGGTCGGCGGCCGGCCCAGCGTCGTCAATGCGGACATCATCCGGGCTGCCCGCGACATGCTGCCCAACCCCGACCACTCGATCACCTCGATCGCCAAGCTCCTCGGGGTGAGCCCCGGCACGCTCTACAACCACATCCCGGACCTGCAGGAGCTGAGGGCCACCCGCGTTCCGGCCCAGCTCGAAGCGGGCACCCGGTGATCCCCGGCGAGCACCGGCTCAAGGGCGGGGCCCTCCTGCTCGGCGCCGACGAGCCCGGACTGTCTGAGCCCTTCGGAGCCTGGACCGATCAGGACGGCCAGGAAGACGAGCACGACCCGGCCGAGGACGCTTTCGTCGAACCGCACTGCTGATTCGCCAAGATCATCCCACTGCCCCTTTTGGGCTCACCTTGGCTGGACCCCTACGTAGGGGGCAGGCGGTCGAGCACGTCGCCACCTC
Organism: Streptomyces sp. NPDC043680; assembly: GCF_056436685.1. Taxonomy (NCBI): domain Bacteria; kingdom Bacillati; phylum Actinomycetota; class Actinomycetes; order Kitasatosporales; family Streptomycetaceae; genus Streptomyces; species Streptomyces sp. NPDC043680. The sequence continues at coordinate 17,568 of NZ_JBWKCE010000025.1, read as the reverse complement.
CCTGGGTTACCACCTGGCACAACCGGAAACACCGAGGGCGCCGTAACCGCAATCCCCCAGGCGGGTGCCGCGCCGACGCGGGCGGCGCCGCGCCGGCACGGCTCGGGATCACCCGGAGCAGGGCCGGTCAGGGTGCCAGATCGGCGCGGGTCCTGCCGTGGGCATTCGAGGAGGGCACGGGGCCTTCCTGTACTGGCTGGTGAGGCCCGTCCAGCATCCTGCTGGTTCGTCGCCGGCCCACCAGGCTGAGACCTAGCGTGCCATCCCGTGGACCCGCGGCGTCGGGGTGGGGCGAGTCCGGGACAGCTTCGCGGCCCTGCCGCGGGCCGCTTCGAACGCCATGACCGGGTTCCCCGCCTCGCGCCAGGGGTGGGCTCCGCACCATGGCCCGATCCGGCGGAACTGCTCCAGGGCTGGCGCGTACATCATCGACCGGAGCATGTAGTGCGCCAGCAGGTGCCGCAGGACCGGCAGGCGCTCGTCGTCGGACGCAACCTGGTCGAACGAGGCGGCGGTCCGCTTCAGCAGACTCCTCGTCATCGGCGTCACGGACAGCGCGGAAGCGGCGGACCGCTCGGTGAGCTCGCTCAGCGCGTGCAGGTAGATCCCGGCGAGCGGGCGCGGGCGGGGCCTTGCGAACGGCCTGACGGGCGAACCGCATCATCCGCCGGTTACTGCCGTACCACTTGGCGCACCAGTACTGGAGGGCCTGCGCGTGCCCCTCGTAGTGGTGGGGCGCGCGTTCGACGAGGCCCTCCCACAGCGGCCTGAACCGGGAGCGGCCGTACTGCGCTCCGCGCGCCGCCGTGACCATGACGACCCAGGGACCGGGGTTCGCAGGCTCGAGCAATGCCGCCTTCCGGGCCTCCTCGATCGCGGCCGGCAGCATGGCGCGGAAGCGGTCCATGTCCGAGGCGGGAACCGCGTGGGCGTAGGCGCTGCCCCGGATCTCCCACGCCTTGCGGACCATGATGCTCGCGTGCAGGGTTGCCGCGTCGCAGTTGCCCGGCTCGGCGGCGCGCCAGGCGTCGAGCCAGGCATCGTCCTTCTGGGCGACGTGCTTCAGGAGCTCCAGCCGGTCCCACCGCTCGTCCCAGTCCTCGCCCGCCGCCCGGACGTACCGTTCGGCGGCTTTCCAGTCCCCTCCCCACGCGGCGTCGGCGACGGCCTGCCTCTCCTGGGCCCGGTGCGCCGACGGGGGCGGACCGGAGCGCCGCGAGCTGAGCTGCTCACGGGGCGGAAGGCCGTAGTCGGACGCTACGAAGTGCTTGCCGACCCAGCGGTCGACGCGGCCGGGGCTGATGAAGAGGCGGTAGAGCAGAACGAGAAACACGCCGAGTACGACGGCGAGGAAGATGGTCACGGCGGGGAATGATTCCCGAACTGATCACTCTCCGCAATAGCCAAGGCCAAGGATAAGGCGAGGTCAGAGCAGGGGGCGGGGTCGCGGCCGTCAGCTCAGGAGGGGCAGGACGGCGGCCGGGCCCTCGCCGCCTCGGCCGGACAAAGACCACCCGGCCGGGAAGGACGGGGCGAGCGACGACCGACGTGGGAAGGGTCTGGGGAAACGGATGTGCGATTGCGAGGACCGGACCGAGCTGCTGTGGGCCGTCGGCGATACCGCGGGGGTGGAGCGGTGGATCGCCAAGGTCCTCGAAGCAGATCCCGAGGCCGCCCTGCCCCGGCTCGTGGCCGGGATCCGCCACATCAGCTGGGGCTGGGAGGCACGGACCGGAGCCCGGGCCAAGGACGTCTCCCGCGAGCAGTTCGAGGTCTTCCACGCGAGGCTGCGTACCGCCGAGGCGTACCTGTACGAGGTTGCGGAGCGCGAGCCGCTGTGGACCTCGCCCTGGTACGGCCTCCAGATCACCGGCCGCGGACTCCAGGTCGGACAGACGACCGCCCGACGCCGCTTCGAGGCGACGGTGCGCCGCGACCCGCACCACCTGGGAGCGCACCAGCAGCAACTGCAGCAGGTCTGCGACAAGTGGGGCGGATCGCACGAGGAGATGCACGCCTTCGCCCGCGCGTCCGCGTTCGGCGCCCCCGCCGGAACGCGGCTGGGCCAGCTCGTAGCCATCGCCCACCTCGAGCACTGGCTCTCCCTCGACGCCGGACCGGACGCCGCCTACATGCGCCGGCCTGAGGTCGCGGCCTCCCTGCGGGAGGCGGCCGACCACTCCTACCGCCACCCGGACTTCGTCCGGACCGGAGGGTGGATCCAGGTCCTCAACACGTTCGCGATGGCCTTCTCGCTGGCCGGGGACCGTGAGGCCGCAAAGGAGTGCTTCCGCATCACCGACGGCCGCGTGACGGAGTTTCCCTGGTACTACCTGAACGGCTCCGATCCGGCCGCGGCCTACCGCAAGCAGCGGTCGTCCATCGGACGCTGATTCACGGGAGCGACCGGAGCGGCGAGAACGACGGGGCCGCGGGGGCCCGCGAACGCCGCGCACGCCAAAGCCCCAACCGGCCGCCCACCGCTCACCAGGTGCCCCGGCCAGGACGGCCGGTTCTCCGTGCCCCTTCCTCCCCTCCCCGGCAGCTTCCGCCTCCACCCCCGCCGCGCACCCGCACCCCTTCCCTCCGCTGACCCGCCCACGCCGCCCGCGGCCGCGGGACGCGCCCACCGAAAGACTCCGCCAGGTGCCCAACTCAGAGACTGCCCACACCTTCCAGGTCGACCTGCGCGGCCTGGTCGACCTGCTCTCCCACCACCTCTACTCCAGCCCCCGCGTCTACCTTCGCGAGCTGCTGCAGAACGCCGTGGACGCCATCACCGCCCGGCAGGCCGTCGCCCCCGGCGCGCCCGCCACCATCACGGTCCGCACCGGCGACACCCTCACCGTCACGGACACCGGCATCGGCCTAACCGAGGCCGATGTCCACCGCTTCCTCGCCACCATCGGCCGCAGCTCCAAGCGGACCGCCGACGGTGTCCTCGACGGGGCCGGCCTCGACACCGCCCGCGGCGACTTCATCGGCCAGTTCGGCATCGGACTGCTCGCCTGCTTCGTCGTCGCCGACGAGATCACGGTGCTCAGCCGGTCCGCCGCCGACCCCTCGGCGCCCGCCGTCGAATGGCGCGGCCACTCCGACGGCCGCTACACCATCCGCACCCTGCCCGCCTCGGCCGTGCCCGAGCCCGGCACCACCGTCCGCCTGACCCCGCGCGCCGACAACGCAGAGTGGACCACCCCGCAGCAGGTCATCTCGCTGGCCCGCCACTACGGCGGACTGCTACGCCACGAGGTCACCGTCGTCGGGCCGCACGGCGAAACCCACCAGATCAACGACACACCCCCGTGGGAACGCGACCACCGCTCCCCGCTGGCCCGCCGCGAGGCGATGACCGCCTACTGCCGCAGCCTCTTCGACTTCACCCCCCTCGACACCATCGAGCTCGACCTGCCGGCCGCGGGGCTGCGCGGCGTCGCCTACGTCCTGCCCACGGCCGTGAGCCCGGCCCAGCGCGCCGGCCACCGCGTCCACCTCAAGGGCATGCTCCTCACCGACCAGGCGCCCGAACTGCTTCCGGAATGGGCGTTCTTCGTCCGCTGCGTCATCGACACCACCAGCCTGCGCCCCACCGCCTCCCGCGAAGCCCTGTACGAGGACGGCACCCTGTCCGCCGTACGGGACGCCCTCGGCGACCGGATCCGCGACTGGCTCACCGGCCTCGCCGCCAGCGACCCGTCCCTGCTGCACCGCTTCATCGACACGCACCACCTCGCCGTCAAGGCCCTCGCCCGCTACGACGACGAGCTGCTGCGCATCGTGCTGCCCTGGCTGCCGTTCGAAACCACCGACGGCAACGTCACCTTGGAGGAGTTCACGCGGACGCACCCGACCCTCCTGGTCACCCGTAGCGTCGAGGAGTTCCGCCAGGTCGCGCCCATCGCCGCGGCTGCCGGCCTGGGCGTCGTCAACGGCGGCTACACCTACGACCGCGACCTCGTGCACCGGCTGCCGGAGATCCGTCCCGGCACGGCCGTCACCGACCTCGACCCGGCCACCGTCACCGCCCACCTCGACGCCGTCGACCCGTCCGCCGAACTGCGTGCGGCGGCCTTCCTCGCCGTGGCCCGCGAGACCATCGGCGTCCACGACTGCGACGTTGTCCTGCGCGACTTCCAGCCCGTCACCGCATCCGCGCTGCTCCTCGACAACCGGGACGCGCGGCACGAGCGGACCCGGTCGAGCATGGCCGCCGACAGCGACGGCCTGTGGGCCGACATCCTCGGTTCGCTGCGGCACGAGACCCCGCGGGCCCAGCTCGTTCTGAACCACCTCAACCCGCTGGTCCGCCAGGCCATCACCATCACCGAACGCGGACTGGCCGTCACGACCGCCGAGGCCCTCTACGGCCAAGCCCTCCTGCTCAGCCGCCGCCCCCTGCGTGCCAGCGAGAGCGCCCTGCTCAACCGGGCCTTCATCGGCCTGCTCACCCACGCCATGCACCACAACGGCACGGCGGAACCCGGCTCCGAGCCCCGGAAGGAACTGTAGATGCTGGACACCCCCGAGGCCGTCGTCGAAGCGCTCCGCGAGAACAACGACCGCCCCCACGGCCTGCAGCGCACCATCACCGCCGAGGAGCTCGTCGAGGCGGCCGAATCCTTCGACGAACCCGCCAAACCCGACGTCCTCGTCACCGCCCTGCTGGAGCTGATGAAGGCGTACGAGCACACCGGCGAGCACCGCAAGTCGCCCGTCGTGTTCGCCCGGGTGCTCAAGCTCTGGGACACCGCCCCCGAAGCCTTCAGCCAGTGGGAGGCCCACCAGGTCTTCTGGCGCTTCAAGTGGGTGACGACCTCCCTGCTCCAGGTACCCGAAATGCCCCTGGCCACGATCCAGGCGTGGATCGAGCAGATGCGCACCCGCTACGCGGACGCCGACCACGGCATGCAGCCGGTCGCGGCGATGCGCTACCACGTCGCGCACCACACCGGCGTAGGCATCGCCGACGCCTACGACCTCTGGGTCACCCGCCCCCGTACGGAGCTGAGCGACTGCGAGGCCTGCGAGGTCCGGTGCCTCGCAGAGCACCGGGTGACCTCGGGCGACGACGCCGGAGCACTGGAGGTCTGGCAGCCGGTCCTCGACGGGGATACGGGCTGCACCGAGGAACCGCAGATGAGCCAGGCGCGCGCCCTGCTGCCGCTCCTGCGCGCCGGCCGCACTGACGAAGCCCGCTCCCACCACCTCACCGGCTACCGCCGGGTCCGCGGCAACACCGGCATGCAGGACGAGGTCGGCCTCCACCTGGAGTTCTGCGCCCTCTCCCGTAACGAGGGCCGAGGGCTCGAGATCCTCGCGGAGAACCGCCCGCTGTTCGAGGCGACCGGCGCACCCCTGGCCCACCTCGGCTTCCTCACCGGCGTCGAAGTGCTGCTGACCCGCCTCGCCGAGGACGGACACACCGACACGGCCGTGGCGGGCCCGCCCGGACGCGACTGGACCGCCGGCGAACTCCTCGCCCACGTCCGGGCCGAGGCGGACCGGCTCGCCGCCGCGTTCGACACGCGCAACGCCACCACCGCCGTGGGGGACACGCGCCGCAAGCGTCTCGCACAGCGCCCGCTGCTCGCCGAGCCGCTGCCGCTCGGCCTGCGCGCCTCCCTCACCCGCCCCTCCGCCGCGAGCGCCACGACCACCGAGGCCCCCGCCTCCGCCGTGGCAGCAGACATCCCCCACGACTTCGTCGCCCTGGTGCGCGAGGCGCGCCGCCTGGCTCTCGCCGGGCACCCGGGGGATCACCGGCTCTGGACCCGCATCGAGGAGCGACTCGCCGACGGCAGCGCCACGTACGCCGAGGAGCTCGGCCCCGAGGAACTGCTGCGGGCCCAGCTCGCCGAGCAGCGTGCGTTCCGGCTGTCCAAGGAAGACCGCGAAGCGGAGAGCACTGCCGAGCTGAAGCAGGCCGCCGAGCTGTTCGAAGGCCTGGGCATGCCCTGGCACGCACTCTCCGCGCGCGCCCGCAGCCTGGCCTGGCTGAGCGCCTCCGACGACGCCGACCACGAGGCGGCCCGCACCGGCCTGGACACCGTCCTGGCCGAGGCACAACTCCTCATGACGCAAGCCCCCTTGACGGCCGCCGAGTCGGATGAGGCGCTGGAGTACCTCACCGTTCTGTACGCGGTCACCTTCGCCGCCTACCAGGAGACCGTGGGGACCCTGCCGGAGCCCGATCCCTCCGCCAGGGAGCGCTTCGAGGCGCACGCCGGGAGGCTGCGGGCAGAGGCGGAGCGCCTGTCGGTGCCCCACCACGTGGCCAACGCACTCCAGTTCACCGCCGACCTGGCGGCCCGTACCGGCGAGCCCGAACGCGCCGAGGAAGGACTGCGGGCCGCCCTCGCGGCCGTGGACGCCTCCGACCGACCCTGGCGCGGCTCGCGCCCCCGCGCCCTGCTCGCCCAGCTGATGCTCGGCAAGGGGGAGCCGGCCGAGGCGGCGGAACTCCTGCACCGGGCACTCGCCGACGCGGCCCGGTACGACGACGCCGACTTCGCGGTCGCGCCGACGTACGCCCTCCTCGGGCACGCGGCCTCGCACCTCGACGACGTGAACGGCGCCGTGCGCCACCTGTCCGAGGCGGCCGCGCGGTTCGACCAGGACGCAGCCCACGACGAGGCCACGGACGTACGGCTCCAGCTCGCCGATGTCCTGGCCCGGGCCGACCGGCAGGCCGACGCCGTCGCCGTCCTGGAATCCGTACTCACGGGTGAGGCCGCCGCCTCGGGCGACGAGCGGGCCATCGCCCAGGCCCGCCTGACCCTGGCGCGCGGACTGCGGGAGCTGGGGGAGTACCTGCCCGCGGCCGAGGAGTTCCTGCGGCTCGCGGACGCCGTCGCCGGGTGGGAGGAGGACGACCGCCAGGTCCTCACCCTGGTGGCGGCGGAGGCGGCGACCACGCTGGCGCTGGCCGACCGCTGGGACGCGGCGACCACGGCATACGAACGGGCCGTCGCCGCACATGCCGAGGCAGCGAACCCGCCCCTGATCATCCGCATGATGTGCGAGTTCGCCCGCCTCACGCTCCAGGCCAGGGGACCGGAGAGCCTGGACACGGCCCTCGAGCACCTGACGCGGGCCGACGCGGTCCTCGCCGCCGTACCGCAGGACACCGACGACTTCGCCGCCTGGTACGAACGCGGCAACGTGCACTACCGCCGCGCCCGCGTCCTCGCGGATGCCGAACGCTTCGAGCAGGCCCTGAGCGAGGCGGAGGCCGCCATCGCCGCCCACGAGGAAGGTGGGGAACAGGGCGAGGTCCCGCGCGCCGAAGCCGTCCGCGTCGCAGCCCTCATCGAGGGCAACGGCCTCGCCCGCTTCAAGGAGGCGGCGGCCCGCCTCACCACGGCCGCCACCCGCTGCCGCGCAGCCGGCCTCCCGCAAGCCGCCCACATCCTGGAGACCCTCCGCGAGGACTACATGAAGCGCTAGCAACGGTGCCCTGCCGAGAGACCAGGCCCCGGCAGGGCACCGGACGACATCCACGCGGCTTCGGTCCACCGCCCCGGCGACGTGACTGCCTTGCTTGGAAGGAAGCTCGCCGCCAGGCAGTGGCTACGGCTGGACGACGGAATTCGTACGGGACCGCCTGACATCCCTGCTGCCCAACCCTCCCCAGGGCGAGGCCGGCGACGGAGTGCTCCCCGGTGGTGTGCTGCTCGACCAAGACGCGGTCACAGCCGAGGAGCGTACGAACTGCCCCCCGTTCCTGACCACTAAAAGTCGTCGGCGAAGCGGTCGGCGAGCGCCTGGATCTCCCGGTCGTACGGACAGCGTTCGGCGAGTGCCTCGACGGCCGTCTTTTGCAGCCCCCAGTCGGAGTCGTCGGCGGCCCGCTCGCGTAGCAGTGCCTCGGTGACGGGGTCGTTGCGCCAGCCGCCTGCCAGTGCCTGGATCGCGGCGCTTCGGCTGATCGTGTCGGTTCGGCTGGTGACGATCCTCCGGAGCAGTGCGCAGGTCTGCGGGTCTGCACGCCAGCCCGCCGCCAGGTAGTTGATGACGTCTGCGCGCAGCTGAGGCCGTGGGTCGTCGGAGGCGAGCCGGCACAGCAGGGCGGCGGTATCGGGGGTGCGACAGTTTCGGACGAGGATGTGGACAGCGATCGCACGGACGTAGGGTTCCGGGTCGTGCTCGGCCCTGTCGCGTAACAGCGTGACGGTGTCCTGGTGGTCGCGCCAGCCGGCTCCGAGCGTTCGGACAGCCGTGGCCCGTACGTAGTCGGCGTCGCCGTCACGTGCGGGTCCGTCGAGCAATGACCTGGTTGCCGGGTCGTTCCGCCATCCGGCGGCGAGGGCGAGGACGGCCACCGTGCGGGCCTGTGAGTCACCCTCGCCGTTGGCCACTGTGCGCAGCACTGCCCTGGCCTCCGGATCGTCGGGCCAGAGAGAGTAGACGGCCCACAGTGCGGCCTGTCGCATCGGCTCGCTCGCGTCGGAAGCGGCGAGCTCGCACAGCCACGGCAGCGTTCGCGGATCGGTCGGCCATCCCGTGGCCAGCGCCCGCACCGCGGCCACCCTGACGCTGGGGTCGGGGTGGGTCTCGGCCCGTTCGCGCAGCAACATGGGAGATCTGATGTTCGACCGCGCCACCTTCCCACCCGGCACGGCACCTGCCGCCGGCCATATCGGCGACCACGGGACCGCCGAGGACGCGGCCCGCGCCGAGGTCGAGGAAGAGCTCGGCCTCACCGTCAGCGGCCTTACCTACGTCACCGGCGGCTGGCGGGACAACCCATGCCGCCGCCTTCCCGGTGCATGCAGCACCGGCCACCGCCATGAATGGACCGAATGGACCGTCTACCGGGCCACCATTACAGGCGACCCCACCCCGAGCATCCGCGAGACGAAGAACGTCCGCTGGATCGCTTATGACGCTCTACAGGAGTTGGCAGACCGACGGTCGCCTACGCCCGGGGATGCATTACCGACGCCGAGTTCGAGGGTGCGCCCGGCATCGAGCCGGTGTGGATGCAGTGGCTCGTCAACATTGCCGCGATCCACATCAGCCCCGACGACCTGCTCCGGGTGGACCAGCTCGCCAGATGATCGCAGCCCGCTCTCCTGACCTACCGCGGCCGCCGCCCGGCTCCATCCCGAGCTCTGCGCGCCAGCCCTGCGTCCTCGGCCGACCCGCAAGTGCTCTGCTGCTACCGTGGGCCCGGGCAGGCGAGTTCGCTGCCCGGGCTTGCGGGTTGCATGAGGTACGGGCTGTTCACGAGTGCCTACAAGCTGCAGCGACGAGAGGCGTCTGAAGATCGCTTCCCAGCTCGCCGCTGATCGCTTCCCGAAGGGCAGGAGCGGTACGGAGTCAGCCGACGGAGCGTTGCCGAAGGTCGTCGGCGATCGCCTTCCACGTTTCCTGCGCGGACTCGGGGACTCGTGGTGTGGTGGCCTCCATCGCGGTGATGGTCGCTCCAGAGCTGGTCTGAAACTCAAGGGACAGACTGGCGTCTGCGACGAGCAATCTCAGCTCAGCCAGGGCCTTGTCGGGTTCGGGGTGGTGCTGGAGCAGAAGGGCGGCGCCGGAGGCGCTGTGTTCCGGGTCGGTGTAGAGCTGACCGTCGGGGTTGATGAATAGGCCCTGCAATGCGGCCTCGCGATAGGCGGAGGGCCAATTGCTCGGGACCTCGGAGCAGGCCAGGATCCCCTCAATGCGAACGTTGAAGGTAGCCCGGGCGGCCCCGCTGGCCAACGGCCAGGCCGAGCGCGCGCTGGTCAAACTCTTCAAGCTTGGCGATGTTCGCCGCTTGCAGACGCTCCGTGAGGACTGTCTGCATGCGGGCGAGGGCCCATCTACTCCAGATGAGAGCCCCGTGCACGCAGGTGTCGACGACTTCAGGGTTGACATTGTGCACCACGGCGCGACCGTGTCCGGTTCCGTAGCGGTTGCGTAGTCCACGCAACTGTCCAGCCATCTTCATGGCCGCAGTGGGTACCTGCCGCAGGGGATCGCTGGCGGTCAGGTCGGCCCCAACGGCGTGCTCGATGGTCTTATGAGCCAGACCCAGAACCTGTTGGTAATCCGCGCTATCACCACTCGGTCGGCCCGACGCAACGAGGGTGACACGGGCAACTGATTCGACGAGTTCTTTGGCACAGCCTACGAGTAGGGCACGATCGTCAGCTTCGGCGGCGCGTCCGAGGCGATCGTAGGCGTCCGCTATGGCGGCCCAGTTCTGTTCACGCAGCCACTGTGCTCGCGGGAGGGGCTCCTCCAGCAGTCTTTGAATCACGAAGGATTACCAGCACAACTAGCCCTTGGGGCGCTCAGGATTTGCCGGCGGAACCGAGCACTCGGTCGCGGAACTTCTGGAAGGTGTGCCAGCCCGATGTCCGCCTTGGACTGATCAGGTCTCCTTCTCCGCAGTCGAGGACCTTGCAGCCCAAGGCTTCGGCAAGTCGAAAGATTGGCGTGAGCACGTCGTCGCCGGAACCTCGGACATGGAGCATGATCGAGTCCACTGGGTCCTCGTCGCCGATGTTGAGCTCCATGGACCAGGCGGGCCCGAGAAGCTCACCCCAGGTCGGGTCCGAGAGATCGGTGTCCGGGACGGCCTGGGCAACGGTCGCGAGCACGTCGTGGAGGCGGCCGAGCGGGGGCGAGGTGTGATCGCCTGGGATCTCATGGACCGAGGTCACGTTGTCGGGTAGGCGTAGGAGAAGTACATCCCAGCTCATGGCGGCCTTCCGGATAGAAATCACGTAGTGGTTGCGGTGTGGTCAGATAAGGCTGAGCCTGTTCTCCGGGCGGCTGCGGCAGGAGCACGTTCTGCAGGCGGCGGATATTCACGCGCCAGGGGCCGCCATTCGATTCCTCCCATAGGTCCATCAGCTCGGACGGATCGGTCATGACGCGGTCAAGGGCATGAAGGGCGAGATCGCGCAGGCCCGTGAGATCAGGAAGGGACTCTTCCGGCCCATAAACGGGATCGACAGGCTCACCCCAGGACATTGCGCGGCGACGAGGGCGGCAGCAGCAACGGCTTGCTCAGACTCGGGTGCTTCCAGATAGCCTGCGGTGTCGATCACACGGGTGAGAATGCCGCGGACGATGCCCTCACGTTCGCCTGCGGCTGCCTCATCAAGGTCGCCACAGAAGTCCGCTGCGGTGTCGTTGTCGAAGGGGCCGACATCCCAGGTACCCATGGTCTCTCCAGATCAATCTTGGTCTTGACCGGGGCATCCTTACAGGGACCACTGACAGCAGTCGCGCAGTCCAAGTCATGTCCGCGAGCCCCTCCGGTGTCAGTGACACGAACCAGGATGGACGGCATGACGAAGACCGGAGCGGACTACGCGTGGTTCGAAGACGACTTTCCAGACATCGCCGAGGCGTACTGCTTCACCCTGGCGCGGGGCCTCTCACCTGGACACCGAGGTCGTCCAGCACTTCCAGGGTTCATGGACGCGATCGGTACGGCCAGTGAACCGTTCCTGCCCATTACGAACCAGGGAGTGTTGTCCAAACGCACCGTGCCGTCACCGAGGTCCACCGCCCACAGGCTCTCGACGCCGCAGGCAAGTACCAAGCCAGTCGGTCCGGCCCCGACGACCAGGACGTCCACGGCACCCGCAGCGGGCACGGCGCGACTACTTCACCGCCATGGTCGTCGAGCGGCGAACCCTCACCTTCACCGACTACGACCGATTCGCAGCCGCCTGCCCCCGGGCGGCGCCAGGTGGCCGTGTCATTCCCGCTCAGGATGAGCGTCAGCGCCAGCAAGTCGTACTCGACATCATCGCCGACCGAGCCCGCCAGGCGGCCGTACTTCAGCGCCGACTGATCTGCCTGGTCCCCTGCCCCTTCGATTTCCACGACGGTCTCGTCTTCGACACGCTTCCCCGGTATCGAGTACATGGGCAACACGTTGGTGCGGCAGTTCGCCACGTGGCGCATTCCGGGCTGTCGTCATCGAGCTCCACCTTGACGATGTCACCGCTGGCGATTCCACGAGTTTGATCTTGGCGCCGGGTGGCCGTCCGGGGCCGGCGCCTTGAGGTTTGGGAACGCAGGCCGGGCAGGCAAGATGAGCGCGTATGTTCCTGAACCCTCGGCGGACCCGGGCCGGGGTGAGCCGGCCGGACGCGGTGGGCTTCTCACAGGGCCTGCGGAGGTCTGCGGCGAGGGGCCGGGCGAGCCGGAGCTGGGTGTGCGCGACGATCAGGAGCCAGGTCCAGCGGTCCGCGGCCTCAGGAGTGCGGAGTCGAAGAACGTTCGAGCCGATACACGGCTCCGTCACACTGTCTCGGCGCTGATGACGACGTCGACAGCGCGAGCCCATCCCTGCGGATCGTCAACCGAGACCCGAACTCGTCGCCTACCTGGCTTCCCGGGCAGGGAAGTGGTGAATCGGCTCTCGCCAACGACATCCCCCACTACGAGCCGACCGTCGCTCAGTAGAAGTTGCCCGTCGAACACGGTTGTCAGCGGCGCTCTGTCGCTTCCGTGGTCATCCGCGTCACCGTGATCCTGGAAGACTCGAACCTTGACCAGAACAACCTGGGCCTGCACCCGAACGATGACGTGGGTGTCGCACGCAGCGGCAGGAGCGCCGTCGAGGACCAACGTGGTGGGGATCCACTCGGTCGAGCCGAGCGCCATCACCGGGTGATTCACATACAGGTCTACCCCTGCGATCTGCACAGCTTGGCTCCCAGTCCATCCGTGACGTTCAGCGGAGGATAGAACCAGGCACTGGCAAGCAGGTCCCGAGGTTTAGAACAAGCTGAGGTTTTCAGGGTGGGGTCGGCAAGTCGATAGCCAGAGCCAGCCCACCATCCGGCCCGCTCTTTCCGCTTACGGGTCGTGCTGGACGAGTCGGCCTTGCGCCGCGTGGCCGGCAGCCCGGAGATCATGCGCGAACAACTCGAGTACCTGAACCCCCTCGCCGCGCGCCGCACATCACCGTGCAGGTCCTCCCACACGAAGCGGGAGCCCACCCGGGCATCTCGGTACAGTTCTCCATCCTCCACTTCCAAGCGGACGCAGTCGGCGCGAGCGCGGTGTACCTAAAACGGTTCACCAGCGACCTCTAAGGAACTTGAACGGCTCTTGCGCGAGGGCCATCTTCGCCCAGCACGGCGTCGTGGGTGGCAGCGACGTGCGGGCACGGCCGTCTTGAATCCCATCAGGCGCTCGTGGACCGGTCTGTGTCGGCCGTGCGGCTCCACCGGGCGCTGGTTTGGCCCGGTGCGGGAGGTGATGGAGCCTGGCAGAACCGGAGGGAGCCGGCCGCGACCGCCGGCCTGGAAATGAGTGTCCTGGGCGGTGATCCAGCCGGTTCACACCGATTCTCGCGCCGCCGTGCAACGGGTAGCGCGCATGCGGGCCCTGCCTGTCGTTTCAGGGCTGCCTTCGGGTTGCGTGGCGGGGCTCGGTGGGTGGTGTGGGAATCGGTGCCAGGCAGGCCGAGGCATCCGGGTCGGTGTCTTGGGCGTGGCCGGAGCCGAAGGCGGGATCGCTGCTGCTGGGGGTCCCGGTTTCGATGTGCCCGCACAGGCGACGCGTCTGGGGTGTTTCTGTCCCGCCCCAGGTGAGGGTGATGTCGTACCAGTTGTGGTGTTCACGGCTGCTGACGATGTGGGTGGTGTCTCGGCCGGGGTGCAGCAGCAGCTCGGTGCTGTGCTTGCTGTACCCGTTGTAGAGGGTGGCGGGCGTGCGGCGGGGACTGCCGTTGTGGAGGGTGATGACGAGTTGTCCGCCGCCATCGGTGCTGTGCCGAGCGGTGACATCGATCGCGGTGTCCTCGGCTGGAGTGGTGCTTCCGGTGAAGTGCCGCAGGAAGCCGTTGGGGCCGCGGACCTGGAAGTCGTAGGTGCTGGTCACTTTCCAGCTGTCGGAGAGCTCGCCGTGGCCGCCGACGGTGTACACCCACGGGCCGTAGGGGCCGGCGTGGAACTCGGTGTGGGCGGTGACGTGGAAGGAAGCGCCCGCCGTTCCCTGGTTGGCGAAGCGGATGTGCAGGCGGTCTTCCTCGACATGAAAGTCGGCGGCCAGGTCGTAGGGCAGAGGGCGTGCCGGGCGTACGCCGGTCTCCTGCCGGGGCAGCGTGACCTCGGGGGGTGCCTCGGGGTCCTCGCCGTTCTCCACCTTCTTGCAGCTGGTGGGGCGGTAGGCGTCGGTGCTGGGCAGGTGGGGCAGCTCCCCGGTGCTGCGGGTGAAGTCGAATGCGGAGGTCAGGTCACCGCAGACGGTGCGTCGCCATGGCGTGATCTGGGGTTCGTGCACCCCGAATCGGCGTTCGATGAAGCGGATGAGGGAGGTGTGGTCGAACACCTCCGAGCACACGAATCCGCCGCGGCTCCAAGGGGAGATGACGAACGTGGGCACCCGCGGGCCGAGCCCGTAGGGGCCGGCCACGCCGTCTTGGCCGCGGTAGAACTCCTCCGTGACCGTCACGGTCGACTTGCCCTGTGCGGGACTGTGCGGGGGGAAGGGCGGGGGCTGCTGCTTGAAACGGACCCACACGTCAGTTGAGCGTGCCCGTCGGCGAGTGGGGTTCGATCCGGGCCGCACGGGCGATGCTGTTCGTGAGCAGCGAAAGGGCCGCTGCCCCGCCCATGGCCTTCAACACATTGCGACGATCGATCCCGGCCAACGCCTCTGCCCTTCCTTTTGCCGCGGCACCCGTCTGTCTCCCGCGGTCGCTGACACAGAGCACTGGTAGCAGCAGACCCCTGGCCGGACGCATGAACCGCCGCGAGTACTCACCCGCACGGCCCCCACCCATCACCGCAGAAACGTCAATCCACGCAAAGCGCTGAACAGGCACCTGAGGGCAGTTCACCGACCCACTGGCAGCGGGCCTTCCGTCTCGCCCACGCCACGTGGACGCCGGGGGCACGCTCCCACTCAGCCCCGGCGTCCACGTCGAGTACGGCGAGGACCTCGGCCGCTGGGCCGCCGCGCAGCGCCAGGGATTCGGGAAGCTGACGGGGAAGCAGCAGGCGCTGCTCACCGGGCTCGGCATCAAGCAGGCCCCGGCGCCCGCCGCCAAGCGGACCCGGGAGGAGATGTGGGCGCACAACCTGCGCGCCGCTGCCCGGTACCGCGCACGGGTCGGCAACCTCGACGTACCGCGCAGCCACACCGAGGAGCTCGACGGCGAAGCCGTGCGGCTCGGGGCCTGGATCAGTCAGCAGCGGGTCAAGGCCGGGAAGCTGTCGGTCCAGCGAGTGGAGGAGCTGTCGGCCCTCGGCATGCGCTGGTCGTAGAGAGCGCTGCTTGGCCCGACGGGCCGGGCCTCGCCGGCGGTCCCGACAGCTCCCCAATGGGAGAGCCCATGTGATCTTTGTGGGCTCCCCAATTGGGCAGCCCACAAGCAAGTTGACCTCACTCCGGCCTCCAATCCGGCAATTCGCCGATCAACGCCGAAAAGCGACATCCAGAGCGGGCCCTTCAGCCGCCGAACTCGGCGCACCGGGTATGGATCGACCTGTGATCACCTGGGAGGCCCCGCACGCGGCCTCTCGTGGCGTTTTGAGTTCGCGGGAGGGCCTTCGGCTCCGGCAAACGGATGTTATGGCGCGGCCAGATGTGACTGAGCGCTTGAACTGGCGAGTGAGCGCCTCAGTTGGCGGGTTTCGCGTTCAAGGCGATCCCTCCTCTGTCACGCTGTACCCGCGGGAAGAGCCGATCGAGGCGATGAGCCTGGCCGCACGAACAAGCACCAACCCCGCCGTGACGTCACACGATTCCATGTCGCCTCTGGCGGGGCCGAATCCAGCTTCGCCGATAAAGTCTGACCTACGTCATTGAGGAGAGGCCCACGCTGGAGCGATGTGGTCTTCCTTCGCGAGTTCGGCATATGTGAGGGGTGCACCAGTGGTGGGCTTACGCCGCTGGGCTAGGAGGCTGGGATGGACGAGAGGATCACGGTGGCGGGTAACGAAGTTGCCGGGCACAGCGACGATCAGAGTGCGGCTGCCCAAGCCAATCTGAACGGTCTGTTCGCGGTCGCCGCGGATGCCCACGGGAACGTCTTCATCGCCGACACCCTCAACCACCGCATCCGGAGGGTCGACCCCAGCGGGATCATCACCACATATGCCGGTACGGGAGTCCCGGGGTTCTTTGGGCAGGACGTACCTGCTGTGGAGGCCCGCCTCTACTACCCCCAGGCGGTCGCCGTGGACGCCCACGGGAACGTCTTCATCGCCGACACCCTCAACCACCGCATCCGGAGGGTCGACCCCAGCGGGATCATCACCACGTACGCCGGTACGGGATATTCGACGGTCTCTGGGGACGGCGGCCCTGCTGTGGAGGCTGGCCTGTACTCCCCGCAGGGAGTCGTGGCCGCCCACGGGAGCCTGTACATCGCCGACACCGGCAACCGCCACATCCGGAGGGTCGACGCCGGCGGGATCATCACCACGGTCGCTAATACCGGATCTGCGGGGTTCGCCGGGGACAACGTTCCTCCCCTGTAGGCGGGCCTGGTCGGGCCTGACGTCGTGGCCGTCGACGAGCTCGGGAACCTGTATGTCAATGACGTTGGCAACAAGCGGGCCCGCGTCGGCAACCTCGACGTACCGCGCAGCCACACCGAGGATCTCGACGGCGAAGCCGTGCGGCTCGGATCCTGAATCAGCCAGCAGCGGGTCAAGGCCGGGAAGTGTCGGTCCAGCGAGTGGATGAGCTGTCGGCCCTCGGCATGTGATGGTCGTGGAGCAGCGCAGCGCCTGCCCGCCACGCGCGGGCGGACAGAGTGGGCGATCTCCCCGATCCGGGAGATCGCCCACTTCTCGGTTCGGGCTCCCCAATTGGGGAACCCGGCTATGCGCGCACCACCTGTCCTGTGCCATCGAATCTTGATCGCGTGTCATCGAAGTTTGATCGACATAACCCACGGCCCGGCTGCCCACCCTCGGGTATCCCTGGAGTCGTGTGATCGTTACGGCAGACATGACTACTCAGCACACAGCGCGCACACTGGCCGTCGTGATCCTCGTGAGCGCCTGCCTCGCAGTTGCAGGAACTTCTCACGCCGGCGCCGCCGAAGCGCAGGCCAATCCCAACGCTTCGAGCCAGCGCGCGGGTCTGCCCGCCATCGACCCGATCGGTGCCGTGGACACCATCTACGACACCATCGAAGAACCGATCGGCCAGGTGTACAACACAGCGGCGGGCCTCGCCCGCGCCTTCTTCGGACTGAAGCTGGGCTGACCTCCCCCCAGCCGCAACGGCGGGATCTGGCGCCGCACGGACGTCGGGCCGGCAGTCGGCCCGAAATCCCGGGGAGCCGCCCTGAGACGCCGCATCCTCCTTGCCGCGCCCAAGACCAGGCGTGATCAAACTACGTTGGTACAAACTCGCGTCCGTCAATGAGCATTTTCAGCGGTGAGTCTCCAGGGTGAGGATGGCTTTGGTGATTGACGTGAGTGTGTTGGGGCTGAGCCGGGCTTTGCGGAGGATGCGCCAGGTCTTGATCCGGGCGATGGCTCTCTCGACGGGCCACCTGAGGCGTGAGTGGGCTCGGTTGACGGACTTCTGTTTGGTGGTGAGGTCCTTGCCGGGCCGGCGCCGGCTCGGGACGGCGACTCCGTCGCCGGC